>CAKTGQ010000019.1 GCA_934561555.1 uncultured Faecalibacterium sp. | reverse complement strand
CCACCCCGTCTGCTTTGTGACCGGGCCGCGAATTACGGAAGTATCATTATCGGAGTACCAGATGAAGGAACTATTCAATTTTCAAGGTCCGTGAGAGGTCTGTGTGGCAGACCTTTCACTGTTAACAGAAAACAAGGGGTAAAACGGGGGGGTATTTTCAAAAATATTTTTTGAATTTTTTTCGAGCAGCCTGAATGGATTCTCTTACAGTGGTGCGATCAGCGTGTTGAACACGGGCAATCTCTGTGATGCTCATACCTTGAGCCAGCATCAAAATTCGCTGACGCTGGTTTTCGCTTAAATGTGCAAGGCAGTCAAGCAGATGTTCCCGATTTTCCAGTTCCTCCATCAAATCATCCGGGGTTTTCTCGGAAACCAGATTTGTTCCCTCGTAATCCTCGGAATCCAAAGAAAAAGCCGCATGATAGCGTGAACGCTCGTTGCTGGCGTGTTCCATGCGGCGGGAATCGTAGATAACCTCTGCAATTTCGGCAGAAACAGTAATATTGACACTTTCACCAGTGACAAACTCGTAGTGAAGAATGCGAGAGTCCATATGTAACCTCCAAATTTTCGATAAAACGTGAAATGCCGAAAATTTGGAGACACTACGGATATTTCGCCATCTGGGGCAGCCATGAAAAGAGGGCAAACATAAAACCTGCTCCTTTTCGGGAGCAGGCTTCCTGAAGCTATAAAAATAGCCGGACAACAGCCGACCGAAAGATTGGAGATCTTTCAGTCAAGCTGCTGCCCGGCCATTTGGTGCTACGTTTCATACATTGCCATGTGGCAATGGCCCGTTGCTCGGTGCTAACAGTCCATATTCAGAGTGCGTTGCACCCGATTTTTATGAAACCAATGCTTACTTGGCTCGAATGGAAAGGTTGAGCCATAACATTTCCCGGCAACGCCAGCATTTTATGTGGATGAATCCAGTGCAGTCGGCGGTCATTCGATAAAGTTTTAAGTTGCACTTGGGGCAAAACTGCCAGTGTTCCGTAATTGCTTTCTTCTTATGATCGAGCATGACTTTCCCTCCCAAATATAAAGTTTGCTGCTGTATCATAGGAGAAACGGTGGACTGCGGCACTTTGGCTCCAAAAGCGCAAAAACGCCAGCCTCCCATGGCGGGAAGCTGGCGCAGCATTGCACATCGGCATGATTATAGGCGGTGAAACGGAACGATTGTGCCGGTTTGTTGACATTCTGGTCTACGGCAGCAGACAGGCTTTTTTTGATGCGTTACCCCAATAAAAAATCACAGTTACCTCCACAAACGGCAACTGTGATTGAATAGCGCGTGAAATCGCCCGGACGAGTTACCGTTTTTTTATAACTCGACCGGGAAACGCAAAAATCGGCACTATACTTCCTACTCACAGGAAATACAAGGTTATACCGCGTCATTCACCAGAACGATACAATACTATTGAGGTGAACGATGATGCCGAATTCTGACTTGAAAGTACTTAGAGAAAAGGTTCGCACGGAGCGCAAGCTGGCAGGTTTAACACAAGAACAGCTTGCTGAACGCTGCCATGTTTCAACAAAGCATATCGCCAACATTGAAAAAGGCAGCATGAATCCATCTTACGAAATTCTTTTGGCGATTGCTCGTGTTTTGCCGATTCCGCTTGATGCGCTGATTACTCCGGGGATGGACAAGACGGAAATAGAATTAAAAGAGTTCAATCGAATCTATCTTTCTTGTCCAGAAGCAGTGCGAGAAACCTTAATGGACTCGACCCGCACACTGGCAAAGCATCTGACAGAGTTTTACAGTAAAATTGAAAATCCCTGAAAATGTTTTGCTTGTGGTACAGTATAGCATATTTTTCAAAGTCACTATACCAAAACGAACCCAAAAGCAAACCAATTTTATACCAATTCAGTCGATTCCCAAGCTGACCTGAATCTCTGTTTCCAAATCATTTGCCAATGCCGTATATAGTTCTTGTGGTGTGCGGCAAAGAATTGCATTGAAATTGATAGGGTCGCCCTCATTGAAAAGCCTTACATACCCCCAGCGGCATGGAACAACATCCAAATAGGTCGCAGACTCTAAAAAGCTATGGAAGTGAGTCAATACTTCTTCAAATGTTCGCATGGTTCGACCTCCTGAATTAAGTTATCTCTATTTTAGAATATTCTTGGTCATCTATGCAAGGATGCCGATTTTGTACAGCACAGAAAACGATAAAAGCCATACCGAAGAATCCTACTAGGATCTCACGGTATGGCTTTTATTACAGATTGCGATTCAATCGCACCGATTCCGATGATGGGACAAATTGATATCCAATGTTGGAAACCGTTTTAATATAACGGGGGTGATCTTTGTCATCCTCTATTTTCTGACGGATTCGACCGATCGTGCTGGTGACGGCTCTCAAATAGCTTTCGCTGTCCTTATGCCAGACTGCTTCAAAGATCTGCTCCTTTGTAAACAGTTTGCCCGGATGCTGTGCCATCAAACTCAAAACACCGTATTCATAACGGCTCATGTACACCTCTGTTCCATGTTTGAAAACACGGTGGTGTTCCAAGTTGATCTCCAGGCCGGGGCTTCTCAGAGCATCTGTGGGATTTCGCATCAAATCGAACCATTCAAAAATCGTCTGCTCTTGCGGTGGGCAGTGATCCTTCGTGATGCGAACAACAACTTCAATTTTTTGCAATCCTCCCCCAAAAACCAAATCTATATCACTCGATATGGAAAATCGGGTGTAGCTCGCATTTCCGCATTGACCGTCTTAGGTGCCCCCCTTTCTGTACGAAGATAATGCTGCACCGTGTGGATATCCCCGGAACGAACGGAAATTCTCCAGATGTACGTTTCCACTTCTTTCAGGATTTCAGTAACCTGATGCCTACATTTCGGGGTGGCGAGCAGTCTGGGATTGAGTAAGAAAGCGTGTAACTGAATTAGTGAGTAAAGGCTCAAAAATCATAAACAACGATAAGCCTCCCCAACATCCTTCTTGGAAGGAATGCCGGGGAGGCGTTCAATGTTTTATGGGCTCAGTTGTCCGGTATCTGCCGCTGACGAGGTACTTTATCAGTGCAGCTCCGGCCAGTAAGCCTTGTTGGCAACGATCATATCGTCCAAAATCTTCTTGGCGACCAGCAGGCTGGGCACGGTCTTGGACAGGGTAAAGGCCATCAGTGCCTTCTCGTAGGAGTGCTCCACAGCGGCATCCACGATCAGTTTTTCCACAGCCTCCTGCTGCTCGATCAGGCCCTTGTAGAAGGTGGGGATCTCACCCACACGCACAGGCTCCGGGCCGCGGTCGGTGATGTAAGCGGGAACCTCCACCATGGCATCGGAGGGCAGGTTCTCCACAGCACCGTTGTTCTCCACCATGACCAGATAACGCTTGCGCAGGTCGAAGGCAAGGCTCATGGCAACGTCCACGATGAACTCGCCGTGCACACCGCCGAAGAACTTGGTCAGATCCACGTCCTTGCCGGCACGATAATCCGCCACAGCATCAAAGATGCGCTTCTCGCGGCCTTCCATGACCTCGTTGGCACGGGTGTGGTTGGGGTCGCTGCTCTTTACGACTTCGTCGCCCAGCAGGTAGTACTGCATATAGGTGTTGGGCAGATAATCGTGGAAAGCAGAGCAGATGTTCTTGGCGTTTGCGTAGGTGTGCAGCCAAGACGGATCGCTGTGCAGCACATCGCTCTTGGCGTTCTGGGGCATATAACCGTGCTCTGCCACATAGCTCTTAAGCTTCTCGGTCACATCCTCGCCGTTCAGACGCACCTTGGTGAACCAGCCGAAGTGGTTCAGACCAAAGTAGTCCACTTCCAGATCATGACGATCGCACTCCAGGATCTCTGCCATGTTGCGCTCGATGGCAACCGGCATATCGCAGATGTTCAGGATACGAGCCTTCGGGCGCAGACGGAAGGTCGCCTTTGCCACGATGGCAGCGGGGTTGGAGTAGTTGACGATCCAGTAGGTGGGCTTTGCGTACTTTTCGCAGTAATCGATCAGCTCCACCATGGGGTAGATGGTACGCAGACCGTAAGCCAGACCGCCGGGGCCACAGGTCTCCTGACCCACAACGCCGTACTTCAGCGGGATCTTCTCGTCCTGCTCACGCATTGCGTACAGGCCGACACGCATCTGTGCAAAGATGAAGTCGGCATCGGTCATGGCAACTTCCGGGTCGGTGGTCAGGGTTAGCTTCAGCTCCGGGTCGAACATCTCCACAACATGGCGGACGATGACACCCACAGCCTCCTGACGCTCGGCGTTGTTATCGTAGAGCACCAGCTCATTCAGCTTGAAGCGATCCTTCTGCACCAGCAGACTCTTGACGATGCCGGGAGTGTAAGTGCTGCCGCCGCCGGCGATGACCAGTTTGAACGTTTTCATAATGGAAACCTCCTGTTATAATGTTTTTGTATGATGAATAAAAGTGGATATCTTATTCTGCGCGGCCAAGGTGGCTATCCACGATGGCACGCATCTTTCCCACTTTGGGGCCGTAAATGATCTGGATGTTATTGCCCTTTACCACAAGACCTGCGGAGCCGGTGGGCTTGAACCACTCCTTGTCCTTGACCAGAGCGGCATCCTTGACCTGTACCCGCAGGCGGGTCATGCAGTTGTCGGTGTTCAGGATGTTCTCTGCACCGCCCAGTCCTTCCACGATCCGGGCTGCGGTCTGTGCATCGTCTGCACTGGCGGCAGTCTTTTCGGCTGCGCCGCTGCGGATCTGCTGCTTGACGGCAGCAGCGTTTGCGGCAAGGTCGGTGACTTCTTCGCCGTCCTCACGGCCGGGGGTCTTGAGGTTCATCTTCACGATGAGGAAGCGGAAAACGAGGTACATCACCACGATCTCCACCAGACCCACCAGCACATACAGCGGCCAGCGGGTACGGCCGATGCCTGCGGGCAGGTTCAGCACCAGAAAATCGATAATGCCGTTGGTGGCGCAGACCCGGATACCCACAAGGTAAACGATCATCTGGAACAGACCGTCCAGAACCGAGTAGACCAGCCACAGCGCAGGGGCTGCAAACAGGAAGGTGAACTCCAGAGGCTCGGTCACGCCCACCAGACAGGCAGTGAGGGTAGCGGGGATGATCTGGGCCTTGGTAGCGGCCTTCTTCTCCTTCTTTGCAGTGGAGATGAAGGCCATGGCCACACCGATCACGCCGAAGGTCTTCATCAGACCGTAGGTCAGAAAACGTGCGGAATCCCGCATCATTGTAACGCTGGGGTCGCTGAGCAGGGCAAGGAACACAGGCTTTGCACCGACGATCTGCTCGCCGCCGATGATCATGCTGTCGCCCAGTGCAGAGTAGAGGAAGGGCGACCAGACCAGATGATGCAGACCCGTGGGGATCAGCACACGGTTCAGGAAGCCGTACAGGAACACGCCGAATGCGCCTGCACTTGCCATGACACCGGTCAGAGCGTTGATGCCCGCCGCAGCCACAGGCCAGACGTAGCTGGCAACCACTGCCATGACCAGAACGATGGGCAGCAGTACCACAAAGACGAACTTGCTGTTGCCGTACATCGCCATGGCACCTTCAAACTCGGTGTCGATGAAGCGGTTGTGGACCAGCGCCACCACCACGCCAAGGATCATGCCCAGAAATACGCCCATATCGGTAACGTGATAGCCGAGGCAGATGGTCTGACCGGTGCCGTACAAAGCGCCTGCCGTATCACCGGCGATGGTCAGACCTGCCACATCCAGCCAGCGGGCATTTGCTGCCAGCCAGACCAGATAGCTGACCAGTGCCAGAAATGCCGCGTCTGCCTTGCGCTTTTTGGCAAGGCTCATTGCAATGCCCACGCAGAACAGGATTCCCAGATTGCCAATGACTGCGCCAACGCCGCCATTGATGAATTTGCCGAGGGTCCAGACAACACCGCCCTCTGTCACCAGTGCCGTGTTGCTCATGACCGAAGAAATCGCCTGCAGCATACCCGCAATGGGCAGGAACAGAACGGGACCCATCAGAGCTTTGGAGAAGCTCTGCATAGCATCCATAACTTTTTGTTTCATTGGTGTTCTCCTAACGTTCCATGATCTCTCTTTTCAAATTCTCTCTTCGTTTCGGGGGTGCACCTTACCGTTTCGATGGCTTGATTATATCACTCTGCACAAAAAAATCTACCGATTTGGACTGTTTTTGAACTTGTTCGCAAAAGCCGAAACATGTTTCACTTCTATGTTGGATACATCGAAATGTATATTGACAAAATATGCGATTCAGCGTATACTTTAGGAAAGCAATCTATTCTTTGATTCATAAATCGGAGCAAAACATGAAACGCGACCTTTACAAACTGGCGGATCAGTACCATCTGAACGCCAACGAGCAGCAGCTTTTGCAGGCGGTGCTGGAAACCGCAAAAAACGGCGGTCAGTGTAGCGTGCGGGAGTTTGCAGCACAGAACTACACCTCCCCTGCTGCCGTGATACGGCTGAGCAAGAAAATGGGCTATACCGGCTACACCGATATGATCTACCGCATCGGTTTCCTGATTCAGAACGAGATCGACAACAAAAACCACGCCTCGGACATCACCGCCTTTATCGGAGATATTCCCGAAGAAAAGATGCACCGCTTTGTGGAGCTGCTCCACGCCAACCGGCAAAAGCCCATCCTTGTGACCGGCACCGGCTTCTGCGCCCCTTTGCAGGAATTTATGGTGCGGAAGCTGCTGGTTCTGGGCTACTGCGCCATCGGCTCTAACAGCTATGAGGTCTACGAAAGCGGTGCGCTGGATGCCGGGTTGGTCATTGCCATCAGCAAAAGCGGAAAGACCGATACCATCCTGAAGCCGGTGCAGGACTCCTTTGCACAGCACCGGAGCATCATTGCCTTTGTGGGTGCCGACAATTCTCCCATTGCCCACTGCGCAGACCCTGCCTTTGTGCTGCTGGACGATAAGATGCTGGACGACCGCAATCTTACCGCCAACTATTTCTACGCGCGCGTTCTTATTACCTTTGAATATCTCATGGATCTTGTTCTGGAGAAGGAAGAGCATCCGAACGGAAGGGAAGGGCAGTGAGCGGTTTTTGCGCCTGAGAATACGTCTCCTGCTTTTACTGCTATCAGAAAAGCCGCCCCGGCTAGACCCGGAGCGGCTTTTCTGGTGCAGATATCATTAGAAGAGAAGGAAAACGTTGTGATCAGATGCCAGCGGCAGCGTTCTGACCGGCAAGGCGGCCAAAGGTGGCGCTGCGGCCTGCGGCGGCACCTGCCATCAGGCAGGGATAGCTGCCGGAGAAGTAGTTGCCGCTCATGTCGCCGATGACATACAAGCCGGGGATGGCCTTGAAGTCGTGGTCAATGGCGTGCATATTGTCGTCGATCTGGATGCCGTCCATGGTGCAGATCAGGTAGCCGCCGGCCTGACGGACGCCGTAGAAAGGTGCCTCGCTCAGGGTGGAGAGGCGGTAACTCTCCTTGCCGAAGTCCTCGTCCTCGCCCTTGGCGGCCAGCTCATTGTAATGGTCCACCGTAGCGGTAAAGGGCTCCTTCGGCAGACCCAGCTTGTCGGCCAGCTCCTCGATGGTGTCGGCCTCCACAATGTAGCCCTGATCCTGCAGGTCGGCGTTCATAGCCTGCACATAGCCCATGGGGAACACCGGGTTTGTACCGTTGACATGGGGGTACAGACGGCTGCAGCCGTGGGTAGCAAACTTTTCGCAGTCCTCGGCATACTTGCTGTCCCACACGGTGCAGTAGGTGTGGTAGGGCTGGCTGGCGGCAGCGTGCAGCACCAGATCGTAGGGCATATACTCGTTCATGAAGCGCTCACCCTTCAGGTTCACCTTCAGGAACGGCTGGCTGCCCATCCAGAACAGCGCGCCATCGCTGGCCTTGCCGTACTCGCCGGTCTGGTCCGGCTTGATGGCACCGCGGTCGAAGATCATGGAGGTGTGGGTGGTATCCATGATGGCACCAGCCCACAGGCACGCCTTGATGCCGTCGCCCTTTGCGCCGGGCTTGGAGTAGTTGATGCAGGTCTGCTCCACGCTCTGGGGCTGCAGGGCGTTCATCATGGCGTCGTTTCCGCTGTAGCCGCCGCAGGCAAGGATGACACCCTTGGAGGCGTTGTAGCGCACATATTCATCGCTGGCATTCTTGGCGATGAGGCCGGTGACGCGGTCGCCGTCCTTTTCCAGCTTGACCATGGTGATCTCGTACTGCACCTCCAGACCATCGGCCTCAGCGTGCTTGAGTACGGCATCCATGGTCAGCTGCTCGCTGTATTCTTCGCCGTACTGGGTGCTGTGGCCCACATCCAGAACCTCGTAATTGTCGCCCTTGTGCTTTTCGTCGATCTCGTGGCGGAAGTCGATGCCGCTTTCGGCCAGAACATCCGTGAACCAGTCCATGGTCTCGCCGCTCTTATCGGCCCAGACCTGTGCCAGACTGCGGCGGGTGTAGCCCTGACTCCAGTTGCACAGGTAGCGCACGGCGTCCTTCTTGCTCACGTCATCGCCGTCCTCCTGCTGCTGCTTGGAGCCGCAGGCTGCCAGCGTATCCCGGATGCCGCTGGCCATATCGTGACCAAACTTCTCGATGAGGATGGTCTTGGCACCAGCCTCGGCGGCAGCAGCAGCCGCAAAGGTACCGGAAGAACCGGCACCCACCACCAGAACCTCGCAGTCCACAGTCTGCTTGATATCGCTCTCGGCGATCTCCGGCTCCTCGCCCAGCCAGTCGGCGGTGGAGGCAGCCTCCTCGGTGGGCTGCTGTGCAGGGTTGATGGCACCGCCGCTGGCCTGCTGGATGCAGTCTGCCACGGCGTTTTGCACGGCCTTGCTGGTGATGGTAGCGCCGGTCACACCGTCGATCTGGCTGGTCTGGGCGTTCATGATCTGCTCAATGAGCTTGTCCTTGGCAGCGCCGCCGATGCTCTCAGTTTCGCCGGACAGGTCCAGCTCCACCTTGGTGATGGTGTTGGCATCAAAGGTGACGGTAGCGGTGATCTCGCTCATGCCCTTGGCCGTGGCGGTGTAGGTGCCGGGGGTGTAGATGCCAGCTGCACTGGAAGCACTGGAGGAGCCGTTGGCTGCATTGCAGGCAGCCAGACCGGCAGCGGTGACACTGCTCATGGCTGCGGCGGCTGCGATCTTCAGAAATCCTTTACGGGAGATCTTTTCCATAATAATTCCTTCCTTTTCTTGCTATATCCTTCGTATCGACAAAATTTCATTGCCGTTCTTGTTAAAAGTATCACATTTACAAGCAAAGAAAAAGAAGATATAATATCCCTATAAGTATCAAGTAAAACTTGCGTTTTGCAAAAAGGAGTACACCATGACCATCCAGCAGCTGCGCTATTTTCTGGCGTTGTGCGAAGATTTGAATTACACCCACACCGCTGGGCGGATGTACCTGTCCCGGCAGGCTTTGCGGCTGAGCATTACCGCATTGGAAGAAGAACTTTGCGGCAAGCTGTTTGTCAACAACCGCAATCATCTGGCCCTGACCGAAAAGGGTGAGCGGTTCCGGGCGCAGGCTGCGCCGGTGGTGCAGCAGTTTGACACCCTGTGCCAGCAAGCGTATCAGGACATCCAGTCCGCACCGCTGCGACTGGGCATCAGTGTGGCACTGGTGCCGAACTATCTGCCCAATTTGGGCGAGGTGCTGGAGGCGTTCCGGAAGCAGTACCCCGGCATTCCCTTGGAGCTTGCTTCTCTGTCCAACGACGAAGTCCCGATGCAGCTGCAAAACGGCGTACTGGATGCCGGGCTGGTGATGGACTTGGGCGGCTGTGCCGCAGGGCTTGCACGCACGGCTCTTTCTCAGCATACCACTGCCGTCATGGTCTCCCGCAGCAGCCCTTTCTGGGAGCGGACGCATATTACACCGGCAGAGCTGGACGGGCAGACCCTGCTGGTTCCCGGCTTTGCCCCGGATGCCCTTGCGCCGCTGTGGCAGGCGCTGCAGGAAAGCGGCGCACACCCACAGCTGGAGCTGGTCGAGCAATTTTATCAAGTACTTTACCGCACACAGGAGCAGAATTGTGTTTCTCTGAACCGTTTCGAGAAATCTTCCAGCAACCAGATGTCCAATGTCCGGGATGTGGTGTTAGACGGTCTGCCGCCTATTTGTGCCGGATTTCTCCGCCCTAAAAAGCAGCATAATGCCTGTGCGGAGTTGCTGTGCCGCTTTTTGCAGGAGAGGTTGAAGTTTTAAAAAAAGAGTGACAGCATTTCAAAACGAAACGCTGTCACTCTTTCTCTTTTGCGGAGAATTCAGGAACCTTCTCTGTCAGCTTTTCTTTCGGGTGGCGATGTCCTGAAAGCAAAAATAGTCCGGCTGATGCCGGGACTGGGTGTACTCAAACAGCATCCCGTCCGAGTTGAAGGTCTGGTTTACCACCACCGCCACGCAATCGTAGCCGTCCATATCCAGCAGCTTTTCGTCACGGGCAGTTGCGTGTTCCACCGTGATGCGCCGTTTGCTGGTGATGATCTGCATTCCAAGCACGTTTTCAATAAAATCATAGATGGAATGGGATGCGATTTCCTCTGTCAGTCCGGGTACAAATTCCTTTAAAAAGTAGTTGATGTCCAGAATCAGTGCTTTTCCGTCCAGATAACGCACACGCTGTACCGCCCACAATTCATCGCCCTCAGAAAATCCGCTTTCCGCAGCAAACTGTTCGGTCGCGATGATGGTCTCAAACCGAATGACACGGGTAACGGCTTGCAGATGATTGCGGTGGGCGGTCTCCTGAAAGGTCTCGATCCCGCCGATGGTAAAGGTCGTCTTTCCCACCGGCTGGTAGATGACCCGAACGCCCCGTCCCTGCATGGACTGCACATAGCCGTCGGCGATCAGTTCCGCAATTGCACGGCGCACCGTGTTGCGGGAGCAGTCGTATTCTGCAATCAGCGTATTTTCACTGGGAAGCAGGGACTGGTAAGGATAGTCCTGCGCTTCGATCCGTTTTTTGATACTGCGGTAAATTCCTTCATATTTTGCTTTTGGCATGGCTGTTTCCCTCAACTTGTTCAAACATTTGTTTCAGTATACCGTGATTGCGCCTGAATTTCAAGGCATTCTCTTGTCTGAGATGCTGAAAATTTTCAAACAGAACATGATTTTTTGTAAATCTGCTTGACTTGTCTGAACAAGTGAACTATACTGAAGCCACAAGCAAAACTTGTATGAACAAGTTCGAAGATGCCCGCTCTACCGGGCAAAAGGAGGTAAACATTATGGGTAAATACCAAGAGGACGCAAAGTTGCTGCTTGAGTACGTTGGCGGCAAAGAGAACATCGCGGCAGTTTCGCACTGTGTATCCCGGATGCGTTTTGTGCTGAACGATCCCGCCAAGGCGGACGTTGCCAAGATCGAGGCACTGAAATCCGCCAAGGGCACTTTCACCCAGGCGGGCCAGTTCCAGGTCATCATCGGCAACACGGTCAGCGACTTCTACAACGACTTCATTGCGGTATCCGGCATTGACGGTGTTTCCAAGGATGCCGTCAAGAGCGCAGCCAAGCAGAACCAGAACGCATTGCAGAAGGTCATGAGCGTGCTTGCGGAGATTTTTGCCCCATTGATTCCCGCCATCATCACCGGCGGTTTGATTCTCGGCTTCCGCAACTGCATTGACAGCATCTACTTTTTTAATAACGGCACCCAGACGCTGTGCAACATCAGCCAGTTCTGGTCCGGCGTTGACAGCTTCCTGTGGCTGATTGGCGAAGCCATCTTCCATATGCTGCCGGTCTGCATCTGCTGGTCTGTCACAAAGAAAATGGGCACGACCCAAAGCCTGGGCATCGTCCTCGGCCTGACGCTCGTCTCCGGCCAGCTGCTCAACGCTTACGCCGTGGCTTCTACTGCGGCGGCAGATATCCCCAAATGGGATTTTGGCTTCTTCACCATCAACATGATCGGCTATCAGGCGCAGGTCATTCCCGCCATGCTGGCCGCGTTCACGCTGGTCTATCTAGAAAAATTCTTCCGCAAGATCTGCCCGCCGGTCATCTCGATGATCGTTGTGCCCTTCTGCTCGCTGGTGCTGTCCGTCATCATCGCCCACACTGTCCTTGGCCCCATCGGCTGGAAGATCGGCACCTTCATTTCTGACATCGTCTACGCCGGCATTTCCGGCTCCTTCCGCGTGGTCTTTGGCGCAATCTTCGGTTTTGTTTATGCCCCGCTGGTCATCACCGGCCTGCATCACATGTCCAACGCCATCGATATGCAGCTGATCGCCGACTTCGGCGGTACCATGCTGTGGCCCATGATCGCCCTTTCCAACATTGCACAGGGCTCCGCCGTGCTGGGCATGATCTACCTGCAGCGCAAGAATGCTGCCGCACAGGAAGTCAACGTTCCCTCCTGCATCTCCTGCTATCTGGGCGTTACGGAGCCTGCCATGTTCGGTGTCAACCTGAAATTCCACTTCCCGTTTATCTGCGGCATGATTGGATCTGCCATCGCAGCGGTCGTCTGTGTGGCAACTTCCACCACGGCCAACGCCATCGGTGTCGGCGGCATCCCTGGTATTTTGTCAATCCAGCCCGCCTATATGCTCAGCTTTGCGCTGTGCATGGTCATTGCCATCGTCGTCCCCTTTGTGCTGACCGTCATCGTCGGCAAGAAAAAAGGCGTTGCCTGATTTTGTGAGGTGTGTACCATGAATGATTTTAAAGATAAAGTTGTCTACCAAATTTACCCGAAATCCTTCATGGATTCGAACGGTGACGGCTTCGGCGATTTGAAGGGCGTCACCGCGAAACTGGACTACCTCGCCGACCTGGGCGTTGACTATCTCTGGCTGACGCCGTTCTTCCCCTCGCCCCAGCGCGACAACGGCTATGATGTGGCCGACTACCGTGCCGTCGACCCGCGCTACGGCACGATGGAGGATCTGGAGGAGCTTATCCGCGAGGCGGACAGGCGCGGCATCGGCCTGATGCTGGACATGGTGTTCAACCATACCTCCACCGAACACGAATGGTTCAAAAAAGCACTGGCCGGAGATCAGAAATATCAGGACTACTACATCTTCAAGGACGGCACACCTGACCGTTACCCGACGAACTGGGTGTCGAAATTCGGCGGCCCTGCGTGGGAATATGTACCATGGCTCGGCAAGTGGTATCTGCACCTGTACGATGTTATGCAAGCCGACCTGAACTGGGAGAACCCCGCCGTGCGGGAGGAAATGGCCGACATCCTGCGCTTCTGGAAGGCGAAAGGCATCAAGGGCTTTCGCTTTGACGTCATCAATGTCATCTCCAAGCCGGAATTTTATGAGGACGACTACGAGGGCGACGGCCGCCGCTTCTACACCGATGGCCGCAACGTCCACAAGTACCTGAAGGAGCTGGTCGCCGCGGGCGGCATCGACGGCATGATCACGGTGGGGGAGATGTCCTCCACCACGCTGGAAAACTGCATCGGCTACACCGCTGAGGGCAACCACGAGCTGACGATGTGCTTCAATTTCCACCACCTGAAGGTCGACTACAAGGACGGGCAAAAGTGGGAATTGATGGAGCCTGATTACCTCGCCATGAAGAAACTGTTCCAGACCTGGCAGGAGGGGATGCAGGCCCACGGCGGCTGGAATGCGCTGTTCTGGTGCAACCACGATCAGCCCCGTGCGGTGAGCCGCTTTGGCAATGACGGAAAATACTGGAAGCAGAGTGCCGAAATGCTGGCGGCAGCGATCCATTTCATGCGCGGTACCCCCTACATTTATCAGGGCGAGGAACTGGGCATGACGAACCCGCACTTCACATCCATTGACCAGTACCGTGATGTGGAAAGCCGCAACTACTATAAGATTCTGCGCCAGCAGGACAAGTCCGAGGAAGAAACGCTGGACATCATTGCACAGCGCAGCCGGGATGATTCCCGCACCCCGATGCAGTGGAATAGCAGCGAAAATGCCGGGTTTACCACCGGTACGCCGTGGATTGGCATTGCCGACAACTACAAGGCCATCAACGCCGCTGCTGAGGTGGATGACCCAGATTCTGTGCACAGCTTTTACAAGATGCTGGTGCATCTGCGCAAGACCCACAAGGTCATCAGCGAGGGCAAGATCGAGTTTCTTTACCCGGACAATGCCGATTTGTTGGCTTACCGCCGCTATGGTGCCGAAGATGGGGAAGAACTGCTGGTGCTGTGCAACCTGACTGAGCATGACGCACCTTACACCCTGCCAGAGGGCTGGGCAGATGCAGATAAGCTGCTTGGAAACTGTCCTGACAGAAACGATGCCCTGCGTCCGTATGAGTGCCTGATTCTGACAAAGGCCTAAGATTTATTTCTCAAGTTTTTTCTCAAAACAAAAACAGGGTGCACCCCTGAATAGGACGCACCCTGCCAAAGACCACAGACGATAACGATATGTACAACAGGGCGTTCCCCGTCGGGAACGCTCTGTTTCTCTTTACTGGTAGTGTGATGAGCCTGTTCCTCCTGCCATGCGGCAAATTCTCTCTGGCCTTCCTCACTGTTCCAGCAGGCAAGGATGGCCGGGTAGAATGCTCGTGCCAGACGGTCGATGACTTCATCGGGATAAGGGGAAGTGTTTGTGGACTTTTTCTTTTTGTTCAAACGCACGCTCCTTTGATCGTCCCACCGTGGCAAAGTCGGGCAAGAAAATCAAAGTTCCAATTTCATATCAGGCGCAAGGGCGCGGAAGTAGTTGATTCCAGAGTAGTGTGAGTAGCTCGACTGCGGAGCGGGACGGTCTTCCGGGTGCAGAATCTCGTGCACGATCTGCTTGCGGTTCGGAAAATCAGCTCTGGCGAGGCGGTGCATATCGGCATCACGGACTTTGAATTGCCCGGACAGGATCTTTTCTTTTGTACCGGGCATCATCTGCTCCATGATCTCCACGCCCCGCATGAACTTTTCAGAACGGGCAACGTAGGATTCGCTGACATTGTTCCGCTCTGCAATCTGCTTGCGGATGCTCGCTTCCGCAGAGGTGGGAGGAATTGTGTCAATTTGACACAATTCCTCCGGGGCGGTTTTCTTGGCAGCAGCCGTGTGCTGGTTGTTGCCGTTTCCACCGGGCTTCCGATGTTCCACACTGTACTGCTTTCCAATGAGGAACTTCTTCTGCTCCGGTGTAAGGTTACGCCGTCCCAGCTGATTCTTGCAAATCCATGCGAGGACTTCTTCTCTGCTTTCAAACGGGAGCGGCATGGTGGAGAAAGAGATTTCGGGATGCTTCTGAAGAATCGCATAACGGTTGCGACCATCAACAAGGGTGTTGTTCCAAACGATCAAAGGAGAGAGCAGCTTGCCCTCTTTGAGGATATTTTCTTCAAGCTGCTTAAATTCATCATCGGTCAGAGGGGGAATCTGGGACTGGAACTCCGGGTCGATTTTCAAGTTGATCATACGCACACTCCTTTATCTCTCCTGCTGCGCTGGTTCTTCCTCCCGGAAAAAGGACGCAACATTCTGCTTTGCGGTTTTCAGTTTGAGCAGTTCTTCCTTGGCTTTCTTGTACTGCTCATAGAACTTTGCCTTTTCGGATGCCAGCTGCGCATACTCGCCCTCCAGCTTTTTCGGGCTGGGCAGCTTGGTGATGTCGTTTGCCTTGAAATAGGCTGCTGCCGTCCGGTACGCTGTCAGCTCTGGCTGTATGGTAATCTATTCAGGAGTGTGCTATACTCAAAGAAAACTCTTTGGTGATAAGGATGCGTATAAAATGAAAAGTGAACGGCTTATGAATGAGCGACGGCTTGCATTGCTCAAAACGATTCGAAAAGAAAATCCATCCCTGCGCCGTTATATGAATGACATTATCAACGAAATGGAGAATCCAGAAAGTGCATTTAATACGGGGAAAATGACCCAATCAACTGATTTGGATAGGACGACCGCAATATGTCTATGTGATGCTTTTGCCGTGGCAAAAATGTATTCTGAAAAATATCATTTGGATTTTTCAGAATTGATAGAATTTGTTTCGGAAAAAACATTAGAACTTATAGTCCAAAACAAATCCAACAATCCAACATATTTCAAAAGACGAATAGAAAGCTTGATCCGCAAACAATTTCCTTTTCAGAATGCACTTTTGTCAAGAGAGAATCAGATAAACCAATCTTTTTATGACGAATATGATGAGCAAGAAAACTTTAATGAAAAAAAGCAAACTCACTATGACCTGCCTCTGGAATTGATGCTCCCGATTTTGTTTACCAACAATGCGAATATTGCATATTCGGAGATGGAGTATAATCTGGAAACAAAAATGTTGAGAGTTATAATAAATAAAGCTCTCGCATACCTTACGCCCCGCGAAGAACAAGTAATTTTACATAGGACTGGGTTAGATGGTGGAAATCCAAAAGATTTAGAACAGACTGGTGAAGAACTAGGTTTAACAAGAGAAAGAGTAAGACGAATAGAAGCAAAGGCGATAGTAAAGTTACGGAACAGTCATTTCAAAAAGCAATTAAAAACGTTTTTATCGGATGACAAATATTTTGGAAATCCAATTGGTAGATGTGCACAATTTCCTGATTGTGTTGCAATTTCAAGATCGCGGTATAATGTGCATTGTGATTGTGGAGGAAAAGTGAAACTTAAGATTAATTATGATGAAAGGAATATTCGACGAAGAATCCTTGTTTGTCAACAGTGTAATAAGATTTATGAACTTAATAGCGCGCTTATACAGTTCACCTGAAACTTTCTCGGCGTTCAGCCGAAATGCGGTCAGGTCTGCAAGTTCGTCAAGGATTTTTGCTCGTATCTGCTCGGTGTCTGCACCGCCGGAATTGAAGTGCCTTGCAAGTTGGTTGAGGTTTCCGCCTACCTTGCTGCACTGGGCAAGCAGGGTGGAAACAGCGGTCAGGGTTTCTTCTCCGCCGCCGGCAACGATGACCGTTTTCTCGATCTTGACGTTGTGGATGGCGCGGCGGATGAGGGTAGACATGGAGAGATTCAGGAGTTTGCAAGTGAGTTCCAGTGACGCTTTTTCCTCCGCTGTCACACGGAACTTGATGAAGTGCGTTTTGTTGTTCGGCGTGTCGTGGTGCTGGGAATTGCTAGGGGTCGGTTGAACATTCGTTTTGGTCATTGTACCTCCTGTCTGTTCGATAACTCCTCGGTGAAGTTATGTAAGCACGACACGCCGTTGCTGTTCGCACCGTCAGGTGCGAACCATGAGCAGGGTTTGGGGTGGGACCGCGTTTGCGTAGCGCAGCGCAGCAATGAAAGCCCCAGTGGGGCTTTTAAGCGGCAGCGCGGTCTGCGACAGCAGATGGAGGGGCTTTGCCCCGACAAGCGCTACCCCAACAAGATCACTTCGGAAATGCAGACGCATTGTAGAAGTGAAGTCCCGGTGGCGCACAAGATTTTCAAGAATTGAAAATTTGTGGCCACGGGACGGTTCTTGCCCTCTACCGCTGCGCTCAAAACCGTTTCTGGGTAATTGTTTCCGAATTGTTAAGACGCAAAAAATAAGTAGAGGTGGTCCTGCTCATGTAAGGGGACACCGTTTGCTCCGAACGAAGTTCCTGCCCCTGTTTGTGCAGCGGCGTTGACGAAAAGTCGGTATCACGTCCGGTCGGCTCATGAAATTTTCAAAGTGCAATTTTCCCCGAAAAAGAAAAATACCGCCCATGCAGCGCAGCGATGATTTTGTCGGGTGAAGTAAGCGGCAAAATGAATCGGGTGTGTTGCGGGGCGGTTAATCTTTTAGGGATAATCCACGGTGAGGCAGTGTTCAAAATGAACACGACCACATCTTGTGGATGGTTTTAGACCAATCCACAAAATCAGTGGGGTTTGTGACAGAGAATATCATGGTTCGCAAGGCGCGTCAAGATGGTTTTGAAAAATTTATTGTGGTAAAGCGGTGATGGTAGGACTTATAGGAGGCTGCTTGAGCTGTTTTTTCTATTTACAGCTACAATGATAGCCATTGGGGGGATTGTGATTGGTCAGGGCTGAAAAGGGCTTTCATAATTTGCTGCAGAGCATCGTGTCCTCGACGCTCCCAGCGTCCTCAAAGGACGATTTGATGGGTGTGTAAGGATAAGCTGTAAAAAGAAGCATGGACGCCCCCTGAAAAGGAGAACGTCCATGCTTCTTGCTGTATCCAAATGGAGGAGATTGCGAAATCAGTGATTGTCCGGGCAGACGATTTCCAGCATCTGATCGAAAACCTCTTCCATCTGCCGCACCAGTGTGAACTGGGTGCGGGCGCGGTCGAAGTTGTGATCCGGGCGAGCAATATGGAAATAATGGTCGCCCTCCAGATAGTCGGTCAGAAAACGGATGCCGCATTCCAGCGTCATGAGCCTTGCGCCCCATGCAAGGCTCTTTTTTTCTGCAATGCTCATGGATGCCCCGGCAGTGGAGAGATACCCTTTGGCGAACACTTCGTACAGATGCAGGTCAAAATGGACTTTGCTCTGATCGGGTTCGTCCTCGGCGCAGTCGTTGGCCCCGGTGCGGATGGAATCGCCGAAGTCGTAGGCCGAAAGCCCCGGCATCACGGTGTCGAGGTCAATGACGCAGATGCCTTTTCCGGTGGCGGCGTCGATTAGGACATTGTTGATCTTAGTATCGTTATGGGTGACGCGCAAGGGGATTTCCCCGGCGGCAAGCTGGTCGAGCAGGACATGGCAGTCTTTCTCCCGCGCATGGATAAATTCGATTTCCGGCGCAATGTTCTTTGCGCGACCCAGTGCATCGGCGGCGAGGGCTTTTTCAAAATTTGCATAGCGGTTGGGCGTGTCGTGGAAGCGGGCGATGGTTTCGTGGAGGGTGGAGGCCGGGTAATCCGCCAGTTGGTTCTGGAATTTGCCCAGTGTTTCGGCAACCGTGCGGAAGTTGGCTTCGCTGCCGACCTGCTGCAAACAGATGGTATCTTCTACAAAGTCATAGGCACGCCATGCACCGCCATCGGCATCCAGATAGCAGCTGCCGCCGGTCAGGGTGGGGATGACGTTCAACGTTTCCCGTATGGGGTCGCCGCCCTCGGCAAGAATTTTTGCCCGCAGATGCCGGGTCACGCCGCAGACATTTTCCATCAGGCCCACCGGGTCGGTAAAGGTGTCGGTGTTGATGCGCTGCAAAATAAAGCGTTTGGAATGATCTTCCCGCCAAACCAAAAATGTGTCGTTGATATGCCCCTCACCGTAGTGGTTGGCATCGCAGACCACGGGCCCGCCAAAATCAAAAGCATTTGCAGCAGACTGGAGCAGAGAAAGGGTAACGGATTTCATCATAAATTCCTCATTTTCATTATACTTCATGCCGTTTTGACGGGGCAGGACGTTGTCCCTGCCGCACCTGACGGCGGTATTCATTGGGGGTCAAGCCTTCCGCTTTGCGGAAGCATTGGGAAAAATAGCTGGGAGAGGAAAAACCCATCAACTCGCTGATCTGCGCCAGACTGTAACCGGTGTTGCCCAGCATATACTTGCTTTCCTCAATGCGGCGGCGGTTCAGATAGGTGATGGGAGAGATGCCATACTCTTTTTGGAAGGTGTGGGCCAGATAGTATTTGTTGATGTGGGCGATTTCGGCAAGGGTATCCAGCGAGATATCTTCCCGGTAGTTGCTGTCCAGATACCGCTTGATCTCCACACACTCCCGGCTGTCGGAGCGGGGCGTTTCTTCCACCTGCAAAGAAAGCGTGGTACACCGCACCAGCCAGATGAGCAGCACTTCCAGCAGATCCTGACAGACCGTTTCGCAGCCGTCCAGACTGCGGTCAGCTTCGGCCAGCAACATGTGCAGCAGCGTCACCATCCGCTCCCGATTTTCCCGGCAGTTGAAGATGGCGTAGGAAGAATCTGATTTTCCAAATAAGATCTCGATGCCAGCAACGCCCAGCACAACGTATTCCAGCGGTGAAGCATTCAGGCTCAGCTCGGTATGCTCTACCTGTGGGTTGACGATGACCATATCATCCGGTTTGACCGGATAAAGCTGACCGCTCAAATAAAACTGACCTTCTCCGCTCAGGCAGTAGAACAGCTCGGTGCAGGAATGGGTGTGGGCAGTGCTGTTCCAATCGCCGCCAAATTTGCTCTTGCTGATGTACAGCAGCCGGAAGGATTCCCGTGGAGCGGGAGCATGGCGGATATCAAATCGCTCGGTACTCATAAATGGCTCCTTTTGAGGCAAAACGCAAAAACTATAAAAATAAAAGCAAGATACTAAAAATACAAGCCTAAAAACGATGCGCTGTTTCGTGCGTTTTTTCTCATTATAGAGGCAATGAAGAAAAAATGCAAGCCCTGATTTTTGGACGGGTTCAATACTTTTGCCTTTGATAGAGCGCAAAAATATGTCAAACTGGTTACAGATAGGGAGAATATACCAAAACCACAGTACAAATTTTATTGCTTTTGCTGAAAGAAATTTCCGAAAAGCAATATTTCTAAAAAACGAAACAACAAAGACCTTGTTGCAAACCGTGAAAACCTCTATATTGGAAACAGAAAAAACCACAGCCCCTTCGGACGAAGCCTGTTTGCCCCGGCTGTGTTTTGAACGGAACTTTATGATGGAGGATACACTATGAAACGCATTTCTCGTCGCAATTTTCTGAAAGTGGCTGGCGTGGGTGCCGCTGCACTGGGCCTGGCCGCCTGCGGCGGTTCTTCCAGCTCTACCGCATCCAGCGCGGCATCTTCTTCTGCTACTTCTGCCGCAGCAGAGAACGTGACCATCAAGGTCGCTGCCATCGAGACCGGCTATGGTGCTGAGATGTGGAAGAAGGTCACCGAGGCCTTTACTGCTGAGACCGGCATCAAGGTGGAGCTGACCACCGACAAGAAGCTGGAGGACGTCATCGGCCCGTCCATGCAGGGCGGCGATTACCCCGATGTGATCCATCTGGCCACCGGTCGTGAGGCTGCCCTGACCGAGCAGTTCATCAAGGGCAACCTGATCGCGGACATCACCGATGTGCTGAGCATGACCGTGCCCGGTGAGAGCAAGAAGGTCAGCGAGAAAATCGCAGGCGGCTTCACCGACACCTCTCTGACCAACCCCTACGGCGACGGCAAGACCTATCTGGCCCCCATGTTCTACAGCCCCTGCGGCCTGTTCTACAATGCCGGTTTCCTGAAGGAAAAGGGCTGGGATGTGCCTACTACTTGGGACGAGATGTGGGCATTGGGTGATAAAGCTGCTGCCGAGGGCACCTATCTGTTCACCTACCCCACCACCGGCTACTTCGACGCATTCTTCTACGCACTGATGTACGCCGCAGGCGGCCCCGACTTCTTCAACAAGGCTACCCACTACGAAGAAGGCATCTGGGACACCCCCGAAGCAAAGACCTGCTTTGATATCGTGGCAAAGCTGGCCTCCTACACCAATCCCATCACCCCGGCACAGGCTAACGATCAGGACTTCACCCAGAACCAGCAGCTGGTGCTGGACAACAAGGCTCTGTTCATGCCCAACGGCACTTGGATCGTGGGCGAGATGGCCGAAGCACCCCGTGCAGACGGCTTTGAGTGGGGCATGACCGCTCTGCCCGCTGTCAAGGCCGGCGGCGACAGCTACAGCTACACCTGGTTCGAGCAGGCATGGATCCCGGCGGGTGCTGAGCATCTGGATGCAGCCAAGCAGTTCGTGGCGTACCTGTATAGTGACGAAGCCTGCAAGCTGTTCGCCGAGAGCGGTGCAATCCAGCCTGTGCTGGGCATTGCCGATGATCTGGACGGCGACAACAAGATGTTCTACTCCATCTATGATAACGGCGCAAAGGCTGCGATGGGCAATTTCGCTTCCTTTACTGCGATCCCCGGCGTGGAAGTCCGCACCGTGTTCTTCGATCCCGTCAACTCGCTGGTCTCCGGCAGCATGACCGAGCAGCAGTGGATCGATGGCATCAAGTCCGCCAGCGACCAGATGCGCGCTAACATCATTGAGTAATTGAGCCCTGCCCAGCGGGGGCGGTTTTGACCGCCTCCGCTTTTTGTGGTTTCGGGATTCCAATAGAAAGGAGCGGTTTGTCTATGAAATCTGACAAAAGCCGCAAACGGTTCGTGTTCCTCTGCGTGGCACCGGCCACCATCCTGTTTTTCATCTTTATGATCCTGCCCACCCTCAATGTGTTCCGTATGAGCCTGTATGAGCGGGGTGCCTACTCGCCCAATGAGACTTTTGTGGGCCTGAAAAACTTCCAGCATCTGCTGAAAGATACCCAGTTCATCCGCTCGATGCAGAATATGATCCTGCTCGTGGTGGTGGTCACCATCGTCACCTTTGCGTTTGCACTGGTGTTTGCAGCCATCCTGACCCGCGAAAAGATCAAAGGGCAGAACTTCTTTCGGGTCATCTTCTACATCCCCAACATTCTTTCCGTGGTCGTCATCTCCGGTATTTTTTCGGCCATCTACAAGCCGGAAAATGGCATGCTGAACAGCATCATTGGTCTGTTCCGCAACATGAGCGACCCCATCCTGTGGAAGGGCGAAAAGCTGGTCATCCCCTCCATCATCATTGCCATGGTGTGGCAGGCTGTGGGCTATTACATGGTCATGTATATGGCCTCCATGTCTGCCGTGCCCATCAGCCTGTACGAGAGTGCCAATCTGGATGGTGCCGGGCGGCTGACCCAGTTCTTCCAGATCACCATCCCGCTCATCTGGACGAACATCCGCACCACCCTGACCTTCTTCATTATCTCCACCATCAACATGGCGTTCCTGTTTGTCAAGGCCATGACCAGCGGCGGGCCGAACGGCGCATCGGATGTGGCGCTGAGCTATATGTACAGTCAGAAAGACGCCGGTCTTTACGGTTACAGCATGGCCATCGGCGTGGTCATCTTCCTGTTCTCGTTTGCCCTGTCCGCCTGTGTCAACAAGGCCACCAGCCGTGACCCGCTGGAATTTTAAGGAGGGAAGAATATGCAGAAAACCGAAGAAAAATCTTCCCGTTCGGCGGAAGGTCTCTATAAGTTCTTTATCTATTTTGTGCTGATTCTGCTGGCCGTGACCATCATCGTGCCGGTGGCATGGGTGTTCATGGCATCCATCAAGCAGAACGCTGAGTTCTACGGCAACCCGTGGGCACTGCCTGCCGGGTTCTACTGGCAGAATTTTGTCAACGCATGGAACGGGGCCAAGATGGGCGAATATATGCTCAATTCGGTCATCGTCACCGCGCTGGCGCTGGCGCTGCTGTTGGTCGTTGCCCTGCCCGCCGCCTACTGCCTGTCCCGCTTCCGGTTCAAGGGCCGCAAGCTGCTGAACACCCTGTTTATGGCAGGCCTGTTCATCAACGTCAACTACATCGTCGTGCCCATCTTCCTGATGCTGCGGGACGGCGATGTGTGGCTGAAAAATCACATGGGCAGCGGCTTTTTGCTGAACAACCTGTTCATTCTGGCCGTGGTCTATGCGGCAACGGCCCTGCCGTTTACGATCTATCTGCTGTCGGGCTATTTCGCCACTCTGCCGCACGACTTTGAGGAAGCTGCCTACATCGACGGTGCCAGTTATTTCTCTGCCATGGTTCGCATTATTTTCCCCATGGCGAAGCCGTCCATCATCACCATCATTCTGTTCAACTTCCTGTCCTTCTGGAACGAGTACATCATTTCCATGACCCTCATGAGTTCTACCAGCGCACCCCGCACCCTGCCGGTCGGCCTGCTGAACCTGATGCAGGCCCAGCAGAGTGCCGCGCAGTACGGCACCATGTATGCCGGTCTGGTGCTGGTGATGCTGCCCACCCTGATCCTGTACATCTGTGTGCAGCGGCAGCTGACGCAGGGCATGACCGTGGGCGGTCTGAAAGGGTAAGGTGACAAACGATGAAAGCATTCTGGAAAAACCATCCCGCCCTGCGCATCGTGCTGATGATCGTGCTGTTTGTGCTGTCCATTGCACTGGTGGTCGCAGGCTGGAAAATGACCGGCCAGCTGGCTGGCCTTGGCATTATGCTCGTGGGCGTGGCGCTGCTGCTGGCAGTGCTGGCCATTTACAATGCGACCTATCAGGATTGAGGATAAGAGAGAGATAAAGGAGAATCCCTATGGATGAAACAAGAAAGTCCGGGCGCGTGACCATCCCCACCGACTTGGACGTGGTGCCCGAAACGCTGGAGATCTTAAAAAAGTGGGGTGCCGATGCCATCCGCGACTGCGACGGCACCGACTTCCCGCAGCAGCTCAAGGATGCTGACGCCAAGATCTACTCCACCTACTATACCACCCGCAAGGACAACGCATGGGCCAAGGCGAATCCGGATGAGGTGCAGCAGTGCTACATCATGACCGGTTTCTACACCGCGCCCGGCGACACGGTCACCATCCCGCTGATGAAGGGCATCAGCCCGGAGTTGATGCAGGTGAACACCAACGATGACATCACCCGCTGGTGGGAGGTCATGGACCGCACCACCGGTCAGCCCGTGCCGCCGGAGCAGTGGAGCTATGCGGACGGCAGCGTGACCGTGCAGGCCGTACCGTTCCATGAGTATACCGTCAGTTTTCTGGCCTACCTCATCTGGGACCCGGTGCACATGTACAACGCCACCACCAACGGCTGGACGAACTTTGAGCACCAGATCACCTTTGACGTGCGTCAGCCCAAGACCCACAAGTATTCGATGGAACGTCTGCGGAAGTTCATCCAGGAGCATCCGTATGTGAATGTTATCCGCTACACCACCTTCTTCCACCAGTTCACCCTGATCTTCGACGAGCTCAAGCGGGAGAAATTTGTGGACTGGTACGGCTACTCTGCCTCGGTCAGCCCCTATATCCTGAACCAGTTCGAGCAGGAGGTGGGCTATAAATTCCGCCCGGAGTACATCATCGATCAGGGCTACTACAACAACCAGTATCGCGTACCCAGCAGGGAATACCGTGATTTTCAGGCGTTCCAGCGGCGGGAAGTCGCAAAGCTGGCCAAAGAGATGGTGGACATCACCCACGCGTGCGGGTGCGAGGCGATGATGTTCCTCGGCGACCACTGGATCGGCACCGAGCCCTTCATGCCGGAGTTCAAGACCATCGGACTGGATGCCGTGGTGGGCAGCGTGGGCAACGGCTCCACCCTGCGCCTGATCTCTGACATCGAGGGCGTGAAGTACACCGAGGGCCGTTTCCTGCCGTACTTCTTCCCGGACACCTTCCACGAGGGCGGCGACCCGGTGCGGGAGGCCAAGGAGAACTGGGTCACGGCCCGCCGCGCCATCCTGCGCAAGCCCATCGACCGCATCGGCTATGGCGGCTATCTGAAACTGGCCTTGCAGTTCCCGGAGTTCGTGGACTACGTGGAGAGCGTCTGCAACGAGTTCCGCGAACTGTATGAGAACATCAAGGGCACCACGCCCTACTGTGTCAAGCGAGTGGCCGTGCTGAACTGCTGGGGCAAAATGCGGGCTTGGGGCTGCCACATGGTGCATCACGCCCTCTATTATAAGCAGAACTACAGCTATGCCGGTGTCATTGAGATGCTGTCCGGTGCGCCCTTTGATGTGAAGTTCATCAGCTTTGAGGACATCAAGAACGACCCGCATCTGCTGGATTCGTTGGATGTCATTATCAATGTAGGCGATGCCGACACCGCACACACCGGCGGCATCTGGTGGGAAGACCCGGAGATCTCCTCCGCCATCCGCAAGTTCGTCTGGAACGGCGGCGGCTTCATCGGCGTGGGTGAGCCTTCCGGTCACCCCTATCAGGGCCACATTCTCCAGCTTGCCAGCGTACTGGGCGTGGAGGAAGAAAACGGCTTCACCCTGAACTACGACAAATACAACTGGGAAGAGCACCCCGATCACTTCATCCTGCAGGACGCCGACCAGCCCGTGGACTTTGGCGAGGGCAAAAAGAACATCTACGCCCTTGCGGGCACCGAGGTGCTGGTGCAGCGAAACAAAGAAGTGCAGATGGCGGCACACGACTTCGGCAAGGGCCGCGCTGTGTACATCAGCGGCGTGCCGTACAGCTTTGCCAACAGCCGCACCCTGTACCGCGCCATCCTGTGGAGCGCCCACAGCGAGGAGCAGCTGCACACATGGTTCAGCGCCAACTACAACGTGGAAGTTCATGCCTACGTCAAGAACGGCAAATATTGTGTGGTGAACAACACTTACGAGCCGCAGGATACCACCGTTTATACCACCGGCGGCAGCAGCTTTGCGCTGCATCTGGACGCCAACGAGATCAAGTGGTATGAGATCTAAGTTCTCACTTTCATAAACGAACACAACGGGCGGCTCTGTTACCGGAGCCGCCCGTTGTGTTTGCTGTATCTACCGATAACGCAACCTGCGTCAATCGAACGCTGCAATGGAGATGGCTGGGAACGCAGAAATTCAGTAATGCGAGCGTAATAGACCTGCAGAAAAAGAAACTGACGAATTATCGTCTCTACACAGACTTAAAGTTGAATCCGGGCAACGTGAACGCATGGCTCAAACACAACGATTCCAGCAAAATGAGCCTTGACTGTGCACGGCAGATCTACAAGTATGCAAAAAGCTACCCGTCTGTTCGATAAGAAAAAGGAAGTGAGCCTATGACCGCCGTAATTTACGCCCGCTATTCCAGCGATAACCAGCGCGAAGAATCCATCGAGGGTCAGATTCGGGAATGTACGGCTTATGCCGAAAAGAACGGTATCACGGTCATCAAGCACTACATTGATCGTGCATTCTCTGCCAAAACGGACAATCGCCCGGAGTTCCAGCAGATGATCAAAGACAGCGGCAAGAAGCTGTTTGATGTTGTTCTCGTCTGGAAATTTGACCGCTTTGCCCGGAATCGTTTTGATAGCGCAAACTACAAGATGATCCTGAAAAAGAACGGTGTCCATCTGATTTCTGTTATGGAACCCATTGCCGAGGGCTCACAGGGCATTCTGGTGGAAACCCTTCTGGAAGGCATGGCAGAATACTATTCCGCAGAGCTGTCCGAAAAAGTGATTCGTGGTCAGACCGAGAACGCTCTGAAGGGTAAGTGCACTGGCGGTACAGGAACTATCGGCTATAAAATCGACGATGACAAGTTTTATCATCTTGACCCGCTGATCGCTCCGCTGGTGCTGGAGGCCTTTCAGCGATATGACAACGGCGATAAAATGGTGGAGATCGTAAACTTCCTCAACGACAAGGGTGTCCGCAATATGCTGGGCGGCAAAATGACCCACAGCAGCGTGAACACCATGCTGAAGAACCGCCGGTACATTGGCGAATTGTCTTTCCGGGATATCGTTGTGCCGGATGCAATTCCGGTTATTGTTCCGAAAGACCTGTTTGACCGGGTGCAGAAGCGTTTGGATAAGAACAAGCGTGCCCCTGCCTGTGGCAAGGCAGACGAGGAATATCTGCTGACCACCAAGCTGTTCTGCGGCAAATGCGGTGCGCTGATGTTCGGCGAAAGCGGAACCAGTGCTACCGGGCGTACCTACTATTATTATAAATGCGCCAACGTCAAGCGGCGTAAGGGCTGCAACAAAAAGACCGTGCAGAAAGAATGGCTGGAAGATCTGGTCGTCCGGGAGACCATGAAGCTGATTCAGGACGATGCGGTGATCGAAAAGATCGTTCAATTGGTCATGGATGTGCAGAATCAGGAGAACACCACGATCCCTCTGCTGGAAAAGCAACTGCGAGAGGTCAACAAAAAGCTGGACAACCTGATGAAGGCGATCGAGGACGGCTTGTACACCCGGACAACGAAAGAGCGTCTGGAAGCGCTGGAAATCCAGAAGGATGAGCTGACTGCAAAAATCGCAGATGAAAAATTGAAGAAGCCCAGTTTCAATGAGGATTTCATCCGATTCTGGCTGATGAAATTTAGAAAGTTCGATATTTCGCAGAAAAAGCAGCGGAAAGCGCTGATTGAAATTTTTGTGAATGCCATTTTCCTGTACGATGACCGGATGCTGATCACGTTCAACTACAAGGATGGCACCCAAACCGTCCGGTTTGAGGACACCTTGACCGCTGATTGCGGAGAAAAAAGTTTGCGTTTGCGAAGCAACGAAAGCCCCAGTGGGGCTTTCGAGCAACAGAACGGTCTTGCGCAAGCAAGATGGAGGGGCCTTGCCCCGACAAGTTCGGATTTGTCCAGCCTTGCTGGACCATAAATCCAACGATTTCACGTTAGAAATTGTTGGATTTTTTTGCTTGTAGGCTAACCTCATTTGGTTTTGACCACAATTTTGACCACAATGCCAAAGATTTTATCTGGTCAATCGCAGGGTCAAGCGGGCTTTTTGGACGCAACATCATCTGCTGCGATAAAGCAAAAAGCTCTAGGCTTAAGCCCTCTTCTTTGCGGATCTTTCTGATCCGCTCTCCAACAAGGGATGCTAGTTCGGCTGGTTCAGATTCAGGCTGATCTTTCGCTTTTTTCACAGAGAACACCTCGTTTGCGGGCAATCATCAGATGCCACGGAACGTAAAGGTGAACTCCACAGGCTTGGTCACATCAGGAATATACTCCGGGTGGACATTGGCACCCCAGCTGTCATCGCCGCCAACGCCCATCTGCTCGCCCATAGCACGGATGACCGTGTAATGGACCGGGGGCAGCTCGTAGGGATGTTTGGCACTCTCCATTTCATGGGGAGTGTAGGGCAGCGCAGAGAAGAACATGGGCTTTGCGGCATCTGCGGTAAACAGCAGTCCACGACCCTTGCGGTCCACTACCTTTGCCCAGCGCACAGTGGTCTTTGCACCGCACTCCTGCGGCACAAGGTACTGCGCCATGTTGTCTGCGACCTTGTTCTGGTAAATGCCCAGCTTTGCACCATGCTGACGATCCCAGTAGGTCTCCGCAGGGCCGTTTCCGTACCACTCCACCGTGTCGTAGTCAGCGTCGATCTTGAACAGTACGCCGAACTCCGGCATTGCTGCAAGTCCTTCCACCGGGTCATAGTGCAGGGTGGTCTGGATGCGGCCATCACCGAACACACGGTACTGCAGGCTGCACTCTGCTGCGGGGCTGGTCTGGAGGTTATAGAGATAGGTCACGACCACGCTGTCGGCTTCCACCTCGCAGGTGGGGTTCTGGAGGATGGTGCCGCCGTGAACAGACGGGATCTCCTTGCCGATGCCCTTGGCGGTAGCGTACAGGCTTGCCAGCTTCCACTGACCGCGAACGCCGCCCATGTTGTTGCCGCAGTCGTTGTCGGTGGGAGCGCGCCAGAAGTTGGGACGGGGAATCTCCTGAATCATCTCCTTGCCGGCATAGCGGTAGGAAGTCAGACCGCCGTTCAGATCGGAGAACAAAACATCGAAATTCTCACCCCGGACACCGATGTTGTGTGTACCGTGCGTAACGGTAAACGGCGTGACCTTCTTGCTGGGAATGGAACGGACCACAGCAATCACACCCTGTCCAAAGGCGACTTCGTGACCCTTCTTTGCCCAGCTGGTGTCCTCCTTCAAACGGAAGCTGATGGTCACTGCATATTCACCGGGGAGCGCAGGGACCATAAACGGCAGCGGGAAGCTGGAACGCTCTTCGGGAGCAACATCAATATTGGTCAGTTTCTGCTGCTGATACAGCTTTCCATCACGATGCAGCAGAGCAACGCAGTCGAAAGCATCCGTAGAGGTGAACAGGTTCTTGTTCCAGACTTCAAAGCCAGAGTTGTCGATGGAAACGGCGATGTTCTGATAGCAGAACTTGACCTCCTGCATCTTGGGAGAAGGAGCACGGTCACCACCGTAGGCAATGCCGTTTCCGCTGAAATTATAGTCGGTAGGACGCTCGCCGAAGTCGCCGCCGTAGGCTTGGAACCACTTACCGTAGCGGTCTTTTTTCCAGATGGACTGGTCGATGTAATCCCAGATAAAGCCGCCCTGATAGCCGCAGTCCTTCTGGTCGGCAAGTTCCGTGTACTTGTGCAAAGCACCGTTGGAGTTGCCCATAGCATGAGAGTATTCGCACTCGATATAAGGCCGCTTATCGCCCTGTGCCAGATACTCTTTAATGTCCTTGACCGTGCTGTACATATGGCTCTCGATATCGGTGGTTTCGAGGAAGCGGGGATCGTTGACCACACCTTCGTAATGCACCAGACGGGTGTCATCAAAGCGGCGGACCATCTCGGCCATCTGGAGCAGAGTCTCACCGCCAAACGATTCGTTGCCCAGAGACCAGATCAGAACAGCAGGATGATTTTTGTCACGCTGGTAAGTGGAATTCATGCGGTCAAACAGGACGGCTTTCCACTCCGGCTTATCATTGGGCAAAACGCCCTCGATGCCGCGAATGCCCGCCTGATGGATGTCCCATGTGCCATGGGATTCCAGATTGTTCTCTGCGATCATATACAGACCATACTCGTCGCACAGGTCGTACAGTGCATCCTGATTCTGGTAATGGCTGGTACGGATGGCATTGATGTTGTTCTGCTTCATGGTGATGATATCCCGAAGCAGTTCCTCATGGGTGTGTACGCCCACAGCACGACCCGTAATGGAGCTGAACTCATGACGGTTGGCACCCTTGAACACGATGCGCTTGCCGTTGAGCAGCATCCGATTGTTCTTCAACTCGAACTTGCGGAAACCGACTTTCTGCCCAGTCACCTCTACCAGATGGCCTGCATTGTCCAGCAGCTCGATTTCCAGTTCATACAGAGCCGGGTCCTCTGCACTCCACAGGTGGGGGTTTTCCACCGCATGGCTGAACAGAACAGAGCCGCCGTTCAGTGCGGTTTTTTCGGAGAACACTTCCAGCTCACTGCGGCGCAGGGTCAGACGGGCTGCACCCTTGCCCTCCACCTGCAGTGCAACTTCCAGCGTGGAATGAGCGAAATCATCCCCGGCAAACAGCGTTTTGACGGATACATCTTCCAGATGCACGGTGGGGATGGCGTACAGCCACACGCTGCGGAAGATGCCGGAGAAGCGGAAGAAGTCCTGATCTTCGCACCAGCTGGAGGAAGTCCACTTGAACACCTGCACGGCAAGTTTGTTCACGCCCGGCTGGAGATAGGGAGTCAGATCGAATGCGTGTGCGGAGAAGCTGTCCTCGGTGTAACCCACATAAGACCCGTTCAGCCAAAGAGCCATGCCGCTTTCCACACCCTCGAACTCGATGTGGACGGGCTTGCCCTGCATGGATTCCGGCAGCTCGAAGTATTTTACATAGCTTGCCACCGGATTGAACCGCTGCGGGATCTCACCCGGCTGTACTTCTTCACGGCCATCCCACGGATACTGAACATTCGCGTACTGGGGAATGTCGTAGCCCTCCATCTGGATGTGTGCCGGAACATGAATGTCATCCCAGCCGCTGCAATCGTAATCCGTCTTTTCAAAGCCGGGGATGGCACTGGTGTAGTTCTTTGCGTAGGCGAATTTCCAGATGCCGTCCAGCTTCAGCGCAAGCGAAGATTCTCCTGCCAGATATTCTTCGCGGGAAGCGTAAGTACGGAAACTTGCATGAGCATTCAGCACGTTTTCCTTGAAAAAGGTGGGGTCTTTTACTTTTGCAAAATCAAATGCAGCCATAGTATTTCCTCATTTACCTTTTATAATTTTATAATATTTCTCCAGCCTCCCCGGAGGAATCGCTGGATTCCTCCGGGGAACAGCAGATGAAGGAGAAATGATAATGGCTTGTTATCAGACTGCTGCACGCAGTTTTTCATTTGCTTCTTCGACCTTCATACGAGAGAGGATAAAGGTGATGATGGCATCCAGAGCAAACGGAATCACCAGATACATGATCTTCAGCATATTGATGCAGGAATCCGGCTGAACGGTCAGGGCGCTGTCAAAATGGCTTGCTGCCAGCAGCCAGCCGGTGATGGCAGTACCCAGACCGCCGCCCAGCTTCACACCGAGAGAAGTGCAGGAGTACATCGTGCCATCCACGCGCTTATGCTTCGTCAGCCAAGTATATTCAGAGCAAGCAGCAATCACAGCGTTCATATCGCCCTGCCAAGGACCCTGACCAAGAGCTGCGATTGCAGTAAAGAGCAGCATCAAGGTCACATTGCCGCTGCCCATGTAACCAGCTACAGCAACCAGTGCACGAGAAATCGTTGCCAGAGTATAGCTCATTACATTCAGCTTATACATTCCATTCCACTTTGCAACCAAGGTCGGGGTGAACACCAGTGCGATGATCAGAGGAATATTGATTGCCCAAGAGAATACACCGAACAGATTCTGGTTGCCAAGGATGTAGGTTGCATAGTAGGTGCCCATGCTGATCATGGCACCGTAGATCTGCTGCAAAATGTAGGTGACGCAAATCATCATATAATATTTGTTACCAGCAAGCAGCTTTGCAGCCTGAACCAGATTGTACTTTTCGTCCTGCTCGATTTCCTTTTTGTCGGTGGTATCCACCAATTCGCCTTCCGGCAGTTCCTTCACAGAGAAAACGGAGAGGGTGTTGACAAGCAGACCGATGATGGCGTAGATGATTGCAACAGTGCGCCAACCAGCAGCACCACCGCCCAATGCCGTAACAGCACCCAGCGTAATGGACTGGATGAGCAGGCTGGTTGCAAATGCGAACATGAAACGCCAAGAACCCATCTCGACCTGTTCGGCACTGTTCTTCGTGACAAGAGCAGTCAGTGCAGAGTAAGCAATGTTGTTGGCAGTGTAGAATACAGCGTTCAGCAGAGTATATGCAATCAGGAACCATGCGTACTGTGCAAACTGTCCCAGATTGGTCGGGATGGCGAAAATTGCCACCAGCGTAATGGCACAGCCAATGTAGCCGTACAGCATCCAAGGACGGGCTTTGCCCATCTTAGAATGCGTTTTGTCAATCATAGAACCAAAGAAAATGTCCGTCACACCGTCCAGCAGTTTGGAAACTGCAATCAGAGTGCCGACAATACCGGGGTTCAGGCCAACGGTGTTGGTCAGATAGATCATGACGAAGGAGGACAGGAACGCATACACCACGTTGCCCGCAATATCGCCTGAACCATAGCCGACTTTATTATACCACTTTAGATAACGCTTCTCAGTCATTGTGCTTTCTCCCATCTTGCTTGTTTTGTGTGGGCGCGACCAATCTGCTGCGCACTTCAGACTGGAATTCTCATTACGCAAGTTGCCCAAATCTCTTGCGTTTCGTCTGAAAATATTATAGAATCTAATGGAACAAAAAGATATAGACAAGATGGAACAAAATATGCACAAAATCAAAGAGTTTGTAATTTTTTGATAGAACATTTCCCAAATCACTGTAAAATCTCTGAAGATGAGGAGGACGCAGGGATGTATTTCAACTCAGGATATTTGAACAACTCCCGTTTGGATTTCAAAGACTACTCAAAGCCGCTGGTCGTAGGCAGCTGCGGCACTTATCGCTTGAAAAAACGACCTAAGCTACCTACTTTTTGGGCAAAGGGTCGCAGAGACTATCAAATCCTCTATGTGGCATCTGGTAAAGCACACTTCTGGTTCGATGGTGTTGAGGAAGTGGTGACTTCTGGACACATGGTGCTTTATCAGCCGAAAGAAATCCAGAAGTATGTCTACTATGTAGAAGATCATCCAGAGGTGTTCTGGATTCACTTTACAGGATACGATGTCAAAAACATCCTGAACTATCACGGAATCCCCTTGGACAAGCACGTTTTTTACAGCGGCACACTGCCGGATTACAAAATGCTGTTCCGAAAGATCATCCGGGAACTGCAACAATGCGAATATGGCTATGAAGACTATATTGCTTCTCTCTTCAACATCATTCTGCTTTTAGTAAGCCGGCAACAGCAGGAAAGCGAGAAAACAACTACAAGCATCCCGGAAGAAATCGAAGCCGCCGTTGCCTACTTTAACGAGAACTATAATACAAAGGTCAGTGTGGACGATTACGCAGAATCGCTGCATATCAGTACGAACTGGTTTATCCGTAATTTTAAGCAGTACATGAAAATAAGCCCTGCACAATACATCCTGTCCCTTCGGATGGTAAATGCACAGAGCTTATTGGAGAACACCGAATACAATATTGGAGAAATTGCAGAGATCGTAGGGTATGATAACCCCCTCTATTTTAGCCGGGTATTCAAGAAAGAGTATGGTGTCAGTCCGGCACAGTACCGAAAGAATCTGGAAGAATCTACTGAAAAATGAGAAGGATTCCTTATAAATAAGGAGAGTAGAACCATGCCGATAAAAAATGCGATCCACAGCCAACAAGTCTATGACCCCACGGATGATTCCATCATGGCAGAGCAGGAACTTTGCATGGAGCGGCTGTATGATTATAACCACACCCGCCCTTCCGAACACGCAAAACGGGCGCAGCTTTTGAAAGAAATGCTTGCAGAGTGCGGCGCAGGCTGCTGGATCGAGCCGCCGTTTCACGCCAATTGGGGCGGAAAGCACAAACACTTGGGCGATTTTTTGTTAAGATAGATAAAAACAGAAAATCTTGCAACAAACCAGTGATTTGCTGCGTTATCTGGATAAAAGGGTTTATAGAGAGGAGCCGAAGATAGTGAAAAAACTGGTAGTAGACGTTGGTAGTATGCTAGTTGTGCAGTATTTGATATTTTTCTTTGTTGAAATAAGATTAGGGGAACAAGCGACCTTTACAAAGTTTATAACTAACAATTATATCCTTACTTTTTGGATAATTTATCTTGCAAGTCGGATTGTGAATTGCAAAATTAAAAAGCCCCGCAATGAGAAATAAATCTAAAAAGGAGCGTTTCGGATGAGAGTCGGAAAAATTGTGTTAATGTTTGCGGTAATAGCGGTGCTACTAATTATAATATTGGGCAGGCCAATAACGACTGATGCTCCACAAATTATGGGCAGTAAAGAAATTGAAGATGCACTTAATGCAGCATCCGAATTAGATGAGCAAAATGTTGTTCGTGTTGATATTCCAGACGGAAATGGCGGGTATAAAACGTTACAAGGAGAGGAAGCTAGAGAACATTATAGCAAAGCAGTAGAGCAAACACAAAAAGAGCTTTTAGATGATTTATACAAAGAAAACTCAAAGGAATCGATTAAATGAATGATAGAGGACTGTTGTTTTGCCTTGGATATTTTAATTAAAGGTCAATTTTCTACTCTGCCATGGTTGAAGCCGAGCGAGAGATGATGCTCAATCTCACTACCCAGCACAAGCTGGGCATGCTCCAAAGGCTTATCACATAATAGCCAGTCCCCAGCTCCAAAACTACTTTTAGAGGGTATACAAGGAGATCTCTTTATGTTAGAACATTTTTTCAAATCGCTAGTCGCAACAGTTTCTGACCCTTACCAATGCAATCGCATCACGGATGCGTTGGCGGCAGCTGGAATTAAATTCTATTGCAAATCCAAAGATGTCAATCGGCATAACACATTTGACCAAGCGAGAATTGGAACTCTCGGCATAAAACCGAGGTATGTCACAGAGGTGTTTGTGGACCAAGAAAATGCTGATATGGCTCTGCACATTATACATACCCTGTCATAAGCCCGGAGTTCCCCCTGCGAACCAAACATTCCGATATAAAAAGGACGCTGCCGCCTCTGGGTGAGAGGTGATATGTACCCATACCATTGTGCTATCCTGAAAATGCACAATAACAGTAGAAACACTCAATTCCTGACTTTCACATAGACGTAGCAAAAGGCGGTGGTCTCCCATAATAAGGGAAGCCACCGCCTTTGTTGATTATCGGATGAGCCAGCCGTAATCCTGTCTGCAATCTACCACATAATCTGCATAAACCGTATTATCTACGATCTGGAAGATGAGCATATAGCGTTTTTCAAACAAGATGAATCGGTAAGCATTTTTAGGAATGTATTCGCCTTTGAGCCACGGACAACGCTGCGGCATCTGCTCCAAAGATTTTGCAGCCTTTTCAAATTCGACCGTAAGCCGCTCTGCTGCAGCAGGGCTGACCTGTGCCAGAAATGCGGCGTGGGACACCAGCATCTGAGCGGCCCGTGCCGACACGATCACACGGTATTTATTTTGCTGCTCCATGTCCTGCGGCCTCCTTGATCGCGCTACGCATCATGGAAGTGACCTCATCAATCGAGTAGCCCTCGCTTCCACGCATCCGGTCCTCTTCCACGGAAAGCAGCTCCTCACGGAGCTTCAGCATCTTTTCCCGGCGGTTGTAGGTTTCAATGTCCATAACAACCAAGTCGCCCTCGCCGTTCTTGGTGAGAAAAATCGGCTCAGCGGTTTCTCTGCACAAATCAGCAATCTCGTTGTAGTTCTGACGAATCGCTGCAGATGGACGGATATTCATAAAAGCACCTCCTGCTCTTGTGTGACCTATACATAATAGTAAAATTCTAATTATATTATACCCATATTGTGCAACAAAGTCAATGCGGACAGCTGTCACTTAGTTCTCCATTTCCACCACTTTACAAAGCTCAGAAAAATGTAGAGATGTTTTTTGCAGAGGAAAAAGACACAGCCGAAAAAGAGCCAACACGATAAACGAAATCCGCCGAGGATTCTTCCCGTTTCTTCGGGAGGAGTCCTCGGCAGATTTTTGCTTTTGAAAACTGATTTCTAAGAATGTGAATACAAATGGAGCTGTTGCAAAATGGCTCCCCTTCAAAATGTTGAAAGCAGCCTTATTCACCATACAAATCGGGCAGAATGTTGAAAACTCAAAGGCAGATTTCAGAAAATGAGTACAGCAAAGCTGGGCATCTGTGAAAAAACAGGTGCTCAGCTTTTTACATTGCGTGCGCACCAAAATGCGGACAGCTTGCACGGCGGGGAACACTATGATACAATAAAGTGTATAGAAGCTGGGAAGGGGAGAGAACACTATGGAGCAAAAACGCCTGTGTCCGTTCTGCATTGGGGAGCTGCCGCCTGCGGCGACCGTCTGCCCCCATTGCGGGAAGATTTTGGAGGGGTGCAACCCGGCGGGCTGTCTGCCGGTGGGTACGGTGCTGGCCGGGCGCTACACCGTGGGCGAGATGCGCAGTCTGGACGGCGAAGGCGTGCTGTACAGCGGCGTGGAGAATCTGGGCGCTTTCCGGGTGACCATCAAGGAGTACCTGCCCGTCACCCTTTCTGCGGAGCGGGGAGCGGACTGCATCCTGCGCCCTAAGCAGGGGAGCGAGGTGCTGTTCAAGACCACCCGCATGGACTTTGCAGACCTGTACCGCGCCATCCAGCGCATTACCCCCGCCAGCGGTCTGGAAGCCGTGCTGGACGTGGTGGAAGCCAACAACACCGTGTATGCGGTGCTGGAAAACCTGGGCGGCACCCCGCTGGAGCAATGGCTGGTAAACCGTCCCGCCCCGATGCGGGCAGAGGATGCCTGTGCCATGCTGCGCCCGGTGTTTGAGGGCGTGGCGGCCATGCACAAGGCAGGGCTGGTGCACCGCGGCATCTGCCCGGAGAATATCCGGGTGATGGCAGATGGCCGCTGCCGTCTGGCCGGGTACGCCACCGTGGGTCTGCGCACCGCAGGCAGCGGCCTGCACGAGCAGCTGTACGAGGGCTACTCCGCGCCGGAGCAGTACACCACCGCCGAGTTTGAGGGGCGCTACACCGACGAATACAGCCTTGCCGCCGTCTTTTACCGCATGGTGTGCGGGCAGGCACCCATGCCCGCTGCTCAGCGCGTGGTGTCGGACTCTAACCCCCGGGCACGCACCGTAGAGCCTGCCGTACCGGCCTATGTCTCCGATGTATTGCAGCTGGGGCTGCGGCTCAAGGTTATGGAGCGCATCCAGACCGTGCCGCAGCTGTATCAGGCGCTTTCTTCCAAGGAATATACCGCCGAGCTGACCCGCACCATGAAGCCGGAGACCCCGATGCATCCGGCGCGGGCAGAGCAGAGCCCGCAGGGCAGGGAACACCTGCTCAGCCTGAAAGGGCTGCTGGCGGGCATCCTGATCTTGCTTTCCATTTTGATCCTGCTCACCCTGTGGGGCATCGTGAGCAGCAAAGAGGAGCAGACGCCCTCTTCGGAGCCGAGCTCGGAAGCGGCCAGCAGCGAGGAAATGAAACCCCAGAACCTTGTACCCAACTTTGTAGGCATCGACTACGAGCAGATCAAGAATAACCGCGAGTACACCAGTATGTACCTGTTCCGGGCGGTGCTGGAGTACAGCGATACCGTGCCCGCCGGGCAGGTCATCCGGCAGGAGCCGGAGGCAGGCGAGGTGATGGAAAACGGCGAGGTGATCCAGATCGTGGTCAGTCAGGGCCCGGAGAAGGTGGAAATGCCCAAGATCATCGGTGCATCGCAGGATAAGGCCATTGAGATCCTGAGCAGCCGGGGGCTTGTGGCCAGCTGCTTTATGGTGGTGAACGATGGCTCCTACGCCACGGGCTGCGTGGTCTCCGCCAGCGAGGAAGAGGGCGCTATGGTCACGGTGGGCACGGTGATCACCGTGTATATCGCTGCAGACCCCAGTGTGCAGATCACTGCCACCCCGGAAGAGCCTGCCGCTACCGAGCCTACCACCCCGGAAACGCCCCCGGAGGGCAGCACAGAGCCGGAATACGATACCGATTAAACATAACAACAAAAGCAGAAGCGGGAGCCTTGCAACGGGCTCCCGCTTCTGCTTGTTTAGGATAGGAAAGAGAATGGCAAATTAAAGATTGGTGTAGCCCATCAGGCAGCGGTCCACCTCGGCGGCGCAATCGCGGCCCTCGCGCAGACCCCACACCACAAGGCTCTGGCCGCGGCGCATATCGCCGCAGACGAACACCTTGTCCACGTTGGTCTTAAAGCTGTGGTCGGCTACATTGCCCCGGGCGGTCAACTCCACCCCAAAGGCATCGGCTGTGTAGTTTTCGCAGCCGGTAAAGCCTGCGGCGATAAACGCCAGCTGGCAGTCGTAGGTAAATTCCTTGCCGGTGGGCACCATGCTGGTGCGGCCGGTCTCGGGGTCGCGCTCCGGTTTCAGGCAGCTGATGACGGCACCGGTCAGGTTGCCGGCCTCGTCCTTCAAAAACTCCTTCACGGTGGTCTGGTACACCCGCGGGTCCTTGCCGAACTTGGCGATGCACTCGGTCTGACCGTAGTCCACCTTCAGCACTCGGGGCCACTCCGGCCACGGGTTTGCGGCGGTGCGCTCGACAGGGGGCTGCGGCATCATTTCCAGTGCCATCAGGTCGGTGCAGCCCTGCCGCAGGGCAGTGCCCTGACAGTCGTTGCCGGTGTCGCCGCCGCCGATGACCAGCACGTTTTTACCGGCTGCGTTGATGGCCTTGCCGTCCGCAAAATTGGAGTCCAGCAGGCTCTTGGTCACGCTGGTCAGGTAGTCCACCGCAAAATGCACGCCCTTGGCGTCCCGGCCGGGCACATTCAAATCCCGGGGCTTTTTGGCACCGCAGCACAGCACCACGGCATCAAAATCAGCCAGCAGCTGCTCGGCGGGCACAGCGCCGCCCACATCCATGCCGGTGCGGAACTCAACACCCTCGGCCTGCATCAGCTTGACCCGGCGCTCGATGACCGCCTTGTCCAGCTTCATGTTGGGGATGCCGTACATCAGAAGGCCGCCCACACGGTCGGCGCGTTCAAACACCGTAACAGCGTGGCCGCGCTTGTTCAGGTACTCGGCCACCGAAAGCCCCGCAGGGCCGCTGCCCACCACGGCAACGCTCTTGCCGGTGCGGGTCGGCGGCGGGGTAGCGGTCAGCCAGTTTTTGGCATAGGCCGTCTCGATGATAGCGTGCTCGTTTTCGCGCACGGTGACGCTGCTGCCGGTCACATCCCCGCAGGTGCAGGCGGCCTCGCACAGGGCGGGGCACACCCGGCTGGTAAACTCCGGGAAGCGGTTGGTGGCCATCAGGCGGTGGAGCGCCAGCTCCCACTTGCCGTGGTACACCAGATCGTTCCACTCCGGGATGAGGTTGTTCAGCGGACAGCCGGAGGCCATGCCGCCGATCATCATGCCCGCCTGACAGAAGGGCACGCCGCAGTCCATGCAGCGGGCGGCCTGCGTCTGCTGCTGCTCCCGCGAGAGCCAGATGTGGAACTCGTTAAAATTTTCAAGGCGCTCCAGCGGTGCAACGTCCGTGCTGGTCTTGCGCGCATAATCCATAAATCCTGTTGTCTTACCCATGCTGCTGCCCCTCCTTACTTATGCTTCTGCACTGCATAGAATGCTTCGATCTGTGCCTGCTCGCCGTCCAGACCACGCTCCTCTACCGAGGCGATGACCCGCAGCATGCGGTCGTAATCGTAAGGCAGCACCTTTTTGAATTTAGGCAGGAACGCACTGAAATTATCCAAAATTTCCTTGCCGCGCGGAGAGCCGGTGGCCTCCACATGGGCGCGGATCAGTTCCTTCAGGGTGGCAACATCATACTTGTGCTCCACCGGCTCAAGGCTGACGGTCTCTTTGTTCACGCGCTGGTAGAAGTCCCAGTTCTCATCCAGCACATAGGCAATGCCGCCGGTCATACCGGCTGCAAAGTTCTTGCCGGTCTGTCCCAGCACCACCACGGTGCCGCCGGTCATGTACTCACAGCCGTGGTCGCCCACGCCCTCCACAACAGCGGTAGCGCCGCTGTTGCGCACGCAGAAGCGCTCACCGGCCACACCGGAGATGAACGCCTTGCCGCTGGTAGCGCCGTACAGCGCCACGTTGCCGGTGATGATATTCTCCTCGGGCTTGAAGTCGATGCCCTGCGGCGGGCGCACAATGATCTTGCCGCCGGAAAGGCCCTTGCCCATGTAGTCGTTGCAGTCGCCCACCAGCTCCAGCGTCAGACCATTGGGGATAAAGGCACCGAAGCTCTGGCCGCCAGCACCGGTGCAGTGCACGGTGTACACATCATCCGGCAGGTCGTTGCCGTATTTGCGGGTGATCTCGCTGCCAAAGATGGCACCAAAGGCGCGGTCCACATTGGAAACATTCAGGCTGACGTTCTGGGGCGCTTTGCTGCCCAGCTTGAACTTTTTCATCAGCACCTTCATGTCCAGCGTGTTTTCCAGATGGAAGTCGTAGCTGTCCTCTTTGATAAAGTGGACGTTGCTGTTTGCAATGGCGGGGTTGTGCAGGATGCAGTCCAGATCCAGCTCTGCTGCGCGGCTGCCCGGGGCGGCGGGCTTGACCCGCAGCAGGTCGGTGCGTCCTACCAGCTCGTCCACGGTGCGCACGCCCAGCTTTGCCATGTACTCCCGCAGCTCCTCGGCTACAAAGGTGAGGTAGTTGATGATGTACTCTGGCTTGCCGCGGAAGTTCTTGCGCAGCTCGGGGTTCTGGGTGCAGATGCCCATGGGGCAGGTGTCCAGATTGCACACGCGCATCATCACGCAGCCCTCGGCCATCAGCAGGGTAGTGCCGAAGCCGAACTCCTCTGCGCCCAGCATGCAGCTGATGGCCACATCCCGGCCGGACAGCAGCTTGGAGTCGCTCTCAATGCGCACGCGGGTGCGCAGACCGTTCAGGATCAGGGTCTGGTGGGTCTCGGCGATGCCCAGCTCCCAAGGCAGACCGGCGTGCTTGATGGAGGTGCGGGGCGCAGCACCGGTGCCGCCGTCATAGCCGGACACCAGAATGACCTGTGCGCCGCCCTTGGCAACACCGGCGGCAATGGTGCCGACACCGGCCTCGCTGACCAGCTTAACGTTGATGTTGGCATTGCGGTTGGCGTTTTTCAGGTCGTAGATCAGCTCTGCCAGATCCTCGATGGAGTAGATATCGTGGTGGGGCGGGGGAGAGATCAAACCCACGCCGGTGGTGCTGTGGCGGGTCTTGGCGATCCACGGGTACACCTTGGCACCGGGCAGGTTGCCGCCTTCGCCGGGCTTTGCGCCCTGCGCCAGCTTGATCTGGATCTCCTCAGCGCTTACCAGATACTTGCTGGTCACGCCAAAGCGGGCAGAAGCCACCTGCTTGATCTTGGAATTGCTCTCGCTGTGGTAGCGCTCCTCGGGCTCGCCGCCCTCGCCGGTATTGCTGCGGCCTCCCAGACGGTTCAGGGCGATGGCAATGGTCTCGTGCGCTTCGCTGCTCAATGCGCCGTAGCTCATGGCAGCGCCCTTGAACCGCTTGACGATGCTGGAGACCGGCTCTACCTCCTCCAGCGGGATGC
>CAKTGQ010000018.1 GCA_934561555.1 uncultured Faecalibacterium sp. | reverse complement strand
ACTTCCAGCGTTTCGCGGTTGTAGCGTGCGCCCTTGCACACCTCACAGGGCACATATACGTCCGGCAAAAAGTGCATTTCGATCTGCAAGATGCCGTTGCCCTCGCAGGCTTCGCAGCGACCGCCCTTGACGTTGAAGCTGAACCGTCCCGGGCCGTAGCCGCGCATTTTGGCGTCCTGCGTCTGGGAGAACACGGTGCGGATATCGTTGAACACACCGGTGTAGGTGGCGGGGTTGGAGCGCGGGGTGCGGCCGATGGGCTGCTGGTCGATGCCGATGACTTTATCCACGAACTCCAGCCCCTCTACCCCATCGCACTTGCCGGCGCGGGAGCGGGCACCGTTCAGCTCGCTGGCCAGCGTTTTGTACAGGATCTCGTTGATGAGGCTGGACTTGCCCGAGCCGGAAATGCCGGTGACGCAGATGAACTCCCCCAGCGGGAAGCTGACATCGATGTTGCGCAGGTTGTTTTCCCGTGCGCCTTTTACGGTCAGGCAGTGGCCGTTGCCGGTGCGGCGGGTCTGGGGCACTGCAATGCGCTTGCGGCCGGAGAGATAGTCGCCGGTAATGCTGCGCTTGGCCTTGCAGATATCCTTTACGCTGCCTGCTGCTACGATCTCGCCGCCGTGCACACCGGCACCGGGGCCTACGTCCACGATATAATCCGCGCTGCGCATGGTGTCCTCGTCATGCTCCACCACGATGACCGTGTTGCCCAGATCCCGCAGGTTTTTCAGGGTGGCAATAAGCTTATCGTTGTCCCGCTGATGCAGGCCAATGGAAGGCTCGTCCAGCACATAGAGCACGCCGGACAGGGCGCTGCCGATCTGGGTAGTCAGGCGGATGCGCTGGCTCTCGCCGCCGGACAGTGTGCCCGCCGCCCGGGCCAGCGTGAGGTAATCCAGACCCACACTCTGCAAAAATTGCAGGCGGTTCTTGATTTCCTTCATGATCTGGCCGCCGATCTGCTGCTGCTTTTCGGTGAGGTTCGGCTCGTTTTGCCTGATAAATTCCAGTTCGTCCCGGATGGACATCTCACAGAACTGGCTGATGTTCTTGTCCCCGATGGTCACGGCAAGCACCACCGGCTTCAGGCGCTGACCGTGGCAGTCCGGGCACTCCACACCGGACATAAAGCTGCCGATTTCTTCCTTCATCCACTCGCTGTTCGTCTCCCGGAAGCGGCGCTCCAGATTTTCCACGATGCCCTCGAAGGTATTGTAGTACACCCCGCTGCCGAACTCGTTGGTGCGGTGCATCTCGATCTTTTCGCCGTTGGTGCCGTAGAGCAGGGCGTTCACCGCTTCGGTGCTCATCTCCTTGATGGGCGTATCCAGCGTAAAACCGTATTTTTTACCAAGGCCAAGGTAGTACATCTCGCTCACCGAGCCTTCGGCGTAGTACCAGCCGCTGGCTTTGATAGCACCCTCCCGGATGGAAAGGCTGCGGTTGGGCAGGATGCGGTCCTCGTCCACCCGCATAAAGGTGCCAAGGCCGGTGCATTTTTCGCAGGCGCCCAGCGGATTATTGAAGGAGAAGAGCCGGGGCGACAGGTCGCTGATGGAGATGCCGTGCTCCGGGCAAGCAAAGTTCTGGCTGAAGGTCATGCACTCGCCGCCGATGACGTCCACCTCGGCCACGCCGCCGGTGAGCGCAAGCGCGGTCTCCAGCGAATCGGCCAGACGGCTGCGGATGCCCTTGCGCAGGGCAAGGCGATCCACCACGATCTCCACCGTATGCTTGATGTTCTTTTCCAGACTGATCTCCTCGTCCAGATCGTACAGATTGCCGTCGATCTTTACGCGGGCGTAACCGGCGCGGCGGGCGGCGTCCAACTCCTTCTGCTGGGTGCCCTTACGCTGACGCACCACCGGGGCTAAGATCTGGAACTTTGTGCCCTCCTCCAGCTTGAGGACGGCATCCACCATCTCGTCCACAGTCTGCTGGCTGATGACCCGCCCGCAAACCGGACAGTGCGGCACGCCGATGCGGGCGTACAGCAGGCGCAGATAATCGTAAATTTCAGTCACAGTGCCCACAGTGGAGCGGGGGTTGTGGCTGGTGGTCTTTTGGTCGATAGAGATAGCCGGTGAAAGGCCGGTGATCTCGTCCACGTCCGGCTTATCCATCCGTCCCAGAAACATCCGGGCGTAGCTGGAAAGGCTTTCCACATAGCGGCGCTGACCGTCGGCGTAGATGGTATCAAAAGCCAGACTGGACTTACCCGAGCCGGAAAGGCCGGTCATGACGATCAGCTTTTCCCGCGGGAGAGTCAGGTTGATATTTTTCAGGTTGTGCTCGCGGGCACCCTTGATGATAATTTTATCGTTTGCCAAGGTATTTTCTCCCTTTTCGTTGTGTCTGTGCATGGTTCTGTTTGCGCTCGGTCTCGGCAGCGGAATCCACGGTGGGGTTCTCGCCCCGGCGCAGGCGGTCGATCTGATCCCGCAGGAAGGCTGCGTGCTCAAATTCCAGCAGCTTCGCGGCCTCCTTCATCTCCCGGGTCAGGCGCTCAATGGCAGCTTCCCGCTCCATTTTGCCCATGCGGCGGGTGTTGCGCTTGGCGTTTTCGGCCTTGTCGCTGATCTCGATGCTGTCCGCAATGGCTTTGACGATGGTCTTGGGCACGATGCCGTGTTCCTCATTATAAGCCATCTGGATGGCGCGGCGGCGCTCGGTCTCGGTGATGGCGCGCTCCATGCTGTCGGTCACCACATCGGCGTACATGATGACCATGCCCTCCGCGTTGCGGGCGGCGCGGCCGATGGTCTGGATCAGGCTGGTCTCGCTGCGCAGAAAGCCCTCCTTATCGGCATCCAGAATGGCCACAAGGCTCACCTCCGGCAGGTCCAGACCTTCGCGCAACAGGTTGATGCCCACCACCACATCGATGCTGCCCAAGCGCAGATCCTTGATGATCTCCATCCGCTCAAAGGTATCCACCTCGTGGTGCATATACTTGACCTTGATTCCCTGCTCGGTGAGGTAATCGGTAAGATCCTCGGCCATCTTTTTGGTCAGGGTGGTCACCAGTACCCGCTCCTGCCGCTGGATGCGGGCATTGATCTCGCCCAGAAGATCCACCACCTGCCCTTCCACCGGGCGCACCGAGATGACCGGGTCCAAAAGACCCGTAGGACGGATGACCTGCTGCGCCACCTGGGAGCTGTTCCGGCGCTCGTACTCGCCGGGGGTGGCGGAGACAAAGATCATCTGGTTGAGTTTGGACTCCACCTCCTCAAATTTCAGGGGGCGGTTATCAAAGGCGGACGGCAGACGGAAGCCATACTCCACCAGCGTTTTTTTGCGGGCGTAGTCGCCGCCGTACATGGCGCGTACCTGCGGCAGGGTGACGTGGCTCTCGTCCACGAAGAGCAGAAAATCCTCCGGGAAATAATCCAGCAGGGTGGTGGGCATACTGCCCGGCGCGCGGCCGGACAGCACCGCCGAATAGTTCTCGATGCCCTTGCAGATGCCCACCTCGTTCAGCATCTCGATATCGTAGTTGGTGCGCTGGGCGATGCGCTGCGCTTCGATCAGCTTGCCCTCGGCGGTGAACTGCTTGACCTGCGCGTCACACTCGGCGCGGATCTTTTCCAGTGCAGCGGCCTTTTTTTCGGCGCTGACGATATAGTGGCTGGCCGGGAAGATGGCAACGTGCTTGACCACGTTCTGCTTGGAGCCAGTCAATGGGTTGAACTCGGTAATGCGGTCGATCTCGTCTCCGAAAAACTCCACCCGGATGGCAAGCTCGCTCATATAGGCCAGATAGATATCCACCGTATCGCCGTGCACCCGGAACTTGTTGCGCACAAAATTCACGTCGTTGCGCTCGTATTGCAGGGTGACCAGCTTTTTGCACAGCTCGTCCCGCTCCATCTGCATCCCGGGGCGCAGGCTGATGACCATGCTGCGGTAGTCGATGGGGTCACCCAGCGAGTAGATGCAGGACACCGATGCCACAATGATGACGTCCCGCCGCTCGGAAAGCGCCGCCGTGGCCGAGTGGCGCAGGCGGTCGATCTCGTCGTTGATGGCGCTGTCCTTTTCAATATAGGTATCGGTGCTGGGGATGTAGGCTTCCGGCTGGTAGTAGTCGTAGTAGCTGACGAAGTACTCCACCGCGTTGTTGGGGAAAAACGAGCGAAACTCGGTACACAGCTGCGCCGCCAGCGTTTTGTTGTGCGCCAGCACCAGCGTGGGGCGGTTGCACTGGGCAATGACATTTGCCATGGTAAAGGTCTTGCCGCTGCCGGTCACGCCCAGCAGGGTCTGGCAGCGGTCGCCCCGCTGCACCCCCTCCACCAGCTGCGCGATTGCCTGAGGCTGGTCGCCGGTGGGGGCATAGTTCGACACCAGTTCAAATTTTTCCTCTGCCATCGTTTTTCTCCCTTCCGCGCATATAACCACAATCTGTTGTTGTTTCAAGTTGTATTATAGCACGCGCATTTTATAATGTAAACAGTTTTTTGTTTTAAGGCCAGAAAAGTGTCCCGGTCTTGAAGTCGTAGATGGGCAGGCGGTTGGCGTCCCGCATAGAAAAATACTCGGTGTCGGTCAGAATAAAGTGATCCAGCAGGTGCACCTTTACCAGCCCCAGCGCCCGGGCAATGCTGCCGGTGGCGTCCATGTCCTCCAGCGAGGGCAGCGCCACCCCGTTGGGGTGGTTGTGGCAGAGCACCACGGCGTCCGTGCCGCCCTTGATGGCAGCTGCTACCACATTCTTGATATCCAGACTGACCCGGTCGGAGGTGCCCTCCCGCAGCCAGACGGCGGCGCGCACCCGCTTACGGCTGTCCAGACTGACCAGCATGGCGCGTTCGTAGTCCGACCACGCAAACTTTGCCATCAGGTAGCTGCCCATCTGCTCGGTAGTCTTAATGCAGCGGGTAGTGCTGGTGCGGCTGCGGCCATAGTACCGGCTGATCTGGGGCAGCAGATGCAGCATCCGGGCGGTAGAGGGGCCTACGCCCTCCACGGTGCACAGCTCTTCCTCGCTGGCTTCCAGCACCGCCGCAAAATCCCCGAACCGGTCGATCAGGTCGTGGGCGATGCCATTGGTATCCTTCTGGGCGTTGGTCAGGTAAAGCACATATTCCAGCGCCTCGTGCTCGGCCAAGCTGTCCAGCCCGTAGCTCTGCACCCGCTCCCGCATCCGCTGGCGATGTCCCTTGTGCCGTTTATTCTCTGCCATGGCGGTACTCCTTTTTTTATGTTCTCCCCTTATAGTACCCATTTTGCGGCGCAAACACAAGCGTTCTGCAAAAATAACCCGGATTTTGCGCCGGAATGCGCGTTGACTTCCCGCCCCGGCTGTATTACTATAAAAGCATGATTCTGACAAAAACGATGAGGATAGCTTTATGAAACAATTTACTGCCACCGCCAACGATGACGGCGTGCGTCTTTCGCGCTTTGTGCAGGGCGTGACCCGCGAGTTTCCCACCAGTCTGCTGTACAAGAGTTTCCGCAACAAGCGGGTGAAGGTAAACGGCAAAAAGGCCGCGCCGGAGTACCGTTTGCAGGCGGGGGATCTGATCGAGCTGTACATCAACGACGAGTTTTTCCCGCCGGAGGGCGCAAAGCCGGTGCAGAAGGCTGCCCCCAAAAAGCAGCCCAATCAGCCCAAAGTGACCGTCATCTACGAGGACGAAAATCTTGCGGTGCTGTACAAGCCCACCCATCTGCTGTGCCACAGCGACCGCACCGGCGATGCCAATCTGGTGGACGCCTTTACCCAATACCTGACCCAGAAGGGCGAATACGACCCCCACGGCGAGAACCGCTTCAAGCCCGGCATCTGCAACCGGCTGGACCGCGGCACCGAAGGTCTGGTGATCGCCGCCAAGAACTACGCCGCCCTGCGGGATATGAACGAGATCATCCGCACCGACCTGCTGAAAAAGGAATACTACACCATCACGGTGGGCATCCCCCAGTCCGGGCGGTTCACCGCATGGTGGGAGCACGACGAAAAGAACAACAAGGTCAGCATCCACGCCCATCAATCGCAGGACGAGCGCCGCAAGCAGATCATCACGGACGTGGACGTGCTGCGCACCGCAGGTCCCTTTGCCCTGTGCAAGATCGGCCTTGTCACCGGGCGCACCCACCAGATCCGCGCCCATCTGGCCTATCTGGGCAAGCCGGTGCTGGGCGATATCAAATACGGCAACCGCAAAATGAACGAGCGCACCGGCACAAAAACGCAGGCGCTGTGCGCCGTGCGCATCAGCTTTCTGGACGTGCCGGAGGAAAACACCCTGCACTACCTCTCCGGCAAGGTCATCAAGCTGAAAGACCCCCAGATCTTACAGCAATTCGATGCACTGGATAAGCACAAAACGGAATCTGCCAAGGAAAAGCAGGCTACAACTGAGAGATAAAACAATAAAGCATAAAATGGCACCCTATACCAGTGGATTCCCGGTATAAGGTGCCATTCTTTTTACACAGACTACTGCTACCTATCTTACTGCACAAGTGTACCTGCTGCGATACAACCAACCGATGCAATCTGCCCCAGTGTAATCATAATACCGCCTGCTGACATGAAATAGGTTTTCAATGTATCCTGTACCAACGGCAGATTGCTTCCATCTGCTGCTGGTTGATATTTTTCAGGATTCTCATTCTGCAGTTTCTTGCTGATTGTCCCACGGTAAATGCTCGAAGCCAGCGCGCACATAATGCCGCCTAAAAAGCCAATGCCCATCATGGCAACATTTGCATCCCCGCCGCCAGTAAGATATTCCATTTCTTCTGCGCACAATACTGTATATTTCTCTGGATATTTCATAAAGCTCTGTCCTCCCCTTATTTCTTCTTTGCATCTTCAAAAATATTTGCAATCGTAATGCCCGCACCTACCAAGATACACACACTTGATGCGGTAAAACCTGCTAGTGAAACCGCGCCCAGCGGCGATGTCGTCAACTCCCATTTGGTGTCTTCTACCAGCTGTTTACGCTTTGCAGGGTCTGCATCCGGCAGGTACTTTTCCGGGCATTCTGCTTTTTTTCTGTTTCGGATGTTCTCGCCGTTTACCACATAAAGAATCGACGATATCACAATTCCCGCCAGTCCACCAGCAGCCAGCGCCAGCATGAAATCCACATCGCTTCCACCGCTGGTATACTCTAGTTCTTCTTCTGCCAGCATATCATACGACTTTGGGTAATTCAGCATTTTCATTCCTCCAATCGTTTTTGCCAGACCACACAGATAGAGTTATATACTCTATCATTTCGCTTGTTATTATAGAGTTTATAACTCTATTTGTCAAGTTTCTTTTCAATATCCTTATACTTATTGTGTAAGGTGGTGAAAGCATGCACTATAATGAGCGGATACGAGAGATCCGGGAAGACCATTTTCTGACACAGCAGAAAATTGCCGACCTTTTGCATATCGGTCAGCGCACTTATTCCGACTATGAAAGCGGCAAGACCCGCATTCCCATTGATAATCTGCTCATCCTTGCAAAGTTCTACAATGTATCTGTGGATTATATTTCCGGAGCCAGTGATATCAGAAAAGAATACCCTAAACAGTAAAAGCCTCCCGCATCGTTTCCGATGTGAGAGGCTTTTGCATAAAAATAAAGAAGCATAAAACACAGAACGCTCCGACCCCTATGCAGAAGGGTCGGAGCGTTCTGTGCTTGAAAGAAGAAAGAAAAAAGAAACTTATACATCGGCTGTTGTTTCAGCCTGGGAAGTGGCGTTGTTCTGGGCGGGCATTTGCGGCGGGTTGCCGGAGGGTGTGCCCGTGGGCTTTTCCGGCGGGGTGCCGCCCTGCTGCCCGTCAGGAGCCTGCCCGCCGGGGGCGCTGCCGTTCATGGCGGGCGGGGTCTGCCCGTTTGTACCGTCCGGCGGGGTCATACCGTTCTGTCCGCCACCCATGCCGCCGAAGCTTGCACGGGATGTACCGGTCTGGGCAGTAGCAGTGGCAAGGGTAGTGCTGCCGGTGGTGAGCGTATAGTCGCTGTCGGCGGTAATGTCCTGTGCACAGTAGAACACATAGCTTGCATCGCACAGGGCAGTGCCGCTGTATACGGTATTGCCGCTGGCATCCGCAATAGCAAAGGCGCTGTCTTTGGTCAGCCGCACGGTGCTGTCTGCGCCCATGCCGCCGCCATAGGTCACATAGCCCTGCGAAGCGTCAATGGTGTAGCCCATACCGGCGCTGCCGCCTGCTGCCAACACTGTGCCGCCGGTGATGGTAATAGTCCCGTCCGCATCCAGCGGTTGGTTATCGGCGGCGTTAGCCGTCCACACGGCAATGTTGCCGCCGGAGATGGTCAGGCTGCCGTTGGAATCAAAGCCGTCACCCCCGGAGGTGTAGGCGGTGATCGTGCCGCCGGAGATATTCATGCTGAAATCGTAGTCGGTCAAATCGCCGTTGGCGGCATTCAGGCAGTCGTCCGTGGCGGTGATATCAATCGTACCGGAGAACACGTTCAGTGTTGCGCCTTCCAGAGCCTCGCTGCAGGTGGAAATAGTAATCGTAGGCCCGGCGGTGTCCTCTGCACCGACATTCAAGGTATAGTCGCTGTGCAGTGCGTCATCCCCGGCAGAGATGTTCAGGGTGCCGCTTTCCACATTCAAGGTCTGCTCGGCGTTGACGGCATCGTTCACCGGGGCGTCGATGTTTAAAGTCAGCTCCCGGATGGTCAGGCTGGCTTCCCTGCCCTCGTTTTCCGTGCCGGACTTGATGCCGTTTTTTCCGGCAGCGGAGATGTTCAGCGTACCGCTGCCGCACAGCACCACCTGTGCGCCGTCCTTGCACTTGAGTACGGCGCTCTCGGCGTCTGCACTGGCGTTTTCATTGTCCTTATTGTTGGCAGCTGTGTCGGCAAGGGTGTTCTGGGTGCCGCTTTGCACCGCGATGGTCGCCCCGGTGGACTTGCCGCACACGATGGGTGCAGTGGTGGTGCTGGTCAGTTCCAGCCCGTTCAGTATCAGCGTCACATTTTCTGTGCCCGCTTTTACAGTAATGCTGCCGTCTGCGCAACTGCCGGACACCACATAAGTACCCGCGGCGCTGATGGTCAGGGCCGTACCCTCGATGGTGTAGCCGTTATAATCCCCCTCGGCAGCGGAGATGCCGCTGTCGGTAAAGGTAAATGCGGTAGCGCCTTCCAGCGAAAACTCACTTTCTGTTGCAGAAAGGACGGTACCGGCGGCAGAGGACGCTGTGAGGGTGGAAACGGCACTGCCGCTGCAGCCCGCCAGTGTGACCACCAGTGCGCCCGCTACCAGAAGGGAAAGCGGTCGGTTTGCGTATTTCATATCGGAAAAACCTCCTTGCGGTCAATGGTTTGCTTTGAGGATGGCCACAGTATACCCGGCGAACCTAAAACAAACCTAAAGAAAACCCGCAAATTTCCTTTAAGTTGCTTTTAGGTTGGGGCGGTATTCTGTTTGCACAGGAGGTGACAGGCAATGTCCCAACCCATTCAGAACTGCTTTGAGCGGTACGAGAAAAAGTATTTTCTCACCCCAGCGGGGCAAAAAGCCCTGCTGCAGGCCATTGCGCCCTATATCAAGATGGATTTTTATGGAAAGTATACCATCTGCAACCTTTATTACGATACCCCGGACTGGCGGCTGATCCGTGCCTCGCTGGCAAAGCCGGTGTACAAGGAAAAGCTGCGGGTGCGCAGCTACGGTGTGCCGGCACCGGACGGCAAGGTGTTTGCCGAACTAAAAAAGAAATACAAAGGCGTGGTGTACAAGCGCCGCATCACCGTACCCGCCGCTGAGGTGCAGCCTTTGCTGGCGGGGCAGCGATTGCTTGCCGACTACGGACAAATTGGCCGGGAGATCGCATGGTTCCAGCAGCTGTACGATGCCCGTCCTCGGGTGTTCATCAGGTACGACCGCATCGCCTTTGCAGGCGTAGCCGACCCGGAGCTGCGTATCACCTTTGATACCAACATCCGCTGGCGCACCACCCAGCTGGAGCTTAGCGCCGGAGACCACGGTGCGCCCCTGCTGCCGGACGACCGGGTGCTGCTGGAAGTCAAGCTGCCGGGCGTCTGCCCGCTGTGGCTGGCCCACGCACTGGCCGAGGCCGGGGCTGTACCGGTCTCCTTTTCCAAATACGGCAGCTGCTACTGCCATCATCTGCTGCGCGAGCAGCCTGTACCCTTGAAGGAGGTATTCCCCTGTGCTTGAATCTGTAATTGGTACGTCTATCACCCTGCAAAGTTTTCTGCTGTGCACAGCGGTTTCGCTGGTGCTGGGCATCGGTCTTGCCTTTGTGGCGGGTTACCGGCAAAAAACAAGTTCCAGCTTTGCGGTCACACTGGCGCTGCTGCCCGCCGTGGTGCAGCTGGTGATCATGCTGGTCAACGGCAACATCGGCACCGGCGTAGCCGTGGCGGGTGCGTTCAGTCTGGTGCGGTTCCGCTCTGCCCCCGGCACCGCCCGGGAGATCGGGGTTTTGTTCCTTGCCATGGCGCTGGGGCTTGCCACCGGCATGGGGCTGCTGGGGCTGGCCGTGCTGGCTTTTGTGCTGCTGGCCGGTGCGTTGCTTGGCCTGACTGCGCTGGACTTTGGCGAGCAGAAAACCGCCGCCCGGGTGCTGAAGATCACCATCCCGGAAAGCCTGGACTACGACGGCCTGTTTGACGATATTTTTGCCCAGTATACCCGGCGCTGCACCTTGACCCGGGTAAAGACCAGCAACATGGGCACTTTATATGAGCTAGAATATGCCGTCCTTCTGCCGGAGGATGTGCCGCCCAAGGCCTTTTTGGACGCTTTGCGCTGCCGCAACGGCAATTTGAACATCACCTGCGGGCGGGAGAGCAGCCTCGGCATGGAGCTGCTGTAAAAAAAGATTGCGCAGCAGGCGGCTGGTGCGCTATACTGGGGTCAGAAAAGCAAAAAGGAGGAATGCGCAGTGCGGCTGCTGATCGCAGAGGACGAAGAAGACCTTGCCGAGGTGCTGAGCGTCTTTTTTTGAAAAGAATCATTTTACAGTGGAAACGGTGCACAACGGCTTTGATGCCTACGAAGCCGCCACGCAGGAGCAGTACGACGCCATTATTCTGGACGTGATGATGCCCAAGATGAACGGCATTGAGGTGCTGCAGAAGCTTCGGGCAGAAAAGGTATCCGCGCCCATCATGATGCTGACCGCCAAGGGCGAGACGGACGACCGCATTACCGGCTTCAACGCCGGAGCGGACGACTACCTGCCCAAGCCCTTTGACCCGGACGAACTGCTGAGCCGGGTGCGCGCTATGCTGCGCCGTGCCAGCGCCTACCAGCCCACCCGGCTGGCTTTCAGCGACCTGACGCTGGACCCGGGCACCGGCTTTCTGACCAGCCACGGGCAGTCCGTGCGGCTGAGCGGGCGGGAATATCAAGTGATGGAGCTGTTTTTGCGCAACCCGCGCATGGTGTTTTCTGCCGAGCGCATCCTTGAGCTGGTATGGGGCTGGGAAAATGAAGCCGAGATCAATGTGGTGTGGGTAAATATCTCCAACCTGCGCAAAAAGCTGAAAAACCTCGGCTCACACGCTGTTCTGCGTGCGAACCGGGGCCTTGGCTATGCGCTGGAGGACCAAGCATGATCCGGCGGCTGCGCAGGCGGTTCATCCGCATTGCCACCCTGTCGGTCACGGCGGTGATGCTGCTGCTGACTGTGCTGCTGAACACCGCAAATTACGTTTCCACCACCCGGGAGCTGCGGGATATGCTGCAGCTCATCACCAGCAATCAGGGCACGATCCCCGCCTATCATCCGGTTGGCGAAGCACCCGCTGCCCCGCCCAAGGCACCGCAGCCGCCGCGGGACGGCAGCTTTACCGCCGAGACCCCCTACTCCACCCGATACTTTGTGCTGCGGTATCAGGATGACGGTACGCTGGTGCAGGCAGACCTTGCAAACATTGCCTCGGTCACCGAGGAGGACATCACGCCTTATCTTTCAGCTGCCGTGGCGCACGGCGCGGGCTACGGCAGCTACGGCAGCTACCGGTACTACGTTACTCGCACCGGTGAGGGGCGCAATATGGCGGTATTTCTGGACGGCTACCAGCAGCTGCGCTCTGTGGGGCTGGTGCTGCTGTGGAGCCTTGCTGCGGATGCTGCCTGTATTCTGCTGGTGGTGGTGCTGGTGGTGCTGCTCTCCCGCCGCGCCATCGACCCGGTGGTGCGCAGTGCCGAAAAGCAGAAGCAGTTCATCACCGATGCCAGCCACGAGCTCAAGACCCCTATCACGGTTATCTCCACCTGTCTGCGTGTGCTGGAAATGGAGACCGGCAAGCAGAAATGGATCGATAAAGCGCAGGCGCAGACCGAAAAGCTGACGGCGCTGGTCAACGCACTGGTCACCCTGTCCCGCATGGACGAGGGGGTCTCCCCGCTGAAGATGGAGCCCTTTCCCCTCAGCGAAGCAGTGGCAGACACCGCCGAGCCCTTCCGGGACCTTGCGCAGAGCAAGGGGCACAGCCTTGTGCTGGATATCGCCCCGGAGCTGACCTACAAGGGCGATGAGTACGCCATCCGGCAGCTGGTGAGCGTTCTGCTGGACAACGCGGTCAAGTACGCCCAGGCGGACAGTCCCATCACCCTGACACTGGAAAAGACCCGGCGGGGCATCGCGCTGCGCTGCCGCAACGGCAGCGACCCCATCCCGGAGGAAACACTGGCAAAGCTGTTTGACCGCTTTTACCGCGCCGACCCCTCCCGCAACGCTGCCACCGGCGGCTTTGGCATCGGGCTGTCCATTGCCCGGAGCATCGCCGAAGCCCACAGGGGCAGCATCTACGCCCGCATGGTAGGCGAAGAAGTGGAGTTTGCCGCCGAGTTGCGGTGAGCCGGGCGCGCCCGCAGCCAAAGAATATGCAAGACAGAAAAACCTCCCCATGCAGTTTTCCTGCACGGGGAGGTTTTGTTATAAGGGAATCGGGGCGCTGCCTCAGCGCTTATACTTTGCGGCGGTCTGCAAACGCTGCATGGCACGATCCAGTGCAATTTTACTCTGGTAATACTCGTGCATGCTCTGCTTATGCTGCAAGCGTTCCTCGGCGCGGATGCGGGCAGCCTCGGCACGGTTCTTGTCGATATCCTCCGGGTTCTCGGCGCTGTCCACCAGCACCATCACATAGGCGGGGGTCACCTCGGCAATGCCATCACCCACCAGCACATCCCGGGCCTTGCCGTCCACCACAAAGTGGAGGATGCCCATGTGCAGCGCCACCAGCACCGGATTATGCCCAGCCTGTACGCCGTAGATGCCGTCGCTGATGGGCAGGGTCAGGTCCTCGCAGTCACCCTGATAGAACTCGCCGCTGGACGCTGTGATGTTCAGCATGAACTTGTTCATCAGACGGCACCGCCCTTTTCCTCAGCCAGCTTCTTTTCTGCCTTTTCGCGCGCTTCCTCCAGCGTACCGACGTTGAAGAATGCCCACTCCGGCAGGTCATCAGCCTTGCCGTCCACGATGGCTGCAAAGCTGCGCACGGTGTCCTTCAGGGGCACATACTTGCCCTTGAGGCCGGTAAAGTTCTCGGCCACAGCAAAGGGCTGGGACAGGAACTTCTGCAGCTTGCGGGCGCGCATGACGGTCAGCTTGTCGTTCTCGTCCAGCTCGTCCATGCCCAGAATGGCAATGATGTCCTGCAGCTCCTGATAGCGCTGCAGAATGGACTGCACCTTGCGGGCTACGCGGTAGTGCTCCTCGCCTACGATGTCCGCTTCCAGAATACGGGAGGTGGAAGCCAGCGGGTCCACAGCCGGGTAGATGCCCTGCTCCACGATCTTACGGGACAGCACGGTGGTGGCGTCCAGATGGGCAAAGGTGGTGGCGGGGGCGGGGTCGGTCAGGTCATCGGCAGGCACATAGACAGCCTGCACCGAGGTGATGGAGCCGTCCTTGGTGGAGGTGATGCGCTCCTGCAGAGCGCCCAGCTCGTTGGCCAGCGTGGGCTGGTAGCCCACGGCAGAGGGCATACGGCCCATCAGGGCAGAGACCTCACTGCCGGCCTGCACGAAACGGAAGATGTTATCAATGAACAGCAGCACGTCCTTGTGGGTCTCCTCACGGAAGTACTCTGCCATGGTCAGGCCGGTCTCGGCCACGCGCATACGGGCTCCCGGGGGCTCGTTCATCTGACCAAAGACCAGTGCGGTCTTGTCCAGCACGCCGGAAGCGTTCATCTCGCCCCACAGGTCGCAGCCCTCGCGGGAGCGCTCGCCTACGCCGGTAAAGATGGAGTAACCGCCGTGCTCGGTGGCCACGTTATGGATCAGTTCCTGGATCAGCACGGTCTTGCCCACGCCGGCGCCGCCGAACAGGCCGATCTTACCGCCCTTGGCGTAAGGAGCCAGCAGGTCGATGACCTTGATGCCGGTCTCCAGAATTTCAGTTGCGGGCTTCTGCTCTGCAAAGCCGGGTGCCTTGCGGTGGATGGGCCAGTGCGGCAGCTCGTCCACAGCGCCCTTGCCGTCAATGGGGCGGCCCAGCGGGTCGAACATACGGCCCAGTGTTCCTTCGCCCACAGGGGCGGTCAGGCCGTGGCCGGTAGCTTCCACCGGCATCCCCTTGCCCAGACCCTCGCTGGCAGAAAGCATGATGCAGCGCACCGTGGTCTCGTTGACGTGCTGCGTCACCTCCATGGTGCGCTCGGTGCCCTCTGCGGTCACGGTAAGCGCCTCCTGCAGGGCAGGCAGCCTGCCGGCGGTGAACTGCACATCCACCACGGGGCCTGCTACGCGAATAATAGTTCCCTGTATCATTTGGATTGCCTCTTGTCAAATCTTGTTTGTCCAACGAACCCTCTCCGTCATCGCTGCGCGATGGCGTCAACTGCCCTGAAACCTCCCCCCTTTGGGGGAGGTGGCACGCCGTCAGGCGTGACGGAGAGGGTTTTCCTTTATTATGTCCGATCCTGCACGGCAGCCGCGCCGCCGATGATCTCGGTGATCTCCTGTGTAATGGAGCCCTGACGGGTGCGGTTGTATTCCAGCTGCAAGTCCCGGATCATATCATTGGCGCTCTTGGTAGCAGAATCCATGGCAGTCATGCGGGCGCTCTGCTCGGCGCAGAAGCTCTCGGTCATGGCGCCAAAGATCATGCCGTGCATATAGATGGGTGCGATCTGCTCGAACACCGTCCATGCGTCCGGCACCAGTTCCACCTCACCCCTTGGGTCGCCCAGACCCTTGGGAGCAGGCTGCAAAAACCGCCGGTCCAGCGGCAGCAGACGCTCCATTACCGGCTCACTGGTAAGGGCGTTCTGAATCTTGGTGTAGACGATGTAGATCTCGTCCAGCTTGCCGGACTTGAAATCATCGATAGCGTCCACCGTGATGTCGCGGGCACGCTGCAACGTGGGCGCGGTAGCGCTGTAACGGAACTCCTCCACAAGGCGGGGGTCCCGGTGGCGCAGGGCGCGGTAGCCCACCTGACCGATGACGTAAAAGCGGTCGTTGGGGTCTGCGTGCTCCCGCAAAAACTTGAGCAGGTTCTGGTTATAAGCACCTGCCATGCCCTTATCGGCAGTAAGCACCAGATACGCCCGCCGGGGGTTCTCCAGATTCCGCTCGTGGAAGAAGGGGTGCTCCGGCTCCTCCGGCAGATGCGGCACAACACGGGAGATGGTGTCCCGCATACGGTTGAAGTAAGGGGACACATTCTGGTAGTTCTGCCGTGCCTTGCGCAGCTTGGACGAAGAGATCAGGTACATGGCATTGGTGATCTTCATGGTATCCTGAATGCTCTCGATGCGCTCCTTCAGCAGCTTACTGGACGACATGGTCATTGCCTCCCGCATAAGCTTTCCAGGCGTTCAGGATGGCATCCACCCGGTCGGGCTCCAGCTTGCCGTCGGCGTCGATCTTCTGCATGGTGCCGGAGACGTCTGCACGGAACTGCCGCACAAAGGCAGTAGTCTTTTCCCGCTGCTCTGCGGTGGGCAGGGTATCCAGCAGGCCGTGGGAGGCCAGCACCAGAATGACCACCTGCTCGGCATCGGACTTAGGCTGGCACAGCGGCTGCTTGAGCATTTCCATCAGCGCCTTGCCGTGCTCCAGCTGGCGGCGGGTCTCGGCGTCCAGATCGGAGCTGAACTGTGCAAAGGATTCCATCTCCTTATACTGTGCCAGCTCGATACGCAGGTTTGCGTTGGCCTTTTTCATGGCCTTGGTCTGGGCAGCGCCGCCCACACGGGAAACCGACAGACCCACGTTGACAGCCGGGCGGTTGCCAGCGTTGAACAGGGCGCTCTCCAGGAAGATCTGACCGTCGGTGATGGAGATGACGTTGGTGGGGATGTAGGCCGAAACATCGCCGGCCTGCGTCTCTACGATGGGCAGTGCGGTGATAGAGCCGCCGCCCAGATCATCCCGCATACGGCAGGAGCGCTCCAGCAGACGGGAGTGCAGGTAGAACACATCGCCGGGGTAAGCTTCACGGCCCGGAGAGCGGCGCAGCAACAGCGAGATGGCACGGTAAGCCACCGCATGCTTGGACAGGTCATCGTAAACGATAAGCACGCTCTTGCCCTTGGACATGAAGTACTCGGCCAGTGCAGTGCCCGCATAGGGGGCGATGTACTGCAGCGGAGCAGAATCCGACGCGGTAGCTGCCACGATGGTGGTATAGCTCATAGCGCCGTGTTTTTTCAGATCCTCAGCCACGCGGGCGATGGAGGAAGCCTTCTGACCGATGGCAACATAGATGCACAGCACATCCTTGTCCTTCTGGTTCAGGATGGCATCGGTAGCAATGGAGGTCTTACCGGTCTGGCGGTCGCCGATGATCAGCTCGCGCTGACCGCGGCCGATGGGGAACATGGAGTCGATAGCCAGAATACCGGTGTGCAGCGGGGTGTCCACGCTCTGGCGCTCCAGAATACTGGGTGCCTGCTTCTCGATGGGGTTATAGCCCTCGGCCTCGATGGGGCCTTTGCCGTCGATGGGCTCGCCCAGCGGGCTGATGACACGCCCCAGAAAAGCATCGCCCACCGGGATACCGGCGCGCTTGCCGCTGCGGGTGACCATGGTGCCCACACCAACGGTCTCGGCACCATCGAACAGCATAACGCCCAGCTGTTCGGGCTCCACGCTTTCCACCATGCCCTTGGCACCGTTTTCAAAGGTGACGATCTCGCCGTACACAGCGCGGTTCATGCCGTCAATGTGCACGATGCCATCGGCAGAGGAGATGACCACGCCGCCCTCTGCGGAGGTCTCGGCGGGCTTGTAGTCCTCGATGCGGGTCTTGAGGGTAGCCAGCGAGGGCTTACCCTCCATCATTTTGTCCAGCTGATGACGGCCGGAATTGTCGAACACGCGGTCGCCCACCTGCAGGACATAGCCGGAGAGCAGGCTCTCGTCCACGGTGATGTTCAGGATGACTTCCGTGGCGTCATACAGCTTTTTGATCTCCGACTTGATGCGGTCCAGATCTTTTTCGCGGAGCTTATGGGCGCAGCGCAGGCTGGCCTTGACGATGCGGTTATCCGCAAAAAATTCACGACTGAATTCAGTTGCCATTGCCTGCACCTGCTTTCTGCAGCAGATCGTCCAGCAGCTGATCATCATCCTGGGCGGTCAAATTATGTTTCAAAAGCTTTTCGCACATGGAGCGTGCCAGTGCCGTAGCCTGTGCATCTGCTTCCCGCAGCTTGTTCTGACGCTCGATCTCCACAGCGGCCTTACCGGCAGCCACGATCTCGTCAGCCTGCTTCTGTGCATCGGCCAGCAGCTGTTGCTTTTCTACCTCAGCCTGCTTCTCGTAGGCTGCGCGGCGGGCTGCGGCTTCGTTGTCCACATTACGCAGCTTGTCCTGTGCGGTCGTAAGCGCTGCGGCGGCCTCAGTCTTAGAGGTCTGTGCCGCTGCAATGTCTGCCTCAATCATCTTCTGGCGCTGATCCAGCACGTTCTGGATGGGCTTGAACAAAAACTTGCGCAGCAGCACATACAAGATCAGAACATCCACCACAGTCCACAGCAGGTTCAAATCCAACTTCAGCATTCGTCCACGCCTCCGTTACTGGCCCAGGAACAGGATGATCAGCAGTGCAACGACGAAGCCGAAAATTGCGGTACCTTCTGCCAGAGCAGCGCCCAGCAGCAGGTTCGTCTGGATCTTGCCGGAAGCCTCCGGCTGGCGGGAGATGGCCTCCGTTGCCTTACCCGTTGCAATACCAATGCCAATACCGCCGCCAATGCCGGTCAGCGCTGCAATGCCAGCGCCCAGAGCTACCAAACCACTCATAGTTCTATCTCCTTTGTAATTACAGTTTTAAAAATTGTTGTTTATTCCTCGCCGCCGATGCTCTCTTTCATGAACAGTGCGGTCAGGAACACGAAAACATAGGTCTGGATCAGACCATCGAACAGGTCAAAATACAGGCTGAACACCGCCGGGACGAACACCGGCACCACCAGCTTGAGCAGTTCCATAATAACGAACGCGCCCAGCACATTGCCGAACAGTCGCATGCACAGACTGGTGGGACGAATGGCGATCTCGAGGATGTTCATGGGGGTCATGATGGGGGTAGGGGCTGCAAGGCTCTTGAGAAAGCCCACGCCGCCCCGGGCGCGAACGCCTGCATACTCGATAAGCACGATGCTCATCAGCGCCAGCGCAGCGGTCACATCCAGATCCTTTGTGGGGGGCTTTACGCCGAACACACCGATCACATTGGAGCAGGCAATGTACAGCGCCACGGTCATCAGGTAGGGCACATAGCGGCTGCCCTCCTTACCCAGCAACCCTTCAAAGAAGTTTTTGCCAAGGGAGTACAGCGCTTCCAGTGCTGCCTGACGCTTGCTGATGTGATCCACCTTCAGGTTGCGGGTAAGCAGGATGGAGCCTACCACCAGCAGCAGCATGATCACCCAGCTGATGACCACCGATTCCGGGATCTGCAGCGAGCCGACCTTGACATACTCCACGGTAAGCTCTTCCATCAGAGCCTGCGTCAATTTGTTCATTTGCTTTTCCTCCTTCCTGCAGGGATAGGGGTCTGCGGGCGGGAGCCGAGTGTGCGGCACATCCCCGGCCGAGGATCTGCCGCACGCCTTTGCTCCGCGCCCCTTCACACCTTCTTATCACGCGAAGAAAAGACTGTGTACCGTGAAAAAAGCAAGGAAGGCGCTGCCTGAATGCTGTCTGCGCCCTCCCCTTTCTTTGTCGGTTTCGTCTTTTTTCGTTGTGTATAATAGTACGATTGCACAAAATTGGCAAGGGTATTTGTGCACATTCTACATTTTACCCGGTAGCATTGCACCGATAAAACAAAACTGTTGTACAGGGTGCACAATTTCAAGGTGCAAAAGCATACAATCTGTACAATTTTCTCGGTTTTATCCAGTGCTTTGCAGGCGTATTCTGGCGGTTTTGGAAAATATTTCCGCAAAAATAGCCGTACCGTATAGCTTTTATATATCAGGTATATAAAAAACGTATAGGTATCTCGCCCGGTATGTCCCGGCGGCATCTTATGTATATTTCTGATACATATTTATTATAGAATCGCAGACAAACCACTTATGCGCCCTGCTTTTCCCCGCGGCGGAACACCAGCCGGAAGATGGCACGGGCAAGCGGGCCGCAGTACAGCATCTGCCAGCACAGCGCCATGGGCATATTGCAGCCCCAGGTGTGCACCCACATCCCAAAACTCGGCTCTTTAAACAGCAGCGTTGCGACCAGACTCATCACCGGGCACATGATGCACACGATCATCAGCGAGATGGCGTAGGTGATGAACTGCGGGCGGTCTGTGGGGCGCATAAACAGGAATGCCAGCTTTGTGGCCAACTTTTCCACCACAAAAAACTCCAGCACACAGGCCACCGGCACCATGATCGGCATTTCGTGCAGAGCCATAACAAAGGTGGTGTTGGTCACGCCGTTTGTGTTCAGCGCCACATTGTAGACGATCATGCCATAGACCATGATAGCGGCCATGACAATGGTAAAGAAGATACGTTCCGGTAAAGTTTTAGGCATTTTGATTGATTCTCCGTTTCTTTTTTGTGTAAATTTTCGCCGCAAAAAAGCCGCCCCGCGAAACTTTCATCTCGCAGGGCGGCGGCGACTACCATTCATTGGCGCTATTGTAGCACAAATAAAGTCGGCGCATAATAGCTTGTAGGCACTTTCTCCCCTTTTGTGGAAAATCCTTCACGAACGACCCGGAACTTCTGGGCAATTTTCCCGCACTGCCGCAGGTTTTAACATTGCACAAAAACAAAATCTATTCTTTGTGCGCTCTGCCAATAGACAAAACGCGTATCTTCCTGTATAATTAAGCCAGAAACCAGAGAAGTACAGCAGAAGTTCAAAAGAGAACTAATCCCGCTGACTTTAAGAAGAAAGGAGCGAAGACCGATGGTTGATATGGAACCCGCACAGCAGGGACAGGCTGTCGGGGTTCGCTGAGAAGCAAAATAGAGGCTCACCACAAACGGGATGTTTCCCCCGTATAAAAACACAAAAACAGAGCCGGTCTTGAGCATCAATAATGCGATAACACGACAACCTGTCGATTCAATTCTTCCCCAGAGCGTTCAGATAGATCCGCTGGAGATGATTCTTATGAAAGTATCAATGATCCGGAGAACCTTATTTGAATAGCTGAAAAGGAGTTCTACCAATGTACTAAGTAAGACGTTTCCCTTGCAAATCTAACTCGAAAGAATGTGGTAATATGAAATTCATCCTCATGAACCGTTTGCCGCAGTCCAACAGTTGAGAAAAGGGTCAGTCCAATGTACAATTGATTTTCATCCCCTTGCAAAGCACCTAAATTCTGAAGAAACGTTTCTAAGGAGAGTCACCCTATGAAACCCGTATTCCGAAAATGAGGTCACCAAGGAGAAGAGGCTTATGACTCCGAAGAAGTAAGTATCCAGCCGGACGAGGGCTTGCAACCGCCTCGTCCGGCTGGTTTTCTTTTGTGTTGTTTTCACTATTCGCTTCCCCTCGATTTGTGCAAAATTTACGCAGGAAGGTTGAATGCCGTCCTTGTGTTTTCGCCCCCCTATGTTATAATATGGTAAAAGATGGGAGGTGCATTTTATGCAGCTGGCGTTTGGCTGGTACAACATCATCGAGCTTTTGTTCTGCCTTGTGGCGCTGTGGATGGGCATCCGCGACCTGCAGGGCAAAGACCCGCTGATCCACACCTTTTTCAACAAATATGACAGCGACCCGGAATACCGCGCCATGTGGCAGAAGAAAAACGGCGTGTGGGAGATCTGCAATGCCATTATTTTTGCTTCCTTGCAGTTTCTGGGCAACTTCCCTACCCTGAGCAACTGGGCGCGTACCATCGCCCTTGTCGTCGATGCCATCTACCTGATCTTGTACGAGATCTGGGAACACAGCGCGGACTGAGCCGCCGGGAGGTAAACATGGAAGTCATCTGCGCAATTTTAGTCGCGCTTTTCGGCATTGGGTTCGGCATTTTTATGGCGCTGCAACCGGAAGATGTCATTGCCCTAGGCTCCCGCAGGCGGTACACGCAGGTGCCCGAGCCTACGGAAGAGTACATCCGGCTGACCCGGCTGGAGGGCATCGTAGTTTCAGTGCTCAGTGCCGTGCTTCTGGTGGTGCTGCTGTTCGCACCCAAATAATACTTTGCAGCTTCCCTCTTGCGGATTTTTTCTCATCCTGTTACAATGAGAAAAAACGCAGGAGGTTTTTTGTTATGGTCAAGCACGTTATTCTTTGGCAGCTGAAGGACGAGCTGTCCGCCGAGGAAAAGGCCGCCGTCAAGGCTGGCATCAAAGAGGGGCTGGAAAGCCTTTCCGGCAAGATTCCGGGGCTTGTGGACATCCATGTCAACATTGATGCCCTCCCCTCCTCTAACGCCGACCTGATGCTGGACACCACTTTTGAGAGCGCCGAGGCGCTCAAGGGCTACTCCACCCACCCGGCTCATGTGGCAGTGGCAAACAGCAAGGTGCGCCCCTACTACAAAAACCGCGTCTGTCTGGACTACGAGGTTTAATACGGGACATCTGCGGACGCTCCGGTACATTTTACAAAATAAACTTACGCAAAAAGGGTCATTGCACGGTTTGTGCAATGACCCTTTTACTATCAGGCGATGCTGAACTTACTGAACGAACTCCACGGTGTACTCGAAGCCGTACTCTTCCTGCAGCTTCTTGACCTCGGGCTCGCAGTCCTCGATGAAGGTGGGAGCGTAAACGGAAGCGCCGTTGTGGGCCTTCTTGTAGTCCTCCACGATCTGCTGCAGCTTTGCCCAGCCCTCGTTGGCCTTGTTCTGGTCGATGCTGTCGGGGAAGTTGATGATGAACTCGCGGTGTTTGGGAATGCGTGCCTTCATAATAGTGATCTCCTTATTTCGTATCGATTTCAATGAATTGACTTGATTTATTCAGAAGCGGAGCGCTTTGCCCCGCGACCTGCGGAAAAATGGTTACAGCCCGAACACCCGGCGGGCGTTTGCGTCGGTGGCGCGGAACACCTCTTCCGGGGCAATCGCCTTGCGCTGCGCGATGTACACGCCCACATAGCGGATGAGGGAGCTGTCGCAGCGGGTGCCGCGCACCGGCTCCGGTGCCATGTAGGGGCAGTCGGTCTCCAGCACGATAGCGTCCAGCGGCAGGGCGTCAATGGCCTTGGCAGCGCGCTTGGCACCATTGAAGGTACAAGCGCCGCCAAAGCCGATGTACAGCCCCTGTGCCGCCAACTGCACGGCATCCTCGGCGCTGCCGGAATAGCAGTGCACGATGCCCTTGGGGCGGTACTTTTTGAGCAGCGCGTAGACGTCTGCGTGCGCCTGCCGGTCGTGCACGATGATGGGCTTGTCCAGTTCCAGCGCCAGCCGGATCTCGGCTTCAAACAGCGCCAGCTGGGCGTCCTTGGGCACAGGCCAGTGGTAGTCCAGCCCGCACTCCCCTACCGCCACCACCTTGGGGTCATCGTAATAGGGCATCAGCGCCTGCATCTCGGCGGCCCAGTCGCCGCCGTACACCGACACCGTGGGCGCGGGGCTGTCCTCGCCGCAGTCGGCGGCGGGCAGCAGGCTTTCCGGGTGGATGCCAATGGCTGCCACCACCCACGGGTAGCGGTGCGCCAGTTCCAGCACCCGGGGTGCATCCCCGGAGTGGGTGGCCTGCTCGCACACGCCTACCACGCCCTTGCCGGGCAGGCTGTCCAGCAGCGCAAAGCGGTCGGCGTCAAAGGCGCGGGCACTGTAATGGGCGTGGGTGTCAAAAATCGGTCCGGTCATACCTTCTCCTTTTGGGCAGGGGCTTTGTTCACCAGCCAGATGCCCACGCACACGAACACCAGCGCCGCCAGATACTGCCAGCGGAACAGCGGCTCGCCGTTGAGCACGGCGCTCAGCAGCACGTTGACCACCGGATTGACGAAACCAAAGATGGCGATACGGCTGACCGGGTTGTTTTTCATCAGCAGTGCCCACAGGATATAGCCTGCGCCGCAGATGAAGGCCAGATACAGCATGACCACCACAGCCAATGCACTTTGCACATGGAGACGGCCACCCATAACGGTGCCCAGCATGAACAGCGCCAGCCCGCCCACAAACAGGTTCAAAAAGCAGACGGCAAAGCTGTCGGCTTTTTTGGTGACCGACTTGTTCCACGGGCCGGACAGGGTGAAGATAATGGTCGCTGCCATCATGCAGAACACGCCCCAGCCGCTGCCGCTGCCGTGGTTGCCAATCGTACCGATAAGCACTCCGGCAAAACCCACCGCGCAGCCCAGCGTTTTTGCAGGGGTCATGCGGTCCGCATTGCCGTAGATAAAGTGGGCAAAGATGACGCCCAGAAAGCTCTGGGTGCTGTTCAGGATGCCGCCAAACGCGCCGGTGAGCATGGCCACGGCGATGTAGTAGAACGCATACTGTGCCGTGGTCTGCCACAAGCCCAGCGCGCAGCACTCGGCTGCCACCCTGCCCCGGGGCAGGCGGGGTGCTTTTCCCTGCAACAGGATGCTGCCCAGCAGCACTAGCACGCTGCCCAGCATGAACCGCACCCCTGCAAAGCAGAAGATAGAGGCGGTGTTGCCGGAGTCGATGGAGAACAGGCGGTAGCCCAGCTTGATGAACGGAAAGGCAGAGCCCCACAGGACATTGCAGAAAATGGCCAGCAGCACAGCGCACACCGGCGTACCGAAGATCTTATCCAGCTTTGCCGCACGGACGGCTGTATTATCAGACATAATGCTCCTCACTTAGTGGATGCGGCTGCCTACGGGGACGTCGTCGCCGTAGAAGGCAATGGAGCAGCCGCCGTCGGCGGTATCGGCAGCGAAGATCATGCCCTCGCTGACGTACTTGCCCTTGAGCATGGGACGGGGTGCCAGATTGCACACGATGCCCAGCTTTTTGCCGATGAGGTCCTCGGGCTTAAACCACTTGGCAATGCCGGACAGGATGCAGCGCTCCCGCTCGCCGTCAAAGACGGTGAGGTGCAGCAGCTTCTTGCTCTCCTTCAGGTTCTCGCAGGCGCGCACCTCGGCCACGCGCAGCTCCACCTTGCAGAAGGTGTCAAAGTCGATCTCTTCCTCGTGGGTGAAGTCCACGGTGCTCTCCTCTGCGGGGGCGGCAGCCTTCTTCTCGGCTTCCTCCTTGGCCTTGTTGGCAGCAGCGGCAGCGGCCTTGCGCTTCTCGTCCTCTTCCTTCAGGTGGGCGATCTCCTTGGCCACGTCAATGCGGGGGAACAGAGCTTCGCCCTTGTGCACGGTATAGGTCTGCTGTGCGCCGTAGGTGGTCTTGGTCAGATCCAGTGCGGAAACGTCCAGACCCAGCTGCTCCATCATCTTGGGTGCAGTGGTAGGCAGGTAGGCGTTCAGTAGGATGCCGCACACGCGCAGTGCCTCGCACAGGTGGTACAGCACACTTTCCAGACGCTGCTTGTTGGCCTCGTCCTTGGCCAGTGCCCAGGGTGCGGTCTCGTCGATATACTTGTTGGCGCGCTGGATGACCGCAAAGATCTCCATCAGTGCCTGCGGGATGGTCAGGTCGTCCATGTCGGCGGTGACCTTGGCGGTCAGCTCGCTGACCATGGTCTCCAGCTCGGTGTCGATGGCCTCGGTGCCGGCTACATTATGCACGGTACCGCCGAAGTACTTTTCGCACATAGCCACGGTACGGCTGAGCAGGTTGCCCAAGTCGTTGGCCAGATCGCTGTTGATGCGGTTGATCAGTGCCTCGTTGGTGAACATACCGTCGTTGCCGAAGGGGATCTCGCGCAGCAGGAAGTAGCGGATGGCGTCCACGCCGTAGCGGTCGCACAGGATAACAGGGTCCACCACGTTGCCCACAGACTTGGACATCTTGCCGCCGTTCATCAGCAGCCAGCCGTGGCCGAATACCCGCTTGGGCAGCGGCAGATCCAGTGCCATCAGCATGGCAGGCCACAGGATGGTGTGGAAGCGCAGGATCTCCTTGCCTACCATGTGCAGGTCAGCCGGCCAGAACTTATCGTAGTCGTGGTAAGTTTCGTTGCCGTAGCCCAGTGCGGAGATATAGTTGCTCAGGGCGTCCACCCACACATACATGGTGTGCTTGGGGTCAAAGGGCACGGGAATGCCCCACTTGACCGAGGTACGGGACACGCAGGTGTCCTGCAGGCCCTGCTTGATGAAGGCGATCATCTCGTTCTTGCGGCTCTCGGGCTGGATGAACTGGGGGTTCTCCTCATAGAGCTTCAGCAGACGGTCGGCGTACTTGCTGGTCTTGAAGAAGTAGGCCTCCTCGTGGGCATCGTAGACCTCGCGGCCGCAGTCCGGGCACTTGCCGTCCACCAGCTGGCTGTCGGTCCAGAAGCTCTCGCAGGGCTTGCAGTAGTGGCCGATATACTCACTCTTGTAGATATCGCCCTGCTCGTACAGCTTGGTGAAGATCTTCTGGCAGCTTTCCATGTGGTAGTCATCAGTGGTGCGGATAAAGCGGTCGTAGCTGACATCCAGCAGCTTCCACAGATCCTTAACGGTAGCAACGATCTTGTCCACATACTCCTTGGGGGTGACACCGGCATCGGCGGCCTTATCCTGGATCTTCTGGCCGTGCTCATCGGTGCCGGTCAGGAACATGACGTCGTAACCCTGCATCCGCTTGAAGCGGGCCAGCGCATCGCAGGCCACGGTGGTGTAGCTGTGGCCGATGTGCAGCTTATCGCTGGGGTAATAGATGGGGGTGGTGATATAAAATGTCTTGTGTTCGCTCATGGGGTTCTATCTTCCTTTCTTTTGGTTCTGCAGCTTCTCCTGCAAGCAAAAAGCGCTCCCGCCCTGCCGGGTATAACCGGACAAGGACGAGAGCGCTGAACCTTCGTGGTACCACCTTGCTTCGCTGCGCCCTTGCGGACGCAGCCTTTAGCCGGCAAAACCGGCCTTTGCGCGGTAACGGGCGCACCCCGTCGCAGGCTCATTGTTCACCTGCGCGGCTCCAAGACCATCTTCGGCACCGCGCGGCCTGCCCGGTTCCATCCTTCGGGCTTTCTGTCAGGCGCAGACGGTGCGTACTCTTCTCTTCACAGCCAATTTGACACAATTTTCAGTGTTGCTTCTATCATACGCAAAAAGTGCGGGTTTGTCAACAAAAAGATGCAGAATCCCGCCGGGCAGCGCATCTGCTGCCCGCATTTTGGTGCGCGGGCAACATCTGCCGCCGTGTTCCGTCTCAGACGGCGTAACCCTTGCTCTTGATGACCTCCACGACCTGAGAGACGTACTTCTGGCAGGTGTCGTGGTCGGGGGCTTCCACCATCACGCGGACAAGCGGCTCAGTGCCGGACTCGCGCACCAGAATGCGGCCGGTATCGCCCAGTGCTTCTGCCACAGCCTTAACGGCCTCCTGCACCGCCGGGTCGTTCTGCGCGGCCTTTTTGTCGGTGACGCGGACGTTTTCCAGCACCTGCGGATAGATCTTCAGCGGCTCGGCAAGCTTGCTCATGGGCATCTTCTTCGCCAGCATAACTTCCATCATCTTCAGGCTGGTCAGGATGCCGTCACCGGTGCTGGCGTACTTGGAGAAGATGATATGACCGCTCTGCTCGCCGCCGATCCGGCAGCCGTTTTTAGACATATACTCGTAAACGTACTTGTCGCCCACAGCGGTCTTTGCGTAGCCAATGCCCTGCTCGTCAAAGGCCTTGTACAGGCCAAAGTTGGACATAACGGTAGTGACCACAGTATTGTTCATCAGCTCGCCGTGCTCCTTCATATAGCAGCCGTAGATATACAGGATGTGGTCGCCGGTGATGACATTGCCCTTCTCATCCACGCACAGGCAGCGGTCAGCGTCGCCATCGAAAGCAAAACCGACATCCAGACCGTTCTCTACCACGAACTTCTGCAAGCCCTCGATGTGGGTAGAACCGGCGTTGTTGTTGATGTTCAGGCCGTTCGGCTTGTTGTTGATGACATAGGTGTCAGCACCCAGAGCATCGAATACAGACTTAGCGATATTCCAGCTGGCACCATTGGCGCAGTCCAGACCGACCTTGATGCCCTTGAAGGAGTAAATGCCCAGAGAAATCAGGTAGCCCATGTAGCGGTTGCGGCCTGCCACATAATCCACGGTGCAGCCGATGTGCTCGCGGTGTGCAAAGGGCAGCTCCGGCCAGTCCTTATCGAACACATGGAGCTTGCCGTCAAGGTAGTCCTCCACCAGCAGCAGGGTCTCCTCGGGCATCTTCTCACCGTAGCAGTCGATCAGCTTGATGCCGTTGTCGTAGAACGGATTGTGGCTGGCAGAGATCATAATGCCGCAGTCGAAGTCATCCACGCGGGCGATATAAGCCACAGAAGGCGTAGTAGTGACGTGCAGCAGGTAGGCGTCTGCGCCGGAAGCGGTCAGACCTGCGACCAGACTATATTCGAACATATAGGAGCTGCGGCGGGTGTCCTTACCAATGACGATGCGGGCGGGCTCATTGTTGCCGTTGCGCTCGCGCAAGGCATTGTAGTACCAGCCCAAGAAGCGGCCAACCTTGTAGGCATGGTCGGCAGTCAGATCAATACCAGCTTCTCCACGGAAGCCATCAGTCCCAAAATACTTTCCCATTCTTGCTTACCTCGTTCCCAAAAGTGAACTTTTTATAGTGTATATGCTTTCCCCCGTTGCCTGATGCTCCTTGCTAAAAAGGTATCTTCATCCGTAAAGTGCATCAAATCAGGGAGTACTGTAAATCCAGTATAGCACAATTCTTGAATCAAATCACCCTTTCTGCAGATTTTCTCTGTTCAAAAGTATCAAATTCTTGTCTCGTGCACAGCTGGTTACACCTATAAGCACCTTGGCATCAGCCCTTAGAAACACACCCGCACTTATTCATTTTACGCTTCGCCGCGTCAGGCATATCGATCAGTCCGAACCGATAGAACATGCCGTAAATATAAGTTACGCCCCGGATATCCCCCAGCGCTTTTGGACGCTCAACTACTGCTCCTATCTTTTTTATATTGCCCAGTGCCAGCAGTACAGAACTCCATGCCAGACTTTTGCTGTTTTCTCTGCGATCGATCCACAGTTCTTTTGTGTATTGCGCATTCCGCCCTTTTCGTATTTCATAGGTAAAGGGTAAGCCGGAATAGGTTTTAAAGCGCACGCCAGAATAAAGCAGAACCACCTCCCACAGGTGCTCCTCTGTCGGATCGGTTCGCAGTTTTCTTGCTGCTCTGTATCTCCGCTGTCGCTCTGCTCCGGCACTGATTTTCTCTTTGCATGCAGTACTCGGAAAGTACACGCCTTTCTGATATGGCAGGTACGAGGTAATGGAGGCTTTGGATAGGTCAAGGATCTCTGCGGTGGAGAGAATCGCTTCTTTATAGCTCTGCGTCTCTCTATAATTATCGAAAGTGTTCTGCACATTTTCCGCTATATCCGACTGATACACTCCGGCTGTGATGAGCAGCTTCCGTACCTTGATCGGATTCAGATCCAGAGCATCTGCGATAGCTTGGAGAGAGCAGTCCTCCTCATAAAGCGCTACAGCCGCTTCCATCTGTTCCTTCAGATTTTTCCCGGCATTATATTCCGGCTTCAGCTTCTTTCGCCCACCGCCGGGCTTTCTGGCTTTATATGCTCTTTTCTCTCCCATAATCATTCGTGCAGTTCCAGCGGCAATCCGTCCGGATCATGAAAAAAAGTCATCTTCTTGCCAGTATAATCATCAACCCGAATCGGCTCACATTCAATTCCTACCTCTGTCAGCTCATTCACTGTCTGTTCCACGCTATCAACGCAAAACGCAAGATGGCGCAGGCCACAGGCCTCCGGTCGGTTCACACGCTTCGGAGGATTTTTCTCAGCAAAAATCTCCAGCTCCGTGTGTTCATTAACACGAAGATCCAGCTTCCAGTCTTTTCGCTCCGGGCGATAGTTTTCTCTGATGACAGAGAATCCCAACTTGTTCACATAGAAATCCTTTGCGGCTTCATAGTCAGATACGATGATTGCAATATGATGTATTTTTGATAAGTTCATTTAATGTCACACTCAATTTTTTATTTTCATTATAAACTATATAGCAGCCTTCAAAATATACCGTGTGTACTCTTGGGGTTCAGTCCACACGGCAATGTTCTTATTTCAGCTTTTCGAGGATCTCATCTGCGCTCATGCCGCTTGCCAGCAGCTTCTTCAGCACAGCTTCGGCTTCTACTTTCTTTGCAGATTCCGCCGCTTTTGTTTCAGCTTTAACCTTTTTGGCTTCGATTCTGGCGATTTCCTTGTCGATCGATTTCAGCTCTGCTTTCTTGGCTTTCAGGTCAGCTTTCAGCGCATCAATATTAGCAGTGATCGATGCGATTTCAGCAGCAGTGGCTTCTTTCGCAGCCTGCTTTTCGGCGATCTGCGCAGCAAAGTCAACGGTTGTTTTTACAGTCTTGGGCTTGTTCTTGCTACCTTTGGTTCTGGGCATAGGTGATAACCTCTTTTCTTTTATAATGGTTTAAGTATAGCACGGTCATTCTTTTCAAGCAACCACGTGTTACGTGCTAGATATCCCAAATGTCAAATTAACGCGTGATCCAGTCTTATCGCAACCAAGTTCCACTTCAGCACGCTTTTTTACTTTGGTTCTCGATGCTTCAACAGCGGTAAGACTTGAATAGCCTTCATTTCTTCCGAATTTTGTATTCCTATATGTTGTTCTTTGCAATCTTAGCCATAGTATCTATACTGTGTTGCCTGCCGCTCACCGCATAGAGGTGTGCAAAGTTTCGAGTAGCGTAGGGAGCCACGGTCTCCCGTGGCTCCAGTATATCACAAATTTATTTCAAAAGCATCCTTGTTATGAAGGATATTTTATGATTTATTGCATTACTTCAGGTACTCTTCCGCACTCTTGCAGATTTCTGCCTCCACCTTCTCGGCAACTTCCTTATTCTCTGCGCTGACAGAGATATAGGTTTTCAGCTTCGGTTCGGTACCAGAGGGACGCACCACGATGGAGCAGTTGTCTTCCAGCAGGAACTTGAGCACGTCGGACTTGGGCAGACCGTCCAGACCGGGTGCGTAGTCCAGCAGCTTGACGGCCTTCTTGCCGCCGAACTCCTTGATATCGCCACGGAATGCCTGCATGATGCTCTGCATCTTGGCAAAACCGGCGCTGCCGTCAAACTCATAGCTGTGCAGGGTGTTCAGGCAATAGCCATAGGTCTTGTACAACTCCTCCAGTTTGTCCAGCAGGCTGATGCCCTGAGTAGCATAGTAGCTAAACATCTCGCAGATCATGTACGCGCCGTCCACGCCGTCCTTGTCCCGGACGTAGGAGCCGGTCAAGTAGCCGTAGCTCTCCTCAAAGCCGAACACATAGCTGTCTGCCTTGCCCTGCTTTTCCAGCTTGCCGATCTGCTCACCGATGAACTTGAAGCCAGTCAGCACATTGATGGTGCGCAGGCCGTAATGGGTGGCGATCTGCTCGCCCATGTCCATGGTGACGATGGTCTTGACCATGACCGGGTCGGCGGGCATCTTACCGTGTTTGACACGCTGGCTGCAAATATAATCCAGCAGCAGCATGCCGGTCTGGTTGCCGGTCAGCAGCTCATACTCTCCTGCCTTGTTCTTGACGGCGATGCCCACACGGTCACAGTCGGGGTCGGTCGCCAGCAGCAAATCAGCGTTGCACTTCTTGGCATACTCCATGCCCAGTGCCATGGCTTCCTTGATCTCCGGGTTGGGGTACGGGCAGGTCGAGAACTTCCCGTCCGGCTGCTCCTGCTCCTTGACCACCGTGATGTTGGTGTAGCCCATCTCTTTCAGGGTGCGGGTCACAGGTTTCAGACCGGTGCCGTTCAGCGGGCTGTACACGATGGCCACATTCTTGTTGACTTCTTCGCCAAACAGGACAGACTGGCTCTTGACCTGCTCCACGAACGCGGTATAGACCTCGTCCGGGATGTACTGAATACTGCCGTTTGCCACGCCTGCTTCAAAATCGCTGGTCTTGACGTCTGCAAAAATATCCAGCTTCTCGATTTCAGCCAGAATCTCAGCAGCAGCTTCGGTAGTGATCTGGCAACCGTCCGCACCATAGACCTTATAGCCGTTGTACTTGCTGGGGTTGTGGGAGGCCGTCACCATGACACCGGCGGAGGTGTGCAGATAGCGGGTCGCAAAGGACACGGTAGGAACAGGCATCAGAACAGGCCAGATGTTGACCTTGACGCCGTTGGCCGCAAACACCCCAGCGGCAACTTTTGCAAACACATCGCTCTTGATACGGCTGTCGTAGCCGATGGCCACGGACGGCTCTGCAAAATTCTTCTTCAGGTAGTCTGCCAGACCCTGCGAGGCCTTTGCCACGGTGTAGACGTTCATCCGGTTGGTGCCTGCGCCGATGACGCCGCGCAGACCGCCGGTGCCAAAGGCGAGGTCACGATAGAACGCGTCCTCGATTTTAGCATCATCCAGCGTTTTCAGCTCTGCTACCACGTCGGCATCGGCGGTGGCGTTTGCCAGCCAGCGTTCATATTCTTTTTTGATATCCATATTGTTTACCCTCTTACATCCAGAAATTGTGCCTGTCCATGGATTGTCAGCACCTCAGAATCCGCCGGAACGAAGATGCAGTCTCCCTTATAGAACGGGATACTACCATCTTCATAGGAGATCGTACCGCAGCCGTTGACACAGAGCAGCACCCGGAAGGCAATTTCATCCGCGCGGTAGCGCACCTTCTGCCGCCGCTCAGTGTTGACGATCATACGGTACACTTCAAAATACTTGCAGCGGGTCAGCAGCTCCGAGGCAATGCCCTGCCGGTATTTCAGCACCCGGAGCGGCTGCTTCGGCTCTGCGCTGCCCTTCAGATTCGCTACATCCAATGCCTTATCGATATGCAGCTCCCGCTTTTTACCGTCCTTGCCCACACGGTCATAATCATACAGGCGGTAGGTCAGGTTGGAGTTTTCCTGAATTTCGGCCACCAATGCACCGGCTCCGATAGCATGGATAGTCCCCGCCTCAATGAAAAACAGATCGTCCTTCTTGACCGGGACCCACTGCAAGTCCTTCATCAGGGTTCCTTTGGCGATGGCGTCCCGCATCTGCTGTTCGGTGCGCTCCCGTTTCAGGCCATACACGAGCTTTGCGTCCTTGCTGGCGTCCAGCACATACCACATTTCAGTCTTGCCAAGCTGCCCGTTTTCACGCTCCTGTGCATAGGCATCGGTGGGGTGCACCTGCACCGACAGATCTTTCTTGGCATCGATGAATTTAATAAGGATCGGCAGCGCATTTTCGCCCTTATGGCGCTCGCCCAGATACTCCGGGTGTGCTCTCAGCACCTCTGCCAGTTCCTGTCCATCAAACGCGCCGCCTACCACATAGCTGGGGCCATCTGGGTGCGTAGAGCATTCCCATGTCTCTGCCAGCGGGGTCAGGTCGATGTTTTTTTCAAATTCATCATTCAAACGACTGCCGCCCCAAAGGTAATCCTTGCCGGACGGTCGGAGCAAAAGAGGCTTATTCTTGTTTTGCATAGCTGCCTCCTGCTGCGTCTCAATATTCCAGCTCAAATTTCTGCTTGTCCTGGACGTCGATTGCTTCACCCAGCTGCACTTCAATCAGCTTCAGTTCGGTCTCGGCAATAACCGTATGGCGGCAACCTGCGGACATGGTGATCACATCGCCGGCCTTCACGTTCTGCTCCATACCGTCCACAATGGTCTTGCCCTTGCCTGCAATGACCGTCCAGACCTCATCACGGTGCTGGTGGCTGTGATAGTTCATCCGGTGGCCTGCATTCAGAGTCACCTTGATGGTCATGGACGCGTTGTCGATGTCGATGACCTTAAAGCTGCCCCAGGATTTTTCGGCAAACATGACTCGGTGGTCGAGCGTGTTGACGAAGGGCTTGATGTAGCTGGACTGCTCCTTATCCGAGACCAAAATGCCCTCCGGGCTTGCAGAAACCACCACATCCTTCAGACCCATGCAAAGAATGGGCACATCCAGCTCATTGACCACGTGAACGTTCTCGCACTGCTCATTAAACAGTGCCTCGCCGACCGCGTGGCTGTCCATCGCCTCGGTCAAAGTGTTCCAAGTGCCAAGGTCTTTCCAAGTGCCTGCAAAGCGCATGACCTCGATCTCCGACTCATGCTCCACCACAGCATAGTCGAAGCTGATCTTGTTCAGGGTATCGTATTTATTGAACAGATCATCGTAATCTACAAAATCAATGAGCTCGTGGGCGCGGTTCAGCACATAGCCCAGCTTGAATGCGAACACACCACCGTTCCAGAGCGCGCCCTTTGCAATGTAGTCCTTTGCCACTTCCTGTGTCGGCTTTTCCTTGAACATGGACACCTTGCTGACCTGCTCCTTGCCGATGGGGATGATATAACCGTATTTCTCGCTGGGGTAGGTCGGCTCAATGCCCATCAGGACCAGATTTGCGCTGCTGACAGCGGCACGGTCGCCCAGTGCTTTCAGTGCCTCAAAGTAGTCATTCTCCACATAGGGGTCTACCGGGCAGACGACAACGGATTCTTCCTCGCCGACACCCTGCACGTCCTTCAGGTAGGCTGCTGCCAGCGCGATGGCCGGGAAAGTATCCCGGCGGCAAGGCTCCACGCTGATGCCCACTTCCTCGCCCAGCTGATTGTGGATGGCCGAGACCTGAGACTTGGAGGTAGCAATGGTGACGGTCGCATCGGTATCGACCGCCTTGATCTGACGGTAAACACGCTGCACCATGGATTCCAGCTCACCGTCTTCGCGATGGAAGATCTTGATGAACTGCTTGGAACGAATATCGTTGGAAAGCGGCCACAGACGCTGGCCGGAACCGCCGGACAATAACACCAGATTCATAATTTTTCTCCTGTCATCTAGCAAAAAAAGCCGTGGCCCTGCACGGACACACGACCTTTTCAAATCGTTTATTTATTTTAGTTTTGCGTTTAGCGCTCTGCACGCATCGGGTTGTTCAGGAAGTCCTCATAGGACAGGCGCAGGCCGTCTTCCAGCTCGGTCTTGTAGGTCCAGCCCAGATTGGTGGCCTTGGACACATCCAGCAGCTTGCGAGGCGTGCCGTTGGGCTTGGTGGTATCCCACTTGATCTCGCCGGTGTAGCCCACGACCTTGGCGACCAGCTCGGTCAGTTCCTTGATGGTCAGCTCCTTGCCGGTGCCGGCGTTGACCGTCTCGTTACCGGAGTAGTTGTTCATCAGGAAAACGCACAGGTTTGCCAGATCGTCCACATACAGGAACTCACGCAGCGGAGAGCCGTCACCCCAGCAGGTAACACTCTCCACGCCGTTGACCTTGGCCTCATGGAAACGACGAATCAGTGCCGGGACCACATGGCTGTGGGTCGGGTGGTAGTTGTCGTTGGGGCCATAGAGGTTGGTGGGCATGACGCTGATGTAGTCGGTGCCGTACTGACGGTTCAGGAACTCGCAGTACTTCAGGCCGGAGATCTTCGCCAGTGCATAGGCCTCGTTGGTCTTTTCCAGCTCACTGGTCAGCAGGCAGCTTTCCTTCATGGGCTGAGGAGCCATGCGGGGGTAGATGCAGGAAGAGCCGAGGAACTCCAGCTTCTTGCAGCCGTTCTTCCAAGCCGAGTGGATGACGTTCATTTCCAGCGTCATGTTGTCATACATGAAGTCAGCCAGTGCTTCCTGATTGGCCACGATGCCGCCGACCTTGGCAGCAGCAAGGAACACATACTCCGGCTTCTCCTGTGCGAAAAACTCTTCCACAGCATCCTGACGGGTCAGGTCCAGCTCCTTGTGGGTGCGGGTGATGATATTGGTGTAGCCCTGACGCTGCAATTCGCGGACGATTGCAGAACCCACCATGCCGCGATGACCTGCGACATAAATCTTAGCATTCTTTTCCATCATAATAAGACGCTCCTTTATTCAGTCAGCGTCAGCAGCTTTGAAACAATTTCGGCCGCTGCGTTGTGATATTCCGGCACTGCCGGATAGGTGATCTGTTTCATTTGTTCGAGCAGTCCTGACATTTCCGTCAGCTGCTCGTAGGTGACTTTTGTCGCCAGCTTTTTCTGTTCCAGCTTGCGGATGGTCGTGCGGTCTTCCAACACGCTGTCGCGCGCAAACAGAGCCATTGGTTTTTGCGCCAGCAGACATTCGGCCACTGTGCCCCAGCCCGCCTTGGTGATCACATAGTCTGCTGCTGCCACATAATCCTGCGTGTGCAGCGTAGAATACGGGATCACCATCACATTGCTTCCGGTCAGCGGAACACCCTCTGTGACGTAGAAATGAGCCTCCACACCTTCTACCGAGACAGGCTGTGTGAACTGTGCCGACATTCCCAAAGCCACGAACACGACCGGGCAGGTATGACGCGCACGAATTGTCCGAATTTCGTCCGGGTGAAAGGGGCGCGCCACCAGCGAAGTTTCGCTCAGCTCTGCCTGAGACAGAAATTCCAGCATTTCCGGGTTGTGCAGCGCATAGAGCATCCCGTACTGTATCTTCCGGTACTCTGCGGCATAGGCTTTCCAGATGTGTTCCGGCAAAAACTCCCGGTACAGCTCTGTCCATGTGAAGTTGCCCACATAGAGCAGCGGTACACCGACCTGCTCACAGGCTGAAATCGACCAAAGGGGCATATCGCAAAGGGCAGCCGCAACATCGTGTTGACGCAACCAGTCGGCTTCCTGCTTTGCCCGTTCGGGCCGTTCGGCCAGATACTGCGCACAGGCATCGGTCAGTGCAGCTGTATCGACCAGCAGCGTACCTTGCTGAAGGATCAACCCAATGTCGGTATGTTCTGCGCGATACCGGATACGGGAGAACTGCTCTGGCGTAAGGAGCTCCAGCAGATTGGCCTTTGCAAATTCCAGATGCCGCTTCCCGCACACCACATAAACATACGCATCGATTCTGCGCACCGCTTCTGCGATCAGCGGGATATTCCGGGCAATATGCCCGAAGCCGTGATCGGACAGGTAAAAGCAGAGATTCTTTGCCTGCATCAGACGTTCTTCAGGGCCTTTTCGCGCTTTGCACGCTCACGGTCGTGCTTGGCCATGATCTCCACCAGCTGCTCGTAAGTAGTGGACTGCGGATTCCAGCCCAGAACGGTCTTAGCCTTGGTGGGGTCGCCCCACAGGTTGTCCACATCGGTGGGACGGAACCACTGGGGGTTCACGCAGACCAGCATCTTGCCGGTAGCTGCATCATAGCCCTTCTCGTCGATGCCGGTGCCCTCCCAGCGGATGGTGATACCGTTGGCCGCGAAAGCCTTCTCGGTAAAGTCGCGGACAGTGTGCTGCACGCCGGTAGCAATGACGAAGTCTTCCGGCTTGTCCTGCTGCATGATCAGCCACATGCACTCGACATAGTCCTTAGCGTAGCCCCAGTCACGCAGGGAGTCCATGTTGCCCAGCTCCAGATGATCCTGCAGACCCTCGGCGATACGGCCGGCAGCCAGCGTGATCTTACGGGTGACGAAGTTCTCGCCGCGGCGCTCAGACTCATGGTTGAACAGGATGCCGTTGACGGCGAACATGCCGTAAGCATCGCGGTACTCCTTGACCATCCAGAAACCGTACTGCTTGGCCACGGCATACGGAGAGTAGGGGTGGAACGGGGTGGTCTCGCGCTGGGGAACCTCCTCGACCTTGCCGTACAGCTCAGAGGTAGAAGCCTGATACACCTTGCAGGTCTTGGTCAGGCCGCAGACACGGACGGCCTCCAGCACGCGCAGAACGCCCAGTGCGTCCACATCGCCGGAGTACTCGGGTGCGTCAAAGGAGACCTGAACGTGGCTCTGTGCAGCCAGATTGTAGATCTCATCGGGCTTGATCTCGCCCACCAGACGGATCAGGCCGGAGGAATCGGACAGGTCGCCGTCGTGCAGGGTGATCGCATTCTTCTCGATCAGGTGGTCGATACGGGCGGTGTTGGAGATGGAAGCGCGGCGGACGATGCCGTGGACCTCATAGCCCTTCTCCAACAGAAACTCTGCCAGATAAGAGCCGTCCTGACCGGTGATGCCAGTGATAAGTGCCTTTTTCATAATTTCGATCCTCATTTAAAACGTGAAATTTAAAATATATTTTGGTTGGTTTTGTCGTACAACTATATTTTAAAAGCATATTTGTACTTTCAGAAGTGCATAAGCAGTCCGATATTAGCACTATCTTGGCTTCTTCAGTCCGGATAAAATAAAAAGAGCCGCGCAGGCTCAAAACTTGCGCAGCTCAGAAAGTTTTATTGCATTTTTGTCTTTTTCGGAGAGGATATATTCCCGCAAGGGCCAAGGCTCGGTCTGCCAGATAAAATCAGAATCATAGTGCACCGCTCTTGCTGCTTTACCGCAGAAGTTGTTGTCTACGCACCATTGCATCAAGGTGTCATCTTCAAGTGTCAGGTAGCCATGGGCAAAACCACGCGGAATCAGCATTTGCTTCTGATTTTCAAAAGAGAGGATCTCGCCATAGGCGTATCCAAAAGTATCTCCCGGTCTGATATCCACGGCAACATTGAAGATCGACCCATGCAAGCAGGAGACCAGCTTTGCCTGCGCATATTCGCCCTCTTGGAAATGTAATCCACGCAGCGTTCCGGCTTTCTTGCTGAATCCTTGGTTGATTTGAACCACACGGAAATCGACTGACTTGTCCACCGGAACCGACAGCCAACCCCGGAAGTCCTCAAATCGTTGTGTTTCAGTTATTTCCGGTTTATTCACCATTGCTTTCTGTACTCCCTTGGGCTGATGCCTTCTACTTTTCGGAACATCCGACTAAAATAGTTTGCATCTCCCATGCCGACCGCAACACTAACTTCATCCACAGTCATATCTGTGAAGCGAAGCAGCTGCTTGGCTCTGGTGATCCGCTTTGAGATCAGATAGTTGTTGACCGTCGTTCCGTAAGTCTCCTTGAAGATTTTTGACAAGTAGAACTTATTGATAAAGAACTTCTCTGCCAAATCATCCAATGTAAGCTTCTCCGTATAGTGCTCGTCCAGATACTCCTTTACAGCTGCCAATTCCATTCTCTTCCGGCTCACCGTTACGGTCTCCGGATGCCAGGACTGCTCCATTAGGAGAGTCAATAGACTTCCCAGCTTCTCATTGATTCGCATGTCCCGTATGTAATCAGATGAGGAAGCTAAGTTATAGAGGTCTGTTAGAAGAGATGTAAATGAAGTTAAATCATCTGGGTGGAACACAGGTCGGCCGCCTCGTTCTTTGTACTTTTCATATACAGCTGGGAGAGATGGCGCATAGAAGGGGTTTATACATCACATAAACAATCGCCGCACTCAAGCCCAGTTCTGTTAAACTCAGGAAACTGAGGATCGACGAAAAAAGAGTACCAACGCCAAGATAACTTGCTCCCAGCATGTATAGAATGATTGTTCGAGTAATAAATGGCAGTATAAGTACTACTGTTTTGTTTACTCCTCCCCAAATCATATTTCTAGATACTCTCGACAATACCACAGCATGGAGGAACGGCTGAACGAGGTCGGCATGAGCATGAGGGATTTCTTCTAAGGAATCCCCCAGAGGCTCCCCAGCAGAGGCTGGGGCTCTGCCTCGTATCCCCCGTTTTGGTTTGGTATGATATACAAAACCGCTGCCAGATGTTTGTGTACATTATGGCGGCGGTTCTCCTTGCTATTGTTGCTTTCCAGAGGTACTATACAGTAAACTGGAAGGGGGTTCTCATTCTTTTGAGGCCCCCATTTTCCGTCTAATCGGCTTCGCCCTGCATTGTCTGATGCATCACCCTGCGGTTATGCGCTCTGGCTTTCTTTTTCAGGTCCCTTTTCCATCTGCGGATGGTTACTGCCTTGCAGTGATTTCTCGACCATTCGTATTCATCCAGAATGTATCTGCCGCCGTGTTCCCTCTCGCCATAAGCCGGCATCTTTCTGTGTCCCATAGGCTCCTCCTGTTAAACCAAGCCCTCCCGGTCTTTTCTGGCCGAGAGGGTATTTTTTCTGATTGTGGTATCTTATTCCGGCTTCGTTCCGTCATCCATCTGGATGACTGCCATCTGCCCGAACATGCTGACGAATGCCTCCGGCACCCAGAAGCGTTCCCTGAATTTCTGGATGAGGTCCTGGGGCAGCTCTGCGAAATCTTCCTCGCCCCATCCGCAGATGAAGAAGTTTCCCTTGATGGGCTGCTCCAGCTCCGGAATGTATCGGCTGAATGGCTTCTCAGTGAACAGCCCGTTGTCATCGGTGACCAGGGCGGTGCGTTCTTCCCACTGGTATGTGGCTGTGATGCAGTCGCAGTCGAGGATGCGGTAGAACTCTTCCAGGGAGTTTTCGATGTCCACCACCTGCGGATGCTCCATCGGTTTGATCAGAAGGACTTTCATTCGACCCAGCCCCCTTTCACGATTGCCCAGTCTGCAAGATGCATCTTCTGCTGTCCGCCCCATGCAATGTCCTCTAATGCTTCCTCAGTTCCGCAGCGGTTGCAGATCTGAATGTCCGCCCTTCGGCTGAGTGCCTGCTGCTGATGGTCGTAGCAGTCAGGCTTTGCTCCGCACCTGGGGCAACGTGGGCCGTTCTGTCGCGTTTTACCAAGGTGGTCGAGCGGCACCTTGACCTCGGCATCCGTTGCCACACGGTGGCAACTGTCCGCACCGTAGGAAACGTTCAGATGGCTTCCGGTATCCCAGCTCACTAAGATGTTTCCGGCATCATCGACCCCGTTGCAGGTTCCCTGCGTTCCGATGGGCGGTGCCTGCCTGTCATCCATCTCATCGAGGACGATCCGGCATCCGACCGGGAACTCTTTTCTCAACTTCTTGACCGTTTTCTGATCTGCGAAATTCATGCCTGCACCTCCTCGATCATCCGCTGGACGGCATCCTTATCCATGCATTCCTTCAGCGCACCTTCGAGAATGTGCATCGGGAAGCGGAATGCCTTATATCCAGATTATACTTCCATACCACCTCTGCCTTTTTTCCATCGGCCTTGATACGATTGTACTTTTTACAGACCTCCATTGCTGAAGCAATTTTCTTCTCCATAATTTCTTCTGCCTGCATACTATGCTCCCTCCTTTCTCCAGCGAATCACAGCCGCAATTCCCTGCAAAGCATTTTCTTTTTCCCGGACTACGTTTCGCCGGGTCAGATTGTTTCCATCTGCCCCTGTGATCTCCGTCTGCTTCTTTCCATCCACAAACAGCTGCTCTGCCACAAGCCGGGTTTGTCCGCGCAGACTGCGAAGTCCTATCTCAAAGAGTTCGATCTGTTCACAGACTTCATAGTAAGGTTCCAGAAACTGCTCAGTGCGCTGGGTCTGTACTTCCCGGTTCATGGATGCCAGCACCTTGTCACAGTTCAGCACGGTGCGTTCCACCGGATTTGATGTACCACTGGTCTGTACGCGCTCGGATTCCTCATGTGCGCCCTGCGACAGCTTATAGATGATCTCATCCTTAGTGTAAAACCAGGACCGGGAATCCTCGTACTGCTGCCACTACTTTCGCATAGCATTCCTCCGCACGGTCTTCCGCACAGAAATGCTTGTGGAACTGAAGCTCGTAGGATTTTGCCTGACACATGAGCAGTTCGATCTCATGCTCATAGACTTCCTTCGCCAGCATATCCTGTGTGACCCGCAAGTCGGAGGTCTTACGGGCAGGTGTTTCCCCGAAGATCGCACACAACAGCCCGGTGCCACTGTACGGACGGAACATCGCATACGGTGTGAAAAATCCATCTCTGTCGCGCTTCCGCTTGCTGGTCTGCACATGCGGTGCAGTCATGTAGTGATATCGGTCGGTATCCAGAATGCCGTGAGAGTTCTTTCTCTCAGAGGCACGATCCTTTGCATTCAGAAACTTGTAATTGGTCGTATTCTTTTCCATAATCTTCTCCTATCTCCCCAGCTGCGCCTTGACTGCTGAGATCAGTTTTTCCTGTGTCATGTCTTTCTGCTCCAAAGCGGCCATGCCATCCTCGTCCACGGTGTCCTTGGTGATGATATGGTGAATCGTGACCACATCCGTCTGCCCCTGCCGCCAAAGTCTGGCATTAGTCTGCTGGTACAGTTCCAAACTCCATGTCAATCCAAACCAGATCAGGATGTGTCCTCCCTGCTGGATATTCAGTCCATGTCCGGCTGATGCCGGATGGATCAGGGCGACCGGGATCTTCCCGGCATTCCAGTCCTTGATGTCGGTACTGCTCTTGATATCCCGCACCGGAATCTTTTGCTTTGTCAAATGCTCCATGATGCGCTGGCGGTCATGCTTAAACCAGTAGGCCACCAGCACCGGCTGTCCGTTGGCCGCTTCGATCAGGTCTTCGAGAGCTTCCAGCTTGTGGTCATGGATGACTCGTGCTTTGCCGTTCTCGTCATAGACAGCACCATTACTCATCTGCAACAGCTTTCCTGTCAGTGATGCGGCATTGGCAGCATCTATGTCACCATCTTTCAGCGGGATCAGCAGATCCTTCCGGAGCATATCGTAGAGTTCTCGCTCTGGTGCGCTCATCTCCACCTTATACCGGCTTGGAATACAGTCCGGCATATTAAGGTAATCCAGTGCTTTCATGGAGATCGTGATGTCCGAGATACGCTGGTAGATCAGCTCCTCTGCTCCTTCTCTGGGCTTGTATTGGAACACAACACCGGTGGAAGGATTCATGGAAGAAGCCTTGAAATAAGCCTCCCTGTACCGGCCGATGAATTTGCCAAGCCGCTCCCCGCCATTCAGAATCCCGATCTCCGCCCAAAGATCCATGAGACCATTGGAAGAAGGGGTGCCGGTCAATCCGACCCATCATTTCACATACGGGCGGACTTTCCGCAGGAATTTAAAACGCTGGGACTGGTAGTTCTTGAACGATGACAGCTCATCGATCACAACCATGCCAAAATCCCAGCGCATTCCATTTTTTTCGTAATACTCCACCAGCCACTTGATGTTCTCCCGGTTGACGATGTAGAGCATCGCCGGGTGGTGGACTGCTGCGATCCGGGTCTTGACATCTCCAACGACGACGGAAATGTCCAGCCCTTTCAGATGATCCCACTTTTCGATCTCTGCCGGCCATGTATCACGGGCGACACGCAGCGGTGCAATAATAAGGACTTTGTTGACCTCAAAGGTCTCCAGCATGAGGTCTTTGATGGCCGTCAATGTGATAACGGTCTTTCCTTAACCCAAGCCCATATCCAGAAAAAGGGCTGCGACCGGGTGTGTTTTGATATACTTCGTACAGTAGCTCTGATAATCATGTGGAATGAACTTCATTTGGGCATCACCTCGCTCTCCGACTTTTCGTCCTGTTCTGGTTTATTCTGCGGCAGCATAACTTCCGGCAGCTCCGGGATCTTTGCTCCGATCCCCTGTGATGCGAATCAATAGTAGAAATATTTATTAGAGATAATCAGACAAGCAAAGGCAAGAGCGGCAAAGACATGAAAAA
>CAKTGQ010000017.1 GCA_934561555.1 uncultured Faecalibacterium sp. | reverse complement strand
TTCGTTACCTCCTGTTTGTCCTTTGCTATATATTGGCTCTTTGAGTTTCCTATGTCAACTTTTATTGTACAACACCATCCATTACCTTTTCTGCCGGCATTTACATCGTGCTGTCTGGTGTCCGCATGCTCATCAATGAGATCGTCCCGGCATTCAAGGGCATTTCGGAAAAACTTGTTCCGAATGCAAAGCCCGCGCTGGACTGCCCCATCATCTTCCCCTTTGCCCCCAATGCCGTTCTGATTGGCTTTTTCTGCTCCTTTGTCGGCGGCATCGTAGCTCTGGCCGTTCTTGCCATGATGGGCGGCGTCGGTCTGGTAGTTCCCATCATTCTGCCTGGCGCTGTACTGCATTTCTTCTGCGGCGCAACTGCCGGTGTCTGCGGCAACGCCACTGGCGGCCTGAAGGGCTGCATTGCAGGCTCCTTTGTCCATGGTGTTGTCGCCACGTTCCTCGCTGCGGGTCTGTACCCGGTGCTCGGCTCCATGGGTTTTGCCAACACTACCTTCTCGGACACCGACTTCACTCTGGTCGGTATCGTATTTGGCAACCTGACAAAAGTTCTTTCCGGCAACGGAATGCTGATCCTGGTCGCCGTTCTGTTTGCTATTCCCATCGTATACAATTACACCTTTGGCAGAGCCAAAAAATCCTGAGCGTTCTGTCGGCTGTACGCATCATTAAAAATCGCAATCACTTTTCACAATCATTTTTTAGGAGGTTTCTTATGAGCAGTATTAAAAAGATTCTTTGCTTCTGTGGTTCCGGTCTGGGCACATCCTTCGTTATGGAAATGAACGCCAAAAAGGTTCTGAAATCTTTGAACATTACCGATGTGACGGTAGAACATTCCACCATTGACGATGTTCATCCTGGCGCTGCCGATCTGTACATCTGCGGCGCAGACCTCGCTCATATCGGTGAGAAGGCCGGCAAGACCATCGGTCTCAACAACATGGTCTCGATGAAAGAAATGACCGAAAAACTCAAGGCTGCGCTGGAAGCGTAACACAGAGTGCGCCCCACAGTCGGAAGCCGAGTGAACCTGCTGTGGGGCGATTTTTAGTAAGGAGGCAAATGATGAAGACTTTGACTTTTGTAATCAAGGACCCGCAGGGAATGCATGTCCGTCCTGCAGGGCTGTTTGTAAAGGAAGCCCAGAAATATGAGAGCGTCATTACGGTGGAGAAGAACGGTAAATCTGCCGGCGGTAGAAAGCTGATGGCTCTGATGGGGCTTGGCGCAAAGTGCGGCGACACGCTGCATATTACAGTGGAAGGCCCAGACGAAGATGCGGCAGCGGCTGCATTGGAAGCTTTTCTGAACGCAAATCTGTAAGCAAGTGAGGTACGATATGGAGCATCAGGAATTGATTCAGCTGAAAAAAGCAGCCTGCAAGATTCGGATGGGCGTTATTGAAGCCACCCACGGCGCAAAAAGCGGACATCCTGGCGGGAGCCTTTCGGCAGCAGAACTGTTTGCGTATCTCTATAACAAAGAGATGAACATCAACCCTCAAAATCCCCAGTGGGAAGATCGTGACCGCTTTGTCCTTTCCAAGGGACATACAGCCCCTGGTTTGTATGCGGCGCTCGCAAACCGCGGGTATTTTCCGGTGGAGGATCTGCCCACTTTGCGCCATGCAGACAGTTATTTGCAGGGGCACCCGAACATGAATGTCGTCCCGGGTGTGGATATGTCCACCGGCAGCTTGGGGCAGGGTGTTTCTGTGGCTGCCGGTATGGCTAAGGCAGCAAAGTATCTGGGAAAAACCAGTCAAAGGTTTTATGCACTGCTGGGCGATGGCGAGTTGGAAGAGGGCGAATGCTGGGAAGCATTTCTTTTTTCTGCACACTACAAGTTGGACAACTATTGTGTCATCATCGACTTGAACGGTTTGCAGATCGACGGCTCCACCCATGAAGTAATGAACACCGATCCGGTGGATGCAAAGCTGCGGGACTTCGGTTTTAATGTGGTCAGCATTGATGGGCATGACTTTGAACAGATGGAGCGGGCGTTTGATGCTTTCCACCATTGTGTCGGATCGCCCACTGCTATCCTTATGCGCACGACCAAAGGCAAAGGGGTCAGCTTTATGGAAAATCAGGTCGGCTGGCACGGCAAAGCTCCCAACGACGAGGAATACCACGCTGCTATGCAGGAGCTGACAAGTGCCTATAACGCACTGGAACAGGAGGGCGCATAAAATGGCAGAGCAGAAGAAAATCGCAACTCGCGACAGCTACGGTGCGGCACTTGTGGAGTTGGGCAGGGAACACAGAGATGTTGTCGTGCTGGATGCAGACCTGGCCGCTGCCACCAAAACAGGCGTTTTCAAAAAGGAATTTCCGACACGTCACTTCGATTGCGGCATTGCGGAAAGCAATATGGTAGCTGCCTCCGCAGGTATGGCCGCCATGGGGCTGGTGCCTTTTGCTTCCAGCTTTGCCATGTTCGCCGCAGGACGCGCCTTTGAGCAAGTCCGAAATTCCATCGGTTATCCCCACCTGAACGTCAAGATCGGCGCAACCCACGGCGGCATCTCGGTGGGCGAAGATGGTGCAAGCCACCAGTGCTGTGAAGATTTTGCTCTGATGCGTTCCATCCCCGGCATGGTCGTGCTCTGCCCGTCAGACGACGTGGAGGCTCGTGCTGCTGTCAAAGCTGCCTATGAACATAAAGGGCCCGTCTATCTGCGGTTTGGCCGTCTGGCTCTTCCGGTTTTCCATGACGAAGCAACCTTCAAGTTTGAGATCGGTAAGGGTGAACAACTCACGGAGGGCAGCGATGTAGCCTTGATTGCCACAGGCTTGATGGTCAGCGAAGCTCTGAAAGCGACCGAGTCTCTGCGTGCCGAAGGCATCCATGCACGCGTCATCAACCTGTGCAGCATTAAACCGCTGGATGAAGAACTGGTGCTGAAAGCCGCCAGAGAATGCCGAAAGGTTGTTACCTGTGAAGAGCACAGCATCATCGGAGGTCTGGGCGAAGCAGTCGCCGCCTTGCTGGGAGAGAAATGCCCAACGATCATGCGCCGTGTCGGTGTACAGGATGTCTTTGGACACTCCGGCCCAGCATGGGATGTGCTGAAGCAGTTTGGACTGTGCGCTGAGAATATCGTGGACACCGCCCGCAACCTGGTAAAAGAAACGACTTGAATCACAGATTTAAAAAGGAGTCTACACCATGAAATTTTTTATTGATACCGCCAATGTTGCAGAAATCCGCAAGGCAAATAATATGGGTGTGATCGCTGGTGTCACCACCAATCCCAGCTTGATCGCCAAAGAAGGCCGGGATTATGCTGAAACACTTGCCGAAATTGCCACTTTTGTTGATGGACCCATTTCCGGCGAGGTCAAAGCCACTACGGAAGATGCCGAAACCATGATTGCCGAAGGCGAAGCCATCTATGCTCTGGACCCCAAGCACATGGTGGTTAAGATTCCTATGACCGCCGAAGGCCTCAAAGCGATCAAGGCTCTGAATGCAAAGGGCATTCCCACCAACTGCACCCTGATTTTTACCGCAAATCAGGCGTTGCTGGCCGCTCGTGCAGGTGCGACCTATGTCAGTCCCTTCCTGGGTCGGCTGGATGATATCTCCCAGCCGGGCATTGAGTTGATTCAGAGCATTCGTGCCATCTTCGCCAACTATCCGGACATCACGACCCAGATCATCGCTGCCAGCGTTCGCAGCCCCATCCATGTCATGGACTGTGCTCTGGCCGGAGCAGACATTGCAACCGTTCCCTATAAAGTCATTGAGCAGATGCTGCATCATCCTCTGACGGATGCCGGCATCGAAAAGTTTAAAGCTGACTACACCAAGGTCTACGGTGCATGAACATAAAATAAACTCTGCTATTTTTGATTTTCTGTGATACCGCTAAGGAGCACCTTTCTTTTCAGCTTGTGTAAAGCGGTGTAATCAAATCTTTCGGCTCAGCGGTAAGTCAGGAGACCACATCAGTCCACGATCTGAAATCAGAACGGCGGCAGGATCATCCAACTGGAGGTCCTGCCGCCGTTTTATTTTTTATTTATTTTTTGACTTGCTCCACCGCCTTCTGCTGAGAAGCCAACCTTGAAGTGACACTCGCTCTCCTCACTCTGGGCGATGGAAGCCTGATTCTGAAGTTCTTCCACTAACAATAGATCATCTCTGTCTTGATGATCTCCTCGGCACGGCTGCGGATGCTGTTCATCCGGCGCACCCATTCCAGCTGATCGGCGGCTTTCAGGGCTTCGGTCACGCCCTCGGCTTCCTGCATCTGCTGGATGGTCAATGCAAGCTGTTCCTCGGCCTGCTTGTCCAGCTTGGCAAGATAGCCGCCTAACTCACCGGACAGGAGCAGTTGGTTATACCGGACAGGGTGCTGCTCCTTCAGATACGTCTTATGTAAGCGGCCCCACCGCCCGGTGGGGTGCTCTGCCGGAACTGCTACGGTCAGGTTTGGCAGATAGTGGTCGTTGACAAGGGTGTAGTCCAGACCGTTGGCGTTGTCATGGATGGATTTTTTCAGTTCGTTCATGCGGATTCTCCTCTCTTATTGGTCAGGTAGTATCGGGGAACGGATACGGCCGTTCATATTCGTACTGGACTCCGTTCAGAAACAGGAAGTTTGCGATAGAAACCTCTTCCAGACTGCGTACCCGTTCATCTTGAAGGGTCCGATGCTGTTCCTTTTTGCTCTGTTCTTTCTTACCGATCCACTTTACCTGATCGTACTTTGATCGCAGAGTTTCAAGATCCACGGACTTTTCGTAATCGTAGGCTTCACCCAGAGAGTCGAACTGCTCCATATCTGCCGGGATATGAAGATAGTACGCAAAGAACTCAATAATACACCTTACCCGGTCTGCCTGTGTTGTGATCACATTCTGGAAATAGTTCCGGCAAAAATCCGTAAGCCTTTCATACACATCCGGGCGTTTTCCCTCTGCTTCTCTGATGAGATCCAAGCCCAGCTTATGGAACGTGGTCGCAGAAACCGGAATTCCCAGCTTTCCAGATATGCGTTCTGTCATTTCTTCAGCCGATTTATGGATAAAGGCGATAAGGAGGATGTCCTCCGGGTTCACACCCTTCTCCTGACACAGATACTTTACCTTTCCGGCTATCGTAAGCGTTTTACCGCTGCCGGCACCCGCCAAGACCAGCATCCTTTTCTCATTGCAGAGGACAACTGCCCGTTGCTGTGGGTCGAGATTTTTGCCGTCAATGTCGGAAAGTAAGGCGTCACACCGTTTCGATTCAGCGGCGATAACTGCACTGTTGTATCCAGTCAACACCTCCGCCAATCTGTCAAAGGTATCCGTGAACTGCTTTCGTTCTTCCCACAATGGAGATTTCTTTCCAAGCCGGGCCGCCTTCGCCTCTTTGTAAAGGTCTGCCCACTTGTCCCTAAACTGGATGGCTTCGTCCTGATTGGTGTATTTTCCTTCCTGCGCTTTCAAATCATCCTTGAACAGAGCAATCTGGGCATAGAGTGATTCCTCATCCACCTTATGCTGCCCCAGCCCAAAATCATCAATTATTTTCTGAAAAAAGCCCACGGAAGTGCCTCCAATTAACGGTTTTTATCTTATAATACCGCATGGCAGCACTATTATCAATCACCCCATAAGCAAAAAGGCAGCCCACCCGGTCACCTTCCAGCCATGTTTCTATCCACACAGTCGGAAGGCAACCCGATGGGCTGCACTCTGTCACATGATTTCTATCCTATCCTTGAACACCAGCACTTTCTGAACCCTGTCCACCGCATCAGCACCCAGATTCTCAGACACAGCCTGCACCAGCGCATCTTCCTTGATGATTCAATTCATGCAGCCGTTGCCCTTTTCCCTTTCTGCCGTTCCTTGCAGTTCCATGCCTTGTAGTGTCCAGATCTGCCCTTATAAGTCCTGCGTACAAAAGGAGCACCACACTCCCCGCAGAAGACTTTTCCGTAGAGAGGGTGATGCCCCTTACTGCGCCGGTAGATGCCGGCCTTATTGTCCGCTTCTCGCTGTTTAAGGATCTCCTGTACGGCGTTCCATGTCTCTCGGTCGATGATTGCCTCATGGTCATCCGTCAGGTAGTTCGGCTTGTACTCCCGGTTGGGATCGGGTTTCTTCGTGATGTAATCTCTCGGAGGCTGCTTCTGAAGGAGCTTGTCCCCTACATAGGTTTCATTCGACAGCATATACCGGATGGTCTCCACCGAGAAGTGATCCTTGCCCGTCTGGCTCTTGGCTCCCATCGCTACAATCCCATCCGAGATTTCCCAATATCCACGTTCAGCAGCTCCTATCTTTTATCTTCGGTCATGTGCAAACGATACAACGCTTGCTATTGTACCATGTGCTGTCCCAAAAGACCATTGCCTTTTTGACCAAAGATACGCACAAAAATTTTCTGTCTCAAAAGCACCCGACTAGCGTTGAATAAATGCTGACTGATTGTGTATAACAAAAAATGCGACAGGTATGCTATTGGTGTGCAATAAACACAAACAGAATGTGAGGTCGCTATGAATACGCTTTTGGGTCAACGAATACGAGAGCAGCGCAAAGAAAAGGGTTGGACAATCGAACAGTTTGCTGAACGAATCGATTTGTCGGCAAACTATGTTGGAGACTTGGAGCGCGGAGTTAAAATGCCTAAACTGGAAACTTTTATCCGAATCGTTGAGGCGTTGGATGTATCCGCAGATGTGCTTATTCGGGATTCCGTTGCGTCCGCATCCCATGTGGCAGATGATGAACTGAACAAAAAGTTGAGTCAGCTTACACCGGGGCAGAAGAAAGCTGCCATTGACATCCTGAACGCATACACCGACAATATTCCCTATATCACAAAATAATTTATGTGCCATTGGAGCATCAGCAACACGCTGGTGCTCTTTCTTTTTGCCCTCAAATAGTTTATAATCAACACTATAAGTGTGAGTCCAACACTATTAGCGTTTGATTGAGGTGAACAACATGACGATTCTTCCCAATATCGAAGAGGCAATGGAAGATGCCCGGAATGGAACGCTGAGTCCGTATTGGCAGAACGACCTGTACCATGAATGCCGCCAGAAGTTATCGGATGAAGAACAGCAAGCTCTTTCGGAATTGAAACGCATTTTGTCCGAGACTCCGCAATGGAGCAGCGAAGAAGAACTGCGCCATGACATGGAGAACATCGGCGGTAGGGTCTGGTTCTGCCATTTCTGGGATGACCACTATTCCATGGTGCAGCTGACGGAAGATCGCAACGGAAAATACTCCACAGCCTACGTTCTGGATAGAGAAACCACCCCGGATGTGCGTAAGGCAGCGGCATTACAGGCACAGAAAGAACTTGTGGACCGTATGCAGGCGTGGGGTGTTTCGCTTCTGAATGAGCCTGTTCCTGAACAGATGAAGTATGCTTCTTTAGCAGAAGCTGCTTCTCACCTCATGCAAGTTCTTAACGACCCGGAACACATCACTGGGTAAAAAGCGTCCCGCAGGGATGCGCAGCCTGCATTGGGAAAAATGCAGATCATAGGGGCTTGGGGTGTTCCCCAACAAGCGTTTTGCATCGCAAAATAGGCGTTTGTATAGACAGACGCACTGCTTGCGCAAGCTGTTACAATCCACAAAGATAACGGAAATTTTTTGTTTAAAGGTACGGAAAACAACTTGAAATATTGGAATTTTCACAAAAACATTGCCTGAAAATTAAGCAAAGAGTATACTTTGATATAGTAAATTGAAAATTGTCAATTACTGCTTTATTTTGGTAGAAAGAAGATGGAATCATAGCAAGACTGAAAGAAAACAAACCAACTGCGAATGTTCGCGGGCGATGGGGTACTCGTTTGAAGCAGCTATGATATGACTGGGAGGCCATCATGGAACCATCAAAAGCAACCAGTGTTAACAGCCGTGCGGAAGAACTGTTTGTTCAGTTGTTCTGTGAGGCGTTTGGCCCGGAAAAGACGGAAAATCTACAAGTGCAATATCCTTGTGTGGATATTTACGGTCGGCACCGTTATATCGATTTTGCGCTGGAATCTCCTGAATCCAAAATTGCGATTGAGATAGACGGCGAAACCTACCATAACCCAAGCAAGGTGTCTGAGAACAAGTATGCGGATGACCTCCTGAAGCAGAATAGCTTGATTTACGACAACTGGAAAGTATACCGATGGATTTATAGCCAGCTTGAAAAGCAACCGGAAAAGGTTAAGGATGAGCTGATTACTTTCTTGGGCAGCAGTCCCATGTTCAAGGCTTTTGAAGCAGACCTTCCGGTTCAGATGGGGCAGACAATAGAGCTGCGGGATTACCAACAGGAGGCTATCGACAACCTGAAGAAGATGCGTGAGGATGGTAAAACCATCGCGCTGCTGTACCACGCAACCGGTGTCGGAAAAACAATCACGGCAGCCACAGATGCCAAAGCTGTTGGAGGACGAACGCTCTTTCTGGTCAATGCCCTGAAGCTGGCTTAACAGGCTAAGGATACGTTTGCAAAAGTGTGGCCAGAGGCTACACTGGGGGAATATACCGGAAGCCAGAAAGATGTTTCGCAGACTGTTATTTTTGCCACGGTGCAGAGCATCTCTAAGGATTTGGCAAAATTCTCCCCGACAGATTTTGATTATTTGATCGTGGATGAATGCCACCATGCGGCGGCTAATACTTATCAAAAGATTTTTACCTACTTCCATCCGAAGTTTATTCTGGGGTTGACCGCTACCCCGGAACGCAGCGATGGCGAGGATATGCTGGAGTTGTTCCAGAATGTTGCCCACAAAATGGACCTGAAGACTGCAGTGGAGCGCGGCGTATTGGTGCCGATTCGCTGCATCCGGGTCAAAACCAATATTGATCTGACAGATGTGCGAATCAATGGTATTAAATACAACTCGCAAGATCTGGAAAGCAAGCTGTTCATCCCGGAGCGCAATCAGTTGATCGTTGATACCTATCTGAAGTATGTGAATGGCAAAAAGACTGTGATTTTCTGCGCAAGCGTAGATCATGCGGCGGAGATTGCGAAGCTACTGCGCGACAATGGTGTGAAAGCAGAGGCTGTTTCCAGGCGCGATCGGGTGGAAATCCGGAATAAGATCCTGAAAGATTACGAAACCGGATCTACGAATGTTCTTTGTGCCTGTGACTTGCTGAATGAGGGCTGGGATAGTCCTCACACCACAGTGCTGTTCATGGCACGGCCCACAATGTCTAAAACAATCTATATGCAGCAGCTTGGGCGTGGCACCCGCCGCTGTCCGGGAAAAGATGAACTGCTGGTGATTGATTTTGTAGACAACGCCAATATGTTCAATATGCCATACAGTCTGCATCGGGTGCTGGATATTTCAAAATATCAGCCCATGGCCTATGTGCTGGCCCCGGAGAACAAGCGGAAGTTGGATCAGGATATGCTGTTCAAGGGAGAAAAGCCGGAAGCGTGGCTGGATGTGCCGATCGATGTAGACGACTACGAAATCATCGACTTGTTCAATTGGCAGAACAGCGTCAAGGATATGATCTCGCAGATTGAGTTTGTTCGGATGGTAGATGTGCAATCCGAAACGGTAGATCGTTATATCAAGGATGGAAAAATCAAGCCGGATCTTTCTGTCCCGTTTGGCGACAAGCGGATGTTCCACTATTTCCGCGAGGAAAGTGTCCGAAACATTGCCAAGCAGTACGGCTGGGATCTCATCACGCCGCAAAATATGGCAGATAAGTTCATGAAATTCATTGAAACGATGGATATGAGCTTCTCCTATAAGCCGGTCCTGCTCAAAGCGATTTATGAGTATATGGACAGCAATGGCAGAGTTGCCCTGCCGGATGTGGTAGATTACTTCATTGACTTCTATGAAGACCGTAAGGCGCATGGGATGATTGCGGAAAAGCCCAACAGTATCTACCAAAAGGGTGGCTATACTAAGAAGGATGTGGAGAAGAACATTCTGTCCAATCCGTTCAAGCGTTTTGAAGACATGCGCTTTCTGATGCGCTGCAAAGATGTAGAGACCGTTGAAGTGAATCCCATCATCTTCCGCAAGCTGACACGGGAAGACTGGCTGCATATTGTGGACGTCTGCGACAAGAGCCTTGAAAAATATTATGCGCGATTCAAAAAATAATTAGAAAGGATGTTTATTGGATATCACTTTTTGTAAGATACCTTCAGAAGAAGCAACAACAGACTTCTGAGGAGGACAAAACAATGTCAAACGGTGATTATGGTTACTTCGGCAAAGGCGATACGGGCTATGACCAGTACATGACGGCGTTCAACCGCAACTTCGGCGGCTCGTCCGGCGGCGGTGGTGGTGGCGGAAACCACAACAACAATGGCGGTGGTGGCGGCGGGGACGGCAGCGGGTGCGGCTGCCTGATCGCTATTGCAGTGGTCGTGGTGCTGATCCTGATCGTCTTGGGTGGCTGAATCAATCCCTGCAGGTGAAACACAGGTTTTCCCTGTGGGGATTTTTTGAATCCGCTTGTAGAAAGCAACGGTCTATGGTAGGATGAAACCAAAGATACACAGGAGGGCTTACACATGGTTTTACTGGTTGTGGATACACAGAAAGGTATCGTGGATGAACGCCTGTATGCGTTTGAAAAGTTTGTCAGCAACATCAGGAAACTAATCCGGACTGCCCGCGAACAGGGAATCGAGGTCGTCTATGTCCAGCATGACGATGGGCCCGGTACAGGCTTTTCCATCGGGGACGATGAATTTGAGGTCTATTCCGGGTTTGCACCGCTGCTGACTGAAAAACGGTTCGTCAAAACCGTATGCAGTGCGTTCAAAAAAGAAAGCGGTCTGCTGGAATATCTGACGGAAAAGGGCGAAAAAGATGTGATGGTCTGCGGCATCATGACCGACTTCTGCATCAATGCAACGGTGGAGGCGGGCTTTGAGCATGGCCTGCACATGATCGTTCCTGCCTATGCAAATTCCACGCAGAACAACGAGTATATGACAGGGGAGCAGAGCTACCGCTATTATAATGAGTTCCTCTGGCCGGACCGCTATGCCGATTGTGTGCCCATGGACAAGGCACTGGAGCTGCTCAAAAAGTGAGGTATCTACCATGATTTCCGAAAAAGTCAAAAATCAGATTCAAGTGGTGCAGGGTGATATTACCAAACTGGACTGTGACGGCATCGTGAATGCAGCCAATCGGAGTCTGCTGGGTGGCGGCGGTGTGGACGGTGCTATTCACCGGGCAGCAGGGCCGGAACTGTTGGCGGAGTGCCGCACGCTGCACGGCTGCCGCACCGGAGAAGCAAAAATCACTAAGGGCTATCGGTTGAAAGCAAAGTATATCATTCATACAGTGGGGCCGATTTATTCCGGCACAGCAGAGGATGCCACGCAGCTGGCGGACTGCTACCGCAATTCGCTGGACCTTGCCAAAGAGTATGAACTCCACAGCATTGCCTTCCCGGCAATTTCGACCGGCGTGTATGGCTACCCGCTGGAGGATGCCACGGAGATTGCGGTCAAAACAGTGGCGCAGTGGCTGGAAGCACATGCGGATTACGCAATGCAGGTGATTTTCTGCTGCTTCGATGCCCGGACAGAGCGGGTGTATCAGGCGAAGCTGTAACCGGAAGAGGTGTGAGAGATGGGCTTTTTCAAAAAGCTGTTTACTGGGATCGGTTTTGCGGCGGGTTTTCTGTTCTTCGGATGTTTGTCGGTGATTGTGTATGCGTCCCGTGGACGGCATAAACCCTGCCATCGGCGCAGCAGCTTTTGGAATACGCTGGAACGCTATCTGATTTTTTCGTGGATCTGTGAAGGTGTGTGCAGCAGCCGGAAACGAGCGGAGACGTCCTATTATCAGCGCACCGGCAGCGATTTCTGGCAGACGCAGACACGGGTTCGACCGGAAAGTGTTAAAAATGCTGCTCCTGCGGTGAAAACACCAAGGCCGGAGGCAAAAAGCACGAGCACAGGTGCAACGCGGTCGGTGAAACCAAAGAGAACGGAGCGTCCTTCTGCGGCACAGAAAGCATCGGCAGCACAAAGCAGCGTCCAAAATGTGTCGGTGCCGACTGTACTAGGGCAAAACGTTTCGGAGACTGACGCAAAAAAGCACGGTGAACGGTCAAAGCCTAAGCCAGAGCCCAAGCAGGAGCATACTGCGCAACAGCCAGAAGCCAAAGAAGTACATCAAAAGTCTGCACAGCAATTGGAAGCAGAACGGCAGCAGAAACTGGAAAACCTGCGTGCTGCAATGCAAAAACAGATTTGCACCATTCATGCAGATGTGGAACTCCCGGCAGGGAAACTGAATGACAGTGGGTCAGCGGAACAGAAATTGCATGTCCTGTTGTACAAGTCCACACTGCCTGAGAATGACCTGAATCAAGCGCTGGATGAGCTTCGGACGGAGCGCAGACGGCAAAAGGCAGAGTATCAGGGAGCACCGTTTGCGGATGTGTTTCTGGTGAACCTGATTTTGTCCGATGAGGACAGTGAGCGGGCCTGCATCGTGGATGTGGGGGATACCGGCATGAGCTATGTCATTCCGTGGAGCAGTATCCCGAAGGAACTGCAGGAACCGCTGCACCGCTATGTATCGGAAGCGGAAGGAAAGCTCTGCGGCTACTGCAAGGAAGAACTCTGCAACAGCGAAAGCGGCAGAATGGTCGTGGAGCTTTATCTTGGTAAAAAGGATGGGCATGGCTCCCGAATCCTGTACTGAAAATGGAGTAAAGATTGAAATACAGAGAAATCGCAGACGGCATTTTTGTTGACCGTCCCAACCGCTTTATTGCCTATGTGGAAGTGAATGGAGCAGTGGAAACCGTCCATGTCAAGAACACCGGGCGGTGCAAGGAACTGCTGTTGCCCGGTACGGCGGTTCGGCTGGAAGTGTCGGACAACCCGAAACGCAAAACAAAATACGACCTTGTGGCGGTACACAAGCAAGGCCTTGGCTGGGTCAATATGGACAGTCAGGCACCCAATAAGGTGGTAGGGGAGTGGCTTGCAAAACAGGGCTACGACTATATCAGGCCGGAATTCACCTATGGCAAGTCCCGCATCGACTTTTACATGGAAAAGGGTGAGCAGAAGTATCTGTTGGAGGTCAAGGGCTGCACGCTGGAAGTGGACGGTATCGGCTATTTCCCGGATGCACCTACCGAGCGCGGCGTGAAGCACCTGCACGAGCTGGCGCAGGCACAGCGGACAGGATATCGGTGTGCTGTGGCCTTTGTGATTCAGATGGAAGGCATCACCGAGGTGCGGCCAAATGTCAGCACACAGCCGGAGTTTGGCACGGCACTGGTCGAAGCAAAGGCTGCAGGTGTGCAGGTGCTGTTTTTGCTCTGTCGTGTGGGGCGTGACAGCTTGGAAATCGTGGAGCAGAGGGAAGGGTGAAAAAATTCAGAAAACCTCTTGACCCTGACGCAGCGTCATAGCGTATACTGTGGCTGTCGCAAGGGAGGACAGCAAAAGTTGAAACGGGAAGCCGCTGCTGCTCGATTGAGTTGCTGCAGGATCTTTCGTCTTGCCTGAATGTCAGAACGGACTATCTGCTGAACGGAGATGCACCGCATAACAACCATCTGAGGGAAAGACTGACGTTTCTTGCACAGGAATTAGAAAAGATTACGGCGGACCTCCCGGTATGGGGATAGGAAAAAGCAAAATCCTCTTTTTCAATGCCCAAAAGCGTGGTAGAATAGGGAAAAGATTCAGTATCTGAAAAACGGAGCGCGCAACAATGAAGATTCTGGTCAGTGCCTGCCTGCTGGGCGAAAACTGCAAATACAGCGGCGGAAACAATTACAATCAGGCGGTCTGTGATTTTGCGCGGGGGCATCAGGTGGTTCCGGTCTGCCCGGAGGTTTTGGGCGGCCTGCCCACACCGCGGTGCCCGGCGGAAATCGTGCAGGGCGTTGTCACGAACAAAGAGGGCATCAATGTGGACCGGGAGTTCCGGGCAGGTGCAGCCAAAGCCCTTGCCATTGCAAAAGAAAATGGGGTGGAGCTTGCCATCCTGCAATCCCGCAGCCCCAGCTGCGGCGTGAAGGAAATTTACGATGGAACGTTTTCCGGTACAAAGATTCCCGGACAGGGTGTTTTTGCCAAGATGCTGATGGACGAAGGCGTCCGTGTTCTGGATGCCGGGGAATTGCCCAAAATTATCTTGAAAAATGAGGACGGAAAATGTCAATCAGACTGATTTGCAGCGACATTGACGGTACGCTGCTGCAATACGGCAAAAAGGAACTGGAAGACGAGATCTTTGAGCAGATACGGGAGCTGCACCGGCGCGGCATTCTGTTTTGCCCGGCATCCGGTCGGCAGTATACCAGCCTGCGCAAGCTCTTTGCACCGGTGGCGGTCTATGCCTACTGCAATCTGCATGGCCTGTGGACGACAAAACTCTGATAAAACAATAAGTCCCCTCCGCGCAGATACCCGGAAAGCGAGATCCGGGTCTGCACGGAGGGGACGATTTTGTTATAGCAGAACTTCTTTGGTCTGTTCGATTTCAACAGGGCACTCTGCAAGCAGGCCGGAATGCTGCCGGTACGCATTCGGTTCCATCCGCCATGCGATCCCGCAGCCAGCAGAAAGTTCCCGCGGAACAGGGATCAGCCTGCCGGGAATCCCGTTCTGTTTGCAAAAGGCTTCCAGTTCCATGACCGCAGAAGTAGTGTAGAATGTCAAAACCTGATAGGGCTTTTTTGCTCTCATACGCTGCCGTTATGCCTGAAAGGTGATCTCAAAACAGCCATCCGCCCGCGTGGTCGTCTGACCGTCCTTGTGTTCATATTCCAGCATTTTTTCAATGTTTTTGCGGGTGTGAGCTTCATCACCGAGAACGCGGATCATCTCGCCCGGATGCTCTTCCATCGCATCCATCGTCAGCAACACCGGTTCAGGGCAGGAAAGGCCGCGAACGTCCACTTCAACAAATTTAGCCATTGTGCTTTCTCCTTTTTCAGATCACTTTGCCGCTTTTTTACGGCGCAGGTTGGTTGCTGCAATCACAAACAACAGTACAATGCAAACGATGACTGCAATCTTGCCAGGCATGGCCGGGCCGCCGGGAACAGCGGCATCGGTCGCTGTGGCAGCTTTGGCGGCGCTGCCGACCAGATTGAAATTGTGTGCAAAAGCGGCACCCAGAAGCATACCGAGGAACGTTACCGCGCTGTCGGAGGAACCCTGCCCTGCAAGGATCAGCTGACGCAGCGGGCAGCCACCGGCCAATACCGCTGCAAAACCGACAACGTACATGCCAAGGATGTTCCACAGATGCTGCGAATGTGCAATGGGCTGGCCGGAGAAGCTCGGATGGAAATTGCCGGTGGCAATGTTATAAATGGTCATGACCGCAAACAGCGCGGCAATAATGCTGAGCAGGTCGAAATTCTTCATCAGGATCACATCGCGGATGCTTCCGGCAAAGCACATACGGCTTTTCTGTGCGAGGGCACCGATGACCAATGCGACCACCAGTGCCAGCAGCAGCGGAGCGTGCTTGCTGCCGGGGCCTTCCGTGCTTGCCGCATAAGCACCCGTTGCCACACCAATCACCAGCAGAGCAGCCAGCAGAACCGGCAGCACCGCACCGCTGAGCGACTTGGTTTCATAGGCTCTTCCCAGAGAAAAGCCTTTTTTCAAGAAGCAGGAGCCGGTGGCGACACCGCCAGCAAAGCCGATGAGCGCCACATACGCATTCAGGTCACCGGCAGACATCCGTAGCACCATGCGCAGCGGGCAGCCCAGAAAGACCAGTGCACCGATCATCATAACAGCACCCAGCAGAAAACGCACCATCGGCGCAGAACCGGCGGTAGAGCGATACTCTTTGGTTGCCATGGAAATCAGGAACGAGCCGCAGACAAAGCCGACGATCTCAGGGCGGAAATACTGAACGGGTGCAGCGGTGTGCAGTTTGAGCGCGCCTGCCGCGTCGCGGATGAAACAGGCCACGCAGATTGCCATGTTGGCCGGGTTGCCAGACATGGCCAGAAGCATGACCAGAAGTCCGATGACCACACCGGACAAGGCCAGCTTCCATGTTTTGTCGAATAATTTCATGATTGCCTCCTTTTTTAGCGGGTGAACTTTACCAGTTCAGTATAACACACACGATTTTTCAGGTGAAATTGATTTTATTGATAATCCGTATGTACTTATTGATATAATCAATGAACGGAACTATAATAGAAAAAAAGCCTTTTCAGCACAAAAAAGGAGCGCAGCATGGATATCCGCCAACTAGAAGCCTTTGTGTATACCGTAAAATACCAGAGTTTTTCCCTTGCGGCTCAAAAGCTTTATCTTTCGCAGCCGACCGTCAGTTCGCATATCAACAATCTGGAAAAAGAACTTCATACGCAGCTTTTGAAGCGAACGACCAAGAGTTTGTCGGTCACGCCCGCAGGGCAGACCCTTTACAACTATGCAGCTGAGATCCTGAATCTCCAGCAGAAAGCGATTCTGGAACTTTCCGATAAAAATCAGAAGCTGCTGCATATCGGTGTTTCCTCCGTTCCGTCCCTCTATCTTCTGCCGGAACTGCTGTCGGCGTACCATCAGGAAATGCCGGATGTCCGCTTCCGTACCAGCTGCTCGGACAGTCTGGATGTCATTCGGAAAGTAACAGATGGAACCTGCGATATCGGGCTGGTCGGCACGAAAATTTCGGATACACCCTGCCGCTTTCTGCCGGTCACTTCGGATGAACTTGTGATCGCGGCCCCGGCTACACCGCATTTTCAGGCTTGTCTGGAATTGAAAGATCCGGTTTCCATGCTGCTGAAAGAACCGTTTCTCCTGCGGGAGGATACTTCGGGGACAAAACAGGAAACGCTCTATTATCTGAAAAACCGGGGGCTTTCGCTGGACGATCTGAATGTGATCGCTGTGATGGATGATGCCGCTTCGCTGATCCGCTGCATCACACTGGGGATGGGCATCTCCATCCTTTCCCGCGCAACGGTTCAGAACGATGCACAGCTTGGAAAGCTGTTGATCATTCCTCTGGAACAGTCGGCTTTCTTGCGGAAACTCTATATCGTGTATTCTTCCACACAGTTTATGTCGGAACAGACGGCGCACTTTTTTGCGTTTATGAAGCAGTTCTATGCCATTTCCTGAAAAAGGAACCGATTGCTCCCGGTCTGTGGATGACAAAACTCTGATAAAACGAAACGTCCCTTTCGCGCAGATACCCGGAACGTGAGATCCAGGCCTGCACGGAGGGGACGGTTTTTATAGGAGAGCAGTTCTGTCACAGGCATTTTCCGCAATCGCTGCAGCCGTTGCAGATCAACTTGCTGCCGCAGGTCTCGCAGTTTGCGCGGAAATGCGGCACATATAAATCCTCTTGCGGGATGGGGTAGCCCCAGTCGTCCACGAGGTCAAAACGGATGGGCCTTCCCTGAAAGTTCATACCGGATTTATAAGCCATCCGGCTTTGCAGCTGCTTGCTGGGCAGGTGGTAGCGCTTGCCGTCCTTGATGAACACAGTGCCGGTCTCGATAAAGCAGAATGTTACGTTGGCATCCACGCATTCCTGCCGGAGAGACTTGACCCAATCGAAATTGCAGGGGCGGGCACCATCGTAGTTTTCGCCGCCGCAGATGACCTGCTCGATTTGCCCGGCGGAAAGGTACTGCCGGATGCTTACCGGTCCGATGAAGGGCGCGCACATGATGCCCTTGTGCTTGAAGGGCAGGCTGAACAAAATAGGAATGCGCTCATCGGCACGGCGCTGATTTTCGCAGGTGACGTTGAAAAAGATGTTATCCCATCCGCTGCCCCAATCCGGCGGCAGGCACTCCCGCACCCGCTGCGGCCGTTTGGTGAGCAGAAAAAACACCACATCGCTGCGTTGGCGCATGATGTCCCACGCCTCAGCCCGCCACGGGTCGGCTTCTTCCAAGAAAAAATCCGAGGTCATGCAGACCCGGATCTGCTCACCGCTTTGAATTTTGTAGTGTCCGGTGCGGTCTTTCTGGAGCGGGTAGGAAAAGCCGCTTTTCGTTTTGTAGATCTCGGCTCCGTTCTGGTCCCGCATCCGGTCGAGAAAATACATGTAGCAGTTCTGGCAGCCCTCGCTGCACTTGACGCAGCCGTGCCATGGATTCCAGATGTCGTGCAGGAAGCTCACCTTCTTTCGGTACCTATTATTATAATAGCTGCGCGGACAGGAAACAAGAGCACCCCTTGCACCGCCCCGCCGGATGTGATAGGATGAAGAAAACCATGTGAGGGAGGAACTACCATGCCGTTTCTGATGATCCGCAATGACATCACCAAAGTGGCGGCGGATGCCATTGTCAACCCGGCCAACCGGAACCTTTTGCAGGGCAGCGGCACCAGCCGCGCCATCTATCAGGCGGCAGGGGAGCAGGAGTTGACTGCCGCCTGTGAAGCCATCGGGCATTGCGAGTTGGGCAGGGCCGTGTGTACCCCGGCATTCGGGCTGTCGGCAAAGTACGTTTTCCATGCAGTCTGCCCGGCGTGGCACGGCGGCGGGTTCGGCGAAGCTGAACAATTAGCCGGTGCCTACCACTCCGCATTGGAATTAGCCGCAGAGTACCACTGCGAGAGCGTGGCTTTTCCGCTGCTGTCCAGCGGAAACTATGGCTACCCCAAGGAACAGGCTTTCCGCATTGCGGTGGACACCATCACGCAGTACGTCATGGAGCACGACCTGACCGTGTATTTGGTGCTTTACGACCGGGACTCGCTGGCCGTGAGCCGGAAGCTGTTCGCCTCGGTGGAGGAGTACATTGACGACCACTATGTAGCACAGAACGATGAAAGCTACGGATTTGGCCGTCGGCGCAGGGAATTGTCAGAGCGGCGGAGGCTTCTGGAAGAAGATGCCGCCGTGCCGATGCTAGGTGCAGTTCCGGTACCCGCCGCGGCACCCAGGACAGCCCGCAGTCTGGAAAGCCTGATGGACAACCTTGGCGAGAGCTTCACCACTCGGCTGCTGCGGCTCATTGACGAGCGGGGGCTGAAAGACTCCACCGTGTACAAGCAGTCCAACATCTCCCGGCAGCATTTCTCCAAAATTCAGTGCAATCGCGACTACAACCCCAAAAAGAAAACGGTGCTGGCCTTTGCGGTTGGGCTGCACCTGTCCGAAGATGAAACCATCGACCTGCTCAAGAGTGCGGGCTATGCCTTTTCGGATGGCTCTAAGCGGGACTGGATCGTGCGGTACTGTCTGGAACACAAAATCTATAACATCAATCAGGTCAATACGCTGTTGTTTGAATACGATCAGGAACAGCTGGGTGCGTGATTTGTCGCCTGCCTGTTGACCTTTTGCCCTCCGGTTTGTGGTATCCTTTTGCCAACGAAAGCGATACACCACAAAACGGAGAGCATTTATTATGAAGAAAAATCTTACCGAGCTTGTTTTCATTCTGGACCGCAGCGGTTCCATGGGCGGGCTGGAGCAGGACACCATCGGAGGGTTCAACGCCATGCTGACCCGGCAGAAGGAGCAGGAGGGCGAGGCCAACGTGACCACCATCCTGTTCGACCATGAGGTGCAGCTGCTGCACGACCGTTTCCCGCTGAAGGCTGTTGCACCGCTGACCGAAAAGGACTATTACGTCCGGGGCTGCACAGCGCTGCTGGATGCCATCGGTTACGGCGTGGAGAAGATGGTGAACATTCAGCGCCATCTGCCGGAGAGTGAGCGCGCCGAAAAAGTCATTTTTGTCATTACCACGGACGGGCTGGAAAACGCCAGCAAGCGGTTTGGCTATGAGAAGATCCGCCGGATGATCGAGCGGGAAAAAGAGCAGTACGGCTGGGAATTCCTGTTCCTCGGTGCCAACATGGACGTCGTGAAGGAAGCTGCCCGCTTCGGCATCTCGTCCGACCGGGCTGTGCGGTTCGAGAATGACGCACAGGGCGTGGCGGTCAATTACCATGTGGTCAGCGAAACGGTCTGCCGGATGCGGCAGGCACCCTGCTGCGCGTCTATCGGTGCGGAGTGGAAAGAACAAATCGAAGCTGATTTCCAGAAGCGGCATCACGGGTAAGGGAGAAAACAGCCATGTTAGGAGCAATCTTGGGTGACATCGTGGGCAGTCCCTATGAATTTGACCACAACAATTACAAGCACAAGGATTTTCCGCTGCTGAGCGAGAAATCGCACTTCACCGATGATACCGTCATGACCGTTGCGGTGGCACGGGGATTGATTGCAGGTAAGGGCATCCCGGAGAGAACATTTGAAGAAACAAAGAGCGAGATGCGCATTTGGGGAGAAACATACCCTCATGCCGGTTACGGCGGGATGTTCCGCCGGTGGCTGCACGCAGAAAATCCGAAGCCCTATGGCAGTTTCGGCAACGGCTCGGCTATGCGGGTGTCGGCAGCGGGCTGGCTGTTCGATACGCTGGACAAAACATTGGAAATGGCAAAAGTGACCGCCGAAGTCACCCACAACCACCCGGAGGGCATCAAAGGCGCGCAGGCCACGGCGGCAGCGATTTTTCTGGCCCGTACCGGTCACAGCAAGCCGGAGATCAAGCGGTATGTGGAGCAGACCTTCGGTTATGACCTGAACCGTACCTGCGATGAAATTCGGCCGACCTATCATCATGTGGAGACCTGTCAGGAAACGGTGCCGGAAGCCATCATTGCTTTTCTGGAAAGCGTCAGTTTTGAGGATGCACTTCGCAATGCGGTCTCTCTGGGCGGCGACAGCGACACCCTTGCCTGCATCACCGGCGGCATTGCCGAAGCTTTTTACGGGATGCCGCAGGAACTGCGGGACGAGACTTTGAAACGTCTGCCGGAGGATATCCGGGAAGGATATGAGCTGTTTCGGTGGAACATCGGCCAGAGATAAGACATTCGGAGAAACAAGGAGCAGATACAACACACTCGTGATGTGAAGTATCTGCTCCTTGGTTTTTAATAAGACTCGATGGAGGGCGTCTTGCATCGGCTTGAAAAATCCGATATACTGAACCCAGAGAGTATATCGAATTTTTTGGGAAAAGGAGAGAACGGTATGGAACATCTTTACGAAAAGGCACTGGAAAGTGCAGAATATATCAAGGCACACACGCAAAAGCGCCCGAAGATTGCGGTGGTGCTGGGCTCCGGCCTTGGGAATCTGACCGCGGACTTTACGGACACGGAAGAACTGTCCTACAAGGATATCCCCAACTTCCCGGTATCCACGGTGGCAGGACACAAAGGTGCATTGTTGGCTGGCAAACTGGGGGACACGGAAGTCTACGCCATGGAAGGCCGCTTTCATTTCTATGAGGGCTACTCCATGAAGGAAGTCTGCTACCCGTTCTATGTGTTCAAGCTGCTGGGCGTGGAAAAGGTGGTGCTGACCAATGCCTGCGGCGGCATCAACCGGGAATTCGCACCGGGCACCCTGATGCTCATTACCGACTTCATCAACATGATGGGCACAAACCCCCTCATTGGCCCCAACGACGAGCGCTTCGGCCCCCGCTTCCCGGACATGACCGAACCTTACAGTCTGGAACTGCGGAACCTTGCCAAGCAGACCGCTGATGAACTGGGCATTGCCTACAAAGAGGGCGTCTACATGGGCTTTATGGGACCCTGCTATGAAACCGCAGCTGAGATCCGCGCCTTTGCGGGCATGGGTGCTGACGCCGTGGGCATGAGCACCGTGCCGGAAACCATGGTCTGCAACTACATGGGCATGAAGGTACTGGCCGTCAGCTGCATCACCAACATGGCCACCGGCATCCAGACGGTCAAGCATAGCCACGCCCGCGTGCTGGAGATCGCAAATCAGGCAGGCGATACCCTGTGCCGATGGCTGGGTGCGGTGATTCAGAGAATGGAGTGAACAAAGATGGTTCTTTATTTTACAGGAACCGGCAACAGCCGCTATCTGGCGGGACGCATTGCGGATGCACTGAACATGCCGCGTTATGACCTGAACGCCTGCATCAAGGCAGGGGACACCGCCCCGGTGCAGACCGGGCGAGATGTGGTGCTGGTAACGCCGACCTACGCATGGCGCATCCCCCGGGTGGTGTCCGAGTGGCTGGGCAAGACCGAGCTGGCCAGGGCAGAGCGCATCTGGTTTGTAATGGACTGCGGCAGCGAGATCGGCAATGCAGCAAAATACAATCGGCAGCTTGCGGAGCAGAAACATCTGCATTATATGGGGACTGCGCAGGTCGTCATGCCGGAAAACTATATTGCCATGTTCAACGCACCGCAAGCTGAACAGGCGCGGAGCATCGTGCGAGAGGCAGAGCCGAAAATTCAGAACGCAATCACACATATCAAAGCCGGGCAGGAGTTTTCAGCACCCCGAAACAACCTTTATGACCGCTTCATGAGCGGCCCGGTCAACCCGATTTTCTATCGGTTCTTTGTAAAAGCAGATGCGTTTACGGCAAGTGATGCCTGCATCGGCTGCGGAAAGTGCGTGAGAGAATGTCCGCTGAACAATATCCATCTGGAACAGGGGAACCCGACGTGGGGCAAAAACTGTACCCATTGCATGGCGTGTATCTGTTACTGCCCGAAGGAAGCCATCGAATACGGCAAAAAGAGCGTGGGAAAGCCGCGCTACCATTTTGAAGCGCTGGGAATTCAGAGGGACAAATAAGAGCGGTGTCTGAGGATCGGAATTTATAGGAGGTAAAGCAGAATGAAATGTCCATATTGTGGTGAAGAAATGATAAGAGGATACTTAATGAGCTCACGAGACATTACTTTTGCAGTTGATAATGTAGAACCGACCCGTTCCAAGGCAGATGTGGTCATCAACAGTGGTAAGAATGATGTGGAGTTTGATCTGTTTGTGTCAAAAATCGGTCAGCTTCTGGAAGAACGAGAGAAAGAAAATTAAAAAAGTACAAACTTTTAGTTGTGGTCCTTCTCCTTTTCTGATATAATAAGTCCGGATTTTAAGCTTCTGCCGTGATAAAATGTGAAACTGTCGCGAATGAGGCTAAAAGGAGGAATTACAAATGAAAGAAAAGAAAAAACGGGCCAAACGTCTGCCCACCTTTGCGGAATCGATCACACCGATCATCGCAATGCTTCTGATCCTTACCATTGGAAAGGGCGTGTTCGGCTACAGCACGGAGCCGCTCCTGATCATGGTAGCAGCAATCGCGGCATTTATCGCGTTCCGTGTGGGTGTTACCTGGGATGAGATGATGGATGAGATCTGTACCAAGATTGCAAAAGGTATGCCGGCAATTCTGATTCTGGTATGCGTTGGCGCTATGGTTGGTACCTGGATGGCAGCTGGTACCATTCCGATGATGATTTACTATGGTGTTCAGATTGTAAACCCGAAATTCATGCTGGTTACAGCATTTCTGATCGAGGCTGTTGTATCGGTTGTTACCGGTACTTCCTGGGGTTCTGTCGCAACCATGGGTGTTGCCCTGATGGGAATTGCAAGTGCTCTGGGTGTGTCTCTTCCGGCTACCGCAGGTGCATGTATCGCAGGTTCCTACTTCGGTGATAAGATGTCTCCGCTGTCTGATACCACGAACCTGGCTCCGATCGCGGCAGGCAGCACACTGTATGAGCATATCGGACATATGTTTTACACCACTGTTCCGGCAACCATCGTTTCTCTGGTGGTATATGCCATTGTTGGTATGAACGCAGATGTAAGTGCAGATATCACCTCTGATACTGTTACTACCTTATTGAGCCAGCTTTCTTCCATGTACAGCTGGAACCTACTGCTCATCATTCCGGTGCTAATCGTGCTGGGAGGTTCCCTGTTTCAGAAGCCAACCATTCCGGTTATGCTTCTTTCCACCTTTGTAGCTGGCATAGAGGGTGTTTTCATTCAGCATGTAGCAATGGGTGATGTGTTAAAGGCAACGGTAAACGGCTTTAGTGTATCTATGATCCATCGCGCAGGCTTCGACACCGAGACTTGTTCCGAGGCGGTTACCAAGCTGTTAAACCGTGGTGGTATGAACGGCATTATGAGTACCACACTTCTGGTATTCTGTGCATTCTGTTTTGCAGGCATCATGAGCCGGGCCGGCTGTCTGGATGTTGTACTTCAGAAGATTTTAAGCGTGGCAAAGAGTACCGGCGCACTGATTACCGCAACGGTGGCAGCCTGCATTACCATGGCACTGACTACCGGTAACTCTTATCTTTCCATTCTGATTCCTGGAGAGATGTTCCGTGACGCTTATAAAGAGCGCGGACTTGCGGCAAAGAACCTGTCCAGAACCCTTGAGGATGCCGGTACTGTAGTGGTGCCGCTGATTCCGTGGTCCGCAGCAGGTGCCTATATGGCATCTACCCTTGGTGTAGAGACCCTGGATTACCTTCCGTGGGCAATCCTGTGCTACACTGGCTGGATCTTTGCAATCATCTGGGGCTTTACCGGATTCGGTATCGCAAAGCTTGCTGATGAGAAGAAAAAGGAGAACTAAATACGAAAGTCTTGTTCCACCGGGATTCCTGATTCCGGTGGAATTTTTGAAGAATAAAGAAAAGGCAGGAGAATAGACATTATGATCAAGTTACTGAAAAACGCGAATGTTTACGCACCAGAGAAATTGGGAAAAAAAGATATCCTCATTGAGGGAGAGAAAATCCTTCTGATGCAGGATTCTATCGAAGGCTATGAGGGACTCCCGGGAGTGGAGACTTATGACCTGGAGGGAAAAATCGTTGTTCCGGCTTACATTGACATGCATGTGCATATCACCGGAGGCGGTGGAGAGCAGGGACCGGCATCCCGTGTACCGGAGTCTCAGCTCAGCGAATTTTTAAAAAACGGTATTACCACCGTGGTTGGCCTTCTGGGTACAGATGGCGTAACCCGCAGTGTAGAGAATCTGGTAGCAAAGGCCCGTGCCCTGACCGAGGAAGGCATGACCGTGTATACACTGACCAGCTCCTACGGTTACCCGCCGACCACCCTGACCGGAAGCGTAGAGCGCGATATCATCCTGGTTCCGCCTATGATCGGTGTGAAGGTAGCTGTATCTGACCACAGAAGCTCCAATCCGGGCGGGGAAGAGCTGATCGCCCTGGCTACCGCAGCCCGCAGAGCCGGTCTGCTCAGCAACACACCGGGGCTGGTGACTATGCATATGGGTGACGGAGAGGGAAGACTGGATCCGGTATTCTATGTTCTGGATCATTCCGATGTTCCGGCCAAGAACCTGCTACCGACCCATATTTTACGTAATCCGGGCCTGATTGATGCCGGTGCGGATCTGGTACGCCGCGGCGGTTACATTGACTGCACCGCCGGTGCCGATGATGTAGAAGTAGAATCTGATGCCATGAAGCTTTACGAGCTCTTACACCGCGAAGGCGTGAAACTGGATCATGTCACCATATCCAGTGACGCATTCGGAAGCCAGCCACGCTTCAACGAGGAGGGCGAGTGCATCGGCCTGACATACGCATCTCCGAAGTATCTGCACCGCACCATTCAGATCCTGGTAAGAGAGGGTATGCCGCTGGAGGCTGCCTTACAGCTTCTGACCAGCACTCCGGCAGTGCTCCTTGGTCAGGAAGGAGTCAAGGGCTGTGTAGCAGAGGGCGCAGACGCAGATCTTCTGGTACTGGATGAAAATCTCGACATCAACAGCCTGTTTGCCCGTGGCCAGGTGGCTGTGTGGGAGCAGGAAGTGAAGATGAAAGGCAGATTTGAGCAGTAATGTTTTTATGATATGAATTGAAAGAAGCGAAGACCATCATGGTTGATAGGTTTTCGCTTCTTTTTATTTGTCGTAAAAATGTGGTCAAATCAAGAAAATCGAGTGCGAAAGCAAGTGAAAAACCTCTGTGAAGCCCGTAAAATCAAGGCTTCACAAATTCTTCACAAAAAATTAGCACTCAACTCTTGACACTGCTAATAAACGGCGCTATAACAGTGGCGTGCTCAGGAGGAAGGGCAAAAGGAGAGCCGCAAGGCTCCCCGGAAAGCCCTTTTGAATGACGCTTTCGCGTTTGCGAAGCAATAAACGCCCCGGTGGGGCGTTTAAGCGACCGAGCGGTCTTGCGTCAGCAAGATGGAGGGGCTTTGCCCCGACAAGCGAAAATGTTTTTGCCCCGACCCGAACGCCGGGATTGGAGGAATGATTTATGTTTATGCCGACTATTTTCCATGAAAACCTGTTCGATGATTTCTTTGATCCGTTCTGGAACGATGGTGCGCTGGAGCGTGCGATGAACCGTGAAGAGCGTGAGACCTTCGGCAAGCGCGGTGCAAACATGATGAAGACCGATGTGAAGCAGACTGCCGATGGCAACTATGATGTTGCCGTTGACCTGCCCGGCTGCAAGAAGGAAGACGTTCAGATGGAACTGAACGATGGCTACCTGACCATTCAGGCTGTCCGCAGCCACTCGAACGATGAGAAAGATCAGAACGGCCGCTACCTGCGCCGCGAGACCTTCTCCGGCACCTGCGCCCGCAGTTTCTATGTGGGTGACGCCGTGAAGAAGGAAGACATCCACGCAAAGTTCGAGGATGGCATCCTGCACATCACGCTGCCCGCACCGCAGCAGCAAAAGGCTCTGCCTGCGAATCCCAATCGGATCGAAATTGAATAACATTATGTATCGGTGTGAAAATATCGGTGCATAACGCAAGCTCCCGGAGAGCCGCAACAAGCCCTCCGGGGGCATTTTTGTTTTCCGGCATCTTTTCTGCGACGGTAAGGCGTGGTAGAATAAGGGCAGGACCGATCCACAGGTGAGAAAATCGAACTTCAGAGAGAGGAGATGTTTCTATGCAGTCCGATGAGCTGAAACGCCGGATCTCGGCAGGCAGAGAAGATGCTTTGGCCGATCTGGTTTTGAAAAATGCCAGAATCGTCAATGTGTTTACCGATGAGATCGACACCGCTGACATTGCCATCAGCGGAAACTGCATTGTGGGCGTGGGTGCGTATCACGGCCGGAAAGAAGTTGATCTGCACGGCAAATATGTCTGCCCGGGCCTGATCGATGGGCATATCCACATCGAAAGCTCCATGCTCTGCGGTCCGGCCTTCGAGCAGGCCGTGCTGCCCCACGGTACCACTGCGGTGGTCACAGACCCGCACGAAATCTCAAACGTTGCGGGGCTTGAAGGCTTGGATTTCATGCTGGAAACGACAAAAAATCTGACCCTTTCGGTTTATTTCATGCTGCCCTCCTGTGTTCCGGCCACGGATCTGGATGAGTCCGGTGCGGTGCTGAACGCAGAACAGCTCCGGCCTTACTACGGCGATCCCCGCGTGCTGGGGCTTGCAGAGCTGATGAATGCCTATGGGACGGTGCGCTGTGACCCGAAGATCCTGCAGAAGATCCGCGACTGCACCGAAGCGGGAAAGATCGTGGATGGACACGCACCGCTCTTGAGCGATAAGGAACTGAATGCTTATATTGCGGCAGGCGTTCAGTCCGATCACGAGTGCTCCAACATCGAGGAAGCCATGGAAAAATTCCGGCTCGGACAATATATCATGATCCGGGAAGGAACGGCTGCCAAAAATATGGAGGCCCTGATGCCGCTGTTCCGGGAGCCTTATTGCAGCCGCTGCATGTTGGTGACGGATGATAGGCACCCCGGTGACCTGCTGGATAACGGACACATAGATTCCAACATCCGTAAAGCAATCCGGTTGGGGGCGGACCCGGCAGTGGCCGTCAAAATGGCGACGCTGGTTCCGGCACAGTATTTTGGATTAAAGCAGCACGGTGCCGTAGCACCGGGGTACCGGGCAGATCTGGTCGTGGTTTCCGATCTGGAATCCTTTACGGTCGAACAGGTTTACAAGAACGGCGCGCTGGTGGCCGAACACGGAAAAACGCTGAAACCTGCACCGCTTGACATCGACCACGCGCGCTTTTCCCACGTTATGGATTCCTTTGATCTGGATGAGATCACACTGCAGGACCTGAAACTTCGGGAAAGCGGGGAGCAGGAGCGTGTCATCTACCTGAACCGGGGCGAGCTGCTTACGGAGGAAAAAATCATCCCGTTCCAACGACATCCGGGCAAGGCTCCCGGTGTGGACCCGGAACACAACATCGTAAAACTAGCCGTTTTTGAGCGGCATCATCACTCCGGCCATGTGGGCATTGGCTTTTTAGGAAACTTCAGCCTGAAATGCGGAGCCGTTGCATCGAGCATCGCACATGATTCCCATAACCTGATTGTGGCAGGGGACAACGATGCCGATATGATGCTGGCCGGAAACACCGTGCGGAAAAACAAAGGCGGACTTGCGTTTGTGGCAGATGGACATGTCGTGGCAGAACTTGCGCTTCCGGTGGCCGGATTGATGAGCACCGAAAGCGCAGAGAGCGTTGCGGCGAAAATGCAGGCGCTGAACGATGCCCTCAAGGCACACGGTGTGGCGGAAGACATCGGCATCTTTATGACCCTCGCCTTCGTCAGCCTTCCGGTCATTCCAAAACTCAGACTGAATACATACGGCATCATCGATGTAGCGCAGCAGAAAGTCGTTCCGGCTGTTTTTTAATAGGCGATAACAAAAATACTGCCGGAGATCGACCTGAATGGTCCGTCTCCGGCAGCAGAACAGTTCGTTCCTACTCTTAGAAGCGAGCCGCATCAAGAGAAAAATTGACGGAAATTCTTATTTGATAAATCGGAATTTTTAGGAGTAAAGACATGACTACTATTGTGCAGTTGCGCCCCCTTGAACACAGTGATAGAGAGCAATTTGTTTTAGACAATCAGGAAGCCTTCAATTACGGTGCCCTGGAAGAATTTGGCCTTAGAGATAATCATTTTGAGGAAGATGGACAGATTATATCACGGGATACGATTGAGCAGTCCATTGACGGCGGAGAAGCCTACCGTATCGTACTGGACGGTCAAAAAGTCGGCGGCATAGTGATCAAAGTTGACGGCGAAAAAGGTGACCTTGATCTTCTTTTTGTTTCTCCGGCTGTCCATAGCAAAGGTATCGGATATGCTGCTTGGTGTGCTGTTGAAAAACTGTACCCGGAAGTGAAGGTGTGGGAAACGGTTACTCCGTATTTTGAGCAGCGCAACATTCATTTTTATGTCAATCGCTGCGGCTTCCACATTGTAGAGTTTTTTAATAAATATCACCAAGATCCGAATGATCCGGAAATGTGCTCTGAAGAACTGGACGAGAAGTTCCCGGACGGAATATTCCGGTTTGAAAAGGTCATTCGGTAAATTCGCGTTTATCAAGGTGAACATTTAAGTATTAAAAACGGGAGTGAAAACAAATGATGACCATTGCACAGATCATGGAAAAGATGATCGCCTTTTCCGAAGGGAATATCCATGACATCACGCACCTGAGCTGCGTGTGGACCTATGTCAAAACCATTGGTGAGCTGGAGGGGCTGGACGCAGACACGCAGTTTATTCTGGAGGTGGCGGCCATCACCCACGATATCGCCTGCCCGCTCTGCCGCAAAAAGTACGGCAACACCAATGGTAAATATCAGGAGCAGGAGGGTGCCCCGCTGGTGCGGGAGTTCTTGGCGGATACCGGCATGACAGCAGAACAGATCGACCGGGTGGCCTATCTGGTAGGGCACCACCATAGCCCGGCGCAGATCGACGGCATTGACTATCAGATTCTGATTGAGGCAGATTATATCGTCAATGCGTCCGAAAGCGGGTACGACCAGCAGGCAATCCGAACCTTTATGGAACATACGATGAAAACGGCAGCAGGTATCCGGCTGACGAAAACAGTGTTTGGAGTGTAAAAATGATTCAGAAGCATTGCTTTGAATGCGGTACGGCATTGATTGAAAAAGAACTGGAAGAAGAGGGCATTGTGCCTTATTGCCCGAAATGCCAGCAATACCGGTTCCCGATGTACAATGTGGCAGTCAGCATGATTGTTGTGGATGAGGAAACCGGGAAAATTCTGCTCATCCAGCAGTACGGTAAGCCCTCTTATATTCTTGTGGCCGGGTATGTGAACCGCGGTGAGGCAGAAGAACACGCCGTGGTGCGGGAAGTCCGGGAAGAAACCGGGTTGGAAGTAGAGCACCTCCGGTTCAACCGTACCAAGTTTTTTGAGCCGTCTAACACGCTGATGTGCAACTTTACGGCTTTCGTCAGAACCGCAAAGGCGCTGCATATCAACCACGAAGTGGACCGCTGCAAGTGGTTCACCCCGCAGGAAGCCAGAGAAAACATCCGTCCCAACAGCCTTGCAGCGGAATTTTTGAATGCGTATCTGGACGAAGTGGGGAATAAGCCGATGGAGATATGATTCGTGGCTGTGCCACGGGAATTTTGACGGAAAGTATGGAAAAAAGTTGGTTCGGCCTGTTTCGGTTGACTTTTTTATAAAGAATCGGTATATTGATACTATATAGTATCAATAAGTATCAACTGCGAGGTGGACAGAATGGATGGGGCACAGTTTGCTAAAATGCTTTCAGATAAGCATTTGTTTGAACTCAATCGGATGGAATACAAGTACTCGACTGTCAGCGTCAAAGAATTTGCCGAATTGCTGCGGCAAAACTTTGCGCAGCCTCTGCCGTTAACTGATTTTTCTGGAAATAAGCTGTTTTACCTGCCGAACCTCGCGCAAATTTCAACAAATGGTATGAAGCAGTTGCTCTCTGTCCCTGTCAGTGGACAAAACTTCGGTTTGTCGGCGATGACCGAGGAAATTTATGCTACTTTTCAAATTGAAAGTATCCGCTCGACCCGCAGCAGTATCCGTTATATCCTCGATGGTTATGCCCCTCGTGATGAACAAGAAGCCCGCATCTATGGTATGAAGCGCGGACTGGAGTTTATCGCGAATCGTCAGAATACGATCACCGAGGAGAATCTGCATCACCTATATCAGATCAGCACAGGGGATTATCTCCCGGATGAAGATCGATTACTGCCAAACCACTTTTATCGGCATGGCGAGGCTTTTATTGTGGGCGGTGAAGAACCCAGACCGGGACTTCCGGCAGAGCGGCTTCCCGGTGCTATGAAATGTCTTGTCGATTTTGCGAATGCCAATGACGGCATCAATGAGCTGCATAAGGCTGCCATTCTGCACTTTGCCTTTGCGTATTACCACCCCTATTTTGACGGGAATGGACGCACTGCACGGCTATTTCACCTCTGGTATCTTGTTCAGCAGGGCTATCCTGCGGCACTGTTCACGCCGTTTTCCCGATACATCGCTGAAAACAAGGACGCATATTACAAAGCCTACGAACGCGTGGAGAGAAATGCTCTGATTTTCGGCTATACGGATGTGACTCCCTTTCTGTTCTACTTCTGCAATGAGGTCTATAACCGCCTGCAGGTGGATGCAGTCCCGCCGAAAACTGATCTTGAGGTATATCAAACTGCTCTTGCGGAAGGAAAAATCACAGAAAAAGAACGGCTGCTCTGGGAGTATGTTCTGTCAGCTTATGGTGCAGAGGAGTTTACCACAAAGCAGCTGGAAAAGGATTTCCGAAACGCTGCGTATGCAACCATTCGGACGTTTGTGATGAAATTCCATGAGATGGGGCTGCTTACTGCAAGAAAAGCAGGAAACAGGGTGTTCTATCATGTCGGTGGGACTTCTGATGTCCTATCATTGTAATGAGGCGAAAAATTCAAGGGGGATTTTGCCATGCTCCAACCCGGACTGTATGAACAGGTCATCAATAACGCACTGAGCAGCGAGCTTTCGGAGATTCCGGAGGCCCGTAAGTCCACTGCACCCATCGATACGGCAGAGGCATCCAAAGTTTTGGCGCAGTATCTGACCGATGTGGTGCAGAAGGGCCTTGAGAATGTACAGGACAACGGTGGAGGAATCGAAGCGCAGATTCAGCTGGCAAATCAGATCGTAAACACGATCCAGAACACCACACAGGAAGCTGACTTTGCTTCGCTGGGCGTTGACCAGCGGGCAGAGCAGCTTCTTGCGCTTTTACGAGACAACGATCCGCGCCTTGCCACAGGAAAAAGCGCGAAAGAACTGGAACGGCCGGAAACTTCGATTGCGCAAAGCTCGTTGTTTACCGGTGCCATTCATGAGCCTCAGATGTATACCGAGCTGAAAAAGGAAATCGCGTCTGCTGACCGCATTGACATGTTGGTGTCCTTTATCAAATGGAGCGGTCTGCGGCTTATTATGGACGAGCTGCGGCAGTTCACGCAGAGTGGCGGCGAACTGCGCATCATCACGACTTCCTATATGGGGGCTACAGATGTGAAGGCCATCGAAGAACTGCGACAGCTGACCAACACCAAAATCAAGGTCAGTTATGACACGAAGCGTACCCGGCTCCATGCAAAAACTTATATGTTTTACCGGGATACCGGCTTCACGACGGCGTATGTTGGTTCCTCTAACCTGTCCAATGCCGCAATTTCCAGCGGTCTGGAATGGAATGTGAAAGTTACAAAGAAGGACTTGCCGGAGACGATTGACAAAATTGCAGCTACGTTTGAAAGCTATTGGAACTCCAACGAGTTTGAATATTATGATGAAGGGCAGAAGGAACGCCTGACCCGTGCCTTAAAAGATGAAAAGTACAGCGAAACCGACAACAGTGGCATTTATACGCTGGACATTCTACCATATTCTTACCAGCAGGAGATTCTGGATAAGCTGGAAGCAGAACGCACCGTGCGAGGGTACAACCGCAATCTTGTAGTGGCTGCGACCGGAACCGGAAAAACTGTGATCTCTGCACTGGATTACAAGCGTTTCTGCAAACAGCATCCGGGTCACCCCTGCCGGCTGTTGTTCGTGGCGCATCGGGAGGAGATTCTGAAGCAAAGCTTGTACACCTTCCGGGCGGTGCTGAAAGACGCCAATTTCGGTGAGCTGTTTGTGGGCAGCCACAAGGCTGACAGCATCGACCATCTGTTCATTTCCATCCAGACTTTCAATTCGCAGGACTTTACCACCAAAACGGCAGCGGATTTCTACGATTATCTTGTTGTGGACGAGTTCCATCATGCCGCTGCACCGACCTACCAGAAGCTACTGGAATACTATCAGCCAAAAATTCTGTTGGGCCTGACCGCCACCCCGGAACGCATGGACGGAAAGAACATTCTGGACTATTTCAGTGGGCGCATTGCTGCCGAAATTCGTCTGCCGGAAGCCATTGACCGGAAACTGCTTTGTCCCTTCCAATATTTCGGTGTGACCGACACGGCAGATTTGAGCAGCCTGAAATGGCGCACGGGCGGATACGACAAAAACGAACTGTCCAATCTGTACACCCTCAGCGGTTTGGTGGCAGAGCGGCGTGCCGACCTTGTAGTGAACTCTATCCTAAAATATGTGACGGACATCAACGAGGTAAAAGGTCTGGGCTTCTGCGTTTCCATTGAACATGCCCAGTTCATGGCTGATTATTTCAATGCACGTGGCATTTCGTCCATGGCATTGACAGGGGACTCTCCGGATGAGGAACGCAACGCGGCCAAACAAAGGCTTGTTTCTGGGGAGCTTCGTTTCATTTTTGTTGTGGATATTTACAATGAAGGCGTGGACATTCCGGAAGTGAACACGGTGCTGTTCCTGCGTCCCACGGAATCGCTGACCGTGTTTTTGCAGCAGCTGGGCCGCGGCCTGCGTCTGGCAGAAAACAAAGAATGCCTGACCGTGCTAGATTTTATCGGTCAGGCAAACAAAAAGTATAATTTTGAGGAGAAGTTTGCAGCACTGCTTTCCAATACCACCCGCAGTGTAAGCCGTGAAATCAAGGAAGGTTTTCTCTCCGCGCCAAAAGGCTGCTACATTCAGCTAGAAAAGATTGCGGCAAAGTATGTGCTGGATAACATCAGCGCATCCTATGACCGCACTTCCGGCCTTGTGGCACGGGCAGCCTCCTTCACAGAAGATACCGGCTTGCCGTTGACACTGGGGAATTTTCTCGATTACTACCATCTCGACCCACGGGCGATTTACAGTAAAAAGGTCTGCTTTGCCCGCTTGTGCGTTCGTGCGGGGGCGATTTCTGATTTTACGGAATCACTGGAAGAAACCATGACAAAGGCACTTGCACGCTTTGCTGTCGTGGATTCCCGCAGGTGGATTCAGTTTCTGTTGAACCTTTTGCCCAAGTTGGACGATACCGACTTTGCGGCATTATCACTGGTAGAGCAGCGAATGCTCCAGATGTTCTATGTGACCGTGTGGGGCAAAGCCGCAGAACGGTGGGACGATGAAGAAGTTCTCGATAACCTATATGCTCTCTCGGACAGCCCGGTTTTGCTGCACGAATTGCAGACACTCTTGCAATATCAGTATAATCGAATTGACTTTATCGATGAGCCGGTAGATGTTGGTTTTGACTGCCCGCTGGATTTGCACTGCACTTATACTCGTGACCAGCTGCTGGTGGCGCTGGACTTTCTGAAACCTGCTACTGTCCGCGAGGGCGTGAAATGGCTGCCGGACAAGAATCTGGACGTGTTCTTTGTGACCTTGAATAAAGCAGACAAGGACTATTCGCCAACCACCATGTACAAAGATTACTCCATCAACGAGAGCCTGTTCCACTGGCAAAGCCAGAGCACGACCGCAGAAAATTCGGCTACCGGACAGCGATACATTCACCACAGGGAGAAGGGAAGCCGTGTACTGCTGTTTGTCCGTGAATTCAAGGCGGACTCCCGTTTTGGCGGTGCAGCTGCCTACACCTACTTGGGCATAGTGAACTATGTAACGCATGAAGGTTCCCGCCCAATGAATATTACATGGAAGCTGGATCGTCCGATTCCGGCAAAGTTCCTCAAAAAGACCAATAAACTGGTGGTCGGTTAAAAGGAGAACGTTATGAAAACTATTCGTGTTGTGGCCGCTGTGATTTGCGACTCCATGCAGGAAAAGCGCAAAATCTACGCTACCGCCCGCGGTTATGGTGACTACAAAGGCCAGTGGGAGTTTCCGGGCGGCAAAATCGAGCCGGGAGAAACCCCGCAGCAGGCTCTGAAGCGGGAAATCGAAGAAGAACTGGACACGGAAATCGCCGTGGAGGATTTAATTGGTACAATCGAGTACGATTATCCGGCGTTTCATCTTTCCATGGACTGCTTCTGGTGTGAAGTGGTTTCCGGCGATCTTGTTCTGAAAGAAGCGGAAGCCGCGCGGTGGCTGACAAAAGATGACATTGATTCCGTTCCGTGGCTCCCGGCGGATCAGACCATTTTGGATGTTATCAGAAGTTCAATGCAGCCAGTGAAACCACTCCATACCAGCGAATATGACAACGAACCTCTGCAGAGATGCTGAGGATTCCCGGAATGAAAGATGAACTGCGCCGTCCCATGACGCTGCTGGTGAAAGCCGCTATTCCGAAAAAATCGTAAAACAGAGGCCTCCGAATCTTTTCCTAATAAGAAAGAGATTCGGAGGCCTTTATTGGTTGATTTAGCTAATTCCGTTCACGTAAGCTGATGCAGGACCTGCCGGACGCTGTAACCGTCTTTCTTGAAATCGGAGAACAGAGCATCGATGCGGGTAGGCGTCACGCAGATCAGATTCATCGGTGAGGGCAGTTTTTTCAGAGCGTCCAGCGGGATCTTCTTGAAAGCAGCATGGGTGTTGTACTCCTCATATGGAGCTGAACCAATGCCACAAACTGGCGGCACAAAACCAGTTTGTCCGTGTGGTGCCCTATCACAGCCCGGAGATTCGCTGTCAGCAATCATTTGAACTATAAGTCGATGCCAAACAGGCAGTAAGCGAACGCCCTTCGCTTACTGCCTGTTTTGTCTTGCCATCCTTCCATCGCACAGATATAATAGAATAAAAGGCAGGTGATATCGGTTGGGAAATAAGAAAAAGCGTGTCAATACAGATCCGACTATGAGCATGATCCGGGATATCTTTCAGGAAAACTTACAGCTGGTAAACAGAGTGCAGCGTAAGAGCAAGTCGGACATCGTTACAAAGTACGATCTGACGGAAAAACTTTGCGCCCGCCGGATGAAGGCTGTGGCGCATCTGATGCCGGAGATGCAGGAGCGGTATGCCAAAACCTATCCAGAAATCGACATCAAGAGTGAGTTTGCAGATATTGCTTCGCTGCCAGTCCTGTCTTACGATATCATCGATGAAGAATCCTATCTGTGTCTTGGCGCAGCCATCTGGATGCTCGACCAGATATGGGAAGAACATGAAATGCAGGAACTATGTGATCTGCTGCCGGAAGAATGTGATTATGTGGACATACCGGATGTCTATGATGCACGGTTCTCCGATGAGATCATCGAAGGAATGCTCTGGGCGGTTCAGAACCGATATGGTGAAACAGACCGCTATGTCGTTCCGCCGAACATTCTATCCAAGAAGGATGATTCCGTTTTTCATAAGATTCTCGATATGATTCCAGACATTTCAAAAGAGGCGGCAGCTGCTCGGTTGAAGACAAAGTTCTGGGAGTGGGCAGATCTCTATTTCAAAGCCCTGAGTCCGCTGGTCCATGAAATGCGCAGACAGGAGAAAAGCCTTGACCGTCTGACCGATCAGATCGAGGAAATCAAGAAAAAATATTTCCCGAAAAAACAGGCAAGGCCGACGCTGCCGCTTACGGCACAGCTTCCGCTGCTTGACGACATTCCGATAAAAAATCAAAAATTGGAAGCCGATATGCTGATGTGTCAGATCGATAAAGCAGAGGAAGCGCACAACAATATCAGCAAAAAGATCGGGGACTTCCGCTTTACTGGATTGCAGGCCGCTGTCATGAACAAAGACTGCCTGATGAAGTGCATGAATGCAGATTTGGCAGAGGAAATGTGCAACTTCCCAATCGAAGATCCGTATGAGCTGTGCTTTGCAATCCTTTACCTGTTCGATCAGGACGACGATTATGCGTGGGTCTATTCGTTTATGACGGCTGTCATCTGCCGCGCGGCATCGATGCTTCCGTGGGGTTTTGCATGCTATGAGGAAGAAGAGGATGGCTTCTGGTTTGATGATGGCAAATGGATCCCCTCTATGCCGCTGAATCCGGAATGGTATGAAACCAAATATGCTGGGCAGCGATACGAAGATGACGAAGAAGAACCTCACGAGGTGAGCATTGCACAGATCATCTACGAGCACACGGGCGCGATACTGCCCCGAAATATGCACCGCTTTGATGATGCGTTCCGCCCATTAAAAAAGAGAGGGCTGAAACCCTCTGAAGCCAATATGGTATGCGCTCTTATGGATGTATTGGGCGAAGCACGCAGACGGCGGGAGTACATCTCCGATGGTGATTTTAGGGAAGACTTGGATTTGGATTCGATCGCTCAACCGGAAAAAGCAGAAAAAACAGATTCAACTGCAGAGGAAAATGAGCGGCTGAAGAAAGAACTTGCACAGCTGAAAGAACAGGCCAAGAAAGCAAATTACAATCTGAGCCGGGAAAATCGTGAGCTGAAAGAAAAGCTGGAAAAGTCGGAAGCTGCAGTGGGAGAGATGACGCAGGAACTGGCTGACCTTCGTGAAATCGTGTTCAATCAGCAGAGCGGGACGGAGGAAAAGGCTGCGGAGGTGAAAATCACATTCCCGTATCATACGACCCGGCGCATCCTTGCTTTTGGCGGGCATGATTCATGGCTGCGTGAGATCAAGTTCAAAGTGCCGGACGTCCGCTTTATGGGCGAAGACATCTCCAGCCCGGAGATCATAAGGCGGGCGGATGTGGTTTGGATTCAGACCAATTGCATCGGCCACAAGTCTTATTACAACATCATCGACCTTGCCCGGAAGTACGACCGCAAGGTAAGGTATTTTAAGTACGCCAGTGCCAGTAAATGCGCCGAGCAGATTGTTGAAGAAGAAAACGCAGACGAGTAAGAATGCAGGTCGGCTTTGCGAGAATAAACCTATTGACATGGTGCGAAAATAGGCTTATACTATCTCCAACACAAGGAAGGGAGCACAGGCAGATGAAAAATACAGCAGATGCCCGGCACAGGCTGCCCGGGCGAATGCGTTGCTCCCAGACAATTTTTCGGCAGATAGACTGAGAAAAAACAGGAAGATGCCGTTGTCTGGGAGAAGTGCCCGAACATATATCGTCACAATAAAAGGAAAACCGACAATGGCTGATTATAAACTGTGGAATGCACTGAAAGACGCTAAGAAATATCGCTGGGTGGAACTTTCTCACTCGCTGAACAACGAAAGCCCCTACTGGTCCGGCATCCCGGAAGGCTCTGTGGAACTGGCAAAGACCGTGTGGGACTGGGGCAAGCCGGAACTGGAATGCCTGATCCAGACCTTTAAATTCCCCGGACAGTTTGGTACCCATATCGACTTCCCGGGTCACTTCATCAAGGGCAAAGCGCTGTCCGAAAAGTATGATGTGAACGACCTGATTTTCCCGCTGGTGGTCATCGATATCTCTGAGCAGGCCAAGAAAGACCCCCGCTACGCTGTGACGGTGGAGGACATCAAGGCCTATGAAGCAAAGTACGGCCCTATCCCGGATGGCGCACTGGTGGCTCTGCGCAGCGACTGGTACAAGAAGTGGCCGGATATGGATGCACTATCCGGCATCGATGCAGAGGGCAAAGAAAATGCTCCCGGCTGGTCGCTGGAAGCATTGGAGTATATCTACAAGGTGCGCAATGCTGCCGCCAACGGCCACGAAACTCTGGATACCGATTCCTCTGCGGTGGCGGAGGAAAAGGGAGACCTTGCCTGCGAGCGCTATGTTCTGGACAACGACAAGCTGCAGGTGGAGGTGCTTGCAAATCTGGATAAAGTACAGCCTGCCGGTGCGGTGGTCATCATTTCTTACCCCCGCATCGAGGGTGCAACCGGTCTGCCCGCACGGGTCTGGGCTATTACCGAATAAGAGCGGAGAAGTGGGAAAATGTCCTTTGAAAAAGCAAAAGCAGATCTGGAAGAAAAAGGCTTGGGAGACCATGTCATTGTGCTGAACGAGTCCTCGGCCACTGTGGCAGAGGCGGCCCACGCATTGGGCGTGGAGCCTGCCAGCATCGCCAAAACGCTGTCGGTTTTGCAGGGTGAAAAGCCGGTGCTCATCGTCACCGAGGGCACGGCAAAGCTGGACAACCACAAGTACAAGAGCCTGTTTCACATGAAGGCTAGAATGATCCCCTACGATGAAGTGGAGGCCTATGTGGGTCATGCCCCCGGCGGCGTGTGCCCCTTTGGAGTGAACGAGGGCGTGGCGGTCTATCTGGACGAGAGCCTGCGCAAGTTCGATACCGTCTACCCGGCAGCGGGCAACGGTCACACCGCCGTCAAGCTGACCTTGCAGGAACTGGAAGCAGCCGCCGGAGCCGAGGGCTGGGTGGATGTCTGCAAGGAGCCGGAAGGCGAGTAAGGTATCATACAATAAACGCAAAGGGAGTTCTGCCCGGACCTTCGTCCGTGACAGAGCTCCCTTTTTGCTTCGCAGAGTAATTCACAACACACCTCTATCTTTATTTCTAAAAGCATATAGTTAGCTTCTCCTAAAAGCCCTTGACCTTTTTGCCGGAGCCATGCTGTATGTGGTGGTGGAAGAGCTGATCCCGGAAATGTCGCAGGGACAGAACTCCAACGTTGGCACGGTGCTTTTTCGGTGGGCTTCAGCGTGATGATGGTGCTGGATGTGGCACTGGGGTGACGGTTGAGGAATTCCGAAAGCGAAATCTACTTCAAAATCTCCGAAAATGCCTAAACTCCTTGACAGAGGCAACAGCAGGGCGTATTATTTTGGCAGAGAGACCGCAGAAATGCGGCTTTTCCTAAATGCATAAGTTAGCTAAATCTAACTTATCGATGTGCGCGTAGCGGTTAGATAAATCTAACTATAAAAGGAGAGACAGCAATGCGAGCACGCAAGAATTTCTGGGACAGAAATGCAGGTCTGTATGACTGCTTTATGCGAAAAGACAAGGCAGTATACGAAAAAATGTATGAGCTGATCTGTTCGGTCGTGAAAGATAAAACGGTGCTGGAGTTGGCTACCGGAACGGGGCTGATCGCCAAGCACATCGTAAAAGCAACGGCACACATTGAGGCGACGGATGCCTCTGCGGAGATGATCGCCGAGGCAAAGCGGGATAATCAATCTGCAAAGCTGCACTTTTCCGTGCAGGATATGTTCCGCCTGCCCTACGCGGACAAGTCCTTTGATGTAGTGATCGTGTCCAACGCGCTGCACATCGTGCCGCAGCCGGAGAAGGCCCTGCAAGAGATAAAACGGGTACTGAAAGATGATGGCGTGTTGATTGCGCCCACCTTTACCCACGCGGGAAATTCCTTTTCCGGCAAGGTCAGGGCATTTTTCATGAAGCTGGCGGGCTTTCCTCTCCGCAGTAAGTGGACGAGCGAGGAATACCTGAGCTTCCTGCATCAGAACGGCTGGGCAGTACGAAATAGTGTTGTTCTAAAGGCCTCTTTTCCGCTGACCTATACGGAATGTGTGAAATCGGAGGTGTGATATGTCCTTTTTTGAAAACACCCGCAAGCCCGTAGGTCTTGGTGGGAAGATCATGGTTGCCATGATGAACTTTGGGCACAGCGCAATGGCAGAATGGGGTCTGCGCTTTTTACAGCCTGCCCCGGATGCTATGGTGCTGGACTGCGGCTGCGGCGGTGGGGCGAACATTAAGACACTGTTGAAACTGTGCCCCAAAGGCAAGGCGCAGGGAATCGACTATTCGGCAGTCAGTGTAGAAAAAGCGCGAAAGGTCAATGCTAGAGCCATTGCGGCAGGGCGGTGCAACGTGCAGCAGGCAAGTGTGGCAGAGCTGCCGTTTGAAGCGGAGCAGTTTGATGTGGTGACCGCCTTTGAAACGGTCTATTTCTGGCCGGAACTTGCGCAGAATTTCAGAGAGGTCTATCGGGTGCTGAAGCCCGGCGGAACCTTTTTCATCTGCAATGAAGCAAACGGCGAAACCGCAAAAGACGACAAATGGACGCAAATCATTAACGGTATGACCATCTATACGGATGCTGATCTGAAAGTGTATCTGGAGCAAGCAGGCTTTGGCAGGGTTCAGAGTCACAAAAATAAAAAGGGCTGGCTGTGCGTCACAGCACAGAAATGAGGTGTGATCATGTCGAAAAAAGCAACGGAATTCCAAAGAAAAGCAATGAGCCGGATGTACCGGGGCAAGGAGATCTTCAAGCCTTTGAACACCGGCTGGATCGATGAAAATGTCGCCTGTGTGCGGGAGTGGGTGGCAAATATCTTCTTCTACCGCAAGGGCGATACCACCATTATGATCGATGCCGGATACAACTATGACCGGCTGGCAGAGAAGATGAGCTGGCTGGGGATCGACCCGCATTCCATCCGGCACATCCTCATCACCCATCAGGACACCGACCACGTGGGTGCAGTGGAAGCGGACAGTCCGGGGCTGTTTCGGAATGCAAAGCTGTACATAAGCGAGATCGAGAACCGCTATCTGACCGGCGAGGTGCGCCGCAGGGTCATTTACCACCTTTACAAGCTGCCGCAGGTGACAATCAACAATGAAAAAGTGCTGCTCCACGACGGTGAGGTCTTTGACATTGACGGCATCAAGATCGAGTGCTTTCTGGTTCCCGGCCATACGTGGGGGCACATGGTATACCTTGTGGACGGGAAATATCTCTTTACCGGTGATACTATCTGGTTCGGTGCGGACGGTGGATACAGCTTTATTTCTGCACTGGCAGAGGACAATAAGCTGGCAGTGAAGTCTCTGGCGTTGCTGGAGAAAAAACTGAAAAAGCGTGGGCTGCATCCGCTGTTCATTACCGGCCACACCGGCTGGACGGACAACATGGAGTTTGCCTTTGCGCACAAAAATGAGCTGTGCTCGCCCTTCGAGAAAAAAATCCACGACCCCAATGCGCTTTACGATGCCTATGATGAATCCGATGATACTGAGGAAAACTCAAAAAGCGGGTACTTGAAGGGCGTTGGAAGATAAGGAAGTGCAGGCGGCGCACCAGCACTCTTTGGCGCGATGACAGAGAGTGACCCAAAAAAAATAATGCTGCAAAAACCAAGGGGTAAGGGGTGGATGGTATGAGAACGTTGGAATATGGAACAGGACATGAAAAGACACTGCTGTTTCTGCCGTGCACGGCGGAGCCAGAGTGGGCGTTCGCCGACTCGGTTGGTCTGCTTTCGCAGGATTACCATGTGATGCAGATCGTCTATGATGGTCACGGCGAAACGGGAGAAGACTTTATCTCTGTGGAGACAACGGTAGACGAGGTAACAGATTGGCTGCAAGCGCACGGCATTACCCGCTTGAACGCGGCATACGGCTGTTCGCTGGGCGGTGCGTGTCTGACACGCTTTCTTGCCTTGGGAAAAATCCCGGTCGAGCGCGCTGTCATTGATGCGGGCATTACGCCGTATCGGATGCCGCTGATTTTGCGCCGTCTCGCTTGCCTGCGTGACGATCTTGGTTTCAGGCTCATAGCGAAGAGCCGCAAGGTCCTTGAGACGGTCTATCCGCCAGAGCGCTGGACGATGCCGGGGCGCGATCCTGTAAAGGAATATGACGCGCTGGCGGCGTATCTGAAAACCTATTCAAAACGCACCGTCCGCAACATTTTCTGGTCGGCGAACAATTATACTCTGCCGACGAAGCCGGCTGAAATGGGCTGCCAAATCACGTATTGGTACGGCGAAGAGGAAAAGCAGGCGCGACACAGCAATATCTGCTTTATAAAGCAATATTTTCCACGGGCGGAACTGCATGAAATTCCGAAGATGGATCACGCGGAGCTTGTGATGATGTATCCGCAGGATTTTTATCGGAGAATCATGGAGTTCCTGACACACACACCGGCAGCTCAAAACGAAAGAAGCTGAAGGAGGAACGGAGATGTCCAGGAAGACAACCGAATTTCAATTCGACCACAGCTGTCATGTGCTGTATTCCAAGCCCTGCAAGAAAGAAATACAGGCAAAAATCGCTCTGCACTATCCAGAGGTCGAGCGAGAGGCGGTTTGGGAACAGGTGCAGCGGCAGTATGTGGATTTTCTTTCAGACTGGCGCACGGATCTGGGCGGTAAACGGAACTTTCACAACGGCGCAGGCGGCACCTATGACTGCATCGCCATCATGAGCTACTATGCGGTCTGCAAGGCGGTTGCATCCTTCTGCGAAATCGAGGAAATCGAGGGAAATCTGATCCTGCCGACCTTCCGCAAACTGAAATTCGTGGACTGCAACAAGCCATTCTGGAAGAAACTGATGTACAAGTCATTCGTACGGGCAAAAGCGGGCTGTGACAAATGGCACGATTATGAGATGACGGTGGCTCCTTACGAAAAGAACAAGCCGATCTATTATGAATTTACCGCCTGTCCTGCGGCAGAATTTGCCATCCGGCACGACCTTACGGAGATCATGCCCGCCCTGTGCAATGTGGATTTTGCAGCGATGGAACTGTTTCACGCAAGGCTGGTGCGGACGACCACCTGTGCGAATGGCTGTAAGTGTGATTACACCATCTGCGGCGATCAGGATCCATACTTAAAGGAACATCCCGAATACCGGGACGAAAACGGATACAGGAGGAACAGGGAATGATTTTACAGGTGATTCTGGAAGGTCTTGGGTTGGGGGCTCTTCTGGTTCTGGTCTGTGCCGTGGGTATCCGCAAGGGGGCTGTTGGGATGGTGCATCTTTACAGCCTGGCGGTGCAGCGGCGGTGCTGGCGGCAATTATGACAGTACAGTGACCTGAAAAAACTTCCGTCAGCGGCTTTTTCTGGCTTCTTGCCAAGTTCGGCGACGGCTTGATGAAAATGCAAATCGTAAACATCCAATTTGGAGGCAGACAATGAATGTGAGTAAAGAGAAGAAAGCAATCGTCGCGGGCATGGTCGGTTGCTTGCTCTATGTGATTGGCGACTTTTTGTTTGCGGCGATCAGGAAAAACCAAAGCGCGGATTCCATTGGGCTGATGGTCAAGGTAGCCTATCTCGATATGGCGACATGGCGCATGGTGCTCAGCATTATCTGCGGCGTGCTGGGAACAGCACTCTATTACATCGGCTTTCACCAGATGTGGAAACTCCTGAAGCGGCATCTCTCCCAACCGAAACAGCGGAAGTGGGTCAAGATGTTTCAGGCTGCATATCTCACCGGTACGGTCTGCTGGGGTTATGTCCACGCCATGTTTATGAATGTGGCACTGATCTTTAAGTTTACCTTTGTGCAATACGGCGATATGCGGGCGGCGGCTGAAATTGCCAACAAGGTGTTTTACTGCAATGCCGCGCCGCTGCTGGCATCGTATATTCTCTGCGATGTGCTGCTTTCCATCGTGATGCTCGTGCTGATCTGGGAACGAATGCTCCCGCTGAAAAGCACGGGACAGCGGATACTGGCGTCCCTCTGCAATCCTATCGCCTTTGCCGGGATCGTGGGCAATCTGTTCACGCTTCTGCCGTGGCCGCTTAATCAGATCGACCACGGAACGGAATCCACCGGGCACCTGCTGGTTCTGGCGCTTGGACTGGTTCTCCTGCGAGAAATGACAAAAAGCGGAGAGTTAAAAGAGGTGGAGATCAGACGATGAAGGAGACTTATCTTTCCCGTGATTTCCGGGAGACTGCGGCACAGCGCTTTCCAGCGCAGGCAAAGCAGCTGAACGCCGCTTTCGATATGCGGTTGAATGCGCTGCTGGCTGAAAATGCAGGCGCAAGCAAGGAAAAGCAGTATCACCTCAAGCGGCAGATCTTACCGGGCATTGCGGCCTACGAAACACTGCAAAGGGTCATGCCGAAAGAAGAGGCGCTGCAAACCGTTCACGGCTATGTGGAGCGGCTGGCGAGAACGAGCCATAAACAGCTTTCCGCCCTGCTGCACATACCGGGACTTTACCGCCTTGTCCCCGGCATTTTTGTCAAATCCACCCGGAGCGTTTTCGGCCCGGCGGCGGGTTTTGACCCAAAAGAGCTGCAGACCGGCAGCGGCGTCTGGCGTGTGGATATGATGAAGTGCCCCTATCACGACACCTGCGCAGAATACGGCTGCCCGGAGCTGTGCCGCTGCTTTTGCGACAGCGACGACATCAGCTATACCGGGCTGCATCCGAAGCTGATCTGGGAGAGAAGCATGACGCTGGGGCGCGGCAATGACCGCTGCGATTTTTGCATGAAGGTCGAAAAATAGCCGGGAGGCAGATTGGTATGGAAATCAAACGATTCGGCAATATAGAGGGAAAGACCATGATGCTGCTGCACGGAAATCT
>CAKTGQ010000016.1 GCA_934561555.1 uncultured Faecalibacterium sp. | reverse complement strand
ATCGGGTCGATGATGACCAGTCAGGCGTTGTTCTCGATAATGGCTTTTTCAATTCGTTCATCGGAGAGCGTCAGCTGCACATCGCTGTCATCAATGACCAGCACCCGGTCAAGGTCTGCACCGGCTTCGATCAGGCGGGGCTTGACTGTATCGCCCAGACCGTCCTCGGCAGTTTGGTAAATTACATTGAACGGTTCCAGCCGTTCCATGTTGGGCAGCAGCTTTCCGTTGGTGCAGGCGGCGGCGAGGTGCATGGCAAAGTAGGTCTTGCCCTCGCCCGGATTGCCTTGCAGCACACTGAGTTTCCCAAAGGGCAGATACGGCTTCCAGAGCCAGTCCACCGGGGTCAGTTCCACGTCGCTCATGCGGATGATCTTGACAGTTTCCGGTTTTGTCGGCTCCTTCAGAACGATGCTTTTAAAATAATTGCGATTCGGGATCTCTGCCCGGTGCACCAGAACATCGTTCCAGTCCTTCATACAGGGCTGGATGCGAGTCACGCTCACGGTGTCCGGCAGCAGCGCCGCCAGCCGCTTGCAGGCATCCTCTCCGGCTTTGTCGGCATCCAGACAGAGGAACACTCGCTCCACGTCCGGGCGTTCCGAGAAAAACTGCCGCAATGCCTTGCCCGACACCCCGCCCAGCGACAAATAATTGTGCTGCTGCCAGTTTTTCGGGAACAGTTCGATGAAGGACAGTAGGTCGATGGGGGCTTCAAAGACCAGCAACTGCTTGTCGGTGCCACGATGGGCAAAGCCAAACGCCTTTTCTGCGCCGGCAGCATCCTGCCGAAACTTCTCCTGAATCCCACGGCTGCTTGCGTAGCGGGGATGCCCGTCTGCATCCCGACCAACAAACACCACGTTGTGGTGGGCGGCGTCCTCGTAAATATCTCCGGCAGCAATGAAGAAGTTCACCAGCGAGGGACTGAGGTTCCGTTCCTGTGTCAGATAATTCAGGATGTTGGCGTTGGTGACGTTCCGCAGCGGCAGACGAAACGCAGGAGAGGGGGCGGGGTCAGCCTCCGGCTGGACTTCGCCCGGCTCTCCGGTCAGCATCTGCACCGCTTCAGGGAAGGACTTTCCGTAAAACTCCATCACGAAATCCACCGGAAAGCCGCCCTTGCTCTGACTGTGCCGAAACCATTTGTTTCCGCAGACAGTCAGGCTGTCGTGGGCTTTCCAGCGGTACTCTTTTCCGCTGCGCACCAGCGTTTCGCCCTGTGCCCGGAGAAATTTTTCCAGATCCACCGCATTGGCTTTGTCGATCTGGGCTTGGGTGTAGGTCATGTTGCTTCCTCCTTAAAGTTCCTGTGTGTGATTCTTCTGCTCGGCTTTCTTCTGGGATTGCGTTGTCTTGGCTTCTTCCAGCTTTTTCAGCACTGATTCCTTTTCCGGGGTCTTGCCGCCCGGTGCGGAAAGCTGCTGCTTATTCAGCACCATGTCGATATACTTGCGGATATTTTTCAGTGCGGAGATGTCCGGCTGCAAGGTTTCCAGTTGGGTGCGCAGCTCTGCGCTGCTGGATTGCAGCGCAGAAAATTCGGCATCCAATGCCGAAAAATCCACCGCTGTGCTGCCGTTCAGCTTCATCAGGGTGCGGACGGCTTTGTTGAATGCGTCCAGTTCGTCCTTGTGCTGGGCGGCATAAGCGTCCTTGGTCAGCTTGAAGTTCTTCTTAATAAAGGTATCATGGATAGGTTTCAGCTTGGCATGGACGGCGGCAGCGTCCTTGATCTGGGCGATTGTCCGCATACGGTTTTCGTTCTGCTTCAACTGCCTGCGGAGAGGGGCGGCGGTCTGGTTTAAGTTGTCAATGGCTTGGTTCAAATCCTCGATGGTGTTCAGAGAATGGGCTTTCAGGTAGTCCACCGCCCGTTTGACTTCCTCAAAGTCCCGGACAGTGCATTTCAGTTTTGCCTTGCCAGACCAATCGCTGCTCTTGATGAACGGTCTGGAATCGTATTCGGTTTTGCTCGCCGCCCTGGAACGGAGTGCTGTGCGCTTCGGTCTTAGGCGGGAGCCGCAAAAGGATAGCTGCAAAGCAGCGCAAGGAAAATGCAGTTTTCCTTGGGATGGAATCGGGCTGGCGCACAAACGCCAGCTTCGATTTCATCGAGCCGTCTGCAAGACCGCAATTTCACACAAAGGGGTCCCCGGAAAAGCATCGAAGATGATTTTATGGGGAAGAGGAGGAACTGCGGAGTGAATGAGCATTTGTGCTTTTGCACAGATGCGAACGATACGCAGCAAGTGACGACGAGGTGTATAATTGCGCCCTTTATTCTAAAGGGTTTGGAACGTTCTGCTTTTCGTGAACGTCATGCACCATCTTTGCAAGAGCCAGCACGACTTCAGGTTGACGGAACGAGATCTTCAAAAGTTCCATCACCTGATCGTCGGTCAGTTCTCCCGGACAGACCAGAAAGCTTTCCAGCATTCCGGCACGGGTGCAAAGACGATGCACACGCTCTCTCCGATTCAGTTCTGACATCTGGCGTTCAAGGATCTTCTCCCGGTGCTGACAAGCGCGCAGCTTCTGCTCTGCTTTGGCTTTTTCGCTGCGGAGGTAGTCAAGGTCGGTTTTCGGTTGGGTCAATGGCATCACTCCTTATTTCTTGTGATTTCAAAATAACTTGTCACAAACAAGCAATTGCGTCCAATCATATCTAAGAAAGGCACTGGCAGCGCAGGGCAAGGACATATATTATTTTATTCGATTTATCGATCCGCCGTTTGCAGCACGCAGGCGCAATAGCCGGGTTCGGGCTGATAGCAATGGATGGTAAGGTACTTATCTATTTCCGGGCTGTAATCGTGTAAGACTGCAAAGTGTCTGATTTCCGTTCAGGATAATATTTGCTCTACATTGACAAATCGGCATTCCGCGAGTATAATCACTAACAAGTAGAGTGTCACTCTACGAATGAGAGCAGTGTGATAAAACCGGAGTGATGAGATGCCAAGAAACATTGAACGTGATAAGCGTGAAGCTGACCGACGGAAAAATCAGTTGATCGAAGCGGGATTCCGACTGTTCTCTCAGAACGGAATCGAAACTGTCAGCCTGCAAAAAGTGGCAGACGCTGCAAATGTCAGCCCTGCAACGATGTACAAATATTTTCTGACGAAAGAAAAATTGCTCATCGCCATCAGTGCAAAGGTGTGGGATGAAGTATGGCAGGAGGCTCTGGGAGACCCCGGAACCAATCACTTTGAGCATTTTACTGCTTATCAGGGCATTGAGTTTTACGCCGATAGGATGATTGCTTTGTACAAGAACCGTCCGGAAGTACTGCGATTCAGCGGTGAATATAAAACCTATATGAACCGCCGCGGAAATATGGAGGATAAGCAGCTCCGGGAACATTTGGATGTACTCAAACCCATGCAGCTCCTGTTTCATGGAATGTATGAGCGGGCAAAAGTTGATGGCAGCATCCGCACGGATATCCCGGAAGAGGAAATGTTTATCACATCATCTATCACGATGCTGAGCATGGCAGAGCGATACGCACAAGGGCTTGTATGGCTCAATGACCCCAAAGATGACCATACCCAGGAACTGCTTCATCTGAAAGAGATGCTGCTGCTATGGTGCCAGGGAGAAAAAACAGGCGGCGAAGTATAATGCAGGAAAGTGAGGGAGTGCTGTGTATGAGGGTATCGTTTCGCATTGCACTGGCGGGACAGGTCATTGGTGTTTCGGCGCTGTATGAGCAGACCCGCACCTTTTGCAAAAATTATCTGACCGATGCACCCGCATCGTTTGAAGTCGCAGTCACTCCCGCTGATATTGCGTTTGAACGAGAAAAAAACGACCGGGAAGCTGCGGTGGAAGGACACGCGCCGGGGAACTTCTCCGATGAATATCTGGAAACGCTGGCACTGTACCGCAAAATCGTAGAGCGGCTTTTAGAATGGGACACCCTGCTGTTTCATGGCTCCTGCATCAGCGTGGACAGCAAAGCCTACCTGTTCACCGCCAAAAGCGGCACAGGCAAAAGCACCCACACCCAGCTTTGGAAAAAGCGGTTCGGTGAACGGGCAGTGTTCATCAACGATGACAAGCCCCTGCTGAAAATCAGCGCACAGGGCGTGACTGTTTACGGAACGCCATGGGACGGCAAGCACCACCGCAGTACCAACACCTCCTGCCCGCTGAAAGCTGTCTGCATCCTGACCCGCAACACAGAAAACTCGATCCAGCGCATCGACAAAAAGGCGGCATTACCCATGCTCTGCCAGCAGAGCTACCGTCCGGCGCAGCCTGCCGCTTTGAGAAAAACCCTTGCGCTGGTCGATTTGCTGAGCAGCAGCGTGCCGCTGTACAGGCTGGGATGTAACATGGAGCCGGAAGCCGCACTTGTAGCTTACCACGGGATGAATCAATAGGAGGAGCACTGCAATGCAAACCATTTTGCTGCCGTCTGGCAATACGATCAAGATCCTTGGCAAGCCGAAGCCGGCAGAGCACGGCCTGCGCTGGATGACATACGTTCTTGCCCAGCCGGTCGAAGGCGGCGTGCTGGTGTTCCATACCCTCACACGGTCGCTGCTTCTGCTCACGCCGGAGGAGTATACTGCACCGGATGCAGTGGCCGAACTGCGCAGCAGCTGGTTCCGCGTACCGCAGGAAATGGACGACATGAAATATGCCGACCGGGTGCGGTTTATCCGCCGCACGATGCAAAAGGAACCGGAGCATACAACCACTTATACCATTTTTACCACCACGGACTGCAACGCCCGGTGCTTTTACTGCTATGAGATGGGGCGTTCCCGGATTCCCATGAGCGACGAAACCGCCCACAAGGCGGCGGCATATATTGCAGCGCATTGCGGCGGCGAAAAAGTTCATCTGCACTGGTTTGGCGGTGAACCGCTTTTTAATAAACAGGTCATTGATATCATCTGCACCGACCTTACGGAAAAGGGCATCGTGTACGAATCCATGATGATCTCCAACGGGTACCTGTTTGACGGAGCTACCGTAGAACAAGCGGTTTCCCATTGGAAGTTGAAGAGCGTGCAGATCACGCTGGACGGCACGGAAGAAACCTATAACCGCAGCAAGGCGTTTATTTATAAGGATGGCAAAAGCCCCTATCAGGTGGTACTGGCAAATATCCAGCGTTTGCTGGATGCGGGGGTTTCCGTCCATATCCGGCTGAACATGGACGAGCACAACGCCGATAATCTGATGGAACTGGCGGATGAATTGCACGAGCGCTTCGGAGGTAAAGGTAAATTTTCGGTTTACAGCCATACCTTGTTTGAGTTTGCAGGCAGCAAAACACATATCCGTGCCCAAGAAGAACGGCGCCAGCTCTATCAAAAACAGCAGCGGCTCCGCAAAAAACTGGACGATTGCGGAATCGGAGCATCGTGCTATTTGCGCCAAAAACTGCGTATCCGGCAATGCATGGCGGATAGCGGCGGTTCCCTTACGATCCTGCCGAACGGGGAACTTGGGCTGTGCGAACATTACAGCGAGGACAACTTTGTGGGAAGCCTTGATGGAAAAGCGTCAGAGCGTTCCGTCATCCAAAGTTTTCGAGAATACTGGGAGCCGATTGAGGCGTGCAAAACCTGCTTCTATTACCCCGAATGTATCCGTCTGAAAAAGTGTGCTGAACAGAAAGAATGTTTTGAAGAACTGCGAGCAGAGTACAAAGAATACCTGTTAAAGTCTATGCAAAAAAACTACAACGCATGGCTAAAAAAAGAGCAGATCGATGAGGAAGAACCTCACCCGGACTGCTGACCCTTTGGCAGACCGTTTCAGCGGCCTGCCCTACCCGATTTTCCTTGCCCTGCAAAGGGCATTGACATAGTTTTTTTCCAAAATGGAAGCGAGGACTTGACTTTATGAAGCAAACAGCGATCATGCTTAGCAAGCAAGCAAGCAAGCAAGCAAGCAAGCAAGCAAGCAAGCAAGCAAGATAAATTATGTCCTGAATCCGTTTTGTTTGCAATACCTTCTTTCGCGTGACGCGGTGTAACAGCTGCTTCACATAGAGATTCTCTGCGAAAGGAGGTGTGCAAACATGGAAAAGTATGCAAAGGCTCAGATGGAAGTCATCGAGTTTGAAGCCGAGGACGTTATTACGACCAGCGGCGGCTGCAATGGCGTGAATACCAGCATTAACCCCTGGGGCTGCGGAGACGATGACCCCTCCTGTCAAAAAAACTGCTGGGAGTTCGATGTAAGTTGATCTCAGAAAGGGGCAGACCGTTTCGGCGGCCTGCCCTACCCGATTTTCCTTGCCCTGCAAAGGGCGCTGACATAGATTTTTTCCAAAACGGAAGCGAGGACTTGACTTTATGAAGCAAACAGCGATAATGCTTAGCAAGCAAGCAAGCAAGCAAGCAAGCAAGCAAGCAAGCAAGCAAGCAAGCAAGCAAGCAAGCAAGCAAGCAAGCAAGATAAATTATGTCCTGAATCCGTTTTGTTTGCAATACCTTCTTTCGCGTGACGCGGTATAACAGCTGCTTCACATAGAGATTCTCTGCGAAAGGAGGTGTGTAAACATGGAAAAGTACACAAAGGCTCAGATGGAAGTCATCGAGTTTGAGGCCGAGGATGTTATTACGACATCGACAGTCAAACTCCCGATTGAGAACTGCCCCTACGATGGCAGTTGTAAGGTTGAGGACCTCTTCTGTACTCCGGACGGTAGCTGTTCGAAAGTGCTGTGGGCCGACTAATTCAAAGGCAGGTAGTTTTTGGCTGCCTGCCTTTTCTTGAAAAACACCGTTCCAAGAAAGGACGTTTGAATATGAAACTGAAAGATACTTTTGTTACGCAGGAAATGGATGGCGAGCAGGTGATGGTAGAAGCCGGCGGCGGCTTTGCCGGCATGGTGCGCAGCAATGCCACCGCCGCGTTTATCATCGACCAGCTCAAAACCGAAACCACCAAGGAAGCCATTCTGGACGCCATGTGCAAAAAGTATGATGCACCCCGCACCGTGATGGCAGAGGATGTGGACATGGTGCTGGCCAACCTGAAAAAAATTGGTGCGCTGGATGCGTAAATCGACCTTTGAGGAGGAGATTGCGCGCAACGGTTTTTTGCTTTACCGCAATGTAGGCGACAGTATGCTGCCGCTGATCCGGCAGGGCAAAGACCTGTTGCTTATCGCCCGCAAACCGGAAGGACGGCTGAACAAATACGATGTGCCGCTCTACCGCCGGGACAGCGGACAATATGTGCTCCACCGTATTTTGAAAGTACGCAAAAACGATTATGTCCTCTGCGGGGACAACCGCTGGCAGCGGGAGACCGGCATAACAGACCGACATATCATCGGCGTGCTGACGGCAGTGATCCGGGATGGACAAAAGCTCCCGGTCACGGATCAGCGCTACCGGCTGTATGTGCATCTGTGGTGCGATCTGTTCTACCTGCGCGCGACGGTGCTGTGGTGCCGTGACCTGCCCGGAAGAATAAAAAGGAAGCTGTGCCAATGAAACAAAAAAACACCTTACAATGGCTCAGCATCACAGCGGGAAAGGCCAAGCTTCTGGTAGGCGTTCTGGTTGCAGTACAGGCGGTGCTGAGCGTTTCCAGCATCGCCTTTGCCTTTATTTTGCGGCGCATTATCAACATGGCCGTGCAGGGAGCGTCCACCGGGTTCCGGTCGTCGTTTGTGCTGCTGGCGGGCGTGATCGCGGCGCAGATCGCGCTGGGCGCTGCGGGACGGTTTCTGAGCGAGTACACCACGACCACCGTAGAAAACCGCTTCAAGCAGCGGCTCTTTGCGGCACTGCTCACCGGGAATTATGCATCGGTCACGGCGGTGCACTCCGGCGAGTGGATGAACCGCCTGACCTCGGATACCACCGTGGTGGCGGGCGGCGTGACCCAGATCGTGCCCGGGCTGATCGGAATGCTGGTGCGCTTGCTGGGCGCAGTGACCGCTATTTTGTGGCTCGAGCCGCGTTTTTTGTACATCCTTCTCCCCGGCGGCGCGGCCATGATGCTGCTGACCTATGCGTTCCGCAAGATATTGAAACGACTGCACAAGAGGATTCAAGAAACAGACGGTGCGCTCCGGGTGTTCTTGCAGGAGCGGCTGGAAAGTCTTGTCATCGTCCGCACCTTTGCCAAGGAAGAACAGATGACGCGGCAGGCAGACGCCCTGATGGACGCCCACAAAGACGCCCGGATGAAGCGCAGCAATTTTTCCAACCTGTGCAACATCGGCTTTGCCGGTGCCATGGACGGGGCGTATCTGCTGGGCATCGGCTTTTGCGGATACGGTATTCTGACCGGAACGATGAGTTACGGAAACCTGATGGCGATCATGCAGCTGGTGGGGCAGGTGCAAAACCCGTTTGCCAACATTACGGGGTATCTGCCGCGTTATTACGCCATGCTTGCCAGCGCGGAGCGCCTGATGGAAGCCGAAGCGTTTGCACCGGACAGCGAGCACCCGCTTGCAGAGGAAAAAACACTGGAGTTTTATCGCACCAAGCTGACGGCGCTTCGGCTGGAGCACGCCAGCTTCACCTACCAGCCGCCTGTCCGCGCAGAGGAAGAACAGCCACCCATGCCGGTGGTGCTGAAGGACATTGATTTGACCATCCGCAAGGGTGAGTATATCGCGTTCACCGGGCCGTCCGGCTGCGGCAAAAGCACGGTGCTGAAATTGCTGATGTGCCTTTACCCGCTGGATGCCGGTTCACGCACGCTGGAAACTGCCAGCGGCATCCAGCCGCTCACGGCGGCGTGGCGCAGCCTGTTTGCCTATGTGCCGCAGGGCAATCAGCTGCTTTCCGGTACGATCCGGGATATCGTTTCCTTTGGCGACCCGTGCAAAGCACAGGATGATGCCGGCATCCTCCGTGCCCTGCGCATTGCCTGCGCAGAGGATTTTGTGCAGAAGCTGGAAAAAGGGCTGGACACCACGCTGGGCGAACACGGACAGGGGCTTTCTGAAGGGCAGATGCAGCGCATCGCCATTGCCCGTGCCGTGTTCTCAGAGCATCCCATCCTGATGCTGGACGAGGCCACCAGTGCCTTGGACGAAGCAACTGCGCGGCAGTTGTTGGAAAATCTGCGCCGTATGACCGATAAAACAGTGCTGATGGTCACGCACCGCGCAGATCAGACCGAATTTTTTGACAGGGAGCTGTCTTTTTCCAAAGATGGCATCCGACAGAAAAGCAAAATAGGGTAACATTATGAAATTTTGGAAAAGCAAGACCTTTTCAGTTGGTGTGATCATTGTTTGTTCTGCGCTCCTGATCGGACTGTCGTGGATGAACCGTCAGCAGGAGCGGCGGAGACTGGCACAAATGCGTGCATTGCAGCAGCAGGCCGCTCCTTATGAACAGGAGATCCGAGAGATCCAATCCGAATTAAGCAAGCGGGAGAAGGCAATTTCCACCAACACGGATATATCCGGTGCGGTCCCCTGCTTCAGGATATCTTCCGCGAAGGATATTGAGGTTGTAAAGGAATTGAGCACGGGCCATGCCTTCACCCCGACGATCCTGTTGAATTGCTCACTGGATAAAGAGACGCTGCGGGGCATCATCAAAGCGGCTGCGGCAGAAAAATATGAGTTTGTTCTGTTTATTCGTTCCATGGGGGATGATACGCTGGATACAGCAGAAGAACTTCAGGAAATGATTGCAGAATACACCACAGGATGGAAACCGATTGTTCTTTTGCGGAATCCAGAGGATACACAAGCAAATCGGGCGTTGTTGGCACAGCGCGGATACCAGACGTTGTTCCGATACCGTACCGATCTGGACGAGGGTACACAGGACGAGATCCTGTATCTTCCGTATGGGTTTCTTCGTGCCACGACCTCCAGCAGCCGTTTGACAGATACGCTGGTTTCTGCGCACACCAGCATGGCAATTTGTTTTGACCTTGATGGTCTGCACGATAATACGTTGGCAGAAAAGGACATCACAAATTGTTTGAATGTGTTGGATGAATATGTATCCGAAAAAAAGCTGGAATATCGTGATGCTGATACAGCATTTTGGGTTCTGGCACAAAAAGAAGGAAAGACGGAACGTGCCAAAGCAGAATTTGACCGCTATGCACAGCAGCAGAAAGCGCGGATCAAAGAACTGCGGGATATTATCAGCGAGATCTACAGCCATCAGGATGAATATTGAGGAACCGCAAAATGAGTACAATGACCAAAACAAGGGAGCACCTGCTTTATTTGATGGCGTGTGCGCTCCAAGGTGTTTCTGCGCGAGAAGAAGTTTTGGCAGATGCGGATCTGAAGCAGCTTCTGATCATGGCAAGAAAGCATTCGGTCGCTTCCATGGTCTGCATGGCATTGGAGAAAACCGCGATTTTTGCAAATGCCGATGAATCAGCAAAGAAGCAATGGCTCGAAGTCAAAAACAAGGCGATCCGAAAAAATATGCTGCTGGATGCCGAGCGTAATGCCATTCTGCATGAGCTGGAAATACAAGGCATCTGGTATATGCCCCTGAAAGGCAGCATCCTGAAAGACTGGTACCCGAAGCCCGGAATGCGGGAGATGGCGGACAACGACATTTTGTTTGACCCCTCCGGACGCGAACAGGTGCGGGAGATTTTTCAAAACCGGGGTTACAAGACGGTTTCTTTCGGGAAGCTCAATCACGATGAATACGAAAAACCGCCTATTTATAATTTCGAAATGCACGTTTCCCTGTTTCACGGGACGTATAAGGAATTGACTGCGCAGTATGAGAATGTAAAAGAACGCTTACTGCCGGTAGATGGAACAGCATATCAGTTTGCCTTTACGCCCGAAGATTTTTATGTATTTGCCCTTGCACACGCACACAAGCATTACAGCCACAGCGGAACAGGTGTCCGCACACTGGCCGATATTTATGTGATGGAGCGGCATCTGGGCAACATCATGGATCGGGACGAAGTGGAACAAAAGCTGACGCAACTTGGAATCGCAGAATACGAGCAGCACAGCCGTGTGCTGGCAGAAAAGCTGTTTTCTGCCGTTCGGCCTCTGGCAGAGATCGAACTGACTGAGGATGAAAAGGAAATGCTGCTGTACTATTGTGATGCGACCACTTACGGAACAGTCGGTAACAGCGTTAACAATCGTCTGCATGAGCTTCAGGAAAACTCAGAAGACATCACACGCTGGACAAAGCTAAAATATTGCTGTGTACGGCTTTTTCCCGGAAAAGAATTTTGCAAATATGCGTATCCGTTCGTCTATAAGCATCCGTGGACGATGCCATTTTTCTGGGTGTGGCGAATCGTGGATAAAGGCATTACACATAGAAGGAAAGTAAAACAAGAGTTAAAAGCTTTGAAAGCAGTTAGCAGAAAATAATTCTGTAGGGGCAGCGTTGACGGCAGTAGCATGGGTATGATATGAAGAACACCCGTGCACCCTCCTTCTGTGTATCATTCTTTTTATGCGCGGACATCCAAAACGGATGTCCGCGTTTTTTCGCTGTTTCAATGCTCTTTGTCTGGGTGAGCTGCCATCACTGCTCTAAAAGTTTTGAATAGTTATGTACAAGTATGTAAAACGGGCAAAGCATCCCTCCTGACGCTTTGCCCGTTGCTCTTTATTCTACCATAGCAGATCGGTTATCGCTTTCAGGATGCCCGCACGGGCTGGATAGCCAGCGCAGCACCCCTGACATGATACGTCACCCCGCAAGCTTCACCCCTTGCTTTCCTCTGGCATACCTCCGGGTGCTGCGCCGCAAGGGTATCAAGCTGCTTCTGCAAGGCGGGATTCAGCGTGAACACGCTGTTTGTTCCGTCCTCGCTGGCGTAGATCATGGTTTCCAGCTTAAACATCGTCATTGGGCTCGACAAAATCTTCCTTCCTCCATTCTTTGTCCTCCTCAATGTCCTGCATCAGGAGCAGCATATTGGCGTAGCACTCCATCTCGGCACGGACAAAGTAGAACAGCTGGTCGTACCAGTCTGCCAGCGATTCGTCCTCCAGCTTCCGGCAGAAGTCATACACCAGCTTGTTCTGATTGGGGTCAACCGTCAGCCCGGCAATCTCGTACAGCCGCTTGCGTGTCAGTTCCAGATCGGCGCAGCCATAGGTGTAGAGCAGCTTCTTTTCTTCAAACGTCAGTTTCATAGGCTTGTTCCTCCGTATTAAAAAAGGGCCTGCCCTGTGCAGACCCGATGTAGCAAAAAGACCGCCGTGCGTTGTGCAGGGCGGTCTTGAACTCAGGATTGGAGAAAATCCCGGAGTTCCTCAGCGAAAAAGGAGATTTTTGCGATGATCGACATCGCTATGTAAGGTAGAACGAAAACTACAAATGAGGTAATCAGCATTTTCAGGACTTCGCCGCCGTCTGCCAGCTTCAGGACCCAGCTTGCCAGAGCCACAAAGAAGAACAGTCCCGCCAGTAGATTCGTCAGGATCGTGGAGAAGGTCGTGAGGAAGATGCCCACCCACTGCGCCAGAATCAGCAGCAGAAGCAGCGGGAGAAGGGCAAGTTTCAGCATCCATTTCAGCACAGCCATCGTGGGTACCTCCTTATACAAAAATCAGCTCGGTCTTGATGATCTCCTCGGCGCGGTTGCGGATGCTGTTCATCCGGCGCACCCATTCCAGCTGATCGGCGGCTTTCAGGGCTTCGGTCACGCCCTCGGCTTCCTGCATCTGCCGGATGATAAGGGCAAGCTGCTTGTCTGCCTGCTCGTCCAGAGCAGCAAGGTAGCTACCCAGCTCCCCGGACAGGAGCAGTTGATTATACCGGACAGGGTGCTGCTCCTTCAGATACGTCTTATGTAAGCGGCCCCACCGCCCGGTGGGGTGCTGCTCTGCCGGGGCTGCTACAGTCAGATTCGGCAGATAGTGGTCATTGACAAGGGTGTAGTCCAGACCGTTGGCGTTGTCATGGATGTTCTTTTTCAGTTCGTTCATGCGGATTCTCCTTTCTGATTGGGCAGATAGTAGACACCATTTGCCTGATCTTCGGCGCGAATTGCTTCTTTCTTGGCATCCATAGCCGCTTTTTTAGCGGCTTTGTGCTTCTGGTAGTAGGCATCCTGCCATCCATTGGCCTTGCGGCGAAGGTAGGCTTCATGCCGCTTCTTGCGCAGCCGTTCTTTTTCTGCAAGCGTGGCACGTTCTTCTTCGGTCGGCTGATTGACTTCCTGTGCGCCAAACTTGCCGATGAAGTTGAAGTAGATTTCAATGGTCTGCGGAGAATTTGCAACGCCTTTGTAATCTCGCTCATGCACAAAAATCTTGTAGATAAATTCGTTCAACATCACAGTGTCCAGTTTTTCAAAGTTCTGATACTTCTTGACCAGTGCGATGAATTTATCGGCGGATTTCTGGCCGCTTTCGTATTTGTCTACTGCTTCTTGCAGGGAAGCAGCTTCTGCTTCAAGGCTTTCCTGCTCCTTGGCGTACTGAGCATCCAGAATCTGATACCGCTTGTCCGGGAGTTTTCCGAGGGCGTTGTCCTCATAGATTTTGCAGATTAGCGTTTCCAATTCATCCAGTCGCTTTTTACAGGCTACAAGGCGTGTCTTTTGGCCTTTGATTTCGCTGGACTGCTGGTTTTCGGCTTCGGCCTTTACGATGCGGACGAATTCTTCTTCATCCTCTTTGGAAAATCGAACGATTTCCCGTAGCGTTTCCTGAATCAGTGCCATCACAGAATCAGCGTTTACCCGGTGTCCGCTGGAGCATTTGCTGCCAACAGGGATTTTTCCATATCCAGAGCAGGAAAAGTTTGCGACACGTTTTCCATTTCCAGTACGATTGACATACATCGGGCTTCCGCAGTCTGCGCAGTACAGCAGTCCGCCGAGGGGATGGGCTTCGCCCCAGCCATCAGGATAGCGGCGGATGCCAGCGCGAATCCGCTGCACATTGTCGTAAGTCTCCTGATCGACAATAGGCTCTTGGGTGTTTTCGATAATCGTCCACTGGTCTTGGTCAACATAATGACTTTTCTTGTCCTTAAAATGCTTCCGGGTCTTGAAATTACAGGTGTGTCCCAAGTAGCAGGGATTGGTCAGGATGTGGACGATTGTGGAACTGCACCACTTGTAGGGTTCTTTGATCTCCCGTGTCTGCCATAAACCGATGCCCAGTTTCTGATGGTAGTACGCAGGGATTTCAATGTGTTCGGCTGAAAGGATCGCTGCGATTTGATAAGGACCTTTGCCTTCCATCGTCATGCGGTAGATGCGCTGGACGATAGGAGCCGCCACCGGGTCGATGACCCACTGGTTCTTGTCCTGCTCGGATTTCAGGTATCCGTAGGGCACAGAACTGCTGGTATGCTTCCCGGCAAGGTTCTTTGCCTGAAACGCCGAACGGATTTTCTTGCTGGTGTCACGGGCGTACCACTCGTTCATGATATTTCGGAACGGAGTAAACTCATCGTCCCCTTTGAGAGTGTCCACGCTGTCGTTCAGAGCAATCAGCCGGGCATCGTGCTTCCGCAGCACTTCCATATAGGTGCCGACTTGCAGATAGTCCCGACCAAAACGGCTCATGTCCTTTATGATAACGACAGAAATTCGGTCGGCTTTGACTTCAGCAATCATCTTCTGAAAGCCGGGACGGTCGAATTGTGTACCAGAGATACCATCGTCCGTGAAGTGGATGCAGTTGGTAAAACCGTGCTGTTCGGCGTAGTCCTCCAGTATTCGCTTCTGATTGGAGATCGAGTTCGATTCGCCCTGAAGCTCGTCATCGTGGCTCAGGCGTTCGTAGAGCGCAGGATAGCGTTCGGATTTCCTCGCCACAACTATCACATCCTTTCGTATTTTTTAGATAGCCTTTTAATGTAGCTCGATTCGGTTTGAATCAAGCTGTATTAAAATTCTGTCTGTATTATGTAACACCGGCAGCTAATTTATAGAGCTTGTACTGGCGTACGGCGAAAGAATTGGGCTTTTTCTTGCCCAGATCCTCAAACAACAGGTCTACCGGATTCTGATAAGTTTCATCGTCCTCGGACACCTGCATGGTGTTGAGCATTTCCAACAGTGTTGCAAAGTTTTGCTCTTCAACCGAGGCTTCATAGTGGAGGTATGCGATCAGCGAAACGAGCAAAAGCCGTTCCGCTTTGTCCCAGAATGGGTCGCCGCCCTGACCTTCACCTTTGGTGTTGGTCATCAGTGCGGTCACGAGTTTCAGAACATCCTTTTCACTGTGGATGTACGCCATGGGGTTATAGCGCATACTCTTGGAAAAGTTGATCGTGTTGAAGAATTTTAGCTTGTAGCCGTGCTTTAACAGGGCTTCTCCACATTCCACGCCGATACTACCTTTCGGATCTGTAACTACGAATGATACCGGAAAATTCTTGGAATCACATTGCAGCAGATTCGGCTTGATAAAGAACCTTGTCTTACCGCTGCCGGAGCCGCCGACTACCAGCACATTTTTGTTTCGGGCATTCTTGGGGTCCGGCGGGCGGTTGGACATCATCAGGCGTTCTGTTTTGGTCAGAATGATATTGTCCTCGAACTTTGGAGCCATAAATGGCTCTATATCCTTCGGAGTTCCCCACCGGGCAGAGCCGTACTCCATGCCATGCCGGTACTTTTTGGCGTTTTTACCTTTCAGGTACACCGCCAGCCGCATTCCAGCACCGCAGCACAGACCAATGAACAAGTCAAATGGGTGCAGGCTGGGCAGCGGATTTGAAAATGCAGCCGGGAGCGTATCCATCAGCGATACGATTTTATCGCCCAGTTCCTTACCCGCAGCCAGCCGCCATGCCTCGCCCAGATTGGTTGCCAGCAAGCCAATTACCACATAGGGCAGATAGAGCGCCAGCAGCTTGGAAAGCTTCTTTTTGCTCATAGGCCGCGCTCCTCCTGCTTGTGCCGCACTTTGTCCGGCAGATTTGCGATAGTCTGTGCCAGATCGTGCAGCTTTGCCAGCACGGAAGGACGCTTGGTTTTATCCAGCACCGATGCCGAATATTCCTTGAAAGCTGCATTCAAGGCATCCGTGTCCTGTGCCTTGAAGTAGACCAGATACCGGGGCGGCTTGCAGGACAGGTCTTTCTGGATGGAGTAGTCGATGTGATACCGTTTGGCGAAGCGGTCAAAATCCTTGATTCCAGTTTTCTGGATCTCCACATTGGTCACGCCACGGTTCTGTCGCACCAGCCGCTTCATGGACTGCTTGCCCTGCGAAGCGTGCTTGTCGTACTGCCGCAGCAGAAACTGCATCCCGCGCAGCAGGGTGCGGGCAGACAGTTTCGTGGTCGAGATGGCAAAGTTGACCGTCTTATGCTCGATTTCTTCCTGCATCGTTACCACCTCCTGTGCAGAAAATCGTCTTAGCGGTCATGCTCCACCGAGGGCTTGCTCACAGCCTTTTCTGCGTCATTCTGAACCGATTCATCCGGCACTGGAATGACCATCAGGCGACGCCCCAGAGGGAGAAAAGCTTCGGGCTGATGGAATTCTTCTTCATACTTCTGCGCCAGCTCCGGGGAGAGCGACGCAAAATCCTCCTCACCCAGACCTACCACCAAAAAGGTTCCGGCAACGACGTCATACATCAGCCCGTTCTCGTCCCACAGGGCACGGTTCAGCGGCAGACCCATGAGCTTTGCGTCATCATTATAAACGATGGCAACCGGGTCATCAGCAAAGGGGTAGCTTGCGCCGATGGAACCGCCAACTGCCTGCTGCAAGGCTTTCAGGTCGTTATCGATCTCGACCTGCTGCGGATACTGTCCCGGTGCAATTTTCAGCACCGACAGAGTGTTCTCTTCCACATGAATCCTCCTTTCCGTTCAGCCCGATTTCGCCGCTTCGTGCCGCCTGCATTAAAGCCGCCACGAAGAAACCGAAAAAGGCACCGGCTTCAAAAATGATAAACGAATAAATATAATTCATAGCGAACCCCCTGCATTGACTGAACTGTGAGAAGAATCCTCTCAGGGAGGACGGGGAGCGCAAGACGCGACAACGGTATGCTTAGTGAAAACATTGGTATGAGTATGCGGTGCGGCATCGGTAGAAAAATAGTTGTACAGAGCATCCCGCAGAGAATGGAAGCAACGAGCATGGTAGTCGTGCAGACGGAGAACCAGAATCTTCAAAACATCAACGGCGGAACAGTAAAAGTCCTCCGTGACTTCTGCGAAACTCTCATAGCAGGCCATTTCAGTATCCATGCTGCATCTCTCAGTCAATGCAGATGCAGACCATCTTCTCGCGTCCAGCCATCAGAGGAACACTGTTCTCGCCCAGATAACACTGGATCAGGTACAGGTCACTGGTGGTAAGGGCAACAAAGTTGCCATCGGTGTCATAGCGTACAAAGATGACTGCGCCGGACAGGTAACGCTTGCCAGCCAGCGTAATGACCTGACGAGGATCGTAGCAGAGTGCCAGCGGCACATCTTCGCTGATGCTGTAGCAGGAATCAGTTTCATCGAAGCAAGGCAGGTAACTGCGAACGTTCGCCAGCGGGGTGATGGTCAGTTCGATCTCCGGGGCAATCACGGCGGCGTAAACTTCATCATCGCCGAGCTGCCGCTCCAGCACATCGCTCATCTTGTTGAAGAAGTCGGTCACAGCATTGTCCATGTGGTTGATCTTCTGGTTCATGGCTTCGATGGTCTTTGCGGTCTTGAGATCAATAGTAGTGTTCATAGTGTTTTTTCTCCTTTTGTTTGCAAAAGAAAAAGGCCCCATCGGGTCTTTCGTTACGGTATAAGTCAGCGTTCGTTCTGCCGCTGGAGTTTGCGCTGCCACTGTTCCAGCAGCTTGATGATAGTGTCCTCCATCTGTTTCGGGGTGTAGCTGCGAGGAAAGTATTTCCGCAGGGTGTCGTTTTTGATGACCACCTTGTCCAGCTCGTCCTTTTTCTCTTCGCCCATGACTGCAAAGGCAACGTCATACGAGAAGTGCCCTTCCTGCGCCAGCTTTTTGAGCCGCTGCGCTTGAGAAAGGGACGGCGCATTCTGGGTGTCATTCATCGCTTCTAAAAAATCCCGCTGTTGGCTTTCGTCCAGATAGGACAACTCCACAGCGGGATTAAAAGCGATTTTCTTTTCGTCCACCATGTCCAGCAGCTCAGGGATAAGGCTGGTCAGGCGGATAAAGCGGTGCACTTGATTTCGACTATCGCCAGCTTCCTGACCAACAATATCAAGGGCTTGCAACTTCATCCCAACTTGGGATGAAGTTAAATCCGACCTAGCACCTTGATTTTTTAGGGCTTCCAGCTTCATTTTGTAGGCGAAAGCCCTTTCACTGGGCAGGATGTTCTCTCGTTGGAGATTGCTGTCCACCATGAGCAAAACAGCGGCATCATCATCCATCTGACGGACGATAACGGGCAGGGTATCCAGCCCGGCAAGCTGTGCAGCGTGCTGACGGCGGTGCCCGGAGATGATCTCATAGCCACCCTCCGGGCGTGGGCGGGCAATCAGCGGAGAAAGCACGCCGTACTGTTCTACGCTTTCCACCGTGCGCTGCATGGACTCATCGTCCAAAACCTTAAAGGGATGTTTTTTGAAGGGGAACAGCTCTCCGATGGGAATCTGATGCACCTGTTCCCGCTGCTGCTCCTGCCGGGATTCTTCGGTGGAGAAAATGTCATCTGCCCCTTTCAGCGACACGTTTAAGCTGCCTTTCGGCATTCGCCACCACCTCCCTTGTCAGAGATTTATAGGCTTCTGCCACCTTGCCTTTTGGGTCATGCTGGAAAATGCTTTTGCCCACTGCACTGATCTCCGCAGCACGGACAGACCGGGGAATGGTCTGGTCAAACACCTTGATCTTGCTGCCGTAGGCACCCCGAATCAAATTGTCAATCTGCTGTCCGTAGTTGGTGCGGCTGTCGGTCATAGTCAGCAGGATGCCCTCAATTTTCAGCTTCGGGTTGATCTGCCGCTGGACCTTCTGCACGGTCTGCAAAAGCTGTTCCAGACCCTTTGCAGACAGGTACTGCGCCTGCACGGGAATCAGGGTGGTGTCTGCCGCTGCCAGTGCATTGACGGTCAGCATCCCAAGGGAAGGGGTGCAATCCAGCAGAATGAAATCGTACTCATGCTTTGCTCCTTCCAGCACCTGTTTCAACATCTTTTCCCGGTTCATGCAGTTGACAAGGGAAACTTCCAGCCCTGCCAGTTCGATGTTTGCCGGAATCAGGTCAACGCCCTCTGCATGGTGCAGAACGCCTTCGCCGGGCGGAATGCTCTGGTCGTTCATGGCTTTTGCCATCAGGGTGGAAAGGGTCGTGGGCAGTTCATCGGGCTGCTGCCAGCCCATGCTGATGGTCAAGCTGCCCTGCGGGTCAGCGTCCACCAGCAGAACTTTCTTGCCTTCCATCGCCAGCCCGATGCCTAGATTTTCACAGGTAGTGGTCTTGCCGGTACCGCCTTTCTGGTTGACGATGGCAATCGTGGTTGCTTTCTTTGAAATTTTCATCACCTCCGTATCGCTAAGTCGTGGTTGGTTTGGTTTTGATAGGAAAGCTGCATTGTAGTCGGTGCGTTGTACAGAGAAGCGAGTAGATATTGTTTCATGTTGCGGATCGGGCTGCTGTTCTCTGCAAGGCACTTCAGCACAAAGCGGATATGGTCGGCGTTCAGCTTCGTAAACCGGCTGCGTACCACCTCGGCGGGTTTGTCGTCTCCGGCAATCCGCAACATCTTGCGTTTGGTGGAGCAGGTATCCACAAGCAGGTCTACGATTTGGTAGATGGTATCCTCATCATCCGGGCAGAGCCGGAGCAGAAGATCCACCTCCAAAGAATGAGAAAAATATTCTTCCAGTTGTTCACGTTCGCTCATCCAGTCGTTTTCATCGGAATAGATAGGATCAGTATCGCTTATCTCTGTATTATTTCTCTCAGTCTTATTACATCGTAGTTTGGCCGTGTCTTGAAGCGTATTCTGGACGGTTCCAGAATCGTCATTATCACGATTCAGAAAGCGTAGTTTTGACGATTCTGACGAAAAATTCTTTACATAGATGAGATCGGGCTTGCCCAGCCCCCTCCGTTTGCGTTCGATCAGACCGTACTCTTCCAGTTCTCGCAGCAGCTTGGTCGCCTTTTTATCGGCACAGCCCAGTGAATCCTGCACTTCCTGCACGGTATAGATGATGAACACCCGCCCAGCTTTGTCCAACCAGCCGTTCCGGGCTGAAAGGCTCATGCGGTCGAGCAGGATGCCGTACAGCGTTTTGGCATCTGTGGTAAGCGGTTGGAAGCGGCTATCCTGAAACAACAGCTTGGGAATTCGGTAGAAGGAGAACAGCTCGCTGGACTGCCCATAGAAGTAATCAAGGTCTGCGGTTTTTGTCGGCTTTCTTTCGGGCATAGAGAATATCCCATTTTTCAGGTGTGGAACGGAATACATTGACCTGCTTCTTATAAGGGCAGTGGGCATACAGGCAGGTGCGGAATTTGAAATCGGGCCGATAGTACGGACACAGCTTGCAGCTGTCCGGGGCACGGTCAGAACCTTCGCCAGCGGCGATTACATGGTGCATGGAGTGCTGAACATGGCGCAGGGCTTCGTTTCGCTTGTGGCTCACTTGGCATCACCTCGTTTCTCCAGCGGTGCCATCAGATCTTTGTAACAGGGAACCAGCACACAGGGCTTTGCCCGCTTGTAGGGACACCCTTCGCACTTGCTGGGGCCTTTGGGCGGTTCGATCAGATAATAGCAGTTCTCTTTGCCGAGAACGCAGCCCTTCTTTCGGTTCTTCCAGAAAAAGCAGTGCCGGCAATCTGCCGGGCGGGAAGCATGGTAGCGGATACCGTCGATCGTGACGGTCAGAACTTTTTTCATCGGTAAACCCTCCTTTGGTGGATTCGGGAAGTTCAGCCCGAAAACAAAAAAGCGCGTTCCTCTTTCTGTTCCGAGAGAACAGCGAGTGAACGCGCTATGTATGGAGAAAAGTGTTTTGCACGGTTTTGGGCTGGAATGTGGAAAATAGATTTACACAGTTTATCTTGTATTTACATGGATTTACAGGAAAGCGGCTACCAATTTTAGCAGAGAGCCGGGAAACAGAGTTCAAAAGGTGCTTTATGGGGCTTCATTAGCTGGAAGCCTGATTTTATTAGATGGAACCGAAAATTCTGCTAATGGCATTAGCTGGCTAATTTTGGTGATAGGTTCAAAATGAAAAATGCGAAGATCGTCTTTCACATGGAAAAATGACCTTCGCATTTTCTTAAAGGGATACCCCAGACAGGATTCGAACCTGCGGTCTCCTCCTTAGGAGGGAGGCGCTTTATCCAGCTAAGCTACTGAGGCATATTATGTATTATCGTTGATTTTTTGAAATTCAACGCACTTGGAAACGAATATGCAGAATGCTTTTCACACCGAAGTGACCGACTGCGTTGCAACCGGAACGGTGTTAAACTTGTTGCATCAAAAATTGTTGAGAAAACTTTGATTCACGGTCTTGCTTTTGATTAGAGCAATCACTTCTGCACCCAAGGTATCAGGTTGACCGAATTCTTAGGAGGCGGACGCTCTATCCAGCTGAGCTACGGAGACACGGGTCTGCATCCTTTGGGCAGAACGCCCCAAAAACACAGTACCTTATTATAATACCGCAACCGGGCTATAAAATCAAGTTGAACCTGCGGGCAAAATGGTGTATGCTATAAGGGAATGCAAAGCGGCCGTGTGCTGCGCAGGGAGGATGCTATGGAAAAGATAAAAAATATCCGCAAAAAGCTGCGGCACCAGAGGTCGGTCCGGCGGAGAAAGCTGGGACTGAGCACCCCGACCCAGATCATCTGCGTCAGCTTTATCATCGTGATCGCGCTGGGCACGCTGTTGCTCACTTTGCCCATTGCCAGCAGGAACGGACGGCTGGATGTACTCAACGCCATGTTCACAGCCACCAGCGCCACCTGCGTCACCGGTCTGGTGGTGCGGGATACATGGACGCAGTTCACATGGTTCGGGCAGGCGGTGGTGCTGCTGCTCATTCAGGTGGGCGGCCTTGGCCTTGTTACCCTTACCAGCTTTTTTGCGCTGGCCATGCGCCGGCGCATGGGCTTCCGGGATCTGCGGCTGCTGGGCGAGAGCGTCTCGGCAGACGGCTACGATCAGGCCAAAAGCGTGCTGAAGATCGTGGTGGGGCTGGCAGCGATGTTTGAAGGCATCGGCATTCTGCTGCTGATGTTCGCCTTTGTGCCGCAGTTCGGGCTGGAGGGCGTCTGGATCAGCGTGTTCACCGCCATTTCGGCCTTCTGCAATGCGGGCTTCGACCTGTTCGGCCGGTTCGGGGCGTACTCCTCGCTGGTGCCCTATGTCAACAACTACTATGTGCAGGCGGTGATTATGTTCATGATCATCTCCGGCGGTCTGGGCTTTATGGTCTGGGTGGAGCTGTGCCAGTGGTACAAAAAACGCCGCCTGTCCCTGCACGCCAAGGTGGTGCTGTCCTTCTCGGTGATCTTGTGGCTGGGCGGCGCGCTGGGGCTGGGACTGATGGAATGGAACAACCCCGCCACGCTGGGCGGACTGTCGGTGCCCGGCAAGGTGATGGCTTCGCTGTTCCAGTCGGTGTCCACCCGTACCGCCGGCATGAACACCGTGGACCTGGCCTCCTGCGGTACCCTGAGCAAGCTGCTCATGAGCGTGCTGCAATTTATCGGTGCAGCGCCCGGCTCTACCGGCGGCGGCGTGAAGGTGACCACCTTCGCGGTCATCATTTTGACTATCCGCAGCGTGGCACAGGGACGCGACGATTGTGTCATCGCTGACCACCATATCGAGTCCAAGACGGTCTACCGTGCGCTGACCATTATCGTGCTGGGCGCTGTGGCGGCCATTGGCTCAGCCATTGTGGTGTACTACAACACCTCGGACGCTGTGTCGGTGGTGGATGCCATCTTCGAGTCCTGCTCGGCCTTTGGCACGGTGGGACTTTCCGTGGGCGTGACTAGCCAGCTGAACAACGGGGCAAAGATCCTGTATATGTTGGTCATGTTCATGGGCCGTGTGGGGCCGGTGGCTTTTGCCATGAGCCTGACCGCCAAACCGGACGACAACAAGCGCAAGATCATGCCGGTGGGGCATATCAACGTAGGTTAAATGAAAAAGCGGCGGCTGCACTATGCTTTGTGCAGCCGCCGCTTTTATATTATAGGGACAGACCGTTTTCACGCAGAAAGTTTTCACGGAAAAAAGGCGAATTACTCTGCGTACAGGGAGATGATGTTCAGCACAATCTCGGTGCAGCGGTCCATCCGCTCCACGGTGGTGCACTCGCACACGCCGTGGAAGTTGAAGCCGCCGGTGCCCAGATTGGGGCAGGGCAGACCATTCCAGCTCAGGGTAGCGCCATCGGTGCCGCCGCGCACGGGTACCTCCACCGGCTCCAGACCGGCCATGCGCACGGCCTTGCGGGCAGTCTCGATGAGGTGGAAGTGGGGCTTGATCTTTTCCAGCATATTGCGGTAGCTGTCCTTGATCTCCACTTCTACGGTGCCTGCACCGTACTTGCCGTTCAGGTAATCGGCAATATCCTGCATATTGTCCTTCTTGAACTGCAGTTTGGCGGCGTCGTGGTCGCGCAGGATGTAGCCCAGCTTTGCGGTGGTGACATCGCCGTACATCTGGCACAGGTGGTAGAAGCCCTGACGCCCCTCAGTGGTCTCGGGACGAGCCATCACGGGCAGAGCGCCGTGGAACTCCATGGCAACGTTAGAGGCGTTGATCATGGTGTCCTTGGCAGAGCCGGGGTGCACCGAGAAGCCGTGGATGGTCACGGTAGCAGCAGCGGCGTTGAAGTTCTCATACTCGATGTCGCCGGCATCGCCGCCGTCCACCGTGTAGGCAAAGTCTGCGCCAAAGCCGGGGATATCGAACAGGTCGGCACCCTCGCCGATCTCCTCGTCCGGGGTAAAGCCGATGCACAGCTTGCCGTGGGGGCGGCCCTCGCGGATAACGGTCTCCACTGCGGTCATGATCTCAGCCACACCGGCTTTGTCGTCTGCGCCCAGCAGGGTGGTGCCGTCGGTTGTGATGAGGGTCTCGCCCTTCATGGAGGCAAGGAAGGGGAAGGCAGAAACCTTCATCACCTTGCCGGTGGCGGGAAGCACCACATCGCCGCCATCGTAGTTCTCGTGCAGGATGGGGTTCACGTTCTCGCCGCTGGCATCCGGGGCAGTGTCCATGTGGGCGATCAGACCCAGTGCGGGCTTTTCCTCGCAGCCGGGGGTGGCGGGCAGGGAACCGTAGACGTAGCAGTGCTCGTCCACCCGGGCGTCCTCCACGCCCAGAGCCTTCAGCTCCTCCACCAGCTTGTGAGCCAGATCAAACTCCCGCGCAGCGGAAGGATGGGTGCCGGACTCCGGGTCCGAGGTGGTGTAGACCCTGACGTAATCAAGCAGTCGTTCATAGGCGCGCATAACAAAGCACACTCCTTTAGCAATATTGAAGGATCACAGTTTTGCGATCCAGCTTCTATCATACCCTGTTTTTCCTGTTTTGACAACCTTTTTTGCGCACTTGGGACAGAAAGCGCGGCTTCAACAACAAAATTCATCGCAAAAAGCCGTTTGTCAACCGTTTTGCGCTGACCGTAAAAAGAGACACCGGAAAGCCAACAGACTCTCCGGTGCCTCGCTTTTCTCACAGCATTCCCGCTTGCGGGTAGGGCTTAACCCAAACAGACGCCCATGCGGCGCGCCACGTTCAGCAGCTCGCAGTTTTCGGGCACATTGCGGGTCTTACCGGCAATGTCTGCCAGACGGTTCTCGGTCACCCGGCGGTTCACCATGGCCACGGTCACGCCGTAGCGCTCCACCTCTACCAGCTGTGCGGCATAGCTGCCAAACTGGGTGGCCAGCACACGGTCGTAGGCGCTGGGGCTGCCGCCGCGCTGCATGTGACCCGGGATGCACACGCGGGTCTCCATGCCGGTCTTTTTCTGCACGGCCTGTGCAATGCGGTTGGTGGCGGTGGTGCCAAGACCAGCCTCGGCGCGCTTGGCCATCCAGTCCTTGCGCTTCATGCGGGCTTCCTCGGTGTTGATGGCACCCTCGGCCACGGCAAGGATAGAGAAGTTGGAGCCCTTCTTGGCGCGGCGCTCCACGGCCTCGCACACGCGGTCGATATCGTAGGGCAGCTCGGGCAGCAGGATGATGTCCGCACCGCCGGCAATACCGGAGTACAGAGTGAGCCAGCCGGCCTTGTTGCCCATGATCTCAATGCACATTACGCGGCTGTGGCTGCCGGCGGTGGTATGGATGCGGTCAATGACGTCCGTGGCGATATCCACAGCGGTGTGGAAGCCGAAGGTCACATCGGTGCCGTAGATATCGTTGTCAATGGTCTTGGGCAGGCCAATGATGTTCAGCCCCTCCTGCGAGAGCAGGTTGGCGGTCTTGTGGGTGCCGTTGCCGCCCAGACACAGCAGGCAGTCCAGCTTTGCGGCCTTGTAGGTCTTTTTCATGGCGGCGACTTTATCAATATTGTCGTCCTCCACCACACGCATCATCTTAAAGGGGGTGCGCTTGGTGCCCAGAATGGTGCCGCCTAAGGTCAGGATGCCGCGGAAGTCGTCCTCGGTCATCTCGCGGTAATCGCCGTTGATCAGGCCGCTGTAACCGTTGGCAATGCCCACGATCTCCACGTTATCTCCCATGCGGGCATACAGTGCTTTTGCAACGCCGCGGATGGTGGCGTTCAGGCCCGGACAATCGCCGCCGGAAGTCAGGATGCCAACACGTTTTTTCATTCAAATACCCTCTTTCATTATCATTCAGGCAAAGCCGAACGGTCCGGCAAAGGGTGCCGGGCTGACCGGGATCCTACCTTTTTATAATATTAGAGTATTCCGAAAGGGGAGTGCTGTCAAGAGAAAAACCAAAAATTTACAAGCCTGTGTGCATCGGAAAGCCACTGAAAAAACTTTTGCAGAAAAACTGAAAAAATGGTTGACAAGCGGGCCGCTGGCGTGTATAATATCCCTTGTCAGCAACGCACGGCGCGGCTGACAGAACCGAATATTGGGGATTTGCATAGTGGTAGTGCGGTAGACTCTGACTCTACTTGTGGGAGTTCGATTCTCTCATCCCCAACCAGAAAACCGCAGTCTCAACTGGCTGCGGTATTTTCGGGGCATAGCGCAGTTGGTAGCGCGCCTCGTTCGGGACGAGGAGGCCGTGGGTTCAAATCCCGCTGCTCCGACCAAAAAAAGCAGACACACATTTGTGTGCCTGCTTTTTTATTTTTGCGCGAACAGACTGTAAAAAAGTGGCTCAGAAACACCGACAGGTATTTCTGAGCCACTAATATCATATCATTTCCAGCAGTGCGGGCAGCTGGGCAAGGTCGTCGATGACGTAGGGACTGGCCTTTTCCAGCCGGGCGCGGGACTGATGTCCGCCGGTGTACAGCACACAGGTCGCACCGATGGCAGCAGCCACTGCGGCGTCGTGGTCGGTGTCGCCGACCATCACGCAGGCCGCCGGGTCGATGCCGGTGCGGCGCAGATAGTCGGTGCCAAGCTGTACCTTGCTTACGCCGTAAATGTCCGCAAGGCCGAGCAACTCGGTAAAAAAGCCTTGCAGACCCCGGGCGGATACCTGCTCGATCAGGTAATCACGGCGGGAGGCAGAAAGCACAGCCTGCTGCCAGCCCATGCGGGCCAGCGTTTGCAGGGTGTCAACGGCGTGTGCCGTTACAGCGCAGCCGGGCACACCAGCGTTGTAGTGCTCCATAAAGCGGGCGGCAAGCTCCGGGTAGGGGTGCCGCGCAAAGTCGAACCCGGCGCAGCGGTAGTAGTCCTCGATGGGGAAGCCGAACAGCTCCCGATAGGCAGCCAGATCGTACCGCTGGGGGTAGCCGTGGGTTTCCAGCATCCAGTTCAGGCAGCTGTGGGTAAAATCCACATCATCCATCAGGGTACCGTTCCAGTCCCAGAAGATCATACCGTTTGGCTGCATGGAAACCTCCTTGTGTTATTCCGCCGCAAACACCTTGCGCAGCGCGGCGTTGCTCTCGATCAGCTTTACCAGCACGACGCCCAGCACCGTGCAGCTGATCAGCTCGCCGATGCCAACCGAGATGCCATTGGTGATGCAGGCCAGCCAGATGGGTGCGCTGGACGTGGGGTCCGGGAACATCACGGCGATCTCAATGCCGATGATCACCGCGTTGAACAGCACCGGCGGCAGGCTGGCGGCAATGGCCAGACCTTTGAAGCGCACGTTGCGCAGCTTGTAGGTGACAAGGCAGGCCAGCAGGGTAGCCAGTGTGCCAAAGATCACATCCACGATGGTGGAGCCCAGCAGGTTTGCAAGGAAGCAGCCCAGCACCACACCCACGATGTACTCGGCACCGAACACGGGCAGCAGGCACAGAGCCTCGGCCACGCGTACCTGCACAGCACCATAGGAGAGGGGCTGCAATGCCAGACACAGCACCACATAGATAGCTGCCACTACACCGCAGTGCACCAGCTTACGGACGGAAGAATTCTGATTCATGATAATACTCCAGCGGTTTGATTTTGACCGCACAGGAACCGCCAGCTCCTGTGGGTTTTGCCCGGCACCGCTCGAGTGGCACCGGGGAGCCTAAAATCCTAAGTTGCTCTTTGAGGATACTGCACAAAAAAGCACAGCAGAAGGGAGTATATCACAAAATCGGACGGAATGCAATGGGAAGAGGAGGATTGAAACTTGCCCTCCGCACTGCTCTGGGCATATTCATGTAAAAATGGAATACCGGAGCGTCCGCAGACGCTCCGGTATTCCGAAATTTCAAAGAATGATTCCGCTGATTTTACCCTCTGGGGTGGCCGGTGTAAACCAGCGCCACGGTGTCGGGGCCGGTGTTGGCAGAGACCACACCGCCCAGCTCAAATACGGCCAGCGGCGGCTTGCCAAAGGCTTTGCGGCAGGCCTTTTCCAGATCCTCGGCCTGCGGGATGTTGGTGTGGCCGATCATATACTCAAAGTCCTCCACATCCCCGGCGCGCTTCTGGCATAGGTCTACCATGGCGGGCACCACCTTATCGTCGCCGCGCACCTTGGCCTCTACCTTGGTCTTGCCGTCGATCAGGGTAATGATGGGGCGGATGCCCATCAGCTCGCCCATGACGGCTGCGGCGGCAGAAATGCGACCGCTCTTTTTCATCTGCTTCAGGCTGTAAGGTCCCAGCACGATCTCCATGCAGTTCATCTGCCGCTCAAACTCGTGGATGACGTGGCGGATCTCTGCGCCGTTCTGCAGCTTGCGTGCCATCTCGCACAGATACCAGCCGAACACCATAGAATAGGTGTGAGGGTCCAGCAGGTGGATGTTCAAATGATGCTCCGGGCGCTCCTCCCGCAGCATGCCCTGCGCCATCAGGGCGTTGTTGTAGGTGGAAGAGCCGGATTTATTGATAGGCACATGGATGACATCGGTATAGCCCTCGTCCACATACTGGCAGTATTTTTCACAGAACTGGATGGGCGTGATGGCGGCGGTAGAGGGCACACCCTTTGCTGCGCGCATTTTATCGTAAAACTCGGTGTTAGTGCAGTCCACACGCTCGACGTAGTCCACATCATCCAGCAGGATGTGGAAACTCATGATATCAATGCCGTACTTTTCGGCCATCTCCTGCGGGATATCGCAGGAGGAATCGGTCAGAATTGCGATCTTGCTCATAGTGTCCCTCATTTCCATTCATAATCTCGTAGGTGGCCGTGGTCCAGCAGCTCCGGGAAATCCCACTGTCGCAGCACCTCGTACACGCCCACCGCCACGCTGTTGGAAAGGTTCAGGCTGCGGCAGGTGTCCCGCATGGGCATCCGAATGCAGCGCTCCTGATTTTCTGCAAGCAGCGCCTCCGGCAAACCGGCATCCTCGCGGCCGAACACCAGATAAGCCCCGTCCGGGTACTGCACATCGGTGTAGCGCTGGGGCGCCTTGGTGGTAAAGTAGTAGTAGGGGCCGTTGTTGCGGGCAAAAAAGTCCGCAAGGCCATCGTAATAGGTAATGTCCAGATAGTGCCAGTAGTCCAGCCCGGCGTGTTTGAGCTTTTTGTCGTCGATGGCAAAGCCCATGGGGCCTACCAGATGCAGACGGCAGGCGGTGCAGGCACAGGTACGCGCCACGTTGCCGGTGTTCTGGGGGATGCGGGGCTCTACCAGAACGATATTCAAAGTCGGCTTGTCCATCATAAAATGCCCTCCGGTTCCTCCCGCAGGGGGCACAGGCGGGGCAGCAGCGGCTCGAACCACACACCGAAGCGGGTGTCCTGCGTATAGGGCGTGCCCTGAATGGCCAGCGAAACAAACTCTGCAGCGTTATCGGCGGCGGCGCTCAGGGCGTTGCCCTGCAGCAGCGAGCCGATGAGCACAGCGCCGTACAGGTCCCCCGTGCCGGGGAAACTGCGGCTGATATGCAGCTTTTTGATGACGAAGCGGTCTGTACCGGTACCGGCACAACCGATGTACTTGCCCAGCGGCAGACCGGTGACCACCGCGTTGGGGGCCAGCGGCTGCAAAGAATCTGCCAGCGCCTGCGCGGCGGCATCGTCCAGTTCATCGGTGACGGGCTGCTGCTGCAAAAGCAGCTGCGCTTCGGTGTAGTTGGGCAGGATCAGGTCTGCCGCGCGGCACAGATTGCGGATGCGCTCGATCAGTGCCGGGGTAACGGTGGAATAGGCCTTGCCGTTATCGCCCATTACAGGGTCCACCACCTTGTAGGCGGTAGGCCACAGGGCAAAGGCTTTTTCAGCCAGCGCTACCTGTGCCTCGCCGCCCAGATAGCCGGTATAGATACAATCGAATTGCAGTCCCAGCTCCTGATAGTGCTCCAGCGCGGCCATGCCGTAGGCACTGCCGTCCATCCGGGCGGGGGTGCCAAGGCCGCCGGTGTGGGTGGAGAGCACCACCGTAGGCAGCGCCACCGGCTGGAAGCCCATGACCGACAGCACAGGCAGGATCACCGCAAGGCTGCACCGCCCTACGCCGGACAGATCGTGGATGCAAAGGATCTTTTTTGGTTCAACGGGTTTTTGCAAATAGGAAAACCTCCTTGCCGAAAAGCCGCGTGCAGCGGCCTATAAAAAGCATCATACAACAGTATACCACAAATTGCTGCATAAAAAAAGCGTATACCAGATTCTTTTACGGAAATAATAGCACTGCAAGCCCTGCTATGGCAGGTTGAAAGGAGAAATTCAGGATGAAACAGCGAGAAAATTCCGCCGCAGGCATGGTAGTGGGCATGGCCGCCGGTGCAGCCCTTGGGGCTGCCGGTGCCATGATGGCCACCCAGAGCAAGCGCCAGATGCGCCGCAATGTGCGCAAGGTGATGAAGGGCGCGGAAAACGCGGTGATACAGCTGGATAAGATGGCCACCGACTTTGTGGAAAAGCACATCGACTGCTGAACAGCAAAAGCGCCGTCCCGGGTGGAACGGCGCTTTTTATCGTGCGTCTTATTTTGCCCAGATGCACATCCGGGCGGTGGTGTTGATCTCGCCCAGCAGGCTCAGATCCATCTGGATATTGCAGGTCACGGTCAGCGACTTGTTCACATCGCTGCCGGTCAGCACAGAGGCGGGCAGATTTTTGATGGTCAGGATGCCGTTGCCCTTTTCAATATCGCCGGTCAGGGTGCCGGTGTAGGTCACATCGCCGATGGTCAGGCCGATCAGACAGCCGGTCACATTGAGCTTGGTCACCTGCTTGACAGGCAGCGTCAGGGTATAGGTGCCGTTGGACTGGCGGGTAAGGGTAGCCTCGCGGTCGGGATCAATGCCGGAGTTGGCCATGGATTCCTTATCGGACTTTTCCTTCCAGAATTTGACTCCCACGGGAGTGTTAGCGGCGGCAGAAGCGCCCAGTGTGAGCACACAGAACATCAGCAGCGTCAGCAGGGCAGCACCGGTACGTTTTAAGGCAGTAGTCATGGTTTTATCCTTTCTGCCGCAATTGCGGCATGGCGAAACAGAGTATATGATGCCCCATAAGGTACTGATTTGTCAATACTAACATAACATGACCGGACTGCCTTGTCAATGCGCCTTGGCAGTCTTTCACAAAAATGTTTCGAATCCAACACAAAATGTGGAAAACGTGATAAAAAGGACGCTGCAACATTGCAGCGTCCTTTTGGGTGGTTACGTTATAGCGGCTCAGACCTCAAAGTTGGGGTCATCCTTCAGCATGTGGATGTTGGACATAAAGGCGCTCTGCTCGGGGTCGGTGAACTCGGCATCCTTCACATACTTGTTCAGCACAGCTGCGGTGCGCACGGGGTCGGCAATGGTGCCGGCACCGCCGATGCAGCCGCCGGGGCAGCCCATGCCCTCCAGCAGATAGCCGTTGTACTTGCCGGCCTTGGCCAGCATCAGCAGCTTCTTGCAGTCGGCCAGACCCTGTGCGGAGGCAATCTTCACCTCCATGTCGGGACGCCATTCCTTGATCTTGTCGGCAACAGCCTTGGCAACGCCGCCGGACTGTGCAAAGCCGCGGCCGGCAGCAGAAGCGTAGCACAGATCCATCTCGGCGGGATCCACTTCCAGATTGTCCAGATCCAGATCCTTTGCTTCAATGATACCGGCCAGCTCCTCAAAGGTCAGCACAAAGTCCACGTCAGAGCGGACGGTGCGGCGGGAAGCCTCCAGCTTCTTGGCGGCGCAGGGTCCGATAAAGCACATACGGGCATCGGGGTCGGCCTGCTTCATCATGCGGGCGGTGAACACCATGGGGGTCATGGTCATGGAGATGTTCTTGGCAAGGCCGGGGAATGCGGTCTTTGCCATCATACTCCATGCCGGGCAGCAGGAGGTAGCCATGAAGTCCAGCTTCTCGGGCACTTCCTCCAGGAAGTCGTGTGCCTCGTCCACGGTGCACAGGTCGGCGCCGATGGCAACCTCTACCACATCGCAGAAGCCGATGGCCTTCAGGGCGGACTTCAGCTTGCCGGTAGAAGCCAGAGAGGGGAACTGGTTGATAAAGGCGGGAGCGACCAGCGCATAGATGCGGTCGCCGCGGTTGAAGCCCTGAATCAGCTGATAGATCTGACCCTTGTCGGCAATGGCACCGAAGGGGCAGTTCACCAGACACTGACCGCAGGACACGCACTTGCTGTAATCGATCTCGGCACGGCCCAGCTCGTCAGAGTGGATAGCGCCCATGCCGCAGGCAGCGGCGCAGGGACGCTCGGTCTTGACAATGGCATTGTAGGGGCAGACGGTGACGCAGCGGCCGCACTTGATGCACTTGTCCTGATCGATGGTGGAGCGGCCGCTCTCCCAAGTAATGGCCTTCTTGGGGCACACTTCCATACAGGGGTGTGCAAGGCAGCCCTGACACAGGTCAGACACCTTGACCAGCTTTTCGGGGCAGCGGTTGCAGGCAAACTTGATCACGTTGACCAGCGGGGGATCATAGTACTTATCGGCGATGGAGGCGTCCTCCAGACCGGAGACTACGCTGTTGTGCTCGTCCATGCGGCGGGTGGGCAGACCCATAGCCAGACGCACGCGCTCCTCAACGATGGCGCGCTCCAGGAAGATGTCCTTGCGCAGCTTGCCCTCCTCACCGGGGATGATGGTATAGGGGATCTTGCGCATCAGGTGGTTAGCCTGCTCGCCCTTGACGTTGGCGTAAGCCATGCGGGCGACCTCGGTAAACACCTGACGGCGGATCTGGATGACCGTAGTATTGATTCCTCTGAAACTCATTCCAATCTCTCCTTGCTCAGAAACAGCCAAAAAACGGAGCCGCCTGCCCTGTGTGCAGAGCATAAAACGGCGCTATACGGGCACGGATGGTACCGTGCTGGTTGCTTACAGCACGCCGGACCCGATAAATCCATCTTCATTTTAACATAAAGACGTGCGTATGGAAAGGGCAAAATACAAAAATCGTTAAATATTTATTGTATTCATGCGGATGCACAGAATGTACAAGTAAAATGAAAAATTTTCAGCAAAGTGCTGCACGCACCCGCTCGCCATCATAGCGGCCCAGCTTTACCCGCACGATCTGCCCGCTCTCGCAGCCGGGGGCAGAGACCACCACCGGGATGTACAGCCGGGTGTAGCCGGTAAACAGCGTGCCGGACAGGGGCGTTTCCAACAACACCTCGTCCTCGGTGCCCTCAAAGGCGGCCAGCGTCTCGCAGCGCACCTGCTCGGCTACGGCGTTCATGCGGCGGCTGCGCTCCTGCTTTTCCCGCTCATGGATCTGATCCGGGAAATCATAAGCCGGGGTGCCGCTGCGGCGGGAGTAGGGGAACACATGCACTTTGAGGAAGCCGATCTTCTTCAGAAATTCACAGCTTTCCTCAAAGTCATCCGCCGTCTCGCCGGGGAAACCGCAGATGCAGTCGGTGGTAAAGCTGACCGGGCGGCTGCCGTAGGCGGCGCGGATCTGCTCCACCACCTGTGCGTACTCCTGCGCGGTGTACACCCGGCGCATCCGGCGCAGGGTGGCGGTGCAGCCGCTCTGCAAGCTCAGATGGAACTGGGGGCACAGTTTTTCCACCGCCGCCAAGCGGGAGATGAATTCCGGGGTGAGCATATCGGGGTCAAGACTGCCCAGACGGATGCGCTCAATGCCCGGCACCTGTGCGCATTTTTCCACCAGTTCCACAAGGTTCGTGCCGGTATCCAGCCCGTAGCTGGGCAGGGAGATGGCGCTGAGCACCACCTCGCGGTAGCCTGCAGCGGCCAGCTGGTGCAATTCGGCCAGAATGCTCTCCTCGGCGCGGCTGCGCACCGGCCCACGGGCGCGGGGGATGACGCAGTAGGCGCACTGCCGGTTGCAGCCGTCCTCTACCTTGATAAAGGCGCGGGTGTGGGTCTCGAACCGCTCCACCGGCAGCTCCTCGAACTGCTCACCGCGCTGATGCGGGGCGATGGCCACAATGCGCTCGTGGCCGTCCAGCAGCTTTTGCACGTTCTCCAAAATGGCCTTGCGGTCGCCGTTGCCGCACACAAGGTCGGCTTCCATGAACTGTGCGGCCTCCTCCGGGAAGGCCTGCGGGTAGCAGCCGGTCAGCACCGTCACCGCACCCGGGTTCTCGCGCTTTTTGCGGCGCAGCCACTTGCGGCTCTTCTGGTCGCCGAAGTTGGTCACGGTGCAGCTGTTCACAATGAACACGTCCGCTGCTTCGCCTTCCTGCGCAATGGTAAAGCCGTTGGCGCGGAACAACTGCTCCAGCGCACCGGTCTCGTTCAGGTTGACCTTGCAGCCCAAGGTATAAAAACAAACTCGCATGAGGGGGGTTCCTTTCCACAAAATGGGATAAAAATAGGGTCTACTCCTTATTATATAACAAAACAACGGCAGCACGCAAGACCGGAATTGCGCCGCCCGGCGGCAGAGGGTTGAAAAAACAGGCAGCAAAAAGGGGATGGACGTAAAGTCCATCCCCCGATCGGGTCACAGATTATACAGCCGTAACAAATTACAGGCACAGCAGAACAAGCTGAGGGTCAACATCTTTCTTCAAAGAAAGCTTAACGGTAATCTTGTTGTACATCGAACCGTCATTCGGCAGGTTGCCGTTCTCATCGGTCTCGATATCAAAATGGTTCAGCATATCTTTGACATTGGCAATGTCCTCTGCCGATACATTAAACATGGGACCGATCTTATCAATTGCCTGATAGATAATATCCAGTGCTTTATCCTTGTTGAGATTGGTTACACTGACCAGAGGCAGGGCGGCCAGAGCAAGGTTCACATAGCCAAGATACGTTTTGAGTTTCTCTTCCTGTGCCTTCTTTTCGTTCTCATCATCGATTTTGCCGATGATTTCATCGATAACAGTTTGATCCAGTTCCACCTGCAGGTAGGAAGCAACGGAGCAGCTTGCAAACAGAGAAGCACCGGCAGTGGCAACTGCAGTGACGCCAGCCAGTTTCAGGAACGAACGACGAGAAATCGTGCTCATAAAAATCCCTCCAAAAAAAGAATCAATACATCCAAAATGCAGAAGTTCTCTGCTAAACATAGAATACCGCAAAATGAAGCATTTTGCAATGGATATGTTCACGGTTTGTATATAAATACGGAAATTTTGTGTCCAAAATGTGCAAACTGCCCGGCGGCATACCGGCGCGGGCGGCGGCATACACTGCAAAAAGAGAGTTTGCGCGGGGAGGTATGCGGAATGGAACGGAGAAATCTGGCGCTGCTGTGCGCGGGGGTGGTCTGCTTCTGGCTGTTTGCACTGGCCTTCGGTACGGCGCAGGGCAAGGGACTGCGCATCCAACCGGCGGTGCAGGCGCAGGCGGAACCGGCAGTGCAGACCCTGACGGTCACCCCGCCGCAGCTTACCCTGCCCTGCCGTGCGGCGATCCTCATCGACCAGACCAGCGGCACGGTGCTTTACGAGATGAACGCCGACCAGACCATGCCCATTGCTTCTATTACCAAGGTGATGACCCTGCTGCTCACCTTTGAAGCGGTGCACGCCGGGCGGCTGACCATGGACACTGCTGTGCCGGTCAGCGAGCACGCCTACCACATGGGCGGCAGTCAGATCTGGCTGGAGCCCGGGGAACAGTTCACGCTGGACGAGATGCTTAAGGCCATCTGTGTGTCCTCCGCCAACGACGCAGCAGTGGCAGTGGCAGAGCTGGTGGGCGGCAGCGAGCCTGCTTTTGTACAGCAGATGAACGCCCGCGCCGCAGAGCTGGGCATGGAGCACACCACCTTCCGCAACGCCTGCGGGCTGGACACGGAGGGACATCTTTCCACCGCACGGGATGTGGCCATCATGAGCCGCACCATCCTGACCACCTGCCCGGAGGTGCTGCACTATACCGGCATCTGGACGGACACTTTGCGGGGCGGGCAGACCCAGCTGGTGAACACCAATAAGCTGCTGCGGCGGTACAACGGCATCACCGGGCTCAAGACCGGCACCACCGGTGGGGCGGGCGTGTGTATTACCGCCAGCGCCACCCGGGACGGGCTGAAGCTCATTGCGGTGGTGCTGGGGGCACCTTCCAGCAAAGAGCGGTTCGAAGCCGCCACCACCCTGCTGGATTACGGCTTTGCGGCCTACCGCGCCGCACCGGTGCCCCTGCCGCAGGAGCGTCCGCTGCAATTAAAGGTAAAGGGCAGCACGGAGGAGACCGTGCCGCTGGATTACGCTGCTCTGCCGCAGACCGCGTTGCTGCCTGCTGAAAGCGCCGGGCAGCTGACCGTGCAGCTGAAGCTGCCCGAAGCGCTGGAAGCCCCAGTGACCCGGGGACAGACAGTAGGCAAGGCGCAGCTGCTGTGCGGCGAAGCGGTGCAGGGGGAGTACCCGGTGTGCGCCGCCGCCGATGCGCCCCGCATGGACTTTGACACCGCCTTGCGGCTGCTGTGGGACAGCCTGCGGGGCGTCGCCGCATGACCCTGTGCCGAAAAAGGCGCTTCAGCGCACAAAAGTGCGCCGGACGCCCGGCGAGGGCTGTTGGATACCTGAACAAATATGGATGAAGAAACAAAAAAACACTATTAAAATTGTATGAAATCTAAGGAATTTGACCTTGACTTTACCCGGAGGGAACGGTACACTTATACCAAGATATTTCCTCGCAGGGCAAAGGCCCGGCAGATCGTTTGGAGGTTTTAATAAAATGAGTGTCGCACTGAACACGAAACACCTCTCTAGCTTCATCAGCGAAGAGGAATATGCAGCCATCTACCCGCAGGTAGAAGCCGCCCACAAGCAGCTGGAAGCCAAGAACGGCCCCGGCAGCGATTTTCTGGGCTGGATGACCCTGCCCCGGGATTACGACAAGGAAGAATTTGCCCGCATCAAGGCAGCCGCTGCCAAGATCCGCGAGGACTCGGACGTTCTGGTGGTGGCCGGTATTGGCGGCAGCTATCTGGGCGCACGCGCTGTTGTGGAGGCCGTTAAGGGTATGTACCACAACGAGCTGGAAGATGGTCTGAAGATCTACTTCTGCGGCAACAGCATCAGCCCCACCTACCTGAACAACATCATCAGCCTGTGCAAAGGCAAGCGCTTCTCCATCAACGTCATCTCCAAGTCCGGCACCACCACCGAGACCTCTCTGGCCTTCCGTGTGCTGCGCGAACTGCTGGAAAAGGAGATGGGCGTGGAGGAAGCCAACAAGCGCATCTACGCCACTACCGACCGCGCCAAGGGCACCTTGAAGCAGCTGGCTGACGCACAGGGCTGGCCCACCTTTGTAGTTCCCGATGACGTGGGCGGCCGCTACTCCGTGCTGAGCGCCGTGGGCCTGCTGCCCATTGCCGCCGCTGGCATCGACATCGACGCTCTGATGCAGGGCGCTGCCGACGCTATGGAGCGCTTCTCCGTACTGAGCCCCGACAACGATGCTTACAAGTACGCCGCTATCCGCAACATCCTGTACCGCAAGGGCAAGGCTGTGGAGATCCTGGAATGCTACGAGCCGGACTTCACCCTGATGAACGAGTGGTACAAGCAGCTGTTCGGCGAGAGCGAGGGCAAGGACAACAAGGGTCTGTTCCCCGCAAGCTGCATCTTCTCCACCGACCTGCACTCTATGGGTCAGTTCATTCAGGAAGGTGCCCGCATCATGTTCGAGACCATCGTGGACGTGAAGAAGCCCGCGCAGGATCTGTTCATCGACCCGCTGGAGGGCAACTTTGACGGCCTGAACTTCCTTGCAAACCAGAACATGAGCGTGGTCAACCGCAAGGCCATGGAGGGCACCATTCTGGCACACACCGATGGCGGCGTGCCCGAGGTGCTGATCGAGGTGGACGACCTGTCTGCTTATAATGTGGGCTACCTGATCTACTTCTTCTGGCGTGCCTGCGCCTGCAGCGGCTACCTGCTGAGCGTGAACCCCTTCAACCAGCCCGGCGTGGAAAGCTACAAGAAGAATATGTTCGCCCTGCTGGGCAAGCCCGGTTACGAGGGTCTGACCACAGAGCTGGAAGCAAAGCTGAAGTAAAAGCCGAACGTAAAAAAATGATCTCCCGCCGCAAGGCGTGGAAAATACAGGAGGACTGAACTATGATTAAACTGATTGTTGGTACCAAGGGCTCCGGCAAGACCAAGGCGATGATCGACCAGATCAACGACGCGGTCAAGACCTCCAAAGGCAATGTTGTTGTTGTGGAAAAGGGCATGAAGCTCACCTACGACATCGCTCCTGCAGCACGTCTGATCGATCTGGACGAGTACAAGATCTCCGGCGGCGAAATGCTGTACGGTTTTGTGGCCGGCCTGATGGCAAGCAACTACGACATCACCGACCTGTACATTGACGGCATTCTGAAGGTGCTGGACCACGATATCAACCGTCTGGGCGTTGTGCTGGACGAGATGGCAGCCATTGCCGGCGACAGCGTGAAGGTCACTGTGACCGTCAGCGCAGACGAGGCCGCACTGCCCCATGATGTGAAGAAGTACCTGTAATTTGATAAAAGAACAGGGCTAAAGGCTTTTCCAACAGGCAGAAGACCGGAGAAAAATAAATTTTTTCGGTTTTCTGCCTGTTTTGGTGTTGACAAAGGGTTGCTTTGGCGCTATACTAACAAAGCAGCCTTTTCAGAGGTGTACTATGCAATTTGACCTGAGAAAGTTTATCACAACCGGCGCAAAACCGTACCATGCAGAGTTTCAGTGTGATTTATCTGCGTACGATTATGCCGGCGCAAGGATCCCGCAGCCGGTCACGGTCGTCTTTGACGCGCAGACCGATGGCGACGAGGTCCAGATAACGTTGCGGGCAAAGGCATCGGTGCACGGAGAGTGCGCCCGCTGTCTGGACCCGGTCACGCGGGAAGAGACAGTCGATACGGAGTGGATCGTCAAGGAGCGGGATCTGGATGACCCGGATTTCGATCTTCCGCTGGACGAAAAAGGACACTTGGACGTGGACGAATGGCTCAATCAGGAGTTTATGTTCCAAATTCCCACGGTGCTGCTTTGCAGCCCCGACTGCGCCGGGCTTTGCCCGCAGTGCGGTAAGAAAAAGGCGGAATGCACCTGCCCACCGGCAGAGCAGACCGATGCCCCCGTAGACACTAGGCTCGCGATCCTTAAATCACTGCTGAACAGATAAACCCATCAAGGAGGTGCAAAAATATGGCAGTACCTAAGAGACATCTTTCCAAGGCCCGCCGCGACAAGCGTCGCAGCAATGTTTGGAAGCTGGAGGCCCCCGCACTGGTGAAGTGCAGCAACTGCGGCTCTCTGAAGCTCCCCCACCAGGCATGTGGCAACTGCGGTTACTACAAGGGCGAGGAAGTCATCAAGAAGGCCTAATTTGCGCGTAATTGGTGGCATAATGGTGTTATGTACAGAAGGGGAGGGCGCAAAGCCTTCCCCTTCTTGTTCTTTAAGGGAGGTGGATGCAGATGGCGATCCGGATCGAGCAGGTGGACGCCGGCAGCGAGGCCGAGGCTCTTGGCCTTGCCCCCGGTGACGAGCTGCTGAGCGTGGACGATAACGAGTTGAACGACTCGCTGGACTACGATTTTTATACCGACAGCAGCAGCTTTCACCTGAAGGCCCGGGTGGCAGACGGCATCCGGGAGTGGGAGGTGCAGCGGCCGCAGCGCGGTCCCTTTGGCTGCGGGTTCAAGACCTATCTGGGCGATGCAAAGCATACCTGCTCCAACCACTGTATGTTCTGCTTCATCGACCAGATGCCCCCCGGTATGCGCGAGAGCCTGTATTTCAAGGATGATGACGAGCGGCTGAGCTTTTTGTTCGGCAACTACATCACCATGACCAATATGCAGGATCACGAGATCGACCGCATCATCAAGATGCACATCTCCCCTATCAATATCTCAGTGCACACCACCAACCCCCAGCTGCGGGTGCGGATGCTGGCCAACAAGCGCGGCGGCGAGGTGCTCAAGTACCTGCCCCGGCTGGTGGAGGGCGGCATTGCCGTCAACTGCCAGCTGGTGCTCTGCCGCGGTGTGAACGATGGCAACGAGCTGCGCCGCACCCTTGCCGACCTGCTGGAGCTGACCCCCATGGTGCAAAGCATTGCGGCCGTGCCCTGCGGCATTACGGATTACCGCAAAAATCTGTACCCGCAGGTGCCCTACGATGCAAAGACCAGCGCCGAGGTCATCGACATTATGGAAGAATTCGGCGATGAATGCAAGCGCCGCCACGGCAAGCGTATCATCTACCCCAGCGATGAATGGTACCTCAAGGCGGGCCGCCCCATCCCTGCGGCGGCGTTCTACGAGGACTACGACCAGCTGGAAAACGGCGTGGGCATGATGCGCCTGTTTGAGGAAGAATTTCTGGCGGAGCTGGACAAGCCCCACCGCATCTACGGCACCAAGGAGCTGGACGTGGTCACCGGCACCATGGCAGCGCCCCTCATCACCCGTATGATGGAGGAGCTGCACCGCCAGTACCCCATGATTACCGTGCACGTCCACACCATCCAGAACCGCTTTTTCGGCGGCAATGTTGGTGTGACCGGCCTGATCACCGCCACCGATATCATCGCCCAGTGCGCAGGCAAACTTGCCACAAAAACGCTGGGCATCCCGGCTGTGATGCTGCGGGAGGAAAAGGATACCTTCCTTGACGATATCACGGTGGAGCAGCTGGGGCAGCAGCTGGGCGTTAAGGTAGAGGTGCTGCCCACGGCAGGCGGGGACGAAGCCCGCGCCTTGCTGCGCAGCGGCCTGCATATTGCCCGCAGAAGAAAGAGCGGCAGCTGATAACGCCATTTTTATTGTATTTTACCCCTTTTAAGAAAGGAGGAGACCCCATGAGCAAACCGATCGTAGCAGTGGTGGGCCGCCCCAACGTGGGCAAATCCACCCTGTTCAATAAGCTGTGCGGCCAGCGCCTTGCCATTGTGGAGGATACCCCGGGCATTACCCGCGACCGCATTTTTGCCAACTGCGAGTGGAACGGCCACGAGTTTTTGCTGGTGGACACCGGCGGCATCGAGCCCAAGGCCACCGAGGGCATTCTGGCCCACATGCGCGAGCAGGCACAGATCGCCATTGACACCGCCGACTGCATCATTATGGTCACGGACGTGCGCAACGGCCTGACCGCAGCCGACGAGGACGTGGCACACATGCTGCGCCGCAGCCACAAGCCCATCATTCTTGCCGTGAACAAGTGCGACAAGGTGGGCGAGGCTCCCATGGAGCTGTACGAGTTCTACAACCTCGGCTTTGACGAGGTGATGCCCATTTCTTCCGTGCACGGTCACGGCACAGGTGACCTGCTGGATGCCGTGTGCGCCCATCTGGACTTCAGCGAGACCGTGGTGGAGGAGGACCGTATCCCCGTTGCCATCATCGGCCGCCCCAACGTGGGCAAGTCCAGCCTGACCAACCGCATTCTGGGCGAGAACCGCATGATCGTTGCCAACGAGGCCGGCACCACCCGCGATGCCATCGACACCCCGGTGGACAACGCTTACGGCAAGTTCATCTTTACCGATACCGCCGGTCTGCGCAAGCGCAGCAACATCAGCGATGGTCTGGAGCGCTACATGGTGGTGCGTGCCCTGGCCGCTGTGGAGCGCAGCCGCGTGGCGCTGATCCTTGTGGATGCCACTGTCGGCTTTACCGAGCAGGATAGCAAGGTGGCTGGCTACGCCCACGAGCAGGGCAAGGCCTGCATCATTGTGGTGAACAAGTGGGATGCCGTGGAAGGCAAGGAGACCAACACCATGGAGCTGCAGCGCCGCGGCTATGCCGAGTGCTTCAGCTTTATGGGCTACGCACCCATCATCTTCATCTCTGCCCAGACCGGCTACAACGTGAATAAGCTGATGCAGCTGATCCGGGATGTGGACGCCGAAAACGGTGCCCGCGTGCCCACCGGCGTTTTGAACGAGATGCTGGCCCGCGCTACCGCCCGGATGCAGCCCCCCAGCGACAAGGGCCGCCGCCTGAAGATCTACTACCTGACGCAGGCCTCCACCCGTCCCCCCACGTTCGTGGCCTTCGTGAACGCAAAGCACCTGTTCCACTTCAGCTATCAGCGGTATCTCATCAACCAGATCCGCGAAAACTTTGGTCTGGAGCATACGCCCATCCGTCTGGTCGTGCGGGAGCGCGGTTCCGGCGAGGTGGGTGCCAAGGACGTATAACACGTCAGGGAGGCTCAGATGATGGAATCTGTTCTCATCGCTGCGGTGTCTGCTGTGCAGGCGTATCTGCTGGGCAGCATCGACACCGGTATCCTCGTCAGCAAGTTTTTGTACCACGATGATGTGCGCAAGTACGGCAGCGGCGCTGCGGGTATGACCAATATGCTGCGCACCTTCGGCAAAAAGGCAGCGGCACTTACCGCTTTCGGGGATGTGCTCAAGGGTGTGCTGGCCGTGTGCATCGGCCGCTGGCTGTTTACCCTGATGCCGGAAAGCACCACGCTCTCGCCCTATCTTGCGGTGTACCTTGCCGCCATCTTTGCCATTATCGGCCACTTGAAGCCCCTGTATTTCGGCTTCAAGGGCGGCAAGGGCGTGCTGGTGGCGGGCGGCACCATTCTGGCCATCCAGCCGGTGCTGATCCCCTTTCTGGCGGTCATCTTTCTGGCCTGCCTGCTGCCCACCGGCATGGTATCGCTGGGCAGCGTGACTATGGCAGCACTTTACCCGGTGCTCACCATCCTGTACGGCGTGTTCCGGGGCTACTCTGCCGCCGACCTTACCGTGTGCACCATTGGTTCTGTGATCATGGGCGCGATGGTCATTTATATGCACCGCTCCAACATCCAGCGCATCCGTGAGGGCAAAGAGTACCGCTTTGGCCGTCACGGCAAAAAATAACAGAAAATAGTAAACCACCCCGCAGCAGCCTTTCACCGGCCGCCGCGGGGTGGTTTTTTGTGTATGCTTATTCCTTTGTCTCGGTCTCTTCCTCGGCCTTTGCTTCGGAATGCCGCCGACGGAACCAGTCGGCGGGGATGCCGCTCTGGGCGGGGGTAAGATCCGGCGCGGGGTGACCGTCCGGCAGATGCGCTCCGAAAGCCGGGACAAAGAAGAACTTGCGCACGATGAAGATCAGCGCGATCGCGCCCACGCTGAGCAGGTTCTCCACAGCGGAGTCGTGACCTACCACCAGATGGCGGGCAATGGCGTACAGCAGCACTTCAAGGCTGCTGCCGGGGCTGTGCTTGGCCAGCATCTTGATAAACTCGATGCCGATCACGATGTCCAGACTGCGCTCCAGAAAGGTGCGGATCTCTGCTTCGTTGCCATCGAACAGCAGGCCGGGCATCCAGCGGATGAGCGGCACAACGCTGAGCAGCAGGCCGATCAGCACTAGGCCGGACAACAGCACTTCCAGCAGACTGGAAGCCTGAATGATGCGGTTGCGCAGGGAGGTGCGCCAGTGGCTTTCTACCGGGTGAGAGGGATGTTCCATAGTAAGACCTTCCTTTCGGCATTCTGCTAAACAGGATTCGACAAACTTCTGTTTAGATTGTAGCAGAATGCGGGCAGGCTGTCAATTCATGGAAAATCAATTTGTCTTGGCGGCAGACTGTGCCGGAACGTACCCGGCCTTCTGGATACAGGCGATGCCGTCAGCGGTGTCCAGCCAGTCGTACAGCTGGCGCTCCGGGCTGTCGGCGGCAGCATCCGGGTGGATGACGGCGTAAAAATCGTTGCACAGGGGGTAGCTGCCGTCGGCAAGGGTGTCGTTGCTGGGGGTCACATCGTCCACCGCCAGCAGCCGCAGCCCGGGTTTTGTGTACATCTGGTCGATGTAATAATACACGGAAAAACCGATGGCGTTGGCGCTGTTGCTGTAATCGGCAATGCTGTCCACCAGCTCACCCATGGCGGCGGGAGCCAGCTCAGAGGGCGGGGTCATCAGTTCACCGCCCTGAATGAGCAGTTTTTTGAACAGGGTCTGGCTGCCGGAGTCCTCGCCGCGCTGGAAGGCTACGATTTCCTGATCCTTGCCGCCCACATCCTTCCAGTTGGTGATTTTCCCGGCGTAGATGTCCCGTAGCTGCTGCCGGGTAAGTGCCTGTACGGGGTTGTCCTCGTTGACGATGAACACCAGCGCGTCCACCCCGATGGGCTTCTGCTCCAGTTCTACATTGGCTTCTTGTAACTCTTCCTTTACATAGTCCGGCGCTTCGTACACCACCAGCATCCGGGTGGTGGTGTCGTACAGGCCAAAGTTTTCCCATGCGTAGGCGGTGGTGCTCACGGTGATACTGCTGCGGGCTTCTTCCAAGTCCATGCCGGTGGTATCAGCCAGCATCTGCGCCATCAGCGGGATGCAGGCGGTGCTGCCGTCCAGCGGGGGGAACTCCTCCACGGTCAGAAACGGCTCTGCCTGCTGCACAGCTGGGGACGCCGCAGAGGATGCGGGCTGCTCCACGGCAGAGGAAGCCGTGCTGCCGGAGGGGGCATCCGTGCCCTTGCAGGCGGTCAGCACCCCGGCAGCAGAGCAGGCGGCCAGCCCCAGCAGAAAGCTGCGGCGGGAAATTTTAGCGTTTTTCATAAGAAAGCCCTCCTAGCTCAATAGCCGTAACTCGGTTCATCGTCCGCAGTGGCAGACGAGAAAATACTCTGGCAGTACAGCCAGTTGCCGCTTGTGTCCATCCAGCCTGTATAGAAGCCCCGTTGTGCGGCAAACACATGGTCGGGCAAGGCATTCAGGCTGTTGGAATAGTACCCGGCGCAGCTGGCAAGCCCCTGCAGCACTACATTGCCGTCTGCGTCCAGCACATCGCATACGTTGCCGTAGGCACTGCCCGCAGCATCGCGGCTACCGTAGAACATGGGTCTGCCGTCAGGGTCGGTGGTCAGGTAGTTGACGTAACTGTACTTGCCTTGCAGGGCGGTCAGGTCGCTGACAAGCCCCTGCGGGCCGTACAGCCGGGTGGCGGTGGTCTCGTAGCGGTCGTTATCCTGCAATTCCAGCCAGACGTAGCCGCTGCCGCAGTTGCTCATCCGTACCCGCTGCTGGTGCTCCACCGGCTCTACGGTGGTGTCGGTCAGCAGCTTGCCGTTATCCTTGCTGTACACCCGCAGGCTGCCGTCCAGCGCGTAGGCGGCTACGGTGCTGTCGGTGGCGTCCACATCGTACAGCGGGGTCTTTGCACCGGTTTCCAGATCATAGAGCTCGTAGCCGTGATCCTCGCCGCTGTGCCATGTTACCACATAGCCCGGGAAATACTGGCTGGGCTGCTCGTCAAAGGTGGAAATCAGTCCGCGGTCCTCGGTGGTCATATCCCGCAGCTCGTACCGGCCATCGTCGGTGGAAAAGCTGGCAAGCCCGCCCGGGTAGACCTGCAAAAAGCCCGTGCACTGCTCGCCGGTCAGAACGTTGTACAAAATCTGGTCGGTGGTTTCTTCTCCGGCGGCAACGTCCAGCTCTACCCAGTCGCTCAGGGTGTCGCTGTCATAGAAAAGGCGGTATGCCGAGGCGGCATCGGCGCGGTAGATGGGTGTGCCGTCCTTTTCCTGCACCACCACCCAGCTGTTCTGTTGGTAGTCGGTATCCCAATCGTAATCGTCCAGTCCTTCCGGGCGGGCGTAGCAGCTGAACACCAGCTTATCGCCGGATACGATGCAGCTGTATGCACTCTCCGGCACCGGCAGCGCTGCGCCGGTGGCAAGGTCGATGACCTGACAGGTGCCGTAGCCGGACTCCGGGACGTATCCACCATCGACAAGGCGGCTCTCCTGCAATACCAGCAGGCCGTTTTGCAGGGTGGCGCTCTGCTCGCCCTCAAAGGACATCACTTCGGTGCCGGTCTTGTCGTACAGGGCGGTGCGGCGTCCGCCCCGGCCTGTGGAATCGGACCAGCTGCGCAGCCAGTAGTCTGCTGCACCGGTGGCACTGTCCTGCACCAGCGAGACGTTCTCACTGCGGGTAGACTGGTGCAGCGGGGTGCTGCCACACAGGATGGTGGTGCTGCTCCCAGAACGGCCGTAGCAGTACAGCGCCCGCAGACGGCCATCGTTCAGCACGGCGGGGTCATACAGGGGCTTGCCGCTGTCGTCTGTGGGCACAGAAACGGCAGAGCTTGCAGCGCCCGGCACGCCGGTAGCGGGCGGCAGCAGGGTGCAGCCGCAGCCTAAAGTAAGGGCAAGGGCGGCGCAGACCGCCCCGCAACCGATACGCAAGACAACACGCTTCATAAAAAACACTCCTTTGCAAAAACAGGGAGGAAGATTTTTCCGTTCACTCACAATACGAAACAGCCGCATTTTTCATTGCAGAGTTTGCAGAAAAATGCGGCTAAAAACGGTTACAATTGCATTACAGCTGCGCCGGGGCGGCAGCGTCTGCTTCCATCTGCTCCAGCTGCCGCAGAAAGGCCAGCAGGAAGGGCAGCGAGATGAAAAAGGTGAGCACATCCGCAATGGGCTGGCAGAGCTCCACGCCCACAAGCCCCAGCACCCGGGGCAATACTAAGATCAGCGGGATAAAGCACACGCCCTGTCGGCAGCAGGCCAGAAAGGTGGCGCGCCCGGCCTTACCCACGCTCTGGAAGGTCATGTTGGTCACCACGATCACCGGCTGCAGAAGGATGGCAAGGCACTGGTAGCGGAAGGCGGGCAGCGCCACGGCGGTGACCTCCGGGTCGTCCCGGAACAGACGGATCAAAGTCTCATCGTTCCACCAGCACACTGCAATCAGCACCATCAGCAGCACAAAGGCGGCTTTCAGGGTAAAGACGGCAGCCTGCCGTACCCGGTGGTACTTGCGGGCACCGTAGTTGAAGGACGCCACCGGCTGCAAGCCCTGTCCCACGCCGATGGCCACCGAGAGGATGAACAGAAAAATGCGGGTCACGATGCTCATGCCCGCCACGGCGGCATCGCCGTAGCTGCGGGCGGCGATGTTGAGCAGCATCCCGCCGATGCTGTTCAGCCCCTGACGGCCAAAGCTGGGCGCGCCGCCTGCAAGGATCTGTAAAAACTCGCGCGGCTCCCGGGTGACGGCGGAAAGCCGGAACTGGCTGACCGTTTTACCCCGCAGGAACATATACAGCAGAATGCCAAAGCTGATGGTCTGGCTGAGGGCGGTGGCGATACCGGCACCGGCAGTGCCCAGCCCTAAAACGAACATGAACAGCGGGTCCAGCGCAATGTTCAAAAGCCCGCCGGTGACAAGACCGATCATGGCAAGGTTCGCTTTGCCCTCATACCGCAGGATGTTGTTCATCACCAGACTGGAGATCATCAGCGGGGCGGCAAGCAGGATGGGCCGGGCGTAGGCGCAGGCGTGGGGCAGAATGGTTTCGGTGCTGCCCAGCAGCATCATGAAGTCCGGCAGGGTGGCAAGGCCGACCACCGCCAGCACTACGCCAAAGGCCAGCGCCGTAAAAAAGCTGGTAGAGGCAAAGCGGGTGGCGGCGTGGGTATCCTGACTGCCCAAGCGGCGGCTGATGATGGTGCCGGAGCCGTGCCCCAGCATAAAGCCAAGCGCCTGAATGATGGCCATCAGGCTGGAAACGACACCCACCGCGCCGGAAGCGCTGGTGGAGATGCGCCCTACAAAAAAGGTATCGGCCAGATTGTAGATGCTGGTGATCAGCATACTTAAAATGGTGGGCGCGGCCAGACTGAGGATCAGCCGGGGGATAGGGGTCTCGGTCATTTTATGATATTGCACCGCAGTGCGGTCCTGCTGGGTCATGGGAAAATATCCTCCTTCAAAAAACGAGAAAACCGCTCCTTCCAGAGCGGCAGATAAGCTGGATAATAATAGTATAACGCAGTTGCGGCGAAATGTCGAGAGAACGGAAAACAGCCCTTTCTCCCCTGCGAAGGGGCGAAAAAGAGGGCAAAAACAGGGTGGTTTCTATATAAAGTGCTAAAGAATTGTCGAATTGCTTGTGAAAAATCACGATATGTGGTATTCTTTATAAGAAGGAATTGGAAAAATCTGTGCATTTTATGATTGGGAGGGATTTATACATGAAATCCGTAGCACAAACTGTGATCGAGGCCGACCGCTTTTATACCATTGCCGCTCACACCGGCAATGTCATTCAGGCAGTAGAGGGCAGCAAGGACGGCGGCACTGTCCGTCTGGGCAAGTATGACCACAAGCCCGAGCAGGAGTGGAGCTTTGTCCGCGAGGGCGATGGCGTGTACCGCATCCGCAACCGCGCCTCCGGCAAGCTGCTGGATCTGACCATGACCGGCACCGCCAACGGTACCTGGCTGCACCTGTGGGAGGACGTGGGCGGCACGTCCCAGATGTGGAAGGTGGAGCACACCCCGGAGGGAACCGTGCGTCTGCGTTCTTCTTGGGCAGGCGGCAAGTGCGTGGACACTGTGGGCATGGGTGCCGAGGTGGGCGCCGTGCTGCAGATCTGGCAGGAGGTGCCCGGCGGTGGCGACCAGCTGTGGGTCATCTCTGAGGTAAAGGACCGCGTAAAGCGTGCTGCTAAAGTTGAACAAGCAGCACCCGCTGTTGAGGCTGCGGCAGCACCGGCCAAGGAAGCCACTCCCGCCAAGAAGCCCGCAGCCCGCAAGCCCCGCACCATCAAGAAGGTGGAGGAAAAGCCCGCCGCAAAGGCCGCAGAGCCGGTCAAGGCAGAAAAGCCCGCCGCGAAGAAGGCCGCTAAGGCAAAGGCCGAGCCTGCCGCCCCCGCCGCAGAGGTGAAGGCTGCGCCTGCTGTGGAGACTAAGACTGAAACTGCCGCAAAGGCTGAACCGGCTGCCAAGGCAGCGCCCGCTGCGGAAGCCAAGACTGCCGCAGCCGCCGCAAAGCCCAAGGCAAAGCGCGCACCCTGCAAAAAGACCGTAAAGAAGTAAAAACAGAAGGATCGTTCTGCTTTTGTAGAGATTTTTCCCGCAGCACAAATGTTTCCGAAGGAAACAGGCGCTGCAAATGCCGTTTTCCGTTACGACCCCATCTGTGAACAAAAAAATCGGACAGACCGCAGTCTGTCCGATTTTTTGCTATTTAAAATATTTTTTCCGCTGAAGATGGTCAGAGCGAAGCGGAGACCATTCAAAATAGTCCTGACTTACGCGGCAGGGGCAGCGTCATCGCTCTGGGCGGCGGTCTGTACAAACTGTACGATGCTCTCGATGGTCTGGCGCAGCTGCACAAGGCTTTCCACGTCAGAGTCCTGCATTCGGGAGGTGGGAGCGGTCACCACAGTCTGGGCGGCAGTTACCGTGCCGGTCAGCTCCGCATGGATGTGGTGGGCGGGCACATCCAGCAGGATGTGCACCTTGGGGGACAGGGTCTTGAGCAGACCCTGCTTTTCGATGCCCAGAATCAGCTGCGGCGCATCCTCACCGGCGGCGAGGTTCGGCAGCTGAAGGTAAAGGTAGCCTTCTTTCGCGTTGGCGGGCTGCACGGTCTGGATCTGCTTCAAGTCCAGCTGGAAGTCGTTCACCTGCTGCAAGCCGGTGGCGGCGGGGTCTACCCCCAGCAGGGTAGCCAGCTGGTCTTGGGAGATGTAGCTGCCCAGCGACCAGCCCGGCAGCAGCAGGCTTGCCAGCGGATACTCGGCTACAACGGTGCTGCGCAGCTTGTTGTACAGCTGTCCGGCGTCGTACAGGGTCTCTTCCTCGCTGATGTACATCCGGGTCAGAGGGGCATCGTTGACGGTGCTGGTGCCCGTCGGGTACAGCGCCAGCTGCACCGCCCGGGGGGTGTACTGGCCGGTCAGGCTGCCGGTGGTGCCGCCGAACTTGTCCAGCAGGGCGTAAAGGGCAGGGGGCTCGGCCTCGGTGGAGGTGATGGTGTAGTCCAGCGCAAAGCTGGCACCGCTCTGGAATGCCTTGATCTTGCGGCTGACTAAGCTGTACAGCACCGCCGCAGCCACCACACACACCAGAACCAGACACAGCAGAACGATCAGCGCCGCACGCAGGCCTGTGCGCTTTTTGTGGGAAGATGCCATGGGAAAACCTCTCCTTCCGGTAAAACGTATTTGTTCCAGCATAACGGAACTGCCCGCAAATGTCAAGCGGCGCAAACTGCGGACAAAACAAAAAACCTGAAACATTTCTGTTTCAGGTTTCTGGCGGAAAGATGGGGATTCGAACCCCAGAACGCTTTTGACACGTTACACGATTTCCAGTCGTGCGCCTTAGACCAACTCAGCCATCTTTCCACATCTTTTGTTCTGCCTTTGGGCGGGTGCCCTTGGCGCTCCACTATAATACCTGAAAGCAGGCTTTTTGTCAAGGATTTTTTTGAAAAAAATCAGACTTTTTTAAAAATGACGAAAAAACGCGAGAAAGCGTTCTGCTGCATGGACGGAAAGCACAAAAAGCCCTTGACGTACCTTTAAAACAGGTCTATATTGAGGGCAACGAGCACTGCGGCAGGTCATTTTGTGCCGCAGCGGTGGATAAAAGGAGGATACTTTATGACTTATCCTGAGGTGCTTGCCAATGCCCGTACCTGCATTGGCCAATACTGCAAGGCCTGCCCGGTGTGCAACGGCGTGGCCTGTAAAAACCAGATTCCCGGCCCGGGTGCCAAGGGCGTGGGCGATACCGCGATCCGCAATTATAATAAGTGGGCCGATATCCGGGTGAACATGGACACCCTGTGCCCCGGCGGTGCACCGGATACCACGCTGGAACTGTTCGGCAAAAGCTTTCGCTACCCCTTCTTTGCTGGCCCTGTGGGCGCAGTGAACCTGCACTACTCCGATACCTACACCGATATGACCTATAATGATGTGCTGGTGCGCGCCTGTGCCGAAAACGGCATTGCTGCTTTTACCGGCGATGGCACCAACCCCACCGTGATGGAGATGGCTACCCGCGCCATCGGTGCTGCGGGCGGCTGTGGCGTGCCCACCATCAAGCCGTGGAACATCGACACCATCCGCGAGAAGATGGCACAGGCCAAGGCCAGCGGCTGCTTTGCCGTGGCCATGGACGTGGATGCAGCGGGTCTGCCCTTCCTGAAGAACATGACCCCGCCCGCCGGCAGCAAGAGCGTGGAGGAACTGACTGAGATCGTGCAGCTGGCCGAGCGCCCCTTCATCGTCAAGGGCGTGATGACCGTCAAGGGCGCACTGAAGGCAAAGCAGGCCGGTGCCGCTGCCATCGTGGTGTCCAACCACGGCGGCCGCGTGCTGGACCAGTGCCCCGCCACCGCCGAGGTGCTGCCGGAGATCGCCGCAGCCCTCAAGGGCACCGGTGTGAAGGTGCTGGTGGACGGCGGCATCCGCACCGGTGTGGATGTGTTCAAGGCGCTGGCACTGGGCGCAGACGGCGTGCTGATTTGCCGCCCCTTCGTGACCGCTGTCTACGGCGGCGGTGCAGAGGGCGTGAAGTGCTACATCGACAAGCTGGCTGGGGAACTGGCCGACACCATGCAGATGTGCGGTGCCCATACGCTGGCCGAGATCACCCCGGATATGGTGCGGGTCTGAGCGTTCTATTATAAGTAACAAAAAAGGAGATGCCCGGCAGGACATCTCCTTTTTTGCTTACTTCAAAGTGCCGTCCAGCACCTGCTGGTAATACCACGGCTTCGGGGCGTGGAAGGTCTTGCCGCTGAGGAAAGCAAAGTCCGGCTGGGTGAAGCGGGGCATGGTCAGCTCCCATGCGCACAGCGCCTGATACTTGAGCTTCAACTCCCGGTTGGCGCTGTTGTTGCCGTATTTGCTGTCGCCAAGGATGGGGCAGCCGATGCTGGCCATGTGGGCGCGGATCTGGTGGGTGCGGCCGGTGATGAGCTGCACCTTCAGCAGGGCCAGACGGCCGGAGACGGCGATGGTCTCGTACCGGGTCTCTACCTCTTTTGCACCGGGCTGCTTGTCCTCCACGATCTTCACAATGCCGCGGTCGGCATCCTTCAGCAGGTAGCCGCCCAAGGTGGCATCCGGCGGCATGGGACGACCAAAGGTGACGCAGAGGTAGGTCTTTTG
>CAKTGQ010000015.1 GCA_934561555.1 uncultured Faecalibacterium sp. | reverse complement strand
CCGAACAACAAAACGCACGTCATCAAGTTCCGTGTGACAGCGGAGGAAAAAGCGTCACTGGAACTCACTTGCAAACTTCTGAATCTCTCCCTCTCCACTTTTATCCGCCGCGCCATCCACAACGTTAAGATCGAGAAAACGGTCATTGTTGCCGGCGGCGGCGAAGAAACCCTGACCGCTGTTTCCACTCTGCTTGCCCAGTGCAGCAGGGTGGGCGGCAACCTGAACCAGCTTGCAAGGCACTTCAATTCTGGCGGTGCAGACACCGAGCGGATCCGGGCGAAAATCCTTGACGAACTTGCAGACCTGACCGCATTCCGGCTCCACGCCGAGAAAGTTCTGGGAGAACTGTATGGCAACGCTCAAGCATATCGCCTCTAAAAACTCGGACTACACTGCCATCGAAGCGTACCTCGTTTACCAGCACGATGAATTTTCCGGCAAGGTAATTCTGGACAAGCAAGGCCGACCCATGCTGCGAGAATCGTACCTGCTCGACACCCTTGAGTGCGGCGATTTTTCCTTTGCAACGGCCTGTCTGCTGGCAAACCGCAAGTATAGCAAGAACACCCAACGCGACGATATCAAGAGCCATCAATATATCATCAGTTTTGACCCCAGAGATGCAGCCGACAACGGCTTGACCATGGAAAAGGCACAGGCACTTGGCCTGAAATTCTGCGAAGAAAACTTCCCCGGTCATCCTGCCATCGTCTGCACTCACCCGGATGGGCACAACCATTCGGGAAACATCCATGTCCACATCGTGATCGGCAGCATCCGAACACGAGAGGTGGAGCGCAAGCCCTATATGCAGAAGCCCCGCGACTGGCTAGAGGGCATGAAACACTCCAGTACAGCCCAGACCATGCGGCATTTGCGTGTCGAGGTCATGGAGCTGTGCGAGGGTGCCGGACTGTACCAGATTGACCTGCTCAACGGCTCGAAAGAGCGCGTAAGCGAAGCGGAGTATTGGGCGCGCAGGCGTGGGCAGCAGAAGCTCGACCTTGCAAACGCAGCCCTTACCGTAGCCGGACAGCAGCCCCGGCAGAAGAAGTTTGAAACCGTAAAAGATACCCTGCGGAAACAGATTTCTTCAGTGTTGTACCGTGCCACGAGCTTTGAAGATTTTTCCGACAGGCTCATGCAGCAGTATAGCATCACGGTTAAGGAAAGCCGTGGACAGCTCAGTTATCTGCCCTCTGGCAGAACAAAGTTTATCCGGGCGAAACATCTCGGTGACAAGTTCGACAAGGCAGAAGTACTAGCCACCCTGACCGCAAACGCAGCGCGCAAACCCAAGGTACAGTCTAAAACGACCAACCTTGCAAAGCTGATTGATATTCAGGCAAAGCTGACCGAGGGCAAGGGCATTGGCTACGAACGTTGGGCAAAGAAGTTCAACCTCAAAGCCATGGCACAGACCTTGATTCTCCTAGAAGAAAAGGGCTTGACCGATGAGGTCGCACTCGACCAGAGAATCGCAGAGCTTGACACCAAGTTCCATGAATCGCTGACCGTAGTGAAAGACCTCGAAACTCGCATGGCAGACAACAAGACGCTGCGCCGTCATGCTGCTGCCTACACCAGCACCAAGAACATCGCACAGCAGTTAAAGACTGCCAAACGACCCGCAGCCTTTGAGGAGCAGCACCGTGCAGAGCTGACAGCGCACCGGGCGGCAGCAGCCTATTTCAAGGCAAATGATATCACCAAGCTGCCCAGCCCGAAAAAGCTGGAAGCCGAGTATGCGCAGTTGGCATCCGAAAAGGCAAAGTTCTACGAGCAGTACAAGGAAGCTAAGGAAGAACTGCTCAAACTGAAAACCGCAAAGCAGAATGTTGCGTCCTTTTTCCGGGAGGAAGAACCGACGCAGCAGGAGAGATAAAGGAGTGTGCGTATGATCAATCTGAAAATCGACCCGGAGTTCCAGTCTCAGATTCCCCCTCTGACCGATGATGAATTTAAGCAGCTTGAAGAAAACATCTTGAAAGAAGGCAAGCTGATTTCTCCTTTGATTGTCTGGGGTAATACCCTTGTTGACGGCCACAATCGTTATGAAATCGTTCAGGAGCATCCCGAAATCTCTTTCTCCACCATGCCGCTCCCGTTTGAAAGCAGAGAAGAAGTCCTCGCATGGATCTGCAAGAATCAGCTGGGGCGGCGTAATCTCACGCCGGAGCAGAAGAAGTTCCTCATTGGAAAACAGTACAGTGTGGAGCATCGGAAGCCCGGTGGAAACGGCAACAACCAGCACACGGCTGCTGCCAAGAAAACCGCCCCGGAGGAATTGTGTCCATTTGACACAATTCCTCCCACTGCCACAGAAGCAAGCGTTCGTAAGCAGATTGCAGAGCGGAACAATGTCAGCGAATCCTACGTTGCCCGTTCTGAAAAGTTCATGCGGGGCGTGGAGATCATGGAGCAGATGATGCCCGGTACAAAAGAAAAGATCCTGTCCGGGCAATTCAAAGTCCGTGATGCCGATATGCACCGCCTCGCCAGAGCTGATTTTCCGAACCGCAAGCAGATCGTGCACGAGATTCTGCACCCGGAAGACCGTCCCGCTCCGCAGTCGAGCTACTCACACTACTCTGGAATCAACTACTCCGCGCTGGAAGTCGCTGTCCGGCGGATTCAGCAGGACTTTGATTTTTTGATGAGATACTTGCCTAAGCTACCGGACGATTCCTACGCCAAAACTGAAACGCTAAAAATCCTCAAGCAGCACAAAGCGTATATGGCACAGTTTGAAGAAATGCTGAACGATGAAAAAATCGCATAACGACAGGCACTTGTAAGCCATCAACGAGCCACCAGCCGCAAGTGCAGGACAGAAAACATCCGCGCCCTTGCGCCTGATAAAAATTGGAACTTTGATTTTCTCGCCCGACTTTGCCACGGTGGGACAGTCAAAGGAGCGTGCGTTTGAACAAAAAGAAAAAGTCCACAAACACTTCCCCCTACCCCGATGAAGCCATCGACCGTCTAGCACGGGCATTCTACCCGGCCATCCTTGCCTGCTGGAACAGCGAGGAAGGGCAACGGGAGTTTGCCGCGTGGCAAGCAGAGCAGGCTCACATCTCCGGCAAAGAAAAACAGGAAGTTCCCGCTGGGGAACTCCCTGTTGTACATATCGTTATCGTCTGTGGCTTTTGGCAGGGTGCGTCCGGCAGGGCGCACCCTTTTTTTCTTTGTTATACATCCGATGTACCAAACTGTGTATTCTTATGGGAGAAACAATTCCTCTCTACCGTGCCATGACCTCACACTTTCTGTGGGCGAGCCGGACAATGCCGCTGCACAAACAGGGGCAGGAACTTCGTTCGGAGCAACTGGTGCCCCCTTACATGAGCAGCACAACCTCTACTTATTTTTACGCCTTAACAATTCGGAAACATTTGTAGAACTTGTCGGAGCGAGGCCCCTCCATCTGCTGTCGCAGACCGCGCTGCCGCTTAAAAGCCCCACCGGGGCTTTCATTGCTGCGCTGCGCAAACGCGGTCCCACCCCAAACCCTGCTCATATTCGCGCCTGTGCTTCCAAGAAAACCACACAGGAGGAATTGTGTCAAATTGACACAATTCCTCCTCAGCCCATGCGGATCAATCGGTGAAATAACGCTCGGCATATTCCAAAGACTTTTCCAGAAATTCCAACAGCTTATCCGGATCATTATACATCCCATGGTTGGACTTCGGAAATTCAATATAGTCGTATGGAACGTTGTGCAGAATGTACGCTCCCATTAGATAATATTTTTGGTTCACAGGAACACAATGGTCGATTCGGCCATAGGCGATCAACGACGGCACAGAATCATCCTTCACGATGCCTGCCGGAGAGATTTTCTGAATCTCCTGTGTATAATCGTCCAGTTCTTTTCCGGTCATCATCCTGCAGAAGTCGTGCGCTGATGCAAGCTTGTCCACCTTCATGAGCAGGGGCCACTCGGATGGTTCAAAGTATGTGGGGGCAGCCACTTGGAAAACAAATCTGACCGGGATCGCAGAATTCCCGTTATAAGCCAGATTCATCGCCAGGGTTCCGCCTGCGGACACACCAAACGGAGCCATTCCTGCAATATGATACCCCAGTTCCTCCGTCCTTTGCCGGATCGCCCGGACTGCATTTTCAATTTCTTTGTTCATCTGATAAATGGATACATCTTTTCCGTGCATCTGCAAAGTGTAATCCACGGAAGCGGTAATATACCCCTGTGCGGCATAGTATCTGCACCATGTTTCACCGTCAGCTTTTGAACCGGAGTTGAAGCTTCCCCCGTGGATATAGAGAATCAGATTCTGATCCTGCGTCCTGTCCAGTCCGGCAGGAATATAAAGGTCGTACTGGTTTCCGTTCTCGTTTTCATAGTTCTGGTCGCTGAAAACCGCGCAGGTCAGATCTTGTCCCAGCGACTTTACCAGTCGTTCCGGTGCACTTCCCAGCAGAAAGATCCTTGTCAATGCGCTGGCAAGAAACACCAGAACAAATATTCCGTTCTTCATGATATTTTTTCTTTCTCATATAATGTTATCCAACAGCAGCTTTCCGCATATTGCGCCCGAAATGCTAGCGGCAATTATCATAATTGCCACTACAAGAAGATCATTCTTTTGCATGATAGCCTCCTAAACGGTTCCTTTCATACAGAGTTAGTCCTTCATGTACTTGTCCAGATATTCCACCACAGCATCCAGATACTCCATATAGACCTTGTTGTCATTTTGCAGTCCGTGACCGGAATGCTCCGCTACGAAATACCGGTGATCTACGCCGTTCTTTTCCAGTGCGGCGACCAGCGGCTTGGATGCGGCAAAGGGCTGCATCTTGTCGTGTGCGCCGTAGCAGAGGACAGAGGGCACCGTATCCTTTGTGACCCAGCGGTCAGCAGAGATCGGCTTGACCGCTTCCAGATAGGCACCGGATGTGATATCCTCCGGGGTCAGTGCCTGACCGGACATTACACTGAACAGTCCTGCGGCGGCCTCCGGGCTTTGGTCGAGACCGAAGATACCCCAATCTTCCACATGAAAGCTGCCGGGGCCGACTGCTTCAAATACCATTCTGACCGGAAGCGGCGAGGTATCGGCATCCCGATAGGCATAGAGCAGTGCAAGACATCCGCCTGCGCTGCCGCCGGAAATGGCCATCCGGTCGAGCTTATACCCCAGTTTTTCGGCTGCTGCAACCACATAGGGCATGGCAGCTTTGATCTCCTCCGACTGGCTGTATACGCTGGCATCCGGATTTTCTTCCGTAAACAATGTGTAGTTGATCCCTGCCGCCACATAGCCTTTGCTGCACAGCCATTCCAGCATCTCGGCATCTCCGGCTTTGTCTCCGCCGGTAAACCCACCGGCGTGGAGATAGACAACAAGACCGTATGCGTCCTGACTTTTGTCAGCCGGTACATAAAGATCGAATTTGTTGGCAGCCCCCGCTCCATAAGGCAGATCTGTGTACACCTTGCCGACCGTTTCATCCCAACAGGTGTTGTATTTGCCGTGGGTCGGGTCGCTGTTCATTTTGAGCAAAGCAGAGCCGACAAAAGCGGCAAGAAATGCAGCGGTATAGAGCAATCCCCATTTCAGCGTTTTCACAGAATATTCCCTCCAAACAGCGTGCCGCCCAGCAGCAGATTCAGTCCAGCGCGAACAGCCAGCCGCCCTAAGACCGCGCCGAAAATGATAACGATGAACAAAATCAACAATCGCTTTTTCGTCAAATTCATTGTGAACTCCCTTCTTCTTGACTTTTTGATGGGACGAGTGTATCATCAATACAGCGCTGAGTCAATCGTCTCAGCCAAAATGAGACAAAGAAGGGCGTTTGTATCATCCCATGAAGAACATGAACAATCAGGAAAAGAACACCTATGTCCGGCAGCACATCCTGTCTGCGCTACTGGAACTGATGAAAACGCAGGACTTTGCGTCCATCAGCATTCAGGCGTTGGTGGATGCTGCCGGGGTCGGGCGGGCATCCTTTTACCGCAATTTCGCAAGCAAAGAGGACGTATTACAGCAGGAGTCTGTGCGCCTGACCAATGAATGGAAAACAAAATTTGATCAGGAGCATCCTAATGGCACACCGGGTCAGGACAACTTATGGCTCATCAGTCTGCTGGATTTTTATAAGGAGCATACCGAGTTTTACTTAGCACTGTATCATGCAGGGCTTTCCAATGTCATGCTGGAAACACTGCTCGGCTATTTTGACCGTTCACCGGAGATCCCCAACGGGTTGGCTTATCTGAATTCTGCCATCGGCTATATGCTATATGGCTGGGTACATGAGTGGATGTGCCGGGGAATGCAGGAGTCCGGCACGGAGCTGGCCCGGATGTTAGCAGAAGCACAGAAAAAACAGGCATAAAAGAACAGGGCGCATCCCATAAAAAGAGATACGCCCTGTTTTGCTATTCTTAATCTTCTAATCCATGACTCCCGGCCACATTCTTCAAATATTTCTCCGGGTCACCGTTCAGAATCAAATCCGCATAGCCCAGCGGATCGTTATAGATGAGGTAGTCTAACTCCAATCTCTGTGCCATGGTCACATCCAGTGTATCCTCGACCCCGGTGCAGTCGATGGAGATCATTCTCCCATCCCGGAGCAGCAGTTCCACGCAGCCAGTGTCCATATTGAATTTGCAGGCCCTTTCATCGTACTTCATGTTTGTGTCCCTTCCGCCTTACGGCACCTTTACAGTTGTGACTTTCGTTACACGATTCTTCTGATAAGGTTTTGGACACACAGCCGTTTGAAACGAGCCGGAATTGTCATTTCCGAAGAAAACGAAAAATCCGAACCCTTCTCCTATCGAGAAAAGGTTCGGATTTTCATTGTTTGGTGCGATGGAAGGGACTCGAACCCCCGGCCTACTGATTCGTAGTCAGTCACTCTATCCAGCTGAGCTACCAACGCATACGTTCCGCTCGGAACATGATGTATTTTATCACGAAGGGCAGGGTTTGTCAACATCTTTTTTAAAATATTTTTATATTTTCCAAAAAAGAACGTCTTTTCTTTGATTTTTCCGTGTTTTTTTCTGTAAACCTTCTGCCGCCCCTGCGCAAAAAACGGTGTTTCAGCCGGTTCTCACCTGCCGGGCGAGGATACGGCAGAGGCAGCGCTCAGTCCTCCTGTGCCAGCTGGCGGGCGATTTTTACGCCGGTTGGGGTGGCGGCAAGGCCGCCCTGACCGGTCTCGCGCAGGTCGGGGGAGAGCAGGCTGCCCACACGGCCCATGGCGTCGATGACCTCGTCGCAGGGGATGGCGTAGTCCACCCCTGCCAGCGCCATGTTGGCGCAGGAGACCGCGTTCACCGCGCCCACCACGTTGCGCTTGATGCAGGGCACCTCCACCAGACCGGCTACCGGGTCGCAGACCAGACCCAGCAGGTTGCCCAGCGCCATGGCAGCGGCAGCGGCGCACTGCTCCGGGGTGCCGCCCTTCAGGTTACACAGGGCGGCGGCGGCCATGGCGCTGGCGGCGCCTACCTCGGCCTGACAGCCGCCCTCTGCGCCCGCCAGCGTGGCGCGGGCGGCGATGACCTGCCCGAAGCCTGCCGCCACATACAGCGCATCGCAGACGGCATCCTCGTCTGCCTGCCCGGCGCGGGCCAGCGGCAGCAGCACCGCCGGCAGCACCCCGCAGCTGCCCGCCGTGGGCGCGGCCACGATGCGCTTCATGCAGGCGTTGCACTCGGCAGTCTTTAGGGCTTCTGCCGTGACGGCAGCCAGATAGTCATCGCCTAGCAGACGCCCCTGCTGCCACGCCTGCTCCACCTTGGCGGCATCGCCGCCGGAAAGGCCGCTGCGGCTGCGCTGTGCGGGGTCGTATTCTTGACTGGTGGCCTGCATCACCTGCCACAGGTGCCGCATGGCGGCGCGGCTGTGCGCCTCGGTCAGGCGGCTCTCCTCCAAATCGCTGCGCAGCACCGCTTCTGCCAGCGTGATCTTCTGGCTGCGGGCGGCAGCCAGCATCTCTTCACAGGACAAAAATGCCATGGCTCATTCCTCCGTTTCTTCCGGCTCGTCCACGTTCAGGCAGGTCACCTTCAGCAGACCCGGCATTACCGCCAGCTGCCGCTCCAGCGCGTGGGGGATGTGGGAGTCGCACTCCAGCACCATCACCGCATAGCCGCCTGCGGCGGCGCGGAACACCTGCATGGACGCAATATTGATGCGCCGCAGCGCCAGCGCCATGGTCACCTCGGCAATGCAGCCGGGGGTGTCCTCGTTGTGGATGATGAGAGTATTGCTGTCCCCGCCGAAATCCGCCGGGACACCGTCGATCTCCGTCACGCGGATACGTCCGCCGCCCACCGATGCCGCCTTGAGGGAGAGCTGCCGCCCGGTGCGGCTGGTCAGGGTGAGCACGGCGGTGTTGGGGTGGGCAGAGCGCAGCTCTACCGGGTGGATGCTGAACTGCATCCCCTGCTGCGCCGCCAGCGCAAAGCTGTCCGGCAGGCGGGGGTCGTCCGGGCGCAGACCCAACAGCCCAGCCACCAGTGCGCGGTCGGTGCCGTGGCCCTTGCCGGTGGTGGCAAAGCTGCCGTACAGGCCGATATCTGCCTGCGCCGGAACCTCGCCCAGAAGCTTTTGTGCGGTATAGCCGATCTTTGCCGCACCGGCGGTGTGGCTGGAGGAGGGTCCGATCATCACCGGGCCCAGAACATCAAATAATCGCATAGGGGACAGCCTTCCTTTCCTGAGGGTTTTCCCACTTTTGCGCGGCAGCTGCTGCCGCAAAACGCGCTTTTTTCCTGCTTGAATGGACAAAAATTACCAAAACGGCACATTTTTATCAAGTTTATTATACCGCTTTTGCTGCACTTGTGCTATAATAACTTTACTAATGTTTGAAAATGTCCCCAAAATGGCGTTCCGGCTGCTGCCTTGCAGCGCCGCCCCGCCGCCAAGGGAACAACACGGAGGGTAGATCCTATGAAACTGGTAAGCGTGGAAACTCCTGAAAAGAGTGTCTGCAAAATGACCTTCAGCGCTACGGCTGAGGAACTGGAGGCCGCCTCCAATGCGGTCTATGAGCGCACCCGCGCCACTTACACCATCAAGGGCTTCCAGAAGGGCGAGGCCGACCGCGCACAGATCGAGGCTGACCGTGGCGAGCACACCTTCTGGTACGATGCCATCAACGACCTGATGGATCAGGATGTGCCTGCTTTGTACGAGGCTGCTTTAAAGGAACACGGCTTTGCGCCGGTGGATGATCCCAGCTACGATCTGGTAAGCGTGAAAAAGGACGAGGGCTTTGTAGCTACCGCCACAGTGGCGCTGCAGCCTGAGCTGACGCTGACCAAGACCACCGGCTTTACCTCCCAGTGCGTCACCCCTGAGGTGACCGACAAGGAGATCGACACGGTGCTGGAGCGCCGCCGCAACTACGCCGCAGAGCTGGTGCCCCACAAGGGCCCCGCTGTGAAGGGCAACGTGGTGCACATGGACTTCGAGGGTCTTCTGGACGGCGTAGCCTTTGCAGGCGGCACGGCGAAGGATCAGTCGGTGCAGCTGGGCAGCGGTCGCATGATCCCCGGCTTCGAGGACGGCATTCTGGGCCACAAGGCAGGGGACGAGTTCGAGATCAACGTCACCTTCCCCCAGAACTACCCCAACAAGGAGCTGGCAGGCAAGCCTGTCGTGTTCAAGATCAAGCTGCATGACGTGTGCGTGCGTCAGCTGCCTGCCCTGAACAGCGATTTTGCCAAGAAGATGGGCAAGGAGACCATGGAGGAGTACCGCGCTTTCGTGAAGCAGCAGCTGTTCGACGGCCGCCACGGCGGTGCGCTGAACCACGCCAAGGACGTGATCCTTGGTCAGCTGGCTGATGCCGCCGAGGGCGAGATCCCCAGCATTCTGGTGGAGAACGCCTACCAGCAGCAGATGCAGGGCATTCAGCAGCAGCTGCAGATGCAGCGCATGAGCCTGAACACCTACCTGAGCCAGATCCATGAGACCCGCGAGAGCTTTACTGCCAAGGTGCGTGCCGCCGCAGAAAAGAACACCCGCGCCCGCATGGCACTGCTGCAGATCGCACAGCAGGAGAACCTGCTGCCCACCGACGAGGAGATCGACAAGCAGCTGGCAGAGCGCGCCGAAAAGACCAAAAAGACGGTCGAGGAGATCAAGGCTAACACCGACATCGCCGCCCTGCGCCGCAACGAGGGCATCCGCAAGGCTGCCGATTGGGTCATTGACCACTCCACCATTGAGGAAAAGGTAGAGAGCAAGTAAGCGCTGACGGTTTGGAATGCGCTCTGCGTTTGAAGCGAACCCCAATCGTTAGACAAAATTTAAGATCAAGCAATCCGAACGGCCTGAATCCTGTATCGCACAGGGTTCAGGCCGTTCATTTTTAAGCTTTCTCGCTGCATGATTCCTACTGCTTGCACCTTGAGAGCTCCGTTGTGTTTTTTTGTGTGATCTTCCTTTTGGCATATAAAAACGCCCCATTTCCTAAACAGTATAGCATACTGTCTAACAAATGGGGCAGTTCAAAAAACGAAATACGATTGCTATAAAAGAGCGCTTACTTGCCCAGCATCTCGTGGGCAGTCTTGCAGATGGTGGCAGCGTCCAGACCGAACTTCTTCAGCAGGTCCCATGCGGGGCCGGAGCAGCCGAACACGTCCTGCACACCTACGCGGCGCACGGGGGTGGGCTGCTTCTCGCTCAGGACGGCGCAGACGGCTTCGCCCAGACCGCCGATGACGTTGTGCTCCTCGGCGGTGATGACCTTGCCGCACTCCTTGGCAGCCTTGAGGACGATCTCCTCGTCCAGAGGCTTGATGGTGTGGATGTTGATGACCCGGGCGTGGATGCCCTCGGCAGCCAGCTGCTCGGCAGCCATGCGTGCCTCGTTGACCATCAGGCCGGTGGCGATGATGGCAATATCGTTGCCCTCGGTCAGCTGCTCGCCCTTGCCCAGCTCAAAGTGGTAGTTGGCCTCATCGTGGAACACGGGCACAGCCAGACGGCCGAAGCGCAGGTAGACGGGGCCTTCCATGGCGTAGGCGGCGCGCACAGCGGCGCGTGCCTCGATATCATCAGCGGGGCAGATGACGGTCATGCCGGGGATGCTGCGCATCAGGGCAAAGTCCTCGCAGCACTGATGGGAAGCGCCGTCCTCGCCCACGGAGATGCCGCCGTGGGTGGCGCCGATCTTCACGTTCAGGTGGGGGTAGCCCACAGAGTTGCGCACCTGCTCAAAGGCGCGGCCGGCTGCGAACATAGCAAAGCTGGAAACAAAGGGCACATAGCCCATAGCGGCCAGACCTGCTGCCACGCCTACCATGTTGCCCTCGGCGATGCCGCAGTCAAAGTGACGATCCGGGTATGCCTTCTGGAACATACCGGTCTTGGTAGCGGCGGCCAGATCGGCGTCCAGTACCACCAGATCATCGTGGCCTTCCGCTGCCAGCTCCTTCAGGGTGTTGCCGTAGCTGTCGCGGGTTGCGATCTTTTTCACGTCTGCCATCTCAGTTCTCCTCCTGTTCCAGCGCGGCATAGGCGGCGTTCAGCTCGTTCATGGCCACCTGATACTCTTCATCGTTGGGGCCCTTGCCGTGCCATGCAACAGAATTGGTCATATAGGAAACGCCGGTGCCCTTGACGGTATCCAGAATGATGCAGGTGGGCTTTTCGGTCTCGGCGTGGAAAGCCTGCACAGCGCTTTCGATCTGGTCAAAATCGTGGCCGTCGATGGTGACCACGTTGAAGTTGAAGGCGCGGAGCTTGTCCTCCAGCGGGGCGCTGTTCATCACCGTCTCGGTGGTGCCGTCGATCTGCAGATGGTTGCGGTCCAGCATCACGCACAGGTTGGCAAGGCCGTAGTGGGCGGCAAACATAAAGGCCTCCCAGCATTCGCCCTCTTCCACCTCGCCGTCCCCCAGAATGGCGTAAACGTTCACGGCAGAGCCGGCGTGCTTTGCGCCCAGCGCCATGCCGCAGGCGGCAGAGATGCCCTGACCCAGACTGCCGGTGGACATATCCACGCCGGGCACGCTGTTCATGTTGGGGTGGCCCTGCAGGCGGCTGCCGATCTTGCGCAGAGTCTTGAGCTCTTCCACCGGGAAGAAGCCGCGCTCTGCCAGCGCTGCGTACAGTGCCGGGGCAGCATGACCCTTGGACAGCACCAGACGGTCGCGGTCGGCCATCTTGGGCTGGGCAGGGTCTACGTTCAGTTCCTTAAAATACAGATAAGACAGCACGTCTGCGATGCTCAGACTGCCGCCCGGGTGACCACAGCCTGCACTGTGGGTCCCTTCGATCACGCCCATGCGGATGTGGCAGGCGTGCTTTTTCAGGGTAAGTTTTTCAGCATTTGTCATGATGGTCCTCCCGTATGAACCTCAGAATTCATGCGCTCAAAAAAGCCTCTCGTCAGCGCCCCGGCGTCAAGATTGCCGCAGCGCGCTTTTTTTCGATTTTATATTATCCGTTCTGTGCAAAAAGGTCAAGCTTCTTCCAGCAAAATGTACAGCCCCGGGGAAATTTTTTTGCGGAAAGACCGATTTTTGTCTATTTTGCAGACATCCCGCCCCGCTTGACAGGGGCAAAATGGTTTGTTATACTTTTGACCATCGTTCCGGCAGGAAGCCGGACACGGGCGGGCAGCAGCCTGCCGCTTATCCCTGCAAGCAATATTTTTTTTTGAAACAGACGCCACGAAGGGGTCTGCCTTTGGCATGGAATGCCGGGGCAGGCCCCTTTTTATTTTGCGGCTGAAAAAAGGAGGAACCCTTATGAAAACCAAAAACACCAAAACCGTGCGGCAGCTGGTGCTGGCTGCCCTGTTTTTAGCGCTGGCCTTTGTGCTGCCCCTGCTCACCGGACAGGTGCCCAAGGTGGGCAATATGCTCTGCCCGATGCACTTCCCGGTGCTGCTGTGCGGCTTTGTTCTGGGCGGCCCGTGGGGGTTGGCTGTGGGCTTTACCGCCCCGCTGCTGCGCTCGGTGCTGTTCGGCATGCCGCCCATGTTCCCGGTGGCCATCTCCATGGCCTTTGAGCTGGCTACCTACGGGCTGGTGTCCGGGCTGCTGTGGCGCAAAGCAAAGCACAGCCTGCCCGCGCTGTACGCCGTACTGCTGACCGCCATGGTGTCCGGGCGCATCGTGTGGGGTATCGTGCGCTTTGTGCTGGCGGGGCTGACCGGCGGCAGCTTCCCCTTCAGCGCCTTTTTGTCCGGGGCGCTGTTCACCGCCGTGCCGGGCATCGTGGCGCAGCTGGTGCTCATCCCGCTGCTGCTCACCGCACTGCAAAAGGCCGGGTTTGCGGACTGACCCCCTGCGCGCGCCTTTTGTGCAAAAGAACGATACTTCAGCCGGTTTTTAAGGCACTTTTTCCAAAAGAAACGGAAAACCGGAAAAATTGTGCCGTTTTATGGCTTTCCGTCGGCAAATGTGATAAACTTGGACTAGATGCGGGCGTGTGCTGCTGTGCACCGCCCACAAAGAGTAAATGAAGAATGAGAGGTCGTTTATCGTGAAGATCATTCGTACAAAGGACTACGCTGATATGTCCCGCAAGGCCGCAAACATCATTTCTGCGCAGGTCATCATGAAACCCGACTGTGTGCTGGGTCTGGCTACCGGCGGCACCCCCGTTGGCACCTACGAGAAGCTGGTGGAGCGCTACAACGAGGGAGATCTGGATTTTTCTGAGGTCACCTCCGTCAATCTGGACGAGTACCGCGGCCTGCCCAAGGAGCACCCGGAAAGCTACTGGAGCTTTATGCACCGCAACCTGTTCGACCATGTGAACATCGACCCCGCCCACACCAACCTGCCGGACGGCACCAATCTGGATGCCGAGGCCGAGTGCAAGCGCTATGATGAGGTCATCCGCAGCGTGGGCGGCGTGGATCTGCAGCTGCTGGGCATCGGCCATGACGGCCACATCGGCTTCAACGAGCCCCACGATGCCTTTGATCTGGGTACCCATTGTGTGGATCTGACCCAGGAGACCATCGAAGCCAACAAGCGCTTCTTTGACGGCAACGTGGATCTGGTGCCCAAGCAGGCTTACACCATGGGCATCCGCACCATCATGCAGGCACGCAAGGTGCTGATGGTGGTCAACGGCGCAGGCAAGGCCGAGATCGTCAAAAAGGCCTTCTTCGGCCCCGTCACCCCCGAGGTGCCCGCAAGCATTCTGCAGCTGCACCCGGACTTCATTCTGGTGGGCGATGAAGAGGCTCTGAGCCTGATCTGATTTTCCAAGTTTCTGAGCCGCTGCACGGCTGCCGCCGTGCAGCGGCTTTTTGCTGCCCTTCTCTTTACATTCTGCCGAAAAAGCGGTATTCTTTGTCCAGAACAAACTTTCCCGGGAGGAGACCATGGATATCCGCCAGCTGCACTACTTTTTGACCCTGTGCGAAGAAATGAATTATACCCGCGCTGCACAGCGGCTGTTTCTGTCACGGCAGGCGCTGCGCCAGAGCATCTCTGCGCTGGAAGCCGAGATGTGCGGACCGCTGTTCCTCAGCGCCCACCACAAGCTGGCGCTCACCGACCGTGGCATGAGCTTACAGCGCCACGCCGCCCCGGTGGTGGAGCAGTTCCAGCAGATGCAGGCCGCCCTGCGGGCAGAGATCCAGTCTGCCCAGCCGGTGCGCATCGGCATCAGCGTGGCGCTGGTGCCGGACTATCTGCCCGGGCTGGAGACCCAGCTGGACAAGTTCCGGCAGCAGTACCCCCATGTGGAGATGCGGTTCCGGCTGCTGGACAACGATGCCGTGGCCGATGGAGTAGAGCAGGGCGAGCTGGACGCGGGTCTGGTCATCGACCTTGGCTGCGCCGCGCCGGTGCTGGCGCGCACCACCCTGCGTGCAGACCCCGCCTGCCTGCTGGTGCCCCGGGGACACCCCTTCTGGGAAAAAGAGCGCATCCCGCTGGCAGAGCTGCGCGGGCAGCGGGTGCTGCTGCCCAGTCTGCGGCAGGATCTGTTCAGCCCGCTGTGGGCGGCCTGTGCCCGGGCGGGCTTTGCCCCCAATGCCGAGATCGGCCCCAGCTTTTATCAGGCTTACTATCTGGTGCAGGAGCAGCTGTGCACCTGCCTGACCCGCTACGAGCCCGGTGCCCGCCGGGAGCTGGACCGGGTGCGGGACGTGCTGCTGGAAGATATGCCCCCGCTGTGCGTCTCGCTGGTGCAGCGGCGGGACACCAGCTCTGCCTACATCGACCTGCTGCGCAGCTACCTGTTAGAGGTTCTGGGCAGCACCGCCAGCCTGCCGCCCCGCCGGGGTCGCCCGGCAAAGCCCTTCTACACCGCGCCGGTGCTTTCCAGCGCCGCCGCAAAATCTGCCCCGGAGCATCCCGCCCCGGGCACCCAGCTGCCCTTTGCGGGCGGCAACAACTTCCGGGAGCTGGGCGGCTACCATGCCGACGAGGGCAAGACCGTAAAGTGGGGGCAGATCTACCGGGGCTTCCCCACCGGTCTGCTGACCACCGAAGCCGACCGTGCCCGGCTGGACGGGCTGGGGCTGCGGCTTATCCTTGACCTGCGCAGCGGCGCAGAAGCCGCAAAGCTGCCGGACTATGTGCCGGACGGCGCACGGCTGGTGCAGATCTGCGGCCTGCGGGATGCCACCGGGCAGGAGATCGATTTTTCGCCCAACGACATCCAACGGCTGGTGCAGAGCGTCCCCGCCGGGACAAACCTCTCCCAGCTGATGTACCGGCAGATGCTCACCGGCAACAAGGCATTCAAGGAGCTGTTCCGTGCGCTGGAAGCCGGCGAGACGCCTATTCTGTTCCACTGCACCTCGGGCAAGGACCGCACCGGCGTAGCCGCCATGCTGATCCTGCTGGCGCTGGGTGCTTCGGACGAGACCATCTGCGCGGATTATGCCCGCACCAACCTCTGCCGCGCCGCCGAGATCGAAAAGGCCATGGCTGACCATGCGGCGGAGATCGCCGCCGACCCGGCGCAGCGGATGCGCTGGCAGACCGCCGCCGGGGTAGACCCGGAGGCTGCGCCCTTTGTGCTGCGCACCATCCGGCAGGACTACGGCAGCGCCGAGAGCTATCTGGAAGCCGAATACGGCCTGACCCCCGCCCGCCTGATGCGGCTGCGGCGGATGTATCTGGAATAAGATAATTTTAAATTTCGGGGTTCAGAAACGCCTGCGGGCGTTTCTGAACCCCATTTTCATAGAAAGGGGTCGTGACGGCAAGCGGCAGCTGCCGCGCTGGTTTCCTGCGGAAACAGCCGCGCGGCAGGGAAGCTGTTCTTAGGAAGATTGATTTCCATGGTAAAAGTTGATTCCCTCTTGAAAAAAAGCCTATTGTCCGATACACTGAATGTAAAGAATCTTACAAGAAGGAATGAAGCTGACCATGGCCGCAAAAACGCCTGCCCAGTGGAAAACACTGTTTGAAAACGAACCCTTCCACCGCGAAAACTACTACACCGGCCCCCTTGGGCCGGACTACACCCCCGGCGGCACCTGCCTGCGGCTGTGGGCACCCACCGCCGAAGCAGTCACCGTGACCTTGTACCATAAGGGAGACGGCGGTGCCGTGCTGGGCACAAAGCCCCTTGTGCGCGGGGCACAGGGGGTGTGGAGCATCTGGCTGCCCGGGGAGCAGCACGGCCGCTACTACACCTTTGCCGTCACCGTGGACGGCATCACCCGCGAGACCGGCGACCCCTACGCCCGGGCGGCGGGGGTGAACGGCGTCCGCAGCATGATCGTAGACCTTGCCCGCACCGCGCCCTCCGGGTGGGAGCGGGATGTGCGCCCCAATATCCCCCCGGCGCAGCGCGCCGTGTGGGAGGTGAGCGTGCGGGACTTCTCGCAGGATGCTGCCAGCGGGGTGCGCCCAGCGTGGCGGGGCAAATATATGGCCTTTACCCAGCAGGGCACCACCCTGCACGGCGATGGCATCCACCCCACCTGCCTGAACTATCTCAAGCGGCTGGGGGTAAAATACGTCCAGCTGATGCCCATTTTCGATTTTGGCAGCGTGGACGAGGCAAAGCCCCTGCTGCGGCAGTATAACTGGGGCTACGACCCCACCAACTTCAACGTACCGGAGGGCAGCTACTCCACCGACCCCACCCGGGGCGAGGTGCGCATCCGGGAGTGCCGGGAGATGATCGCCGCCCTCCACGCGGCGGGCATCGGGGTAGTGATGGATGTGGTGTATAACCACACCTACCGCACCGAGAACCCCTTCAACAGCACCGTGCCCTATTACTTTTTCCGGCAGAACCCGGACGGCAGCTTTTCCAACGGCAGCGGCTGCGGCAACGAGTTTGCCAGCGAGCGCCCCATGGCGCGGCGCTACCTCATCGACTCCATCCTCTACTGGGCGAAGGAGTACCACATCGACGGTTTCCGGTTCGACCTGATGGGCCTGTACGATGCCGAGAGCATCAACGCGGTGCGCGCTGCGCTGGATGCCTTGCCCGGCGGGCGGGACATCCTGCTGTACGGCGAGCCGTGGCAGGGCGGTGCCAGCCAGCTGCACCGGTACGAGGCCAACAAAGCCAACCTTGCCATGCTCAACGAGCGGGTGGGCATCTTCTGCGACGACACCCGGGACGCCATCAAGGGCGGATGCTTCGATGCCCGGGAGCCGGGCTATGTGGAGGGCAAGCCCGGCAGCTTCTGGGATATCGGCGCGGCGGTGGCGGCATGGTGCCGCAGCGACCGTCTGCCGCCCCACGCGCCCAGCCAGATCGTGAGCTATGTTTCCGCCCACGACAACTTTACCCTGTGGGACAAGCTGCTCTGCGTCCGCTACGAAAAACCGGAGTTCACCGCCCGGGACACCGTGGCGCTGGCACAGAACCGGCTGGCGGCGGGCATCTACCTGACCAGCTTCGGCCTGCCCTTCATGCAGGCGGGCGAGGAGTTTGCCCGCACCAAAAAGGGGGTAGGGAACAGTTACCGCTCCTCTCCCTCCCTGAATCGGCTGGACTGGAACCGCGCCGAGCAGTACCACGCCCTTGTGGACTACTACCGGGGGCTTCTGGCGCTGCGGGCGGCCTTTCCCCGCTTGGGCAGCACCGACCGTCACGCCCCGGAAGCCTTGCAGTTCTTTGCGCTGGAACAGCCGCTGGTAGGCTGGACGCTGCCCGCCGCGTGGGGCGACGGCGCGGCATGGAGCGCTTTGTGCGTCTTTTATAACCCCACCGACACCACCTGTACCGTCTCCCTGCCCGCCGGGCAGTGGAAGCTGCTGAGCGATGGCACCTCTTCCAGCCTGTGGCGCGGCCCCAGCCGCGTTTTTACCGGCAATGCCCCCCTTGCGCCGTATAGCGCAACTATTTTTGGTGCGGTGTAAGACGATTTGAATGCGCTCCGCGTTGCTCTGCGCATCATCAGCGGAAAAATTATTTTAAATTTCGGGGTTCAGAAACGCCTGCGGGCGTTTCTGAACCCCATTTTCACGGGAGGGGTCGTGGAGGGAAACGGCATTTGCCGCGCCGCTTTCTGTGAAAGCGCGGCGCTGCGGGCGTGCCCGCTCCCCCCCGGGGGAGCTGTCGCGCAGCGACTGAGGGGCTTTTAATGGAGAAGCGATAGCGCCGACTGGCGCAGCGCTAGCTTTTTTGTGCTTCGACTTCTTCTTTAGGATTGTCAAGGGCGTGCAGCCCTTGGCGACGGGTTGCGGCACCCAGCATCCGCTTCGTGCCTTGGGCGGCACTCGCGTCTTGCTGGCCGCTGCCCCAACAACTGCTCCCTGTTTCCGCCGCTGGCGGCGGTCGCAGTTGTTGCATTGCGGGGTGGGTGGAGTCCAGAGGTAGGGAGGGGGGAGTCGGAACACCCCTCCCTGCCTCTGGCCCAGCGGAGCGTCCCTGCACACTGAAAGCAAGCAGAAAGTTCCCCCAGCGATACGCAGTATAAACAAAAAACGAGAGCCTTCCAGTTCCCGGAAAACTCTCGTTTTCTTTATGCAGTTTTTTAGCTATTATCCGCGCCCTTTTCGCCAAGGGTGACGGTAACGGTCTGCATCTGACCGCCGCGTGCAACGGTGATCTCGATGGCGTCGCCGGCCTTGTGGTTCTGCATCAGGGTGCCAAGGTCGCTCTGGGTGGCAACCTCGCTGCCGTCCATGCTCACGATGCGGTCACCTGCCTGCAGACCTGCCTTGTCGGCAGGACCGCCCTTGACCACCTCCACGATGTAGACACCGTAGGCGTTCACGCCCAGCTGGGCGGCGGTCTGGGCGTCGGTCACGGCAAAGTAGCTGATGCCCAGATAGGGACGGCCGGTCACATAGCCGTTTTCCAGCAGCTCCTGCGCCACCTTGACGGCGTCATTTACCGGGATGGCAAAGCCCAGACCCTCGGCATCGCTGTCGGAGGACTTTGCGTTGACGATGCCCACCAGCTCGCCGTTCATGTTGAACAGGCCGCCGCCGGAGTTGCCGGGGCTGACGGAAGCATCCATCTGGATCAGGGACATGGTGTTGACAGAGCTTGTGCCCTGAATGCTGACGCTGCGGTTCAGTGCGCTGACGATGCCGCTGGTCACGGTGCCGCCCAGTTCACCCAAGGGGTTGCCCACGGCCATGACGCTCTCGCCCACCTTCAGATTGTCGCTGTTGCCCACAGTGGCGGGGGTCAGGCCGGTGGCATCGACCTTGACCACGGCGATATCACTGGTAGTATCCTCGCCCACCAGCGTAGCGGGGTAGTCCTTGTCGCCGATGCTCACGGTGATGTTGGAAGCGCCGCTCACCACATGGGCGCAGGTGAGGATATAGCCATCGGAGCTGATGATGACGCCGCTGCCGGCGCCGCTTTCCACCTGACTCTGGCCGTACCACGACCACTGGGAGTAGACCACCTGCTCGGTGGTGATGACCACCACGCTGGGGCTGACCATCTCAGCCACCTGTGCGGTGCTCAGGCCGGTGCCGCCGGTGGCACTGATGGAACTGCCGGTGCTGTCAGTGCTGCTGTCAGAGCTGGCAGGGCGCTCCACCTGCTGGATGACCACCTTACTGCCGCCGCCGTATTTTGCACCCACAAAGCCGCCCGCAAAGCCCATGGCTGCTGCCAGCACCAGCGCCACTGCGCTGCGTGCCAGCTTTTTGCCGTTGAACTTCTTCTTGCGGCGGGGCTTTTCCGGCTGCGCCGGGGCGCTGTACTGCGGCTGCTCCGGCGGGGTGGGCGGCACGCTGCCGCCGTCTGCCGGGGCGGTATAGGCCGGGCGCACAGGCTGCGCTTCCGGCTCGTTATACTGGTTTGCCGTGTTCATGCCGCTGCTGCCCACGTTGGGGTAGCCGGTCTCGTTATTGGAAGCGGAATAATCGTATTCCCACTTGTTCTCGTTTTCCATGTTACTACATCCTTCCCTCAAAGGCCGGTCCGAAGGGACATCTGTTCCTTTGAACTGTCCCTATTGTAACTGTCAAATGTGAAAATGAATCGCTTGCGCCGTGAAGAATATGTGAAATGCGGTCCTGCTTTTCCGCCCTTGACAGCTGCGCCGCCGCTTGCTATTGTAAGGGAAGAACATCGGCCCGTCAAGGAGGAGCTTTTTATGGAACTGCGCCGCACCGAACAGGGGTTTGCCCTGTATAAAGAAAAGGACTGCATCGGAGAGTGCACCCTCTCTGCCGCCCCCAAGGGCGCACAGCTTACCGCCCTGTGCATCCTGCCCCGGTGGCGGCGCAAGGGCTATGGCTCTTACCTGTTAAAAGAAGTATTGCGCAGCTTTGGCGGCTATGACCGGGAAGCCGCCACCGTGTTTACTGCCCCGCTGCCGGAAAACGCCGCCGAGCTTGCCTTCTGGGGCAAATTCGGCTTTGCCGCCGAGGGCGGGCAGCTGGTGCGCCGCCGCACCCCGGATTTGACGGCGGTCAAGTTCGTGCAGGACTTTTTAGCCGCCCGGCTGGTGCACCCGCAGCTGTGCGTGGACGCCACCTGCGGCAACGGCGGCGACACCGCCTTTCTGTGCGATTTGACCGCCCCCGCCGGGCGGGTGCTGGCCTTTGACGTGCAGCCCGAAGCCATCCGCTCCACCCGCGCCCGGCTGGAACAGGCAAATGTGCCCGCCGACCGGTACAGCCTTATCTGCGGCAGCCATGCCGACCTGTTACAGTATGTGCAGCCCGGCACCGCTGATGCAGTCATGTTCAACTTCGGCTGGCTGCCGGGGGCGGACCACGGGGTGTTTTCCACCGCGCAGAGCAGCATCCCCGCCTTGCAGGCGGCGCTGCAGGCGGTGCGCCCCGGCGGCATCGTGAGCGCCATCCTGTACAGCGGGGCGGTCATCGGCTCGGACGAAAAACAGGCGGTGCTGCGTTTTCTGCGGGCACTTCCGCTGAAAAGTTTCACCGTTCTGGTGTGTGATTTTGCCAATTGGGCCGAAACTGCCCCGCTGCCCTGCCTGATCCTGAAAAAATAACGAAAACCCTTGCATTATCACGCGTTTTCGTATAGAATAAGGTGCGTATGTGTAAAAACAGGAACCCTCTCCGTCACGGCTGACAGCAGGCCGGAGAGGGTTTTCTCCAAAAGCAGGATGGAGGCTCCCATGTAAGACACCATCTGTCTGCCATTTATTCTCTGCCTTGCAAAGGCAATTTTTATAGGAGAAGCTATCATCTATGACAAATCGTGAAGAGATCGAACGCCGCAGGACGTTCGCCATCATCAGCCACCCCGACGCCGGTAAGACGACCCTTACCGAAAAGCTGCTGCTGTACGGTGGAGCCATCAATCAGGCTGGTTCCGTCAAGGGCAAGCAGAGCGCCAAGCACGCCGTGTCCGACTGGATGGACATCGAAAAGCAGCGTGGTATCTCGGTCACCTCTTCGGTGCTGCAGTTCAACTACGCCGGCAAGTGCGTGAACATTCTGGACACCCCCGGCCATCAGGACTTCTCGGAGGATACCTACCGCACCCTGATGGCGGCAGACTCTGCCGTCATGGTCATCGACGCTGCAAAGGGCGTTGAGGCGCAGACCATCAAGCTGTTCAAGGTTTGCACCCTGCGCCATATCCCCATTTTTACCTTCATCAACAAGATGGACCGCGAAGCCCGCGACCCCTTTGAGCTGATGGAGAACATCGAGGAGATTCTGGGCATCAAGACCTACCCCATGAACTGGCCCATCGGCTGCGGCAAGGAGTTCAAGGGCGTGTTCGACCGCAACGCACGCAAGGTGCTGGCTTTCTCCAGCGACGGCCGCGCCAACGGTGTGAAGAAGGTCAGCGAGACCGAGGCTGAGCTGGGCGACCCCGCACTGGACGAGCTGCTGACCCCCTACCTGCACCAGCAGCTGGTGGACGAGATCGAGCTGCTGGACGGCGCTGCCGAGGAGTTTGATCTGGACAAGGTGCTGCGCGGCGAGCTGAGCCCCGTGTTCTTCGGCTCTGCATTGACCAACTTCGGCGTGGAGCCTTTCCTTGAAAACTTCCTGCGGCTCACCTCCGCCCCGCTGGCCCGCGTGGACAGCCTGACCGGTGAGCCGGTGGACCCCTGCCGGGACGAGTTCTCCGCCTTTATCTTTAAAATTCAGGCCAACATGAACAAGGCCCACCGCGACCGCATTGCCTTTATGCGCATCTGCTCCGGCAAGTTCGAGCGCGGCATGGAAGCCTACCATGTGCAGGAGGGCAAGAACATCAAGCTGGCCACCGGCACCCAGCTGATGGCGCAGGACCGCGCCATCGTGGACGAGGCCTACGCCGGCGATATCATCGGCCTGTTCGACCCGGGCATCTTCTCCATCGGCGACACCCTGTGCACCGGCAAAAAGAAGGTCCAGTTTGCAGGCATCCCCACCTTCTCCCCGGAGCACTTTGCCCGCATTGAGCAGAAGGACACCATGAAGCGCAAGCAGTTCGTGAAGGGTATGGAGCAGATCGCCCAGGAAGGCGCCATCCAGATCTTCCGCGAAGTGGGCGGCGGCATGGAAGAAGTGGTGGTCGGCGTGGTCGGCGTGCTGCAGCTGGAAGTGCTGGAGTACCGCCTGAACACCGAGTACAACGTGGAGATCCGGATGCAGCAGCTGCCCTTTGAGCAGCTGCGCTGGGTGCAGAACGACCCCGACACCTACAACCTGCGGGATCTGGACCTGACCAGCGACACCAAGGCTGTGGAGGACATGAAGGGCAACCGTCTGCTGCTGTTCACCTCCGATTGGGCGGTGCGCTGGGCGGAGACCCACAACGAGAGCTTGCAGCTGAGCGAGTTCGGCAACATCTGATAAAAGAGCGCTGCAGAGTGCACCTGCGCTCCGCAGCCTTTTTTATATAGCAACCAAGAATACAACATAGAATGCCAGACATCAGAATGAGGGTTCCCATTGCGGGGAACACTGCTGGCATGGAGGGTAAAGTATATGCAGAACATCAACATTGGCAAAAGCGGCATCACCGTGCCGTTTCTGGGCATGGGTACATGGGCCATCGGCGGCGGTGCATGGTGGGGCGATAACGACGATGCACTGTCGGTAAAGGCCATCCAGACCGCCGTAGAGCAGGGCATCCAGTGGATCGACACTGCGCCCATCTACGGGCTGTACCACAGCGAGGAAGTGGTGGGCGAAGCCATGAAGCACATCGACCGCGACAAGGTGGTGCTTTCCACCAAGTGCGGCTTGGAGTGGCGGCACGAAGCCCCCATTCTGCACAAGGTAGTGGACGGCGTACAGGTGTACCGCGACCTCTCCGCCAAGGGCATCATCGAGGACGTGGAGGACAGCCTGCGCCGTCTGCACACCGACCATCTGGATGTGCTGTACACCCACTGGCAGAGCCCGGACTTCGGCGTGTACCCGCTGGAAGAGACCATGGAAGCCATGATGAAGCTGAAAGAGCAGGGCAAGATCCGCGCCATCGGTGCTTCCAACGTCACCGCCGACATCATCCGGGGCTACTGCAAGTACGGCCAGCTGGACGTCATTCAGGAAAAGTACAGCCTGCTGACCCGCCGCATTGAAAAGCAGCTGCTGCCCACCTGCAAGGAGCTGGGCGTCTCGGTACAGGCTTACTCCCCGCTGGAGCAGGGGCTTCTGACCGGCAAGGTGACCATGGACACCACCTACCCGGAGGGCAGCACCCGCAACACGAACCCCTGCTTCCAGCCCACCCGCCGGGCACAGGCGCTGGAACTGCTGGCAAAGTGGAGCGACCTGACCGAGAAGTACGACTGCACCATGGCGCAGCTGGTCATTGCCCTGACCGCCCGCATGATCCCCGGGCTGCACGTTCTGTGCGGTGCCCGCAAGCCGGAGCAGGTGCTGGACAACGCCGGTGCCATGCACATCAAGCTGGACGGCGCCGACGCCGTCCGCATGAAGTGGGACGTGGACGCGATCTCCTGAGCATAAACAGAACAACACCGGAGCATCTTCGGACGCTCCGGTGTTGTTTTTTATTATTCTCCTCTTGCCAGCGCCTGCAGCTTTTGCTTGTCCAGCACCTGCACGCCGCCGCGATACAGCCGCACCCAGCCCTCCTGCGCGAAGTATTTGAGCATCCGGCTCACCACCTCGCGGGCAGAGCCCATGTACTTTGCCATCTGGTCGTGGGTCATGCGGACATCCGCGCCGCCGGTCTTAGCCAGCTCGTCGGTCAGAAAAATCGCCAGCCGCCGGTCGGCGCTCATGAATAAAATCTGCTGCATCGTCCACATAGTGTCGGAAAAGCGCTCTGCCGTCATCTGGTAGGCGTAGCAGCGCACATAGACGTTTTCCTGCATCAGCTGCCGGAAGATGCCCGCGCTGATGCACAGCGCCTCGGTGTCCTCCTCGGCGTCGATGTAAAGGTCGATGTTCACCGCGTCCATCACGCAGGAGGCAGACAAAATGCACACCTCCCCGCCGAACAGGCGGTACAGCGTCACGTCCCGGCCGTCCTCGGACAGCAGATAGGAGCGCAGCTGCCCGCTGCGCAGCAGCAGAATACCCACGCAGTTTTCCAACGGGCTGTGCACCCGGGCGCCTTTGGCGTAGTGCACCGGGCGGGTAAAGCGGCACAGCCGCTCCTGCTCTTCCGGGGTCAGCTGCTCCCAGAAGGGGAACGCACAGGCCAGACACTGTGCGTTCGGAGATGTTTCAGCCATGCGGCTCACCCCTTTCGCAGCGCCTTGGCGGCTTCCGTGCCCGCCAGTGCGCCCTCGTAAACGGCCTTTGCCACCTGTAACAGCCCGCCGGTGCAGTCCCCGGCGGCGTACAGGCCGGGCACGGTGGTCTGCATTTTGTCGTCCACCACGATGCGGCTGCCCTCTACGGCAGCACCCAGCTTCCGGGCCAGTGCGGTGCTGCCCGCCACGCCCAGCGCCACGAACACGCCGGATACCTCCCGCACCGCGCCGCCCGCCAGCTGCACGCCGGTGACGGTCTGCTCGCCCAGAATGGCCTCCACCTTCTGGGTGCAGACGGTCACCTCGGGCGGGAAGTCTGCGGTCAAGGCTGCGCCGTCCGTCAGCAGGGTGACGCTTTTCACCACCGGCAAAAGCGCCTGCACCTCATGCAGGGCGTACTCGCCGCTGCCCAGCACCGCCACGTCTTTTCCGCGGTAGAAAAAGGCATCGCAGGCGGCGCACCAGCTTACGCCGTGGCCTTCCAGCCCGGTCAGCCCCGGGATGCGGGGAACTGCGCGGGAAGCGCCGGTAGCCAGAATGACCGCGTCTGCCGGGTACGCACCCGCCAGCGTTTCCACAGTCAAGCGGTCAGTCCATGTCAGTCCCACGGCTTCGGTCTGCACGAACTGCACCCCCAGCCGCCGGGCGTTCTCGATGCTGCGGCTTTCCAGCTCCGGCCCGGAGACCGGCTGGGCAAAGCCGTAATAGTTTTCGATCTTTTCGGCGCGTGCCAGCGCCCCGGAGCCCTTGGTCAGCACGGTGGTCTGTACCCCGGCGCGCACGGCGTACAAAGCGGCGGACACCCCCGCCGGGCCGGAACCTACGATAACGATGTTGGACATGGTATTGCTCCTTTGCATGGTCTATTGCCCTTATTATACACCAAAACCACGCGGACTTCTGTGACCGGGTCGCAAAAAACTTTTTGGGCGGCGGGCACTGTTCAAGCCCCGGGGCGTGTGCTATACTGTTGTCATGTTGAAATTTCTGCCACAGGGGGCTTTTGCTTTATGTCCAAACAACGTCTGCTTTTTATCACCACCGGCGGCACCATTGCCAGCGTACGCACCCAGCAGGGGCTAAAGCCTGTGCTTTCCAGCGAGGAGCTGCTTGCCCATCTGCCGGAACTGAAGGAGTTGTGCTGCCCGGAAACGCTGGCGCTGTGCAGCATCGACAGCACCGACCTCGGGCAGGAGCACTGGCTCATGATGGCACGCGCCATTCAGGAAAACTACGCCTTGTACGATGGCTTTATCATCTGCCACGGCACGGATACGCTGGCGTATTCTGCGGCGGCGCTCTCTTATTTAATTCAGAACGCGGATAAGCCCATCATCCTTACCGGCGCACAGCAGCCCATCTCCAACGAGATCACGGATGCCAAGAAAAACCTGCGGGACAGCGTGATCTGCGCCATCGACCCGGGCAGCCGGGGCGTGATGGTGGTGTTCGGCGGGCACGCCATCGCGGGCACCCGCGCCAAAAAGAACAAGACCATCAGCTACGACGCCTTTGCGTCGGTCAACTTCCCGGAGCTGGCGCTGGTGCAGGGCGACCGGCTGGTGCGGTACATCCCCTCGCCGTGGCCCACCGGGCCGGTGGAGTTCAGCCGCACGCTGGACAGTCGGGTGTTCCTGCTCAAGCTGACGCCCGGGATGTCCCCGGCGCTCATCCCGGAGATTTTCCGCCTGTACGACTGCGTCATCGTGGAGAGCTTCGGCGTGGGCGGCATCCCGCAGCAGCTGATGGACGCCTTTGCCGCCGGGCTGGGCGACTACGAGACCACCCACAAGGTGCTTATCATGACCACGCAGGTCACCTACGAGGGCAGCGATGTGGGCGTGTACGAGGTGGGCAAGCGGGTGCGCAACCGCTTCCGCTTCTTGGAAGCCCACGATATGACCATCGAGGCCGTGGTGACCAAAAGTATGTGGCTGCTGGCGCAGAACTGCGAAAGCTTTGACCAGCTGCAGCAGCGGTTCTATCGTCAGGTAAACTTTGACACCTTCTACCACTGAGCCACTTTTCAGAACACCAGCTGCACCAGCAGTACATAGCAAAAAGTGCCCCCCGCCACGCTGAGCAGGGTCTGGTGCTTCCACTTGTGCAGCGCAATGGTAGCCAGCAGCGCGATGGCTTCCGGGATGCCGTGGCTGCCGGAGAACGGGGTGACGCCTTTCAGGCAATAGACGATGAGCATCCCGAAGATGGCGGCGGGCAGCACCCGCCCCAGATACCGCACCACCTCCGACGGCTGCTGCTCCTTGCTGGAAAAGATCAAGAACGGCAAAAACCGGGTAAGCATGGTGGCGGCGGTGCACACCGCAATGGTAAGCCCCATCTGAACTGCTGTCATTCTTCTACCTCCCCGGCTGCTTTTTCCATCGGACGGCGCAAAGCCAGCAGCAGCACCAGAATGCCAGCCATGGACGGCAGCAGAAAGCTGCCGGAACCAAATACCATCAGACACACCAGCGGCACGGCAAGGCCAATGAGGGCACTGCCGTGCTGCTTATCTTTTTCCCACTGATTCAGGAAGATGACCGTGAACATTGCGGTCATGACAAAATCCACGCCCTCGGTGCTGAAGGGCAGCACAGTGCCCAGTGCAGCCCCAAGCCCGGCGCTGCCCACCCAGTAAAGCTGATCCAGCAGGGTAATGAAGAACATGAACCAGCCCTTGTCCACCCCTTCCGGCGGCGCTGCCGAGCAGGTGATGGAAAAGGTCTCGTCGCTCATGGCAAAGATCATGTAAAAGCTGCGCCAGCCGTAGCCCTTGTAGCGTTCCAGCATGGCAAGGCCGTAGAACAAGTGCCGCGCCTGGATCATCAGCGCCATCAGAAAGGCCGACAGCGGCGAGAACGCGCCCAGCAGCAAACTTGCCAGCACAAACTCCAGCGAGCCGCCGTACACGACAGTACCCATGAGCATGGGCATCCACACCGGCAGCCCCAAGGACTGCACATAGATGCCGTAGCCCAGCCCCAGCACAAAATAACCCGCCAGCACCGGGATGGTCTGCGGAAAAGCCGCCCGCAGCGCCCGCAGACAGGGGTGCGGCAGGGCGGGGGAAACGGTTTGGGACAGATGCTGCATAGAAAAGCTCCTTGCTTTGCGGGCTCAGCGGGCGGCACGCCCATATACCCACATAGATTGTATGTAATGCGTAATTGTTATTATAGCACATCCCGGCGCTTTTGCAAGACGGCGGGTGTCCTGCTGCCGGGACGATTTGGAATGCGCTCCGCGTTGCTCTGCGCATCTTCAGCGGAAAGAATATTTTATATTTCGCGTTTGTCGCGCTCTGCGGAGCGCTCCAAACGCATTTTCACGGGTGGGGTCGTGGAGGGAAACGGCAGCTGCCGCGCTTGTTTCCTGCGGAAACAGCCGTGCGGCGGGGCGTTCGCTGCTAATTTTCAGCGGGCTGAACCCTCTCAGGCGCTCCCGCGCCAGCTCCCCCGAAGGGGGAGCTTTTTGCGCTGACCGGCAGATACCCAAAGCTCCCCCTTCGGGGGAGCTGGCACGCCGTCAGGCGTGACTGAGAGGGTTGGCTCCCTCCCAGAGGGAGCTGGCAAAACCGTCAGGTTTTGACTGAGGGAGTTAAACACAAAAGCAGCCAGACCGGGCGGTCTGGCTGCTTTTATAGTTTATAAGAATATTTTACTCTACCTCTTCATCCGCGAAGATCCACAGCACCTCGTTGATGTGGGAGCCGCTGCGGGAGTAGGGGGTCACACGGATGCAGAAGCTGCGTCCGTCCGTCTTGCGGTAGCGGTGCTCCAGCAGGCTGCTGCTGAACACGGTGCTGCGCACAAGGCCGAAATCCAGCAGTTTTGCAAAGCCGTCCCGGTTCTCCGGCGCTACCAGCGTGTCGCGGTAGTTGGTCAGCGCCGCGCGGAAGGAGCCGCCGCAGGTATCCAGAATGGACTGGAAGTAGTCCGGCACAATGATGGGGCGTACGGTGTCCTCCTGCAAGTCCACCACAAATACGGTCTTGTACTTGGGGGCAAGCACCTTCAAAAAGTGCTCGGCGTCCCGCTTTTCCTGCAGGGTGCGCTCCATCTTTTCGTTCAGACCTTCCAGCTGGCGGGCGCGGCCGTTGTGGTCGTAGTAGGCCTGCCGATCCTGCCGCATGGCGGCTTCGGCCTTGGCCACAGCCTCGTCCACACGGCGCAGGTCGGTGGTCATCTGGATACCTACCGAGATGGCGTAGTCCTTTTCCTTCAGGAAGGCGCGCATCCGGTCCACGGTGCTCCACACACTGTAAGGCGGCTCGTTGGGGGTGAGGATGATAAATTCATCGCTGCCGATGCGGTATACCCGGCTGGTGGCAAAGAACTTGCGGGCGGCGTTTGCCAGACAGCACAGCAGGGTGTCGCCGCTGCGGTGGCCCAGATGTTCGTTCACCTCGTGCATTCCCACCACATCCATGTAGGTGCACACCACGGATTCGTACCCGCTGTGGGGCAGTTCCCGCAGGTCGGCCTCGTACCGGCTGCGGTTGGCAAGGCCGGTCAGGGTGTCGTGGCTGTAAGAGAAATCCAACTCCTCGCTGAGCTGGTCAGCCTGTGCGTCATTGCGCACCAGCACGGTCGCCCACGGGTTCTGGGCGCAGCAGCCCCGGCAGGGCAGCACCTCTGTGGTGACCCAGACGTACTGGCCGGACACATTCTCGCGGTAGCGGTAGAACTCCGGCGCACTGGCGTGGTACAGCACAGAGCGCAAGGCTTCCAGATCGGTCTGCTCCAAAAACAGGTCTGCGTCCTCCTCGTGCACGATCTTCTCGTTCACCAGACGGTCGCAGTAGTTGACAAAATCCTCTTCCTTTTCCAGATCTGCACCCAGCAGGCGGGCGTCCCGCTTGACCACCCGGTACATACCGGTGGCAAGGTTCAGCAGCGAAAGCTCCAGCACGTTGTCGGTAAAGATCTGGTAAGCCTGCAAGGCCAGCGCAGTCTTTTCGCTGCCCGGGTTCTCCACCCGGCGGTCGCGGCGCATCAGGTCGCGGCGCAGATCCCAGTAATCCTGATTGGTGGGATCTGCCAGCAGCTTTTCAGCGTTTTCCACCGGCATGGGCTTGAAGAAGTAGTAGCCCTGCGAGTACAGGCAGTCCGCCGCTTGCAGCATGGACACCTGCTCCGGGGTCTCCACGCCCTCGGCGATGATGGGCAGGTTCAGCCGGTGCGCCATATCCACCACCGACTCCACGATCTGCACACCCTTGCGGCGGTTCTCCTGATTCATATCGATCAGCTTCATGTCCAGCTTGATGGCATCGACGTTGGTATCCTTGAGCATATTCAGCGAGGAATACCCGCTGCCGAAGTCGTCCATCATCACCGCGAAGCCCTTGCGGTGCAGGCCCTGAATGGCGTTTTCCACCATCTGGGTGTCCTCAGCCACCATGGTCTCTGTGATCTCGGCCAGCAGAAGTTTGGGTTCCAGCTTATATTTTTCCACCAGATCTGCAAAGATCTGCGGCACATCCAGACTGAGAATATCCTGCACCGAAACGTTCACCGATACCGGCACAAGGTTGCTGCCGCTCTCCTGCCACTTCTGCAAAGTCTGGCAGACGGATTCCCAGATGTACAGGTCCAGCCTTGTCACAAGGCCGGTGCGCTCCAGCAGCGGTATGAACTCGGCGGGAGAGACACAGCCCCGGGTGGGGTGGTTCCAGCGCACCAGTGCTTCCATGCCCACGATGGCGCGGGTGATGCTGTTGCACTTAGGCTGCAAAAAGAAACAGAATTCGTGGTTGTCCAGCGCGCGCTCCAGCTCGCCCAGCAGCTGCTGCTGTTCTTTCAGCTCGTTGAGCATGGCGGGCTCAAAGCGGTGCAGATAGCCGCTGCCCGTCGTTACCCCGGCGATCTGCGCGTAGTTGCACAGGGTAGCGGCGTCTGCATCGGGGTTTGCCTGCACGGGGCACACGCCCATTACCACAAAGAAGGTGACATCCTGTCTGCCGACATTCATGCAGGCTTGTAGCGTGGCAAGCACAGCGGTCTGCTCGGCTTTTTCGTCCGGCAGGCACAGGAAAAAGTCATCGTTTCCAAAATAGCCCACAGGATAGCCGGTCTGCTTGCTGTAACCCAGCAAACAGTTTGCCATGGTCTCCAGCAGAACATCGCCCTTTTCGGTACCGTAAAGCTCGTTATAAAGTTTGAAGTGCTGGATATCTACAGCGGCGACAGCCCATTCCGTTCCCTGATGCGCGGTCAGGAATGTATGCAGGGCCTGCAAAAATGCGTCCTTGCGGTCGATCCGCTCCAACGCAGCAGGTGCCGGTGCGGCGGCATCTGTTTTGGTTTTTCGTTCCTCTGACATAACGATTCCTCACAATTTGGATAGTTTCAATACGGACAAGTCGATTGCGGTCAGTTTGTATACTTTATAATCAGTATAACACGGTTTAAGCCGATTTGAAATAGGTTTTTCACACTTCCTAACAACATTATTCGAGCAAAGTGCAACAAAAATGCCACACACGGCAGCGCCGGTGCGGTATTCGGAGAGGTCATTTGGTATTCTTGCTGTCGTCCTTGTTTTCCTGCCCGGCGCGGTGCAGCATCTCCCGCAGGGTGGGCAGGCTGCGCAGCTTTTTGCCGTGCTTCAGTTTAGGGTAGGCGCGCAGCATACGGCGCGGACCCACAATGCGGGGCGTGCGCAGCAGCTGCGCCTGCATCTCCTCGCTGCGCTGCTGCAATTCTGCGGCCAGCTGCTCCAATTGCAGCAGCTCGGCGGCACGCTCGGCAGTGCCCTTGGCGGCAAGGCGAGCAGCGTTGGCGGCTTCTGCAGCGTTCAGGCGGGCATCCTCGCTGGCGCGGCGGGCGGCTTCGCTGGCTTCGGCGGCCTTGGCGCGGATGGCGGCCATGGTCTCATGGACAGAGGGGCGCTTTCCGGCAGCATCCCGCGCCTCGGCGGCGGCAAGCTTGAATTGCAGCCGTCCCTCGTCCAGCTTCTTGTCGGCGGTCAGGGTGGTGGTGCCCAGCAGCTGGGTCATGGCATCGCTGACGGCGTGGATGCTGTCGCCCAGCTGCTCCATGGTGTCCAGCGTATCGGCCAGCGCAGAGGCGGCAATAGCGGTAACCACCACATCCACCGCGTACACGGCGTACAGAAAGCACATCACAATGACCCCCACAAAGGGCGGGATGAGCTTTACAAGGTCGGCCACCACCGGGTGCACGATGCGCATGACCACCAGCGTGCCCACGCCCCACAGCAGGCAGAATTCCAGACAGATATAGCCCCCGATGTTAAAGGGGAAATCACTGTAATCCCACCAGCGGGTGTGGTAGAGCTTGTACAGCGCCCAGCCGCCCACCAGTTCCAGCGCACTGGGCAGGATGACGCCGCCGAGATACAGCAGCAGGACGCTGTGCTGCAAGGGCGTAAGGGCAAACAGCACGATGACCATGCCAAAGCCGTAGATGGGGCAGACCGGGCCGTTGAGAAAGCCCCGGTTCACCAGCTGACCGGTGGTGGCGGCGGCATAGATGACCTCCAGACACCAGCCCATGCAGGAATAGATCAGGAAATAGGCCAGAATGTGGTACAGCGAAAAGCCGCATACCATGGTCTCAGTGAGAAAATTAACCATGAGCACCTCCGTTCTTCAGTTCTGTTTGGATACGATCTTGTATTCGTCCCCCGGCTCAAAAAAGGGACAGGCAGCGGTACTGCGGGCAAGATAGCGTGCCATCTCGTCCTCGTCCAGCGCAGCGCCCTGCGCGCAGTAGTAGCTGCCGTATTCGTTCTGAATATTATTCAGGCACAGCTCACAGGGGTCAGACATTGGCTTCGCCTTCCTGTGCGGCGGCTTCGGCGGCGGCAGCTTCCCGCGCCATCCGCTTGAGCACCTTGGGGTCCACCCAAGTCACGCTGTCGGCACCGGGCTTTTTGCGGGCAATGAGCGCCTTGATCTTGATGCCCATCTCGGTGAACATTCCCTCGTGCTCGGTGCGGATGTTCCACGCCGGCTCGTTCTCGTGCAGGTCGTAGGTGATCCACTCGATGTCGTAGCCGGAAGCGGGGAAGTACTCCACGCTGTCCCGGAACAGATCATCGTCATCGGTCTTGAAGTAGATCTCGCCGCCGTCTTTCAGGAACTCGCGGTAGGCGATGAGCTGGCGCGGGTAGGTAAGGCGGTGCTTGTGGGAGGAGTCGTTTTTGCTCCACGGGTTGCAGAAGTTGATGTAGATGCGGCTGACCTCGTCCTCCGGGGTGATGACACCCTTGATGCGCTCGATATCGGTGCTCATGATCTTCACGTTGTCGATGGGACGTCCCGCTACCTGATAGGCGGCTTCGATCTTGCGCTTGGCAAGGATGAGCACCTTGTCGGTGATATCGATGCCCAGATAGTTGTTTTCCGGGTGGGCGCAGGCCAGCTGGGAGATGAAGCCGCCCTTGCCGCAGCCCAGTTCCAGAATAAAGGGCTGCTCCGGGCGGGCATACTGGCCGTGCCATTTGCCGCCCCAGATGAGGGGCTCGTGCACATGGAAATCCGCGGCCATCAGTTCGTCGTGGGCATAGGGTTTGAAACGCATTCTCATAGTTTGTTGTTCTCCTTGATGTTGTGAACCCTCTCAGCCTCGCATTCGCTCGGCAGCTCCCCCGAAAGGGGGAGCTTTTTTGACCATAAGAGGGAAAGTTTATCTTTTTTATCTGAGAGGGTTATTTTTGCTCCCGCAAAAACGCCTCCACCTGCTCCGGGGTGGCGGCGCAGCTGCCCTGACAGATGCCGGGCTTGCCGCCGCCGCGTCCGTTCAGGGCGGCGTTCAGGGCTTTGGTCAGGGCGCGCACATCGCCGTCCCGCCGGGCAAGGCAGTAGCCGGTGCCCTTTTCGGTGGGGGTCAGGGCGGCGCAGAGACCGGTGGTGGCCTCAGTCAGACGCACAGCCAGCCGGTGCAGCCCGTCCGGGTCCAGCCCCGGCAGGGTGCGGATGGCGTCTGCATCGGGCGCGGTCAGCTGCGCAAGGGCGTCAAACAGCTGGCTGCACAGTCCGAAGTGTGTAAACTTGAGTGCGGTATACTCGTCGTATACGCGGTGCACCGCCACAGCGGTCTGGTCGGCCTTGGCAGAGAGCAGCGCACCGATCTCCGCCTGCCGGGCGCGCATGGCCTGTGCCGCCGCCAGCGCACGGGCGCCGCACACCACGCTCAGCCGCACACCGCCCTTGTAGTTCTCGCTGGTAAGGATCTTGATCTGCCCTACCTGACCGGTGGTGCGGGTGTGGGTGCCGCAGCAGGCGCAGACGTCCGCACCCGGGATGGTCACAATGCGCACCTGCCCCTCGATCTCCTTTTTGGAGCGGTAGACAAGGGCGGCAAGCTCCTCCCGGGTGGGGTAGCTGATAAGCACCGGCACATCCTGCCACACGATGCGGTTGGCGGCAAGCTCTGCCTGCCGCAGCCCCTCGGGGCTGATGGGCACACTGGTATCCATGCGCACCGCCTCGGTGCCCACATGGAAGCCCACATTCTCCGCCCCGAACATCTGGTGCAGGATGCCGGAAAGGATGTGCTCGCCGGTGTGCTGCTGCATCTTATCGAACCGCCAGTCCCAGTCGATGCAGCCAACAACGGCTGCGCCGGGCGCTGCCGCAGCGGGCAGGGCATCCACCGTATGCCAGATGACGCCCGCCTGCTCGTGGACGTCCAGCACCTGCAGCACCGTGCCGTCCGGCAGGGTCAGAGTGCCCCGGTCGGCGGGCTGACCGCCGCCCTCCGGGTAGAACACCGTGCCGTCCAGCGCAATGCGCCCACCGCCGGTCTTTTCGTCCGGCTCTGCGGCAAGGATGATGCTTTCGCATTCGGTGCGGAAAGCGTCCTGCTCAAAGTATTTTTCTGTGCGCTGCATGATACCTCCAAAAACCCTCTCAGTCATCGCTGCGCGATGCCAGCTCCCCCGAGAGGGGGAGCTTTTTCTCTGGAGGGAAAGTAAGCCTTCTGGGCTGAAGGCATCTCTCACCATGCCATCACATGAAGCTCCCCCTTCGGGGGAGCTGGCGCGAAGCGCCTGAGAGGGTCGTCCCATAAAAACCAGTATACCACGATTTTTGCCTGTGGAAAATAGTTTACAGTTATGTTATGATAGGAATCAACGAATATTCCCGAAAATTGACAGCGAGGAAGGTAACGGATCATGCGTGAAAGTGGTATTCTGATGCCGGTATCCAGTCTGCCCGGCCCTTACGGGATCGGCTGCTTTGGCAAGGCGGCATTTCAATTTGTAGATTTCCTGTCTGCGGCAGGGCAAACGATCTGGCAGCTGCTGCCGCTCAGCCCCACCGGCTACGGCGACAGCCCCTACCAGAGCTGCTCTGCCTTTGCGGGCAACCCCTATTTTGTAGACTTGGAAACGCTGGAAAAAGAAGGTCTGCTGACTGCCGCAGACCTCAAGGCAGAGAGCTGGGGCAAAGACCCGCTGGAGGTGGACTACGGCACTTTGTACGTCAGCCGCTTTGCGGTGCTGCGCAAGGCTTACGCCGCATGGCGCAGCCAGTGCGCCGGGCTGCACGGCTGTGCCTACTACTACCCCGATGACTACTACGCCTTTACCCTTGCCAACGAGGACTGGCTGGAGGACTATGCCCTGTACATGGCGCTGAAGGTAGCCAACAAGATGAAGAACTGGGTGGAGTGGGACGCGCCCTACCGCCGCCGCGACAAGGCCGCACTGGCTGCCTTTGCCGCCGCAAATGAAGAGGAGATCGGCTTCTGGAAGTTTGTGCAGTACAAGTTCAGCGTCCAGTGGCAGGCAGTCAAGGCCTATGCCAACGAGAAGGGTGTGCAGATCTTGGGTGATATCCCCATCTACGTTTCTGCGGACTCGGTGGACGCATGGGTGGGCGGCAAGCTGTTTGAGTTGGACGCCGACGGCCGCTTTGCCCGGGTGGCAGGCTGCCCGCCGGACTATTTCTCCGCAGACGGCCAGCTGTGGGGCAACCCCCTGTACGACTGGGCGTACCACAAAAAGACCGGCTATGCATGGTGGGTGCGCCGGGTGCGCCACGCACTGGGCATCTACGATCTGCTGCGCATCGACCACTTCCGCGGCTTCGACACCTACTGGGCCATCCCGGCTGACAGCGCCACCGCCCGCACCGGCAAGTGGGAGAACGGCCCCGGCATGGAGCTGTTCGATGCACTGGAAGCCGCACTGGGCAAGCTGCCCATCATCGCCGAGGACTTGGGCGAGTTGTTCCCCAGCGTGCGCAAGCTGCTGGCCGACAGCACCTTCCCGGGCATGAAGGTGCTGCAATTCGCCTTCAGCGGCGGGGACAACGAGTATCTGCCCCATAACCACGTCAAGAACGGCGTGGTCTACCCCGGCACCCACGACAACACTACCCTGACCGACTGGTGGGAGAACGGTGCTTCCGAAAAGGAAAAGGCCACTGCTGCAGCCTACCTGCACCTGACCCCCTGCAAGCCCACCGCCAAGGAGGTGGCAGCGGTCAAGACCGACGCCGCGCGCACCGCCCTGCTGCGGGCGGCGCTGGGCTCGGTGGCGGACAGAGCCATCATTCCCATGTACGACTGGCTGGGTCTGGGTGCCGAGGCGCACCTGAACACCCCGGGCAAGCTGGGCGGCAACTGGGCATGGCGCGCCAAGGCCGGTTTTGACACCAAAGCCCTTGCCGCACAGATCGAAGCCGAATGCGCCGTGTACTGCCGCTGCAATGCAGATGCTCAAAACGTGAAAGAATTAGCAATCTGACAGAATTGTAAAAATTGCCGTAGAAATTTGTGCGTTTTGCTGGAAAAATCTGTATTCCAATGGTATAATAATCGTACGTTCCCGGAATTTGCGGGAAAATTGGAATTTCGCCCGTCGGAAGCGGCGGCGCGTACGGATGATGGGGAAATTACAGATGGACAGAGAATGGACAGAGCAGGATCTGCGTGCCTTTGCCGAGGGCGCACAGACTGCGTTTGAAACGGTATTGCTGGACGAGTTACCACAGGACACCGGCTGGCAGGACGAGGGCTTGCAGGTGAGCTATACCCTGTGCAACGGCCGGGTAAGCTGTGTACTGCACCGCACAGTGCGGGCAGACGGCAAGCTGTGGCGGATCACCATGTCCGCTCCGCTGGCAGGCAACCTGCTGCCGGAGGAGCGCATGAGCGCCCGCGAGCGGGAGTTGTGCCGCGAGGATCTGACCCACGATTTTCTTTCCGGCGTGTACAACCGCCGCTATCTGGAGACTGTGATCGCCGCCGAGCTGGACCGCTGGGCACAGCAGGGGCGCAAGGCCGCTGTGGCGCTGATATCGCTGGATCACGGCGCACAGCTGCGGGACACCTACGGTCAGCCGGTGATGGATCAGCTGATCTGCTTTGTGGCAAACCAGTGGAAAAAATATTTCGACATCCCGGGCAGTCAGATCGTCTGCCGCCTGACCGGCACCACCTTTGTGGTGGGCTGTCTGGATATGGACGGCGGGCAGCTGGCCGAGCAGATGCGGAACATCTACGCCGAAATGCCCCACGAGTGCATCACCTCTATGGGCATGATGAAGCGTGTGCCCTTTACCCTGAGCGTCGCAGTGGCAGGGGTGGACGAGCTGGACAGCGCCGCCAACTGCTGGCAGCGCCTGTACGCCATCTGTGACGAGCGGCTGCGCGGCATCCAGATCTCCGGCGGCAATAAGATCTGCTGAAAATAACCGTATAAAATCCCCCTTTGGACACATACTAGGTGCCAAAGGGGGATTTTTTGTATGGAAAACCAGAAAAACGATAACCTGAACCTGCTGGAAGCGGTGGTGCAGAACACCGAGATGGGCAAGAACACCCTGGAGCAAATTTTACCCATGACCAACGATGTGCAGTTCAAAGCCGAGCTGCTGCGCCAGCGAAATATCTATCACCAGCTGAATCAGGAAGCACACACCGCCATCGAAGCCTGCGGCGGCAGCGCACAGGGGCAGAGCACCATGGCAAAGCTGAACACGAAAATGGGCATCGGGCTCAAGACCCTTACGGACAAATCCACCCGCAATCTGGCCGAAATGCTTACGCAGGGCAGCGGCATGGGGGTGGTGGACTGCGTAAAAAGCTGCAAAGACTACCCCAACGCCGCCCCGGGCGCAAAGCGCCTTGCCCAGCGGCTGCAGGACTTTGAAGAGGACAACCGCATCCAGCTGGAACGGTTTTTGTAAATACGTTCCTCCCCATAAAAACACAACGTCGGGCAGCCCGCGGGCTGCCCGACGTTGTTCTGGTTAAAATATTTTTCGCGCTATTGCGGACACTCACTCCCACAGCTTTTCGGGGTACTGACCCTCGGCGGTTTTGCGGGCAATGGCCTCCACCACCAAAGGCTTGTCCTCCCGGTAGGTGACACCAAACCACTTATCAGTGCTGCGCAGCACTTGGATTTTTGCCTTGTTCTCTTCAATCAGCTCGGTCACCACCAGCGGCAGGAAGTACTCGCACTTCAGGGGATTCACCGGCAGGTTCTCGGTCAGCCAGCCCGCAAAGCGCTGCTCGGCTTCATCCAGAAAGCTCTTGCCGAAGCCCCACAGGTTCATGCTCACGGGGGTGTCGCCGGGCAGGTCTACCCAGCTCTCGCCGCCATCCTCGGTGTAGTGTGCGCCGCCGTCGCAGGGCTCGATGCGGGTGCGCTCGGTCACGCTTTGCAGGGTGCCGTCCTCGTTTTTGATGCACACGCCGCGTGCCACGCTGCCGTTCTCGGACAGGGTGTTTTTCAGCAGATAGCTGACCATGCAGTAGCGGTAGAACTCATCATCGGCGTGGGTGGACAGGTAATCGTACATCACCTGAAACGCCTCCGGGCCGTAGTAGTCGTCTGCATTGATGACCGCAAAGGGGCCATCAATGAGGGGCTTTGCAGCCAGCACAGCGTGGCAGGTGCCCCAAGGCTTTACGCGTCCCTCCGGCACGGCAAAGCCTGCGGGCAGCTCTTCCAGCTGCTGAAAGGCGTACTTCACGTTCATTGCTTTCGCCACGCGATCGCCGATGGCAGCTTTGAAGGCGTCCTCGATCTCGTGCTTGATGACAAAGATCACGGTCTCAAAGCCGGCGCGGCGGGCATCGTAGAGGGAGTAGTCCATAATGACCTGTCCGTTGGGACCCACCGGGTCGATCTGCTTCATGCCGCCGTAACGGCTGCCCATGCCGGCTGCCATGACGACCAGTACCGGTTTATTCATCTGCAATTCCTCCTGTATCTGCCGGGGGTTCCGGCGTTGTAGCGTTCTGCACCTATTATACACTGCTTCGCCGCCTGTGGCAAGGCGCAGAGGGGGAGAGGATTTTATACATTTCCGCCGCTATCCCTTGATTTTTTTGTTCCGGCGTGCTACAATCAGCGTAGTTTCATCCTGTCCAAAACATTGATGCGGACAAACTGAAGCCCCGCTTTTCATGCCGCAGAGAGGGCTGCCCCGGGTTTTCCGGGTGCTGCAAGCAGCCTGCCATGACCTCGGCTTCTACCACCGCAGAGTGCAGAGGCGAACCTCTGCCGGGCGTGCCCGTTACAGCACTGCGAGGGGCGCGTTTCCCCGCCGGGGAGCGCGCAATTCGGGTGGAACCGTGGAACGCAGACATTTGATCGGCGCTTCATCCCGTGAGTTTTACGGGGTGAAGCGCTTTTTGTTTTTGTTCAACACCACATTGTCAAAGGAGAATCTACTATGAAGATCATCTACAAGGACGGTCATGTGGACGAGTGCCCGCAGGATCAGGAACTGCACGTTATCCGTCACACCGCAGCTCACGTTATGGCACAGGCCATCAAGCGCCTGTACCCGCAGGCTGATTTTGCCTTCGGCCCTGCCACCGAGAACGGCTTCTACTACGATGTCGATCTGGGCGACCAGAAGCTGAGCGACGAGGATCTGGCCAACATCGAAAAAGAGATGCGCAAGATCGTCAAGGAGAATCTGCCCATCAAGCCCTTCATCCTGCCCCGTGCCGAGGCTGAGAAGCTGATGGAGGAGCGTCAGGAGCACTACAAGGTCGAGCACATGGCAGATCTTGCCGACGAGACCGAGTTCAGCTTCTTCCAGCAGGGCGAGTACGTGGATATGTGCATCGGACCCCACCTGACCTACACCAAGGCACTGAAGGCCTTCAAGATCACCCAGCAGTCCGGCGCATACTGGAAGAACGACAAGGAAAACAAGATGCTGACCCGTATCAACGGCGTGGCCTTCCGCAATCAGGACGAGCTGGACGCATGGGAGAAGGAGCAGCAGGAGGCCCGCGAGCGCGATCACCGCAAGATCGGCAAGGAGATGGGCCTGTTCATGACCGATGATCTGGTGGGCCGCGGCCTGCCCATGTTCCTGCCCGCAGGCTACACCGTCTGGCAGGAGCTGGAGAACTATATCAAGGAGAAGGAGCGTGCCCGCGGCTATCTGCACGTCATGACCCCCTGCATCGGCACCGTGAACCTGTACAAGACCTCCGGCCACTGGGATCACTATCGTGAGAATATGTTCCCGGCCATGGAGATGGAGGGCGAGAGCTACGTGCTGCGCCCGATGAACTGCCCCCACCACATGATGATCTACGCAAACCGCCCGCACTCCTACCGTGACCTGCCCATGCGGATCGGCGAGATCGCCCATGACTTCCGTTACGAGTCCTCCGGCACCCTGAAGGGCATCGAGCGCGGCCGTCACTTCTGCCAGAACGACGCCCACCTGTTCTGCACCCCGGAGCAGATCAAGAGCGAAGTGGCAGACGTGTGCAACCTGATCTTTGAGGTGTACAAGGACTTCAACATCACCGATTACCGCTGCGTGCTGAGCCTGCGTGATCCTGCCGACAAGAAGAAGTACCACGACGATGATGCCATGTGGAACCATGCAGAGCAGGCCCTGCGCGAAGTGCTGACCGAGCTGGGCATCCACTTCACCGAGGAGATCGGCGAGGCTGCCTTCTACGGCCCGAAGCTGGACGTGAACGTGAAGCCCGCCGTGGGTGCCGAGTACACCCTGTCCACCTGCCAGCTGGACTTCTGCCTGCCCGCAAAGTTCCACCTGACCTATGTGGACAAGGACGGCTCCGAAAAGACCCCCGTGGTGCTGCACCGCGCAATTCTGGGCTCTCTGGACCGCTTCATGGCTTACCTGATCGAGGAGACCAAGGGCAAGTTCCCCACCTGGCTGGCTCCCACGCAGGTCAAGGTGCTGCCCGTGTCCGAAAAGACGCTGGAGTACGCACAGGATGTGACCGAGAAGCTGGCAGATGCCGGTGTCCGCGTTGTGCTGGATGACGACAACCAGAAGATCGGCTACAAGATCCGTGCCGCACAGCAGGTGGACCGCGTGCCCTATATGCTGGTGCTGGGCGCCAAGGAAGCCGAGGCCGGCAACATCTCCGTGCGCGACCGCAAGGGCGAGACCACCGAGATGAGCCTTGAGGACTTCATCGCCAAGGTCACTACCGAGATCCGCACCCGCAGCCTGTAAGGTATAAATGATAAGTACCCCGGAAGCGCCTGTCGGCGTTTCCGGGGTACTTTTTTCATAGCAAAAGCCCCGCTCCCTTGTGCGCAGGAGCGGGGCTTTCGACTTACTGTTGACTCGAACAAAAAAAGGAAAAGGAAAAATCTATCTGTCACGCCGGGCGGCGGGAACTGTGTCGGAGCAGCCGGGCTGCCGCCGCAGCGGGAACAGCGGAAAGATTAGCGGAGCGTTTACTCCACATCCTGCAGAGCGGCGTAGTTTTCCTCGCCGGTGCGGATCTTGACCACGCGGGTCACGTTGTAGACAAAGATCTTGCCATCGCCGATGTGGCCGGTGTACAGTGCCTTCTTGGCAGCTTCCACCACAGCGTCCACGCTGATGCGGGAGACGATGACTTCCACCTTGATCTTGGGCAGCAGGGTGGTATCCACCGGCACGCCGCGGTATTTTTCAGGGGTGCCCTTCTGGATGCCGCAGCCCATGACCTGCGTCACGGTCATGCCGGTGACGCCCAGATCATTCAGAGCAGTCTTGAGCTGATCGAACTTTGCCAGCTTTGCAATGATGGACACCTTGTGCATACCGGTGTCGTAGACGCCATCGTGGATCACAGGCTCGCGCACCACCGGCACGGCTGCATCCACCTGCTTTGCGGTCGCCTTGGTGACGTCGTCCTCGCCCAGATCGGTGTTCTCGTTGGGGGTCATGGCAGCGGAGTTGGCATCCGAGATGGCAAAGCCTGCATAAGCGGAAGCCAGACCGTGCTCGTGGATGTCCAGACCGTCGATCTCCACCTCGGCGGGCACGCGCAGGCCAAGGGTCTTATCAATGATCTTAAAGACGATGAACATCACGATCACAACGTAGGCATCCACGCAGACCAGACCCAGCAGCTGCGTGCCCAGCTGTGCCAGACCGCCGCCGTAGAACAGACCGGCATGTTCGGTGTTGGCACCGGTGGAGAACAGACCCACCGCAATGGTGCCCCAGACGCCGTTTGCAAAGTGGACGGAAACAGCACCTACGGGGTCATCCACCTTGGCGATCTTATCGAAGAATTCCACGCTCAGCACCACAAGGATACCGGCCACAAAGCCGATGAAGAAAGCGCCGAAGGGGGAGACGGTATCGCAGCCTGCGGTAATAGCCACAAGGCCAGCCAGAGAACCGTTCAGGGTCATGGAGACGTCCGGCTTGCCGTAGCGCAGCCAAGTAAAGATCATGGTCACGCAGGTAGCAACGGCTGCGGCGAGGTTGGTGTTGAAGCAGACCAGACCGGTCAGGGTCATGGTAGCATCGGTGGACAGGCTCAGGGAAGAGCCGCCGTTGAAGCCGAACCAGCAGAACCACAGGATGAACACGCCCAGAGCACCGGCGGTCAGGTTGTGGCCGGGAATGGCGTGGGGGTTGCCGTTCTTATCGTACTTGCCAATACGGGGGCCCAGCATCCAAGCGCCCAGCAGAGCGATGACGCCGCCCACGTTATGCACGGCTGCGGAACCTGCAAAATCGTGGAAGCCCATGCTCTGCAGCCAGCCGCCGCCCCACATCCAGTGGCCGCAGATGGGGTACACCACCAGCGAGATGGCGGCGGAGTACACGCAGTACGCCTTGAAGTTGGTGCGCTCGGCCATGGAGCCGGAGACGATGGTGGCTGCCGTAGCGCAGAACACGGTCTGGAACACGATGTACACCCACAGGGGGATATCCAGACCCAGATGGCTGTAATCACCCTGAATGAAGGGATCGAAGCCACCGATCAGTGCGCCGGTGCCGCCGAACATCAGGCCGAAGCCGATGAGCCAGTAGCAGGGCGTGCCGATGCAGAAATCCATCATGTTTTTCATCAGGATGTTGCCGGTGTTCTTTGCCCGGGTGAAGCCGGCCTCGCATAGGGCGAATCCGGCCTGCATGAAGTACACTAGGAACGCTCCCACGAGCGTCCAGCAGGTGTTGACGGAGTTGAACATTTTTCCTACCTCCTACGGTCGTTTTTTGCACAGGGAGCCCTCTATTCTCTCCGTGCGGCAGTATCCCCGAAAACACAAAAGGCGCTGGCGGAATTGCTTCCGTCAGCGCCTTTGCTTTCGATGGCACGAGTATAGTCTCTTTGTGCAAACCTGTCAAGTATTCATCTCAAGGTTTTACGTTTTTCACAATACGGAAAAACTTTGCCCTGCTAAAGTTTGGCAAATGTTTTGCCTGTCAGCCGTTTTCGCCGTCCTTCGGGGGCTCGGACTTGTCCTTTTCCTTGGCGTTGGCCGGGCGGTGACCGCCCTCCATCTCCCAGTGCAGCAGCAGGCTCATCAGGGCGCGCAGCGCAAAGGTAGCCGCCAGCGGCACCACCGACTCCAGATTTTGCAGCAAAAAGGTCTTGGCGATCTCTGCCGACATCAGAAATTCCAGCGCGGTGGTCAGGCCGCTGCTCATTTCATGGTGGAAGTCCCGGTGGTCGTTGAAAAAGGTGGCGCGGACATAGTAGAAAGTGGCCTTTGCCAGACTGGTGATGATGATGAACAGGCCCACCACCTCGGCAAGACCGGCGATCATGGGCACTGCAGTTTCCAGAAAAGCATCCAGAAGGTGGGTGAGGTTCAGGTTGAACAGGGTCAGTCCTTGCATGATCTCCTCCGCAGCTTACAGCAGGGTCTTGACGTAAGCGGCCAGCTCCTCGTCCTTGCAGGAAGCAAAGAACAGCTCAGAGAACTTTGCACCGGCCACAGCGCCCTTCAGCAGCTCCTGGTCGATGCTCTTCAGGCACTCGATGAGGGGCTTGAAGGTGGCAGCGCGCACGCCGTCCAAAATTTTCTTGTTGCGCTGCTCGGGCACAACGCGCTCCTTGGGGTAGCCCTGACCGTGGCCGAAGCCGAACAGCTTCTCGAAGCAGTACTCGAGGTTCAGCTCACCGCCCCAGCCGAAGCCCTTGGCAAAGGGCATGGCAACGGCGTTGCCGTCGTTGACATGAGCAAAGGTGTAGGCATCCACGGGGTCCTCAACGTGGCCGCAGATGACGCCGGGGAAGCTGTTCAGTGCCAGCATGGCGCCCTCGCCGGTGCCGCAGCCGGTAACAACGTAGTCCGCAGCGCCGCTGTTCAGCAGGATGGCAGCCAGAATGCCGCACTGCACATAGGTCAGCTGTGCAGCGTCATCGGCGGCGTACATGCCGTAGTTGACCACCTCGTGGCCCATGGGCTCCACCACCTTTTTCAGGGCGGCTTCGATGATGCCGTTCTTGGCGGCCTGACTGTTCTCGTTGATAAGTGCGATCTTCATAACAATGGTTCTCCTTCTTATTTTTCCCTGCGGTACGCAGGTGTTATACAAAGTCCTCCCGCATGGGGGTAAAGAAATCCAGCATCACGCCGCCCTCCAGACAGACACAGCCGTGCATGACGCCGTTCTGCTTGAGCAGGGTATCGCCGGGGCCTACCTCCCGGGTCTCGTCCCCGATGGTAAAGCGGTACCGCCCGGAGACGATATAGGTGATCTGGGTGTGGGGGTGGCAGTGCATGGCACCCATGCCGCCGGTCTCAAAGGTGTTTTCCACGCACATGGCGTCCTTGCTGTAAGCCAGCACGCGGCGCTGCACCCCGGGGCCGCAGGGCTCCGGGGCGATCTCGGCATGGGGCACCCATGGGATATCCTGATGTGCTTTTTCCATTATAGCATAACATCCTTTCCCGTACAAATACAAAAGGGGACTGCCACACAACGCTGTGCGGCAGTCCCCGGGGTCAGAACTGCGGAGTGCCCTCAGCGCTTACTGGGGCTGCTTGCCGATGTAGGCCAGAATGCCGCCGTCCACATACAGGATCAGGCCGTTGACAAAGTCAGAGGCCTCAGATGCCAGGAACACAGCGGGTCCGCCCAGATCCTCGGCCTCGCCCCAGCGGCCTGCGGGGGTCTTGGCAACGATGAACTGGTCGAAGGGGTGACGGCTGCCGTCGGGCTGGATCTCGCGCAGAGGTGCGGTCTGCGGGGTAGCGATGTAGCCGGGTCCGATGCCGTTGCACTGGATGTTGTAAGCGCCGTACTCGGAAGCGATGTTCTTGGTCAGCATCTTCAGGCCGCCCTTTGCTGCTGCATAGGCAGAAACGGTCTCACGGCCCAGCTCGCTCATCATGGAGCAGATGTTGATGATCTTGCCGCCGCCCTGTGCGATCATATCGGGGATGATGGCCTTTGCCACGATGAAGGGAGCGTTCAGATCGACATCGATGACCTGACGGAACTGAGCAGCGCTCATCTCGGTCATGGGGATACGCTTGATGATACCGGCGTTGTTGACCAGAATGTTGATGTGGCCGACTTCCTCGGTGATCTTTGCCACCATGGCGTTGACGGCATCCTCGTCGGTGACGTCGCAGACGTAGCCGTAAGCCTTGATGCCTGCCTCTGCATAGGAAGCCAGACCCTTGTCCACCAGCTCCTGCTTGATATCATTGAACACGATGGTAGCGCCGTTGGCTGCCATAGCCTTTGCAATTGCCATGCCGATGCCGTAGGATGCGCCGGTGATCAGCGCCACCTTGCCGGTCAGGTCAAAGGATTTGGGAGTGCACTGTGCCATAATAAAGTCCTCCTGTCAAAAATCGTATTTTACACGGCGCAAATTGCAGCCGTGCTGCTTTGCAAAGCGCGTCGTATCCGGCCGTGCCGGAGTGCGCTCTTACTTGTATACCAGTCTAGCATCCTTTGCAGAAAGTGTCAAGGCACATTCTTGTGAAGTTTTGTTGTACTTTCTTTAGATTTCCGCTTTCGTGCCGCAGAATAATGCGCAAACTCGCTGTTTTTCAGCGTTCCAGTTTGCGTGCACTGACGTGCCTCGTCACGGTGCACAAGATATTTCGGCTTAATTTGGGCTTGTTGACAAGTTTGGACGACTTTTGTCTTTTACCCCAGCTTTTTCTTCTGTTGGCGCGCCACAATGGGCATCAGCAGGGGAATGGGCACAAGGCGCTGGGCGCTGGTGCACAGCCGCATAAGGGCAGAGGGCACAATGATGGTCTTGCGGTGCATCATGCCCAGCAGGGCTTCCTCCACGCACAGCTCCGGGGTGATGCCCCGCAGGGCAAACACCACCCCGGCGCGGTCGTTGAACTCGGTATCCACAGGGCCGGGGCAGAGGGCGCAGACGTAGACCGGGCTGTGCATCTCCCGCAGCTCTTCAGCCACGCCGCGGGTCATGCTGACCACATAGGCTTTGCTGGCGTAGTAGCCCGCCATATAGGGTCCGCCGGGCAGAAGCCCCGCAGAGGACGCCACATTCAGGATGGTGCCGCCGCCCTGTGCGTTCATCTTGCGCACCACGGCGCGGAACAGCCGCGCCATGGCAGCAACATTCACTTGGATCATCTCTTCCTCGCGGGCTTCCTCCGTTTCCAGAATGCTGCCGCAGACGCCGAAACCGGCGTTGTTGATGAAGATGTCGATGTGCTCGTCCGCCAGCATCCCGCACAGGCGGCTGCACTCCTCGGTGCGGGAGAGGTCGGCAGTCTCGATGCGGCATTCCGTGCCGTGGGCTGCGTGCAGCTCCTCGGCGAGAGCCTGCAAGCGGTCGGCGCGGCGGGCAGTCAGGATGAGCCGGCAGCCCATGGCGGCATACCGGCGGGCGAACTCCCGGCCGATGCCGGAACTTGCGCCGGTGATCCAGATGGTCTTTTGCATGGTGGTTCTCCTTTTTTCTTGCCCCCGAAACGGGGCTTTCTGTACTTGTTGCCTCTATTTTATCATAGCTTGACCGCATTTTCTATGCAGTTTTCGTAAACGATGCAAAAGAGAGCCCGAAACGCTTTTCGTTTATCGCATAGCAGAAAACTGTATTTACAAACGTTAGCGTCCTCGCCCTCTCCGTCTTTGCTTCGCAAATCCACACTCCCCCTTTTGTCACCTGCGGTGACATCTTCCCCCGGAGCGGGGGAAGTCTTTCCTCAAAGGGAGAGGCAAGAGCACTGCCGGAAACTTTCTTATTGAACCTAATACTTTAGCAACAAGCTTTAGAACTCGGCTCTCCCTTTGGGAGAGCTGGCGCGGGAGCGCCTGAGAGGGCGAGAACGCCGCCCACGCAAAAGAATGCCCGAAACGCCTGCGGCGTTTCGGGCTCTCTCATAAATATTATTTCAGCAGGTTATCGTTCTCGAAGTAGTCGATGCGCATGGCCTTGCGCACCTCGTCCAGCGTGGCGGCAGCGGTCTTTTCGGCGTAGGCGCTGCCCTCCTTCAGGATCTCCACCACCTCGGGCAGACGCTGCTCCCACTCCTTGCGGCGGGTGCGGATGGGCTCCAGCTCAGCCTGCATGACGCTGTTCAGGAACTTCTTCACCTTCATATCGCCAAGACCGCCGCGCTGATAGTGCGCCTTGACCTCGTCCAGATTCTGGTACTCCGGCCAGAACTCGGCAAAGTGCTCGGGACGGCAGAAAGCGTCCAGATAGATGAACACCGGGTTGCCCTCCACCTTGCCGGGGTCCTGCACACGCAGGTGGTTGGGGTCGGTAAACATGGACTTGACCTTCTTCTCGATCTCCTCCGGCTCCTCGGACAGGTAGATGCAGTTGCCAAGGCTCTTGCTCATCTTGGCCTTGCCGTCAATGCCGGGCAGGCGCAGGCAGGCGGCGTTCTGGGGCAGAACGATCTCGGGCTCTACCAGCGTTTCACCGTAGACGGAGTTGAACTTGTGCACGATCTCGCAGCACTGCTCGATCATGGGCTTCTGGTCCTCGCCTGCGGGCACGGTGGTAGCCTTGAACGCGGTGATATCGGCAGCCTGACTGATGGGGTAGCAGAAGAAGCCCACCGGGATGCTGGCTTCGAAGTTGCGCATCTGGATCTCGCTCTTCACGGTGGGGTTGCGCTGCAGGCGGCTGACGGTGACCAGATTCTGGTAGTAGAAGCTCAGCTCGGTCAGCTGGGGCACCATGGACTGGATGAAGATGTGCACCTTGTTGGGGTCCAGACCGCAGGCCAGATAGTCCAGCGCCACCTGCAAAATGTTCTGGCGCACCTTCTCCGGGTTGTCGGCATTATCGGTCAGCGCCTGCGCGTCGGCGATCATGATAAAGATCTCGTCGTACTCGCCGGTGTTCTGCAGCCGCACCCGCTCCTTCAGAGAGCCGACATAGTGGCCAACGTGCAGGCGGCCGGTGGGACGGTCGCCGGTCAGAATAACTTTTTTCATGATGTTCTCCTTTTGACAGGAAACTCCCTCAGTCTGCTCACCTTGTTCGCAGCCAGCTCCCTCGGGGAGGGAACCTTTGGCAGTACGGCAAGGCGTCTGACCCTGCCGGAAGGAGTTTTTTCCGTATTCTTTATTATAATGCTAAGTATAGCCCCCCGAGGCGGTGCTGTCAACAAGGCCGCCGGGAAAAAGAAAAAAGCGATGGAAAATTTCCATCGCTTTACTGGCGCCTCTTGCCTGACTCGAACAGGCGACACCCTGATTAACAGTCAGGTGCTCTAACCGACTGAGCTAAAGAGGCATCTATATAAAACGGCGCGTGGCCGTTTTACTACTATAAAATGGTGACCCGTACCGGAATCGAACCGATGTTAAAGGCGTGAGAGGCCTCTGTCTTAACCGCTTGACCAACGGGCCATACGTCCATTTTCGCATCAGGTGTTCGCACCCGACTTGGTTATTTTATCATACCGAGTGCCCTTTGTCAACAGCAAATTTCGATTTTGTTCAAAAAAACAGAAATTCCTGCCGCCGCCCGGAACGGCGGCAGACGCAGCATCCGCTGCTGTTCTCAAAGCACCCACTGCCCTTCTGTTATAAAGGAACGATAAAATGGTAAAAAAAACGGTGAAACCTAAGTTTCGATGGTTGACAACGTGGTAAAATGTGGTACTCTTAGGGTACAAAAAGCTTTTGAGGAGGGCTTATAGTATGGCTATGAAAATGGATCGTCGTTCTTTTTTAAAGACTTCTGCCGCAGTGGCAGTTGCAGTGTCCATGACCGGACTGCTGGGCGGCTGCGGTGACAGCAATGCACTGGCTCCCAACGAAGTCCGGGTAGGGGCGTACCGGGTCAGCATCCATGATCTGGACATCGGTTATACCGGCACGGAGCTGACCGGTCTGAAAAGAAACCTGAAGGCCAAGGTCACACTGAAGTTTGAGGGCAGCAAAAACGATTTTCAGGCTACGGGTTATGCAGGAATGTTCACGGCCAGCCTAGACGGTGAAGCGCTGGAGACTGTGGCACCTGTATCTGGCACGCTGATCGCTTCTAACTTTATGTGGGGCTCCCTGTTTGGAAAGACCACAGTAGATCTGGAAATGCTTTTCAAAACGGAAAAGGCACTGGAAGCATACAGAAGCGGTACGCCGGCCGAGTTGACCATCAAGATCGCCGGAAATACTGCAACGATGTATCTGTTGAAGCAGGACGGCAAGTATGTTGCGCTGCGAGAGCTCATCTGACCATTTATAACAGAAGCACAGGAGGCACATCGCTATGATCGACCGCAGAACATTTCTCAAGCTCAGCGCCGGGGCACTGGTGCTGACCGCCGCAGGGGCTTTGACCGGCTGTGGAACGACCATGGACCTGAACCACCCCAAGGAGGAGGTGGAGGGCGTGATGTTCCTGTGCGATGTCCTTAGCGAAACGGACTTTTCCGGCGGCGAGAACACCAAAATCCAGTACAGACCCTACTTTGCCATCTGGAACCGGAGCGAAGAGGACGTGACCATTCCCCGGAAGGATATCACCGGTACCTTTACGGAAAACGGCGCTGCGCCGGAGGACATGGTGTTTCTCCACGGTACGTTGAAAGTTGGTGCAAAGCAGTATCAGGAGTTCAGCCGGAATACTTTTGGGCTGGAAACCGAAAACAGCATCCCGCCGTCCCATGAAAACACTACACTGCCGACTCGTCAAAACGGCACTTACGAGGTGCGCATCAAGTATAAGGGCAAGATCGTTGTGTTCTTCTACGATGGCGAGACTATGACCAGCCGCGTAGAGTAAAACCGAATACACCCCGCCGCCGGGCACTCTTGGAAACAGGAGCGCCCGGCGGCTTTTTTGTTTTGTGCCGCATTACCTGTTCTTTACATTGGGGCTGGCAGTATGCACAAAGTTTTACGCACTTTTTGCACGTCCATGGTCGCGGCAAAGGCAGCAAAGCGGTAGAATAAGGCCGTTCCCAAGGAAAACACAAAAAGACAGTGCCGGGCGGGAGCCCGGGTTTTTAATGGAGGAAAATCTATCATGAAAAAGATCTCTCGTCGTTCGTTTCTGACCGTTTGCGGTGCAGCTGCTGCGGCTGCTGCTCTGACTGCCTGCGGCGGTTCTGCTTCTTCTGCGTCCACTGCTGCTTCTGCTTCCACCACCGCTTCTTCCGCTGCCGAGCAGGCAGCCGGCACCCTGAGCGGCAACGTTGCTACCGGCGGTTCCACTTCCATGAAGAACGTCATCGCTGCCCTGACCGAGGGCTTTGCCGAGGTCGAGCCGGGCGTCACCGTCAGCTACGACCCCACCGGTTCCGGCGCAGGCATCACCGGCGCTACCGATAAGACCTTGGACATCGGCCTGTCCTCCCGCGCCCTGAAGGACGACGAGAAGTCCGATGTGGACGGCACCGTCGTGGCGCTGGACGGCATTGCCATCGTTGTGAACAAGGACAGCAAGGTCGCTGACCTGACCGTGGAGCAGCTGAAGAAGATGTTCACCGGCGAGATCACCAACTGGAAGGATGTCGGCGGCGATGACGGCGAGATCGTTCTGGTGGGCCGCGAGGCCGGTTCCGGCACCCGCGATGGCTTTGAGAGCATCGTGGACGTGAAGGACAGCTGCAAGTACGCACAGGAGCTGACCGCTACCGGCGCTGTCATCAGCGCTGTGGAGGCAAACCCGCTGGCCATCGGCTACGCTTCTCTGTCCGCTGTGGGCGACACCGTTGCCATGGTCACCGTGGAGGGTGTGGAGTGCAGCGAGGACACCGTCAAGGACGGCAGCTACAAGATCCAGCGTCCCTTCGTGTTCGTTACCAACAAGAGCGTTGCCCTGTCTGAGCAGGCACAGGCCTTTGTGGACTTTGCCACCAGCAAGGACGCTGCCGACCTCATCCGCACCGCTGGCGCTGTGCCCGTGAACGAGTAATTACCGGGTGGTTTGCCGGGGAGTTTCCCCAGCGAATGATCCGAGGGTGGGACCCTGTTGCCGCAGGCAATAGGGCGGGAGCTGGAAGCCCCGAATTTCGCGGGGAAAGCTCCCCGGTGAACCGCCTGCCCTGCATCTGAACAAGAGAACTGCCGCGTCGGTCTGCCCTAAAAGGCTGGGCTGGTGCGGCTTTTTATAGGATCGCGTTATGAAAAATACAACCTCTTCTCTGCGCCGGGTACGGCTGCCCCGCACCCCCGCCGACTGGCTGGAAGCGGTGATGAATTTCATCTTCTTCCTGTGCGGAATGCTGGCGGTGTGCTGCGTGGTGCTCATCTCGGTGTACATGGTGGTCTCCGGCGTGCCGGCTATCCATAAAATCGGCCTGTTCAAGTTCCTGTTCGGCACAAAATGGGCGTCCACCGCGGCAGAGCCACTGTTCGGCATCCTGCCCTTCATCCTGTCCAGCGTCTACGGCACGCTGGGCGCTACCATCATCGGCGTGCCCATCGGCCTGCTGACGGCAGTGTTCCTTTCCAAGGCCGCAGACCCCAAGCTGCGCACCGTGGTGGTCACCGCCATCGAGCTGCTGTCCGGCATCCCCAGCGTGGTGTTCGGCCTTTTGGGTATGCAGGTACTGGTGCCCGCCGTGGCAAAAGCTTTCGGCAAGGCCTCCGGTGCCTGCCTGCTCAGCGCCATCGTGGTGCTTTCCATCATGATCCTGCCCAGCATCGTGTCCGTGTCGGTGACGGCGCTCAACGCCGTGCCGCCGGAGTATGAGCAGGGCAGTCTGGCGCTGGGCGCGACCAACACCGAAACATGGTTCAAGATCAGCATCCCGGCAGCGAAAAGCGGCATTGCCGCAGGCGTTGTGCTGGGCATCGGCCGCGCCATCGGCGAAGCCATGGCCGTGATGATGGTGGCGGGCAACAGCCCCAATATGCCGGACAGCCTGTTCCGCAGCGTCACCCTGCTGACCACCGCCATCGCCAAGGAAATGAGCTACGCCGGCGGCTTGCAGCGGCAGGCACTGTTCAGCATCGCGCTGGTGCTGTTCGTGTTCATCATGCTTATCAACGTTGTGCTGAATGTGGTGCTGAAGGGAGGCAACCGCGATGAATAACGGCTTTTCGCCCTCCCGCCGGGCATGGAACCGGGTAATGACCGTGCTGGTCTGGGCCAGCGCCGTGCTGGTGATGGTGCTGGTGGCCGGGATCATCGGCTTGGTGCTGGTGCGGGGCATCCCCCACATCAGCTGGAAGTTCCTCTCTACCACCGCCAGTGTGCTGAAAAAGACGGACGGCATTCTGCCCGCCATCCTCAACACTTTGTATGTCATTCTTCTGACATTACTTATTGTATTGCCGCTGGGCGTGGGTGCGGCGGTCTACCTGACCGAATACGCTTCCAACCGGCGGCTCATCGAGGTCATCGAGTTCACCAACGAAACGCTGGCGGGTATCCCCAGCATCATCTACGGCTTGGTAGGTATGCTGGTGTTCAGTCAGGCGCTGGGCTTCCAGACCTGTCTGCTGTCCGGCAGCCTGACGCTGGTGGTGATGAACCTGCCCACCATCATCCGCACCACACAGGAATCCCTCAAAACGGTGCCGCAGGGCTACCGTGAGGGCGCCATGGGTCTGGGTGCAGGCAAGTGGCACATCATCCGCACCATCGTGCTGCCCTGCAGCATTGATGGTATCGTCACCGGCTGCATTTTGGCGGTGGGACGCATCGTGGGCGAAAGCGCCGCGCTGCTGTTCACCGCCGGTGCGGCAGAGGTGATCGCCAAGAGCGTATTCAAGGCCTACACCTCCAACGGTGCCACCCTGTCGGTGCTGCTGTACCTGCGCGCCTTTGAGGACGGCGATTTCACCTCCGCATGGGGCATCGGCGCAGTGCTGCTGGTGCTGGTGCTGCTCATCAATCTGGCAGCACGTCTGGCGAAAACAAAACTGAAACAGAAGCAGTAAAAATAAAGAGGTACTCTATGGAAAACACGAATGTGCCGGTGATATCGGCAAAGGATCTGAACCTCTGGTACGGCGACTTCAAGGCGCTGAAGAGCATTTCGCTGGACGTGGGCGAGCGGGAGATCACCGCACTCATCGGCCCCTCCGGCTGCGGCAAGTCCACCTTTTTAAAGACCCTGAACCGCATGAACGACCTTGTGCCGGGCGTGCGCATCGAGGGCGATGTACGGCTGAAGGGCGAGGACATCTTTGCCCGCGAGATGGAGCTGACCGACCTGCGCCGCCGCGTGGGCATGGTGTTCCAGAAGGCAAACCCCTTCCCCATGAGCATCTACGACAACATCACCTACGGCCCCAAGCTGCACGGCGTGCGCAATAAGGCCGAGCTGGACGAGCTGGTGGAAAGCTCTCTGCGGGGCGCAGCCCTGTGGGACGAGGTGAAGGACCGCCTGAAAAAGAGCGCCCTTGGCCTTTCCGGCGGCCAGCAGCAGCGTCTTTGCATTGCCCGGGCTCTGGCGGTCAAGCCCGAGGTGCTGCTGATGGACGAGCCCACCAGCGCACTGGACCCCGGCTCTACCATGAAGGTGGAAGAGCTGATGAGCGAACTGAAAAAGAACTACACCGTGGTCATCGTCACCCACAATATGCAGCAGGCTGCCCGTATCAGCGACCGCACCGCCTTCTTCCTGCTGGGTGAACTGGTGGAAGTTGGCCCCACGAACCAGATCTTCAGCACGCCCCGGGATAAGCGCACCGAGGACTACATCTCCGGCCGGTTCGGTTAATGCAGGGAGGAACAAAGCAATGAGCATTCGCAAACAATACGACAGCGATCTGGAAGCCCTCAGGACCGCACTGGTGGAGATGGGGCAGAACGCCGCCGAGGCCGTGGAGAACGCACTGGAAGCGCTGTGCACCGCCGACACCGTAGCCGCCCAGAAGATCGTGCAGGGGGATGACCGCATCAATAACATGGAGCGGGACATCGAGCACCGCTGCATGGCTCTGCTGCTGCGCCAGCAGCCCGTAGCGGGCGACCTGCGCCACATCTCCACCGCCATGAAGGTGGTCACCGACATCGAGCGCATGGGCGACCACGCCTCGGATATCGCCGAGATCATCCCCCATCTCGTCACTGTACGCAAGGAGGGCGACCCTGCCGTCAGTCAGGCCATCGCCATGGGACGCAAGGCCTACCAGATGATCATAGATGCCATGGCTGCCCTGACTGCCGAGGACGAGATCGCCGCCCGCCGCGTCATCGCCGCAGACGACGCCGTGGACTACGACTTCAACGCCATCAAGCACACGCTGGCCCAGGAGATCGCCGCCGACCCCGCCAAGGTGGACGCCGCGCTGGATCTTTTGATGGTCATCAAGTATCTGGAGCGCATCGGCGACCACGCCGTGAACGTAGCCGAGTGGGTGCAGTTCGTGCGCACCGGGCGCTACAAGGACGAAAGTATGTTCTGATACTCACTCTGCCCTTTGGGGCACGTGTTTTCCTTATTTTCTTCTGGAAAAGGCTGTCTGCCGCTTGGCAGGCAGCCTTTTTCGGTGGGAACCCCTTCCGTCTGCTCCCGTTAGTCGCAGCCACCTTCCTCAAGGGGACGGCAACCCTCTCAGGCTCACTGCGTTCGCCAGCTCCCCCGAAGGGGGAGCTTTATTAGTGCGAACTGGCAGATGCCTAAAAGCTCCCCCTTCGGGGGAGCTGGCACGCCGTCAGGCGTGACTGAGAGGGTTCGTTCCCACCCCTCCCGTGAAAATGGGTTTCAGAAACGCCCGTAGGCGTTTCTGAAACCCGAAATTTAAAATAATTCTTCCGCTGATGATGCGCAGAGCAACGCGGAGCGCATTCAAAATCGTCCTCTCCCCCTACAACGAAAATTGACTAAAAAATTTTTATCTTTTCTGCAATGTTTGCGGCGGGTCATTCGTATTCAAGGTATAAGAGCCCGGAAAGGGCTCCGCAGTTATCGTGCGGCGAGTGGTCCGGCTTCCCCCAGTCCCCCGCCCGCCGCACCGTTACGGAGGACAGATACAATGATGGCAAAGCTTGAATGCTCCCCGCAGCCCGCCCGCATGGAGGCCGTGAGCCGCGATGCACTGGTGCAGGCGGCGCTGCAGGAGATCACCCAAAATTATCGTGAAGCCAGCCTTTCCAACGTGGCAAGGGCTTATGGTGTTTCGCTGGCGTATGTCAGCGAGTGCGTGCGCGCCCAGACCGGGCGCACCTACAAGGAGCTGCTGCAAAAGCACCGCATGGAGACCGCCGCGCGGCTGCTGCGCCGCAGCGATTTAAACATCCAGCAGATCATTGCACAGGTGGGCTACGAGAACACCAGCTACTTCTACCGCCTGTTCCACGAGCGCTACGGCCTGAGCCCCCGGGAGTACCGGCTGGTGCGCTCCGGCACCACCACCCGCCGCCCCACCGCATGAACCGCCCCTTATTTTGCTGCCCCCGACCGCCGTGCTGCCGCCCCGCGCACGGCGGTCTGTTTTTGCCGCAAAATGGAGAAAAATCTGGTACTTTATGGAAAATTGTGTTATACTGATACAAATGCACCCCGCGCAGCAGGGCGCGGGCAAGAGAGGATGAAAGATATGTTTCGCGGAGCGGTAAGAGCGGATATGGCAAAGATCCTTGAGGTCTATGCCCGTGCGCGGGATTTCATGGCGAAAAACGGCAACCCCACCCAGTGGGGGGACAATTACCCCAGCCCGGAGCTGCTGGAAGAGGACATCGACACCAACCGGCTGTTCGTGTACATGGTAAACGGCCGGATGCAGGCAGTGTTTGCCTTTATCCTTGGCGAGGACCCCACCTACAAGGTCATCGAGGACGGGCAGTGGCTCAACGACACCCTGCCCTACGGCACGCTGCACCGGCTGGCGTCGGCAGGCGAAAGCAAGGGCATCGGCAGGGCAGTGGTGGAGTGGTGTCTGGAGCACTGCGAGAGCCTGCGCGCGGACACCCACGCCGACAACAAGGTGATGCAGCATCTGCTGGAAAGCGAGGGCTTTACCCGCTGCGGCATCATCCATGTGGAGGACGGCACCCCGCGCATCGCCTACCAGCGGATGTCGCTGACCCAGAGCCAGCTTGGGTAAGAACGATTTAAAATGCCCTCCGCGTTCGCTTTGCGCATCTTCAGCAGAAGAATATTTTTGATTTTGGGGTTCTGAAAAGCCTGCGAGCTTTTCAGAACCCCTTTTTCATGGGTGGAGCGAACCCTCTCAGGCGCTCCCGCGCCAGCTCCCCCGAAGGGGGAGCCAAGCTGTAAAGTTTATCGCTAAAGTATTAGGTATAACGAGGAAGTTTCCGGCAGTGCTCTTGGCTCCCCCGAAGATGCGAATCAATAGTAGAAATATTTATTAGAGATAATCAGACAAGCAAAGGCAAGAGCGGCAAAG
>CAKTGQ010000014.1 GCA_934561555.1 uncultured Faecalibacterium sp. | reverse complement strand
GAGGTGTTGCAGTGGGGGCACCAGTTGACCATGCGGTTGCCGCGGTAGATCAGGCCCTTGTCGTACAGGCGCACGAACACTTCCTTGACAGCCTCAGAGCAGCCCTCGTCCATGGTAAAGCGCTCGCGCTCCCAGTCGCAGCTGCTGCCCAGCTTTTTCAGCTGGCTGACGATGCGGTTGCCGTACTTGGTTTTCCATGCCCAGGCGCGCTCCAGAAAGCCGTCGCGGCCGACCATTTCCTTGGTCAGACCCTCGGCGCGCATAGCCTCCACCACCTTGGCTTCGGTAGCAATGGAGGCGTGGTCGGTGCCGGGCACCCACAGGGCGGCATAGCCCTGCATCCGCTTGGTACGGATAAGGATATCCTGCATGGTGTTATCCACCGCATGACCCATGTGCAGCTGACCGGTAACGTTCGGCGGCGGCATCACGATGGTATAGGGTTTCTTGTCCGGATCGGCCTTCGTGTGGAAGTAGCCGCCATCCAGCCAGAACTGGTAGATACGATCTTCCACCTGACTGGGATCGTACTGCTTTGCAAGTTCTTTCATAGTGTCCTCCCAAAAATTTGATGAAGTGGGACGCAAAAAGCCGCCCCACGGAGCGTTCCATGGGACGGCTGTAAATACATAACCGCGGTACCACCCAAATTGCGCGGAAAGCTCCGCGCCCCTTGATGCCCCTGTAACGTAGGGCAGACCCGAAAGCGGCTTACCGGCAAGGCTCACCGCTTCTGCTCCAAAGTGACAGTGCCCCGTCGGTATCCCGCCGGGTTTTCAGCTGCCCCCGGCTCTCTGTGCGGTTCCAGACGATGCACACTCTTTTTCAACGCATTTATAAAAAGAATATAGCGTTTTTTGTGAGATTTGTCAATCAGTTTTTCAAACCTTTCACCCAACGCACCAGTTTCCATACCTGTGCCCCCAGATGCGGGCAGTAGCTCACCATCAGTGCCTGCAGCTTCTGGCTTTTGTGCTCTGATGGGATCTTCCACGCAGCGTGACGGTGCGTTCCTGCCATCTCCATCAGTTTCTTTTCCTTTTCCGGGTCCCGCTCTGACTGGTTGACCAGCCGGAAATATACCTCGGCGCAGGACATGATGCAGCGCTGCTCCGTAGTGCTGCGGAAGGGATCCGGCTGCCCCTTTACCAGCTGCCAGACCCGTTCCCACGCCAGCGCCGCCGTATAAAAGCGCAGGCTCGGCTCCTGCCGCACGGCAGAGCTTGGCCGTTCAAGGTAGGCATAGAGCGGACAGTTCAAAAACGCCAGACTGCCTGCCTTGAGGAATTCCGTTACAAAAAACAGGGCATCCTCCCCGTAGAACAGCGCAGGGTCAAAGCGGACATCCTGAAGCACCTCCCGATGGGTCAGCATCCGCCAGCAGTGTCCGCCGCTCCATTCCCGCATCCACGAGTAGTTTTCCGCCGTGATCCTCTGCGGTGCCGGGCACTCGGTCACTGCCCACAGAGCCTGATTTTCCTGTATGCTGCGGTAGCGGCACATGGACATCCGGGTTCCGCAGCTGCACAAGGCATCGTACAGCCATTCCAGATACTGCGGCAGCACAAGGTCGTCGGAATCCACAAAGCCGATGTACTCGCCCCTTGCCACATCCAGTCCAAAATTGCGTGCAGAGGACACCCCACCGTTTTCTTTGTTGAAAATGCGCACCCGGGCATCCTGTGCCGCATAGCGTTGCATGATCTGCCAGCAGCCGTCCGGTGAGCCATCGTTTACAACGATCAGCTCAAAGTTCCGGTAGGTCTGTGCCAGCAGGCTGTCCAGACACGCCGCCAGATACTTTTCCACCTTGTAGACCGGTACAATTACCGAGATCAGGGGTCTTTTTTCCGTATTCATTCCGCTCTCCTTTTCAAGATCTCCAACCCGCGCTGCTTCAGCGCATCATACTCTGCACTGCCACGGTAGAGAAGTACGATCACTCCTGCGAACACCGCCGTGTAAAGCAGCCCGTCCAGAATAAAAACGCCGAAGTTGCCCACCGGGAACCGTTGCACCCAAAGCATAGCTGCCGCCGAGACCGCTGCCGTGAGCAGCAGCCGCTTCAGATACTGCGCAAAATAGGCCCGGTATTTCTGCTGCCAATCCTCCCGAACGCCGTATTTCAAAAAGATATAAGGCTCTATCCAAGTACAGGTGCACAGCGTGCTGATGATGGTGCCTCCAACAATGCCGGTCACGCCGTAGCGCTGCACCAGTACAAGGGAGACTACCAGATTGACGATGGACTCTGCCACAGCCTTATAGCGGTCGTTCCAGAACAGACCCATGACCTCCCGGAACAGCAGGTTCGTCTGCCGCATCCGCGTGATGTAAAATTCCGCCACGATGATCACTACGGTCGTCATCGGGAAGCAGTATTCCCTGCCAAACAGCAGGGCGATCAAGGGGTTGAACAGCATCATCAGCCCGCCGGTCAGATAGCCGGACAGCACAAAAAAGAGAAAGTCCATCTCTTTATACACCTGATACAGCCGGTCAGAGTTTTCCAGCGCTGCAAAGTTGCCCACACTGCCGGAAAAAGCCGTGACGACCTTGGTCATCAGGTTGTTCAGCGCGTTGATCACCAGCCGGTAGTTGGAGTAAAGCCCCACCGTTGCCAGACCGATGAAGGAGGACATCAGCAGGCTGTCCGTGTTGCGCACGACAACGATCGCCAGCTTGTGCATACTCATGGCGCCGATGTTTTTCAGGATGCCGTTCCGCTCTTCCCGATCTGGCAGTTCCCGGCATTCCTTCAGGTAGGGAAATTCCCTATCCACCATGCGGGAGATCATGATGTTGGGTATGAACTGCACCACCAGCTGGATGGCAAGGTACAGGATAAAGTTGCCTGTCAGCAGCAATGCCACGATCTGCACAACGGTGCGGATGCACTCGCACACCAGAACCCAACCGGTGCAGATATAACTTTTCTGGTAAGCCTGATAGATGGAGCTTTTATAGTTCAGCAGATAAGAACTTGCCGAACCGAGCACATACATCATGTAGATCAGGGAGATATGCTCAATGCCCTCGCCGCCCTTGATGAGGTGGGGCAGAAACGGCAGCAGCACCAGCCCGAACAGCAGCACCGAAACTGCCACCGCCCGGTACATCCACTTATAAAGGTTCATCAGCCGCGCCAGCTTCTGCTCGTCGTCCCGGGCTGCCGGTTCGTACATACTGAACACCATAGCCGTACCAATGCCCAGCTCCGCAAAATTAAGGATACTGAGCACATCGGTAAACAGACCACTGACGCCCAGATAGGCAGCCGAAAGGCAGTGGATAAACACCATCCGGTTGATAAAGGACAGCAGCATCGACAAAAACTGCCCGCCGATGTTGACCATCATATTGATGATAGAATAGCGTGTTCTCATGCGATCTTTTCTTTCTCCTCAGCCCTTGAGCTCCCGCAGCCGACTGTATGTCTGTGGGAAGTGCCACAGCAGCCAGCTTTGCAGCCAAAGCTCGCCTGAAACGGTGCAATACTGCCGGGTGCGGTTCACTATCTCAAACTGCATCCGCAGCATTTCCCGGCTGCGGGGTTCCTTGCGCAGTGCCAGAGGCAGCTGCCGGTACACTCGGCTCACGCTGCCCATCGTGAACCTTGCCGCATCTGCCAGTGCATCGTATGCAGCATTTTCCACAAGACATTCCCAATATCGCTGTGCTGCCTCGGCAGCGTCAAAATGCCGCAGTGTTTTGCTGCCGTTCATAATGCTGCCGTCGCGCTGCACATAATAATACAACGTCTTTGGCACCACCACAGCCTTTTGGATCTGCAAACAGACCTCCGGGATCAGAAAAAGGTCCTCGTTCAGCTTACCCTCCGGGTAGCGCAGCTGCGCAAAGATGGCGCGGCGGTACAGCTTGTTCCACGCGAGCTGTACCATCAGATCATACGCGTTTTTCAGCAGCTCCCGCCCGGTAAAGGACTGCTGTGCAAGCCCGGTGTGCATCGGCGGGCAGGGTGCGCCCGTCTCATCCACCGCAACGTAATCGCACAGGGCAAGATCTGCCCCAGTGCTTTGCACGGTTTGATACAGTGTTTCATACATTTCCGGTGCAATGTAATCGTCTGAATCCACAAAGCCGATCCATTCGCCCCTTGCCACATCCAGTCCGGCATTGCGGGCAGCAGAAAGCCCTCCGTTTTTCTGGTGGATCACCCGGACGCGGGCATCTTTTGCGGCAGCGGCATCGCACAGCACAGGACAATCGTCCGGTGAGCCATCCTCCACAAGGATCAACTCAAAGTCCGTAAAGGTCTGCGCTAGAATGGAATCAATACATTTGGGCAGATAGTGTTCCACATCGTACACCGGCACAATGATGCTGAGCAATGGTTTTTCGCAGGGCACAGTGTATCCTCCCCTATTATTTTTAATCCGTTACCTCCGTGCGCAGGCGGGCAATGAGCCGCTCCATCAGCGCCACCCGGTTGAAGGGGGTCATCAGGTAAAAGCCGTCCGCATAGGGTGCAGCCGCCTTGGCCGCCTGCACCGAGACTTCCAAGCCCAGCTCCTCGCCTGCGGCACGGTCCAGCCCTTCAAACTTCTGGATGATGGTCTCGTCCACATGGATTCCGTTGACCTCGTTTTCCATAAAGATGGCGTTGCGCTGGCTGACCACCGGCAGGATACCCGCCAGAATTTTTGCCCGCTCGCCCAGCGTCTCGCGGGCTTTTTTCAGGTTTTCCACCGCCTGTGCCGACAGCACCGGCTGGGTAAGGAAGCCGCTCATGCCGTTTTCCAGCTTTTCTGCGGCGCGGCGCAGCTCCACCTCAAAATTACGGGCGTTCAGGTTCAGCGCACCAAACACTGTGATGGGACCGGGCATCTCCCGCCCTTCCCCGGCCAGTGAGATGATATACTGCGCCAGTTTGCGGGAGTTGAACTGGTACACATTTTTCACCTCGTCCCGCTCGGCGGTGGGGATGGGGTCACCGGTAATAGCCAGCACCTCCCGCACGCCCTCGGCGTACAGTCCCAGCAGCAGCGCCTTGGTGGCGTTCAGGTTGCGGTCCCGGCAGGTCATGTGGGGCAGCACGTTCATGCCCAGTTCCCGATGCACCCGGCACGCCACCAGCGAGGAATCCATCCGTGCCCGGGCAATGGGGCAGTCCGCAATGGTCAGCAGGTCGGCACCAGCGGCCTGCAGGCGGCGGGCACCCTCGAGATAGGCAGTCAGGTCAGCATCCTTGGGGGAGTCCAGCTCCACCGCGATGACCCGCTGTCCGGCGCGCAGCTTGCGCAAAAAGGCATCGTCCGTTTCCACTGCGGGCTTTGCCGCAGCGGCGGGTTTTGCCGCCGGGGCGGCGGGCAACGCTTCCGGCAGGGCATCCAGTGCGGTGCGCAGAGCAGCAATATGCTGCGGCGTCGTGCCGCAGCAGCCGCCCAGAATGCGCACGCCCTCGGCGGCAAGGCGGCTCAGCTCCCGGGCAAAATACTCCGGTTTGCCCTGATAGCGCACCTGTGCCCGCGCCACCACCGGGTAGCCCGCATTGGGCATGACCGAAAGCGGCAGCCCTGCATCCCCCAGCTGCTGCACCAGTGCCCGCATCGCGCCCGGGGCAGACACGCAATTCAGACCCACGGCATCCACCACGCCGCTCTGCGCCATGCGGCGCACCAGCTCGGCGCAGTAGCGACCCTCGCGGGTGTAGCCGTCTGGCAGCACCGCAAAGGATACCAGCACAAAGGCCTCCGGCACGGTCTGCTTCAGCGCGCGAAGGGCTTCCAGCACGCCGTCCTCGGCGCTCAGGGTCTCGAACAGAAAATTCCGTGCGCCCAGCAGCGCAAAGCGCTTTGCCACGGCAAGATACACCTGCGCCGCCGGGAGGTTTTCGGTATCCGGCGCAGGGCCGAGGTCGGCAAACACCGCCGCGCCGGTCTCCCCGGCAGCCTTTGCTGCCAGCTGCCAGCCCGCATCTGCCAGCTGCTCCCAGCCCGGCTGCTGCGCCGCTGCCAGACGCGGCAGGCTGAAGGTATTGGTCTTGATGGCGTCCGCTCCGGCGGCAAGATACGCCCGGTGCACTGCCAGAATGCCCTCGGGGTCGGTCAGGTTTGCCTGCTCGCACTCCTGCCCCGGTTTTGCTTTATAATAGGTACCCATGCCGCCATCGAACAGCAGCGGCCGCTGGGCTAACAGTTTGCGCACATCTAACATCGGTACTTTCCCTTCCCTATAAAAGATTTCATCTTTCAGTTTATCGTAGTTCACCCATCCGGTCAAGCGCTTTTCTTGATTTCGCTTGCGGCGCGGCTGTTTTTGTGCTATCTTAGGAATAACTTTTGAGAAAAGGGAGAGGATGGAGCATGCGCCATACCGGCACACCTGAACTGGAGACCAGCCGTCTGCTGCTGCGCCGACTGCTGCCGCAGGATGCCCCGCAGATGTACGCAAACTGGGCAAACGACCCGGCTGTGACCCGGTTTTTGCGCTGGGAGCCGCACAAAAGCCCCGCCGAGACCCGGGAGCTGCTTTCGGCGTGGGCGGAGCTGTATCCGAACCCGGATTATTACCAGTGGGCCATGGTGGAAAAGGCCACCGGGCAGGTGTTCGGCTCTATCTCCGTATACAACGCCCTGCTGGGCGAGCCGCAGCAAAAGGCCAAATGGTCGGGGCTGGATCTTTCCGACGGCATCTGGGAGCCGGGCTACTGCATTGGGCAAAAGTGGTGGGGCAAGGGCCTTACCACCGAAGCCCTGCAAGCCGTGGTGGATTTCTGGTTCCATCAGGTGGGCGGTGCCTTCCTCACCTGCTGCCATGCGGTGCAGAACCCCGCCAGCGGCCGGGTGATGGAAAAGGCCGGTTTTGTGTACCACCACAATGATGTTTACCACAAATTTGACGGCACACCGGTGGAATGCCGGTGCTATCTGCTGACAAAAGAGCACTATGACAACAGAAAGGACTTACTTTGAGCGAGCTTTATGATATTCTGACCGAGACCCCTCCCACAAAGGTGGTGCTGCTGGCACTGGATCAGGGGCTGTGGGACTGCGAGCGCAGCCTGGCAGAGCTTTCTGCCCTGTGCGAGGCCAACCACATGGAGGCCGTGGCGCAGATCACCCAGAAACGCCAGACCCCGGAGACCGGCATCGTGCTGGGCAGCGGCAAGCTGGAGGAAGCATCCCTTGCCGCCCAGACGCTGGGCGCGGAGTGCGCCGTGTTTGACGGTGAACTGACCGGCAGCCAGATCCGCAACATCTCCAACGCACTGGGCGGCTTAGAGGTCATCGACCGCACCATGCTGATTTTGGAAATTTTCCGCAGCCGCGCCGTGACCAACGAGGGCAAGCTGCAAACCGAGCTGGCACTGCTGCGCTACCGTCTGCCCCGCCTGCAGGGCATGGGCGAAGCACTGAGCCGTCAGGGCGGCGGCGGTGGCGGCGGCGGCGGTGCCCGCCGCGGTGCCGGCGAGACCAAGCTGGAGCTGGACCGACGCCATGTGCACGCCCGCATCGATGCGCTGGCTGAAAAACTGGCTGAGATGGAAAAACGCCGGGGCGAGAGCCGCAAGGCCCGCGCCAAGACCGGAATGCCGGTGGTAAGCCTTGTGGGCTACACCAACGTGGGCAAATCCAGCCTGATGAACGCCCTGTGCGGCCCCAGCGTAGCCGAAGCCGATATGCTGTTTGCCACACTGGACCCCACCAGCCGCAAGCTGGTGCTGCCCAGCGGCATGGCGGTGCTGCTGGTGGACACGGTCGGCTTTGTGTCCCGCCTGCCCCACAATCTAGTGGAGGCGTTCAAGTCTACGCTGGAAGAAGCCGCATGGTCGGATGTGATCATCCGGGTGGCAGATGCCGGGGACGAGCAGCGCGAGGAACAGCTTTCCGTCACCGATGAGGTACTGGACGGGCTGGACTGTGCCGACATTCCCCGCCTGACCGTGTACAACAAGTGCGACAAGCCCAACACCCTGAGCTTTGACCCCGACATCCTGCTGACCAGCGCCAAGACCGGCTACGGGCTGGACAAGCTGCTGCAAAAGCTGGACGAGGTGCTCAGCGACCGAGTGCACACCATCCGGGTGCTGCTGCCCTACGACAAGCTGGGGCTTGCTGCCCCCATGCGGGAGCGCGGCAGCGTACAGGCGGAAGAATACCGGGAGGACGGGCTGTATCTGGAGGGCATCGTCAAGACCGAGGACCTGCACTGCTTTGAGGGCTATCTGGTTTAAATTTTTATTTGCAGTTTCGAAACGCCTGCGGGCGTTTCGAAACTGCTTTTTTACAAAAAGAAAAAAGCCCCAACAAACACAAAAACCCGCCTGGCAGCGGGTTTTTGTGTATAGAGGGGTGGGAAAGTATATAAAGTGGTGAATCTCAATATCATGGGCAGGCTTTTGTGCATTGCGCTGCCTTGCATGATGTATTATACCTGTTTTTCTTTTCTTGTCAAACAAGATTTTCGGATTTTGCTTTAAAATAATACTTTACTTTTTTGCAAAAACTTTATATAATTAACATAGAATTTCAGAAACGAAATTTTATTCCATTTCTGTGGGTTTGCACAACATAAAAACTTTACTTTCAGAAAATTTTATACAATCCAACATATTTTTGAAGGAGGCTCTTCTTATGGACGATCTTGACCGCAAAATCCTCACCCTTCTGGCCAAAAATGCACGGATGCCCGTCAAAGAAATTGCGGAGCAGGTGTCGCTTACCAGTCCGGCAGTCTCCAGTCGCATCCATAAGCTGGAAACAGACGGCATCATCAGCGGCTATACCGTCACGCTGAACCGTCCAGCAGACCGGATGTATGTGGATGCACTCATCAGCCTTTCGGTGGCCCCCTCCAAGCAGGATGCTTTTCTGGAGTTGCTGCAGAACAGCCGCGAGGTGCTGCAGTGCTACCACGTTACCGGTGCGTATACTTTTCTGGTCAAGGTCAGCTGCGGCAGCATGGCACAGCTGGAGCATCTGATTTTGCAGTTCCAGAAGCTGGGCACCACCAGCACCCAGATCATCCTGTCCACCCCGGTGAACCATGGCGATCTGGACGCTTTAATGCTGTAAGCGGGTGTCGTTCATAAAACTGTTACTTTTTCCCTGCAATTTTGCGGTGCGGTGGTTCGTATCCAGAATAGCAGCCCAAAACCGGCACACACTACCTGTAACGTGCGCGCCCGGCTGCGCCTTCCACACACAGCACTATGAAAGGAAATGCAATACTATGAAAAAATTCATCGCCGCCCTGCTGGCAGGGCTGACCCTGTTTACTCTGGTGGGCTGCTCCGGCGGCAGCAAGGCCGACAGCTCCACTCCCAAGAACTACTCCCAGATCATCCACGACGCCCGCAGCGACGAGGACAACGAGTACGATATGATCTTTACCAAGGGCGAGGACGGCAAGTTTACCGCCATTGACGGTTACAGTGCCGAGTATAAGGCTGACCAGCTGAACGAGGAGATCCGGGACATTCTGATGCCCCTGCTGAACCTGGAGGACGGCCAGTACACCGCCTTTGCCGCCAGCATTTCCAGCATGATGGTGCGCAGCTACGCCGTTGCCATCGTGAAGCCTGCCGAGGGCAAGACCGATGAGGTAAAGGCCGCACTGGAAGCCTATGTTTCCAGCGAGCAGCAGTCCATGGAGCACTATCTGGAGGATCAGTACCTTGTTGCCAAGGCCGCTACCGTCACCGTAGCCCCCACCGGCGAAGTGGTTCTGGTCTGCGCCGAGGATCACGACACCATTCTGGCGAACATTGAAAAGGCTCTCGCAAAATAATTTTCCCGCATAAACCCCGGCCTTTGCAGTATGTTTCATCTGCAACGGCCGGGGTTTGGTTTTTATGCTTATTCCAGATCCAGCTTATTTTTCATCAGCCAGCTGGTAAGGACAAAATAGACTGCGCCGATCAGAATCGTTACAAGAAGGACGAGCCAGGGATTGCCGCTGGCGGAATAAGCCATCGGCATCGCTGCCACAGAGCCAACGATCACCCGGATCCCGCCGCCTGCATCCAGTTTGCCCTGAATCAGCTGCAACAGGAAGAAGGCCAGAATGCTGGCAATCGTGGAATGGTTCCTGAACTGATGCCCGATCATGCAGGCGGCGTAGATACAGAGGATGAGGACTGCAACGCCCGCCAGACCAAGGACGATGATCCACACCAGCTCGCTCCAGAATTCACCGCCGATGCTCTGGATCGCCTTCCAGCTGAATTTCAGGACATCGCCCCAGCCCGTCGTGATCGTCTCCCCATTGATGACCGTTTTGGAATCCTCGAAGGCGCTCAGGCCGACCAGCATCAGAAGGACGGACAGGATCCCGACCACTCCGCTGCAGATCACCCAGACCATGCTGGAAATGAGTTTGGACGCAACCAGCTGCTCTGGATGGACCGGAAGGGTGTGCATGAGATAGCCCTCCCGCCCCAACAGATTTTTGGTGAACCGCTGGATGATCGTCACAATACAGACCACTCCGATGGCAACCCCGATGGCAAAGTAGGCAAACATCAGGTATGCCCAGATCTGGCTGCTGCCATTGTCCCAGACTTCGTCCCGCATCGAGATCCCCATTGCCAGCGCAACCAGCAGCCAGACCAGATACAGGCCGCCATAGGTCCGTCCGGTCGCCCGGAATTCATACTTCAACAGATTTTTCAGCATTTGAATACCTCCCGGAAATATGCGTCCACGCTCATTCCCTCATTCTCACGGATCTCATCCACACTGCGGTGAGCAAAGACCGTTCCCTCTTTCAGGAAGATGGCCTCATCCAGCACCAGCTCGATATCCTCGATCAGGTGGGTCGAGATGAGGACGGTCGCGTCCTTGCTGTAATTGGACAGGATGGTGTGCAGGATATAATCCCGTGCCGCCGGGTCCACGCCGCCGATGGGTTCATCCAGCAGATAGAGCCGGGCATTCCGGCTCATGGCAAGGATGAGCTGCACCTTTTCCCGGTTGCCCTTGGAAAGGGTCTTGAGGACGTCTTTGGGGGAAAGTTCCAGATTTGCCAGCATCTCATTCGCCCGGGCCGGATCGAAGTCCTTATAGAAGTCCCCAAACATCTTCACCAGCTGCTCTACCCGCATCCAGCCGGGAAGCCAGTCGGCATCGGGCAGGTAGGATACGATCGCCTTGCTCTCCACGCCGGGCTTCATCCCGGCGATCCGGATGCTGCCGCTGTTAGGCTGCAGCAGACCGTTTGCCAGTTTGATCAGGGTGGTCTTGCCGCTGCCGTTCGGCCCCAGCAGGCCAACGATCTTCCCAAAGCCGATGTGCAGATCCACACCGTCCAGCGCGGTTTTTGCGCCGTAGTGTTTTGTCAGCCCTTCACAGGTCAGAAGTTCACTCATGATTCGGTTCTCCTTTCGTCTGACGGGCCAGCAATTCGGCGACCTGCGCCGGGCTGTACCCGATGCCCCGCATCTTTTCCAGAAATTCTTCCGCGAACTTTTCCGCGGTCGCGGTACGCAATTGTTCGATCAACATGGTATCCTCCGTCACATAGCGGCCCGCCGTCCGTTCGGTCCGGACAAGCCCCTCCGTTTCCAGCTGTGCCAGCGCACGCTGCATGGTATTCGGGTTCACCCCTGCGGCTGCGGCCATATCCCGCACCGAGTCAAGATGTCCTCCGGGCGGGTATGTCCCCGCAAGGATCTTCGCCTTCAACCGCTCTACCAGCTGCGCATAGATCGGACGGCTGGAATCAAATTGTTCACTCATCGTAGCCCTCCCTGCATTTTGTGTTTCTGTGTTAAGTGCCTAATACAATAATACTCATTTTTCAGATTGTGTCAAGGGGTTCATACAATTTTTTTAGTCAATTCTGTCACAGCTCCCCGGGCATTGCCTTGCAAACGAGGGCAGGCGTTATCCGAGAGGTTTGCATTTTTGCGATAATATGATATACTCTCTCTGTAATTGACGAAAACAGGAGTAACTTTTATGATAAAAGCGACCATCATTATCCCAAACATCAACGGCAAGGGCTGGCTGAAGGACTCTATCGAGTCCATCTACGCCCAGACCGAGCAGGATTTTGACCTGATCGTGGTGGACAACGGCTCCACCGACGAAAGTCTGGCGCAGGCGCGCAGCTACTGCACCCGTCCCAACTTTACCCTGATCGAAAACGGACGCAACACCGGCTTTTCCTACGCGGTCAATCAGGGCATTGCCCGGGCGCAGAGCAACTATGTGGTGCTGTTCAACAACGACGCCTTTGCCGAGCCGCAGTGGCTGGCCGAGCTTTTGCGCACCGCCGATGCCGACCCCAAGATCTTTGCGGTGCAAAGCCTGATGATCCGGCATTTTGAGCGGGAGCTTGCCGATGATGCCGGGGACTATGTAACATGGATGGGCTTTGCCTGCAAGACTGGCGATGGCCGCCGCGTCAGCCGCTACACCAAGCAAAAGCGCATTTTCTCGGCCTGCGGCGGCGCAGCGCTGTACCGCAAAAGCATTCTGGACGAGATCGGCGGCTTTGACGAGCACTTTTTTGCCTACTTTGAGGACGTAGACCTGAGCTGGCGCGCCAACAACGCCGGCTACAAAAACGTGCTCTGTCCCGCCGCCAAGTGCTACCATATCTGCGGTGCCAGTACCGGCGCTGTGCGCTACAACGCCTTTAAAAGCCAGCAGAGCGGCCGCAACAGCATTCTGCTGCCGCTCAAAAACGAGCCGCTGCTGATGCTGGTGCTCAACTTTATCCCGCTGGCGCTGGGCTACCTGCTCAAGTGCTACAAGTTCCACAAGCAGGGCTTTGGCGAGGCTTGGGACAAGGGCATGCACGAGGCCTTTGCCCTGCTCAAAGCGGGCAAGCTGGGCAAGCGTCCCTTCCGCCTGAAAGATCTGCCTAACTATATCCTGATGGAGCTGTGGATGATCTGGAACATGGTGCCCTACCTGTGGTATCGACTGGTAGTCGTAAAGTTTGACTTAAAATGATTTCCATAAAACCACAATCACCCCCGGCTTGGGACGTTGACGGCGTCTTTGGCCGGGGGTGATTTTTCACTTTAGATTAAATCACTCTATCCAAATCGGTTGGTTTTGCAGTTGCACTTTTTCCGGGAAATTATTATACTTATAATTGTTCGCCAGCCTGTATTTTTATGTGCAGGCAGGCCATTCAGATTTTGGAAAAATTGCGCTAAAAGGCCGGGTGCTGCAAGAGCAGGAGGGAAAGCGTATGGCACGGAACAAAACCGCGCGGGGCGGTATCTCCCTGCGCCGCAAGGTCACGGCATGGCTTGCCGCGATCTTGCTGGTCACCATGCTTTCCACCGGCATCGCTACCATGGCGGGACAGTGGACGGTGCGCTCCTTTGATACGCTGCTGGCCGACAACGCCCTCTGCTACACGGTGCAGAGCGCCCTCAAGGACGAAACACAGGCCTTTGCACGCTATGTGCGTCAGCCTACTTCTGAAACGGAGCAGGCCTATACCGCCGCCTGCGTTGCTGCCGAGCAGAGCCTTGCGGCCCTGCCCTTCGATTATGCCCGCATCGGCGAGGAGCGCTATGCCCGCACATGGAACCTTTTGCAGGGGTACGCGGGCTACCGGCAGGAGCGGGATGCCTTTTTGCAGCTTTCGCCCTCGGCAGATACCTATATTGAACAGATGTACCATGTGATGGCGCTGCAAGACTACCTTGCCGAGTATGCGCTGCGGCTGACGCAGGCTACACTGGAACAGGAAAACACCCTTTACAGCAGCACGGCGGCCCACCTCCGGCATCTGCCGTGGCTGTATCTGGGGCTGTTCCTGACGGCGGCTGTGCTGATGCTGCTGCTCATCCGGGTGCTGAGCCGCGCGGTGGTGCGTCCGCTGCTGCGGTTGGCGCAGGCTTCCCGCAGCATTGCCGAGGGCGATTTTTCCAGACCGGACCTACCGGTGAAAAGCAGCGACGAGGTGGGGCGGCTGACGGGCACCTTCAACCAGATGAAGCACGCCATGGCGCAGCAGCTGACCACCCAGCAGGCTTTGCACCGGGAAGAGGTGCGGAACCTTGCACTGGAAAAAGATCTGGAGCACACCCGGCTGGAGGTACTCAAAAGTCAGGTGAACCCGCATTTTCTGTTCAACACCCTGAACATGATCTCCTGCATGGCGCGGCTGGAGGATGCTGCCACCACCGACCAGATGATCGTGCATCTGGGCAGCCTGTTCCGGCACAACCTGCGCACTAAGCGCCAGCAGATCACACTGGAGGAGGAGCTGGACGGACTGGAGGACTACATTTATTTACAGCAGATGCGGTTTGACGAACGCATTACCGTAGAAAAAAGCATTCAAGTGCAGCCTGCGGCGGTTCTGGTGCCGTCCTTTATGCTGCAGCCGGTGGTGGAAAACGCTTACTCGCACGGGCTCAAGTCCCGCGAGGAAGGCGGACGCATCCTGCTGCGGGCATGGATGCAGGACAGTGTGCTGGTGCTCACGGTCGCGGACAACGGCAAGGGGATGACCGCAGAGGAACTGGACGCTGTACAAGCAAAACTTGCTCAGAGCGAGCAGACCGGACGCAGCATTGGTCTTGGAAACATTTCCCGCCGTATCGGGATGCTGTATCCGGGCGGCAAAATGCAGATATACAGCCGCGCAGGCTGCGGTACTGTGGTGCGGTTTGAGCTCCCGCAAACAGAAGAAAAGGAGGGAACGCTTTCGTGAAGTGCAAATTGCTGGTGGCAGAGGATGAATTGATCGAGCGCAAGGTGCTGTGCAGAACTTTGCAGAAGTATCTGGGAGATCTGATCTGCCTGTATGAAGCCAAAAACGGCAGAGAAGCTCTGGAAATTTTTGCCCGCGAAGCGCCGCAGGTGGCTGTGCTGGACATTGAAATGCCGGGTCTCACCGGGCTGGAGGTGGCGCGTAAGATCCGCGAAACAGATAAAAATTGCGCTATCCTGTTCCTGACCGGCTTTGATAAGTTCGACTATGCGCGGCAGGCGATCTCTGTGCGGGCGATGGACTATCTGCTCAAGCCTTACAACGAGCAGGAACTGGTATTCGCGGTGGAGGATGCCATCCGGCAGGTGTCGGTGCAGCTGCCTGCCCGCTCGGCACAGCCCCCTGCGCCTGCAGAGCCGGTCCGCCGGGAAGAGGACGAGGATATGCGTACTGCCATCATCCGCGCGGAGATCAGCCGGTTCATCGACGCCCACTATGGGGAGGATATTTCCATGCAGGATGCCGCCGCTGCGCTGCGCTACTCGGACGCCTACTTCTGCAAGCTGTTCAAGCAGTGCTTTAAGGTAAACTTTTCGGCCTATCTGAACGAATACCGGGTGAATAAGGCGCGCCAGCTGATTTTGGACCCGCGCTTGAGCCTGAAGGATATCGGCGCTGCCGTGGGTTACAGCGACGCCAACTATTTTACAAGGGTGTTCAAGCGCCTGACCGGCCAGACCCCTTCGGAATACCGCGTAGCCGCAGCGGAAAAAGCGGTACAGGGATAAATCGGACACAAAAGAAGCACTCGTTCTTTCCTGCCTGTCAGCAGGAGAGGAACGGGTGCTTTTTTGTTTTTGCCAGTTTCTTTCGTCCAAAAAACACAAAAATTGTACTTGGATACAACAAAGACAAAATCGTGCTGCGTTTCACAAAATAATCCGGTTTCGCAAAAATGAACGAGTTGTTAAAATAAAATCATAGAAAAAACGCGAAAAGAGAGGATGCAATTCATGAAGAGAAGAACGTTTCTGTCGCTGATGGGCGCGGCGGCACTGACCAGCACCATGATGCTTACCGGCTGCGGTGCCGGTTCCGATGACGACCGCAAGATCGTGCGCATCGGCCATGTGCAGTCCCAGACCCACCCGGATCATCTGGGACTGGAAGCCTTTGCCAACTATATCAACGAGAAGCTGGGCGACAAGTACCGCGTGGAGGTGTACCCCAGTGAACTGCTGGGCTCCCAGACCGAAATGGTGCAGCTGACCCAGACCGGTGCCATCGACTTTGTGGTGGCGTCCACTGCCATCATGGAGACCTTCAGTTCCCAATACCAGATCTTCAACCTGCCTTACCTGTTCTCCAGCGTGGAAGCCTACCACGAGGCCATGGACGACCCCGAGGTGACAGACCCCATTTTCAAGACGACCTCCAAGGCCGGTCTGGAAACGGTGGCGTGGCTGGATGCCGGCACCCGCAACTTCTACACCATCAAGACCCCCATCAACCAGCCCTCTGACCTGAAGGGTCTGAAGATCCGTGTGCAGCAGTCGCCCACCAACGTGGAAATGATGCGCCTGCTGGGCGGCACCGCTACGCCCATGGGCTTCGGTGATGTGTACACCGCGCTGCAGGCCGGTATTCTGGACGGTGCCGAGAACAACGAGCTGGCACTGACTGATAACGGTCACGGCGATATCTGCAAGTATTACTCCTACGATATGCACCAGATGGTGCCGGATCTGCTGGTGGCAAACTACGCCTTCCTGAACGAGCTCAGCGACGAGGAGCGCGCGATCTTTGAAGAGGGCTTCCAGATCGTGAAGAGCACCGAGCAGGACGCATGGGAAGATGCTGTGGCTGAGGCCAAGGACAAGGCCGAGAATGAGCAGCACGTCAACTTTATTTACCCGGACACTGCACCGTTTCAGGAGGCTATGGCTCCCCTGCACGATTCCGTGCTGGCAGCAAACCCGGAATTGCAGCCCATTTATGACCTGATCCAGCAGCACAACGCTGCCCATACTGCGGACTGAGGAGGAGCATCATGGAAAAACTGAGAAATACCCTGAATAAAATGCTCAACCTGCTGGCAGGTCTGAGCATGACGGTCATGGTGGTGCTGACCACCTATCAGGTCATCGTGCGGTACATCTTCAACGCTCCCTCCACATGGTCGGAGGAGCTGGTGGGTTATCTGTTCGGCTGGAGCACCATGCTGGGTGCCACCATCGTCTCCGGCGAGCGCGGCCACATGAACATCCCCGTGCTGGTGGATCGGTTCAACCCCACCATGCGCAAGGCGTTCCACATCTTTGCCGAGGTCATTGCCTTCCTCTTCTCCGCGACCATTCTGGTGTTCGGCGGTTTTCAGGTGTCCCAGCTGGCTATGGGACAACAGACCTCCTCGCTGGGCGTAGCCGTGGGCGTGTTCTACTGGGTCATGCCCATCTGCGGCGTGATCATTCTGGTGTATTCCGTGCTGAACATTATCGGCATCGCAAACGGCTCCATCTGTCTGGATACCCCGGAGGATGCAGACTTTGCAAAGGTGGAAGCCGAAATGGCTGCCGATGCTGACAAGAAAAACAAGGAGGACTAAGCTGTGGCAATTCAAGCGTTACTCGTAATTCTGGCAGTGCTGCTGGTGCTGCTGTTCCTCGGCGTGCCCATCTCGTACGCCATTGCAGTCTCTTCCCTGACTGCCATCCTTTCTTCCATTGACCTGAACGTGGCCGTGCTGACCGCTGCCCAGCGCACCTTTGTGGGCATGAGCAAGTTCAGCCTGACCGCCATCCCGTTCTTTATTCTGGCCGGCAACATCATGAATCAGGGCGGCATCGCCAAGCGTCTGGTGGATTTCGTCATGGCCATTTTGGGCAAGCTGCCCGGCGCACTGCTGGTGACCAACATCGGCACCAACGCCCTGTTCGGTGCCATCTCCGGTTCTGCTTCCGCTGCGGCTGCTGCCGTTGGCTCCATGATCCGTGACGGTGCCGAGGAGCAGGGCTACGACCCCGCCGTGACCGCTGCCACCAACGCCTCTTCCTCCTGCTCCGGTTTGCTGATCCCGCCGTCCAACGCCCTGATCACCTACTCGCTGGCGTCCGGCGGCACCTCTGTGGCTGCGCTGTTCATGGCTGGTTACATTCCCGGCATCATCTGGGCACTGTGCTGCTGCGTGGTGGGCGTGCTGCTGGCGATCAAGCTGGGGTACAAGGGCACACCCGGCAAGTTTGACTGGAAAAATCTCGGCGTCTGCACCCTGCGCGCCCTGCCGTCTCTGTCCCTGATCATCGTGGTCATCGGCGGCATCATCGGCGGTGTATTCTCTGCCACCGAGGGCTCTGCCATCGCGGTCGTCTATGCCCTGATCCTTGCCTTCTGCTACCGCTCCATCAACCTGAAGAGCCTGTGGAAGATCATCGTGGACTCTGCCAAGATGTCCGGCATGGTGGTGTTCCTTGTGGGTGTTTCCAACATTCTGGGCTGGGTCATGGCCTTTTTGCAGATTCCGGATGCTGTGGCAGCAGCCCTGCTGAGCCTGACCAGCAATAAGTACATCATCCTGCTCATCATGAACGTGATCCTGCTGGTGTCCGGCACCTTTATGGATGTGACCCCGGCTATCCTTATCTTCACCCCGCTGTTCCTGCCCATCTGTCAGAGCTTTGGCATGAGCACCATCCAGTTCGGTCTGATCCTCGTGTATAACCTGTGCATCGGCAATATCACCCCGCCTGTGGGCAACGCCCTGTTCGTGGGCATCAAGGTGGGCCGTACCTCGCTTTCCAAGGTCATGCCGTACATGCTTATGTACTATGTGGCCATTATCGGCGGTCTGCTGCTGGTCACCTTTATCCCGGCAGTGTCTACCGCACTGCCGCAGGCAATGGGCCTGATGTAGCTGAAACATCTCCTTTTTCTTCTCCTAAAAAGGCGGTACCTGCTTTGCAGCGGGCACCGCCTTTTCCTGTCTCTTGCACAAAGGCAGTCTTGTGCGCTATACTATCTGCAAAGGGAGGGAGACATCATGCGCAGACGAACTTTTTTAGCCGGGCTGGGCTTTGCAGCCTTGCAGCTGGCAGGCTGTACCGCAAAGCCACAGACCACACCGGACTATGTGCTGACCTATGCCGACAACCAGCCCGCCGGATACCCCACTACGCAGGGCGCGCAGTATTTTGCAGACCTTGTGCAGCAGCAGACCGGGGGCAAGGTGGTCATTCAGGTCAAAGCGAACGGCGAGTACGGCTCGGAACAGCAGGTGTGGGAGCAGCTTGCCATTGGCGGTGTAGATTTTGCGCGTGTGTCGCTCTCGGTGGCCACCGACGATCTGCCCCGGCTCAACGTGCTGCTGCTGCCGTATCTCTATCGGGATGCCGACCACATGTGGCGCGTGCTGGATGGCAGCATCGGGGCAGAGTTTTTGCAGGACTTTACCGCACAGGGACGGGTGGGCCTGAGCTGGTACGACGCGGGTGCCCGCTCGTTTTATGCCCGTCAGCCGGTGCGCAGCCTGAACGATTTACAGGGTAAGACCATCCGCGTGCAGGATTCGCAGATCGTGATCGACATGATCCGCCTGCTGGGTGCAGTGCCGGAGACCACGGCGTACAGCGACGTCTACTCGGCGCTTGAGACCGGACAGATCGATGCCGCCGAGAACAACTGGCCGGCCTACTATTCCATGGAGCACTACAAGGTGGCGCGGTACTATATGGCTGATGAGCACAGCCGCGTACCGGAGGTGCAGCTGGCTTCCGGACGCACATGGGACGCACTGCCGGAGGAATACCGACAGACCCTGCAGGCGTGCGCCCGGGCATCGGCGCAGTACGAGCGCCAGCTCTGGGCACAGGAGGAAACAGCCGCCCGCAAGGCAGCCCTTGCAGGCGGCTGCTTTGAGCTTCCGCTGCCCGAAGAAGAAATGCAGAACTTCCGGCAGCTGGTACAGCCGCTGTACCGGAAATACTGTGCCGACTATCTGCCGCTGGTGGAAGAGATACAGGCAGAGTGACAACAAAAAAAGGGCGATTCAGGTTATACTTTTCCAGCACACGGTCGTCCCACTCCTTGCGGACGGTTTTGTTCTCGAGTTTCACGGTATCCATAGCCATAGGTTCTGCTTCTTTTTCGGTTTACCCGTAGGTGATGGCCGCAAAACAAAAAGAGCGCACAAAACAAAGCTATTCCGCTCTGTCTGTCGCTCTCCTGCTCTGCGCAAACATTTGTAGTTTTATTGTGCACTTTTCTCAAGACGAAATCCAAACACCGTCCTGATTTTTGGCAGCCGTGCACAAAGCCCCTGTCCTGCTGTTGAACACTCTGCCGAAACCGGTCAGCCGGTTATTTTGTTCTGTGCGGGCGCTTCCTGCCAGAACAGCCGTGTGGCGCAGTGCACTGCAGAAACCATTTGTTTTATCAGCCCTTCAGCGGCATGATGCTCTCCGGTGCGGCACACAGATGCTGCGGCGCGGCGGGCGCTGCCGAGGAAAGGCTTTTTTTACTTACCTTCCACCACAGCTGCGCCGTACCCTCCGGCGGGGTGCAGATGAGGTTCCAGTCAAAGGGGTTCTCGCTGGTGGAGACCGCCTTTACCGGGATGGCATTGGGCGCATTCGCGGCGCAGGGCGCAAGGTCGTGGGCGCGGATGCCCACAGCGGTGCAGCCTGCCGGGACAGGCAGTGCCAGCCGCAGGGAGGTGCCCCAGCCATCCAGACGGACGGTGTGGCTGTCCAGCGGGGTGCAGGGCAGAATGTTCTTGCAGCCGGTCAGCCGGGCGGCGGCGACGCTCTGCGGGTCGGCAAATACCTCTTTCGTGCTGCCGATGCGCAGCACCTGCCCCTCGTTCAAAACGATCATTTCCCGGCACAGGCGGTAGGCCTCGTCCCGGTTGTGGGTCACCAGCAGTGCAGTGCCCGCAAAGTTTGCCAGCAGGCTGCCTACCTCGCCCTCCACCTCCTCCCGCAGGTAGCTGTCCAGCGCACTGAAAGGCTCGTCCAGCATCAGGATGCGGGGCTTGCCCACCAGAATGCGTGCCAGCGCGGCGCGCTGCTGCTGCCCGCCGGAAAGCTGGGCGGGGTAGCGCTTGGCCAGTTCTTCCAGCCGCATGGCGCGCAGCATTTCGGCGCAGGCTGCGCGGCGAGCGGCGGGGTCTTTTTCCGCTTTCAGGCCGCAGAGGACATTCTGTTCCACGGTCATGTTGGGGAACAGGGCGTAGTTCTGGAACAGCAGCCCCACGCCCCGCTGCTGCGGCGGCAGGTCGATGTGCTGGTCACTATCAAACAGCATCCGCCCGTCCAGCACGATGCGCCCGCGGTCCGGCTTTACGATGCCCGCGATGCACCGCAAGGTCATGCTTTTGCCGCAGCCGGAAGCGCCCAGCAGGGCGGTGGAGATGTTGCCGGCGGTAAAAGCAGCCCGGAGGGTGAAGCCGTCCAGCTTTTTTTCAATGTTGACTTCAAGGCTCATTTGCGGCCACCCGCTTTCTGTTTTTTCTCCAGCAGGTTCACCGCCAGCAGCACCACCGCCGAGATGGCGATATCCACCAGCACCCACCGCATAGCGCCCAGTTCATCGTTGGTGCGCCACAGCTGGTAGACCGTGGTGGCGATGGTGGCAGTCTTGCCGGGGGTGTAGCCCGCAATCATGCTGGTAGCGCCGTATTCGCCCAGTGCCCGGGCAAAAGCCAGCACCGTGCCCGCCAGAATGCCCTGACGGCAGGCGGGCATCCGCACCCGCCAGAAGATCCATGTATCGGACTGTCCCAGCGTCTGCGCCGACCACGCCAGTGTTTCGTCAAAGCTTTCAAACGCGCCGCGCGCGGTGCGGTACATCAGCGGAAAAGCCACCACGATGGAAGCGAAGATGGCGCTGTACCAGTTCATGACCAGCTTTACCCCGAACTGCTGCATAAAGAAGATGCCCAGCGGCCGCTTTGCGCCGAAGAGCAGCAGCAGAAAGTAGCCCACCACCGTAGGCGGCAGCACCATGGGCAGGGTGAGCAGTACATCCAGCACACCCTTGACCACCCGGGGCAGCCGGGCGATATAGTAGGCCGCAAAAATGCCAAGAAAGAACACCGCCGCGCAGCTGATCAAAGCAATGCGCAGGCTGTTCCACAACGGATACCAGTCCATGCCTGCTCCTTTATACGGCGCTGAAGCCCACGCCCTCGAATACGGTCATGGCCTTGTCGGTCTGTAAGTAAGCCAAGAACTCCTTGGCAGCCTCGGCGTTGGGGGCGGCCTTCAGCACGGCGGCGGGGTAGATGACCTGACCGCACATCTCCTTGGTGGCCTCGTCCACGGGGGTCAGACCGGCGCTGTAGGCATCGGTGCAGTAAACGACACCGGCATCCACGCTGCCCTCGGTGACCTGCGTGGTGACCTCCTTGACGTTGGAGCCGTAGGTGATCACGCCCGCAGCGGCCAGTGCGGCTTCGTCCAGCTGGTAATAGGCAAGGATCTTCTGGGTGTACTGACCCACAGGCACATCGCTGTTGCCCATGCAGAACAGGATATCCTGTGCCTTCAGGTGCTCGGCCAGTGCATCAAAGCTGTCAATGCCCTTGTCGCTGCCCTCCGGCACACAGAGCACCACCTTGTTCTCCAGCAGGTTCACGCGGCTGTCGGCATCCACAAAGTCCAGCCCGTCCTTGTTCACATCGGCAGAAGCGGTGATATCCAGCTGGTTCATCTGCTTCTGACCGGCAGAGATGAACAGATCGCAATCCGCGCCCTCCTGGATCTGGGTCTTGAGGGTGCCGGAGGAGTCGAAGTTGAAGCGGAAGGTCACCTCCGGGTGCTCTGCCGTGTAGCTTTCGCCGAGAGCGTTCAGCGTCTCGGTGAGGGAGGCGGCGGCAAACACGATCAGCTCCACGCTCTGGGCCACTTCCGAGGAAGCGGCGGCAGAGGGAGCCACGGACGATGCTGCGCTGGAAGCAGCACCGCAGGCGGTGAGGGCAGCGGCTGCACCGGCCATACCGGCAGCGGCCAGAAAACTCCGACGGGAAATGCGATGGTTGTTCATCTCTGTTTCTCCTTACTTCAAGTAAAAAACATTCTATTTCTACGCCCCGTAAAGGAAAACAGGGCGGGAAACCTTACTTGCGGGCGCACTCGCCGTCCAGACCCGCGGCGATGCGTACTCCGTGTTCCAAGCTGGGCAGGATGTACTCCAAATTCTCCTGCACCGCCTTGGGGCTGCCCGGCAGGTTGACGATCAGGGTCTTGCCGCGCAGCACGCTGACGCCACGGCTCAGCATCCCGCGCGGGGTGATGCTCAGGCTGTGGTAGCGCATCGCCTCGGCAATGCCGGGAGCGTTGCGGTCAGCCACGGCGCAGGTGGCCTCCGGGGTGATGTCCCGGTGGGAGAAGCCGGTGCCGCCGGTGGTGAGCACAAGGTTCACCTGACGGCCGTCTGCCATGCGGATGAGCTGCGCTTTCAGCGCCTTGGCTTCGTCCGGCAGGATCATGGTCTCTTCCACCACATAGCCTGCGGCGGTGAGCATTTGGGCGATCAGCGGGCCGCTTTTGTCTTCCCGCTCGCCGCGGCTGCCCTTATCGGAAAGGGTGATGACGGCAGCGCGCAGGGGCGGGTTTTCCAGTGCGGGCAGCAGGGTCACCTCGTCCCCCACATGGATCTCGCCGCCGGTGAGCACCCGGGCGAACACACCCTCGTGGGGCATGATGCACTCGCCGGTCTGCTGTTTGATGACGCAGTCATTGTGGCACTCCTTGCCGATCTGGGTCATTTCCAGCACAACATCGCCAATAGCGAACCGGCTGGTCACCGGCAGGTTGCGGAAATCGAAGCCCTCGATGACCAGATTTTCGCCGAAGGCACCGTAGTCCACCCAGATCTTTTTACGGAAGGCCTCGATCTTTTCGGCGCTGAGCATACTGACCTGACGGTGCCAGTTGCCGCCGTGGGCGTCCTCCACGATGCCCCATTCCGGGGTCAGGACGGCGCTGGGCACCTCAGTTTTTACGGTGCCCCGCTTGGGGCTGGTGCAGATTGCCAGAAGCTTACCCATAGTTATTTATCCTCCAATGCGATACATCCCGCGGGTAGCGGGCATGGAACTGTCGTTAAAATGGTGTTCCCGGGGCTTTGCCCAAATGGTCTCCCGGATAGCGGCCAGCAGCTGCGCATCGTCCGCGCCGCTGCGCAGCAGTGCGCGCAGGTCGCAGCCGGTCTCGCTGGCAAGGCAGGGACGCAAAAAGCCCTGACTGGTCAGCCGCACCCGGTTGCAGGAGGCGCAGAACTTGCCGTGCACCGCTGCAATAAAGCCGATGCTGCCCTGCCAGCCCGGCACGGTGTAGTACACCGCCGGGCCATCGCCCAAGGCGTGCTCCTGCGCAGCAGAAAGGGGCGCAAGTTCCGGCCAGCGCCGGGCAAACCGCGCCCGCAGCTCCGGGCCGGAGATGCAGGGCATGGCAGCGCCGTATCCGATGGGCATCATCTCGATGAAACGCACCTGCATGGCGTTGTCCTTTGCCAGTGCGGCAAGCTGTTCCAGTTCGCCCTCGTTGACGCCCGCCTGCGGCACGCAGTTCAGCTTGACCGGCAGGCCGCTTTCCAGCGCAGCCTGCAAGCCCGCCTGCACGGCGGCAAAATCGTCCCGGGCAGTGATCTGCCGGAACACCTCCGGGCGCAGGGTGTCCAGACTGATGTTCACGCTGTCCAGCCCTGCGTCCAGCAAAGCAGGCAGCTGCTCTGCCAGCAATACTGCGTTGGTGGTCAGGGTGACCCGGCGGATGCCCGGGGTCTCTTTGAGCCCTGCCACCAGCTGCGCCACGTTCTTGCGCACCAGCGGTTCGCCGCCGGTCACCCGCACGGTGTCGATGCCGCACTGGGCAAACAGCGCAGCCAAGCGCAGAAATTCTTCGTAGGTCAGCACGGCTTCCCGCTCCAGCTTTTCCACGCCGTCCGGCATACAGTAGCGGCAGCGCAGGTTGCACAGGTCGGTCACCGACAGGCGCAGATAATGGATCTCGCGCTGGTAACGATCAAACATAGCCGCCCTCCGCCCGGATATAGTGGCCGCTCTTGCCGCCGGTCTTTTCCACCAGATGGATCTCGCCCAGTTCCATGCCCTTATCCACGGCCTTGCACATATCATAGATGGTCAGCAGCGCGGTGGAAACGCCGGTCAGCGCCTCCATCTCCACGCCGGTCACACCACTGGTTTTTACGGTGCACAGGGCTTCCACAGCCTGCTGCTCGGGCAGCAGACGGAACTCGATGCCCACCTTGGTCAGGGGCAGCGGATGGCACAGGGGGATCAACTCGCTGGTGCGCTTGGTGGCCATGATGCCCGCAATGCGCGCCACGCCCAGTACATCGCCCTTTTTCACGGTGCCGCTCTGCACGGCGGCAAAGGCCTCGGCGTTCATGGTAATGATGCCATGGGCAGTGGCTTCCCGGGTGGTGACGGACTTTGCGCTCACATCCACCATCACGGCGTTCCCGGCGGCATCAAAATGTGTCAGATTATTTTCACTCATATTTTTTTCACCTTAGTAAGCTGAGAGGGTTTCAGCAATGCCCAAAGCCGCAGTTCGGCCAGTGGCAGACCTCGCAGTTCAGACACAGGCCGCCCTCACCCAAGCGGGCGATATCCTCGGCGGTGATGGGGTCATCGGCCAGCAGACGGGGCAGCAGCAGGTCAAAAATGGTGCGCTTGGCGTACATCACGCAGCCGGGCAGGCCGCACACCGGCACACCGTCCAGATAGCTGACAAGGAACATTGCCCCCGGCAGCACCGGTGCGCCGTAGGTGATGATATCCGCCCCGGTGTTCTTGATCGCCAGCGGGGTACGGTCGTCGGGGTCCACACTCATGCCGCCGGTGGTAAAGATCAGTTCGCACCCGGCGGCCTTGGCTTCCAGAATGGCGGCGGTGATCCCGGCGGGGTCGTCATCGCAGACCTTATGGAAAACCATCTCACAGCCGTAGACAGCCAGCTTGCTTTGCAGGATGGGGGTAAATTTGTCCTCGATGCGGCCCTTGAACACCTCACTGCCGGTGGTGATGATGCCCACCTTTTTGGCCTGCATGGGCAGCACATTCAGGATCGGCTCTGCCCCGGCGGCAGCCTGCATGGCGTCCATCTTCTCCTGCTCGATAACCAGCGGGATGATGCGGGTACCGGCAAGCTTCTGGCCCTTTTTCACCGGCAGGTCGCCGTGGATGGTGGCGATCATCATCTGCGGGGTGCTGTTGACAGCCAGCAGCGCCTTGCGATTGATCTTCAACAGGCCGTCGCAATCCGCGATCAGCTCGATCTTGCCTTCTTTCGGCGCAGTGCCGTGGATATTTTTGCCCGCAGCGGCCTTGTACAGCAGAGCGGCTGCTTCGTCCTCGTGGAGGATGCCGGGGTGCTTTTCCCAGACGTAGAGGTTCTCCTTGCCGATGGAAAGCAGCACAGGGATGTCCTCGGGCTGGATGACGTGCCCCTTGCGGAAGCGGGCATCCTTGTACTCGCCCGGGATAATCTGGGTGATATCATGGCAGAGCACCTGCCCTGCGGCGTCAACAGTACGGATCAGTTTCATGATGGCATTCTCCTTACAGCGCGGGCATCTGGGCTTCGATCCAGTCTGCCAGTGCCGGAATATCGTTCAGGTCAAAATCTGCGCCGGGGATATCCCCCACTACCGCCAGCGGCTGGAAGGAGACGGGCGCATCCGAAATGGCGCTGCGCACCACCTCGATCTTCGGCCAGCCGCTGGATTTGAACCCTTCCAGCAGCACAAGGTCGTAGCCGTGACGCTCGAACAGGGCAAGCAGGTCCTGCTCGGTCAGGCGAAATTCCTCGGTCAGCAGGTAGCGCGTGCCGGAGTAGACCGCCACGCCCTCGGCACCGGCTTCCCGCAGACGGTAGCTGTCGGTGCCGGGCACGTCCGGGGTAAAATCGTGGCCGTCGTGCTTGATGACGCCTACCTTCAGCCCACGGCTGCGCAGTACGGGCAGCAGCTTTTCCAGCAGGGTGGTCTTACCGCTGTTGTGCACCCCGCTGACCGCCAGCACCGCCGGGCGCTTGAGCGCCTGTGTCTCTGCCAGCGCCTGTTTTTGTTCACTGTACAAAGCAAAGCACCTCCACTTCCGTGCCGGGTTCTACCGGCCCGCTGCCGGCGGGGATCTCCACCAGACAGTTGCAGCCCATCATGGCAGACAGTGCACCGGAAGAGTGCACCTCGTCGTTGCCCGCGCCGGGCAGGGTCACCTTGCCGCCGCAGGCAGTCGCCCGCAGATAGCGGTTGCCCTTGCTGGGTTTGGAAAAACCGTTCGTCAGGGTGCAGACGGTGCGGACGGGGATGCAGTTTTCTTTCCGGCGTCCGGCGGCGCGCAGCAAAGCGGGGATGGCGTACTGTTCCAGCGTAGCGGCGGCGGCAAAGGGGTTGCCGGACAGGCAGAACACCAGCTTGCCGCCCAGCGTTGCCGCCAGCATGGGGCTGCCGGGCTTCTGGGCTACGCCCTCCACCAGCAGCTGTGCGCCCAGCTTTTCCAGTACAAGGGGCAGATAGTCCTTCTGTCCCACGGAAACGCCGCCGCTGGTGATAACAGCATCACAGCGGGTCAGCAGCTCCTGCATTTTGCCGGTGATGACCTCCGGGTCATCGGAGCACTGCTGCCGCTCCACGGCAAAGCCCAGCTGACGCAGCCGGGCGGCATTCTGGATGCCGTTGGCATCGTAAATTTTACCGGGTGTCCACGGTGCGCCGGGTTCCAGCAGCTCGCTGCCGGTGGAAAGGATGCCCACGGTCAGCGAACGGCAGACGGCTACTTCGGCGTAGCCCTGCCCGGCCAGCACGCCCAGATGGGCGGGGGTGAGCACCGTTCCGGCGGGCGCAATGACCGCACCTGCGGCCACGTCCTCGCCGCGAAATACCACGTTTTGCAGCGGTTTTACGGCGACATACAGCTGCACGGTCTCTTCGCCGCTGTCGGTCAGCTCCTGCATCAGGACGCAGTCCGCGCCCTCCGGCAGGGGTGCTCCGGTCATGATGCGGGCGGCACAGCCTGCGGGCAGCGCCGCAGCCGGGGCATCGCCCGCGTAAAGCTTCATCACCACCGGCAGGGCGACCGGGGTCTCCCGGCTTGCTCCGGCGGTATCCGCGCTGTGCAGGGCGTAGCCGTCCAGCGGGCTGCGGTCAAAGGGGGGCTGGTCCATCCGGGCGCAGAGGTCGGCGGCGGCAATGCGTCCGCAGGCGGCTTCCAGCGGGATGGTCTCCGCAGACGGAGAAGGCAGAAGCGCTGCCGCGTCCAGCACGCTGCGCAGCGCCTTGACGGGGGAGCAGAAAGGCTGATTCATCTTAACTTCCTCCACATAGACCCGCCGCTCTCCCCTTCTGCTATGGCTCAGATGGGGCACCGGCGGGGGTATTCTTTTTTCAAAAAGGCAGGTGAAAAAGAAGCGGAGACGTCTTGACCGGAAAATCAAAACGCCTCCGCAGAATATCCCCACAAAACCGGCAGCGGCAGTTTGCAGTCTGCTACGCCGGTGGCAGCCTTTGGCTATGCGCCGCCCTTGCAGCGGCAGCGCACAATCAAAAGCACCTGTGAAGATGGGAGGAGTTCTTTTTTTCAAATTGCAGCGTTTCTTCTGCGGGAAGGCGGTGGGGTTTCCCCCGCCACCCTTGAATGCCGGCTTATGCAGCCCTTAGCATTGCGGCGCGGTGTCCTGCTCTTTGTGGGAGTTTAGACACCTTTGCTCAAAGAAGCTCTTATACCCTGATTCAATTGTAGGTTGGTTTAATCGCAGAACTCGTCCACGTCGCTGATGGCCTTGGCGTAGCGGCGGGTGAGGTGCTTGGTGGAAAAGAGGAACCGCTCGTTCTGGTTGTTGGTCAGCTCCTCGATATCGGCATAGGCGGGGTTCTCCTGCATGGCCTTCCAAGTCTGCTCGATGACCTCCGGCGCAAGGCCGTAGGGGGAGCGCTGGAAGTACTTGAGCGGGGTGGCGCTGGGGTAGATGCGGGCGTTGAACCGCACCATCTCGGCGAACATCACACACAGATCCTTGTCCTCGATGAGCTGCGCGATCATGGCGTAGTTATCGCTCATGTTGGCGTTGGAGTAGTAGTAGGTGTCCTTTGCACCCGCGCGGGTGACGATATCGGTACACTGGGGGTCTGCGGGCAGCTGCGCCAGCAGCTCGTCGGCGTTTTCCACTTCCTCCAGCAGCAAAGCGTGGGGGGTAAGCATCGCAGCCGCAGAGCGGGCGCGGATGTAACCGGCCAGTTCCTGTGCAGGGGTCAGCTGGGGCAGTTCCGGGGCGGTCTTGGTGGGCTGATCCGCAAAGGGATCGTTTTCCGCCTCCGGCTCACCGGCCAGAAAATCCAGCAGTTCCGGCTTTGCAGCATCGGACTGCGCAGCTTCGGCGGCTTCGGGTGCGGCCTCGGCGGCCTGCTTTGCGGCAAGTTCGGCGGTCTCCCGCTCCACTGCGGCGATCACGTCCTCACCGGTCTTGGCGGCGCTGCCGTCAAAGGTGCTGCCGGTCTCCTTCAGGCGGCGGGCAGTCTCGCTTGCGGCGTCGATGTCGAACACCTCTGCCTTGGGCTTTTTCTTGGCGGCCAGCTCTGCCTTTTGCAGTTCCAGAACGGCCTGTTCCGGGTCTACGCTGCCATCCACCGTGGTGGTGTAGCCGGGTTTACGTCTGCCAAACAACATGACGGTCTTTCCTCTTTCTGTGGGATTTATTCAGCTGCTGCGGTGTTCTGTGCGTAGATGCCGCGCTTTTCCAGATCATCGGCCATGTCAGCCAGATCATACTTCTCCAGCGTCTCGCGGGTGGGCACACCGGTGGTGCGGTCCCAGCCGAAGATGTCGTAGAACAGATCCTTTGCCTTCTCCATGTCAGCGCGGTCCAGCTTGGTGGTGCCTTCCTCAAATGCCTTGAAGTCGGGGTCCTTATCGAACACCCAATCGCAGATGGCATCGTGCTCCTGACGCAGGTTTGCGCTGCCGCAGTTCTGCTGGAAGCTGATGGCGGTCATCACGCGCAGCATCTGGGTGATGCGGGCACCGTCCTCCTGCAGACCGGCCTGGGTATAGGTCTCGCCGGTAACAGCAGTCATAAAGTCTGCCTGCAGATCCAGATCGCCGTGGTAGTCGCGCTCCTTGGAGGGAGACTGGGTCATGGGCCACATCCAGTTGCACAGGGTAGCGGAGTCGTGGAAGTTCTTATCGTTGACGCAGTAGGCAGCCAGCTTTGCCTTGTTCTCGTTGATGGGAGTGTAGGCCTTGGCCTTATCGTAGCAGCCCTCGCCGAAGAAGTCCTCCATGACCTTCTTGGTCACCTCGTAAGGTGCACCGGAACCGGTCTCGCAGACGATCTCGTGGATCATGCAGTCGCGGTTGTAGACGAGGTTGTACAGCATACCCACCTGCCATGCCTCAGCAGGGCCGTGGTGGTTGGGGAAGCCGTTGTAGATCAGGTTGGAGTTGGTAGCGCCATCGGTGCGGTCCAGCCAGCTCTTGGGCAGGCCAAACTTTTCCATCATGGCCAGCGTGCCCTTGGCGATAACGGACAGATCGCCCTCGCCGTAAGCCATGCGGCGGATCAGCTCGACCTCCCAGCGGGGATCGCCGGCCTTCTCCCACTCCCAGGGCAGAGAGTCGTACTCGGCCTCGCTGATGTACTTGGTGGCCTCCTCACGCGGCATGCGCAGGATCCACTGCAGGTCGCGGTTCAGGTTGCCGTAGTTGTCCCACAGACCCATGTCGTCCACAGCATGAGACCATGCCAGATTGATGACCATGGTGCCGTCGCCCTCGTACTTGAAGTCGTGCACGCCGTCCGGGTAGACGCGGGTGCCGTACAGCACGGGCATACAGGTGTTGGAGTTGTGGGTGGGCAGATCGTAATCTGCCAGCGGATCCACATCATACTCGGTGTAGCAGCGGATGGGGCAGGAAGAGCAGCCGCCGTTCTTCACGGTGTACTCGGCAGCGGGAGCGCCGAAGTCGAAGTAGCCCTTGAAGCAGCGCAGAGCCACCTTGTTCAGGTCGTAGTAGGGCTGCTCACCGGTATCCACGGGGCCACCGGGAGCCTTTTTCCACATACGGCCGGGAGCGCCGGACCAGCGGTTCTTGCCGGAGGTAGCGCTGTACTCTGCCCAGCTCTGGGGCTGTGCGGGCACGTTGTGGTTGTTGTTGCCGCCGATCAGGTTGCCGATCATGTAGTTGGACAGCTCCAGCACCTTCTTGGGGTCAGCGACCTTGACACTGCCGGTGCCGCGGATGGCCAGACCCTTCAGCTTCTTGTTGCCCATGGCAGCGCCCAGACCGGCACCGCCGGAGTTGCCGAAGCTGGTGTTCAGGGTGGAGTAGTCCACCAGATTCTCACCGGCAGGGCCGATAGAAGCGGTCTCGAACTCGCGGCCGTTCTGCTCTACCATCCACTTGTTGGCAGCAAAGGTGCCCTTGCCCCAGATCTCGGTTGCGTCCTCCAGAGAGACCTCGCCGTCCTCAATGCGCAGGTAGACGGGCTTTTCGGAGATGCCGCTGACCACGATGCCGTCGTAACCGGCATACTTCAGCATGGAGCCGATGTGACCGCCCATGTGTGCGTCAACGATGGACCGGCCCTTGGACCAGGTGGAGCGGAAGGTCACGTTCATACGGCCGGAGCAGGGCACGCCTGCGCCGGTCAGGGGGCCGACACCGAAGATGACCAGAGCCTTCTCGTCATAGGGGTCCAGCTCCATGGGAGCTTCCTCATACATAATGCGGTAGGCCATGCCCATACCGCCGATATACTTATGGTACTTTTCGTCATCCTGCGTGGTGATCTCGCCGGTGGTCAGGTTGACGCGCAGGATCTTGCCTGCCCAGCCATAACTTTCAGCCATTGTAGTTCCTCCTTACAGATCCAAGTATGCAGCCTGTGCTGCGCTGGTAACGGCATCCCAATCCACGATGGACAGAGCGCCGGACGGGCAGCCTGCCACGCAGGCACCGCAGGCGATGCACTTGGAGGACTTGCCGGTCTCGGGGTTGACGGTGGGCATGTGCCACGGGCAGGCCTCATGGCAGGCACCACAGCCGATGCACTTGTCGGTATCCACTACACGGATACCGCGGCTGTCGGTGGTGATAGCCTTCTGCGGGCAGGCGTTGCCGCAGGCGGGGTCCTCGCACTGGCGGCAGGTGTCCGGGAAGTAGACCCAGCAGTTATCGGTGCCGGACAGCAGGCCGTTGCCGGCGCCGTCCAGATTCAGGCGGCGCTGGATCTTGACGCGGCTGATGTAAGAGGAGCACACGCCGTCGTTGGTCAGGGTGCAGTTGATCTCGCAGCGCTGGCAGCCGGTGCACAGGTCTGCGTTGACCACCAGCAGGCCCTGGGGCAGTGCCCAGGTGGCCACTGCGCCGGAATCCACCTGCTGCTGAGAGCAGCCGAACAGGGACAGCATGGAAGCGGACAGGGTGAGCCCTGCAAGGCTCTTGCCCGAGATCTTCATGAATTGACGGCGGGTCATGTCAGCCGTCAGGAAATCAGTTTTTGCCATAGGTTCCATTCCTCCGTTGAGGTCACTCTGCGCTGAGCACCTCGGTCACATAGAAATACGAGTTGTTGACGATGGTCGTCACAGCCGAAGAGGTGATGGTCGCACCGGAAAGGGCGTCCACCTCGGTCAGGTCTGCGCTGACGGCACCGGACGCATTGCCGGTGGTGGTCAGGCTGGCCTGCTCCAGACGCACCTTGGACTGCTCTTCTGCCGAGAGATCCGCAAAGGGGATCGCCATCGGCTCGCCGTCCAGTGCGCTCTTGCTGAGCATGGCTGCGTACAGCTTGCGCCGTGCCACGGCCTCTGCGCTGGAATCCAGCGGCGGAGCCAGCTCATCGTCCAAAGGCTCCCCATTCAGCGCCGAGAGGGTAAGCCCCGCAGCATACATCTTGCGGGTCGCCTCGGCCTCGGGAGAGGTATCATAGGTGCGCCACTGTGCGGGGTCAAAATCCCCGGCAGCAGCGGGCTGTTCCTCCGCCGCACCGGCAGCGGCATAGGCGGCACCGGTAACGGGGTCCGTTACGGTGTAGCTTTTGCCCGCCAGCGTGAAGGGAGCGGTGCCCTGATACTGGGACGTGAACTCCGGGTTGACGCACTGGCCGCCAAGGCTTTCTGTTTCGTCCTGCGAGAGGATCTCTACTGCGGAAACATTGCTCTCGGCGTCAATGGTCACGGCAGCCTGCACATCGCTCTGGAAGCCCTTCTGAGAGCCCTCCACGCGGTAGCTGCCATCGTCGAGCTGATACACTGCGCTGATGCCATAGGCGGCTGCATCCGCCTCCGACACCGGCAGCAGGGTACCGGCAACCGTGGTGCGTGCGCTTTGCAAGGTGGTCAGACCGACCGCCAAGGCGATGGTCGCAACGCCCATGGCTGCATAGCCCGGCAGCCGCTTGCGCCACAGCGGTACGGGCGCAAACGGGTTGGTTGCCTGCTTCATGTTATCACCTGCCTGTTTTTTATTTCGCCGGGTAACCCCGGACAACAATTGAGGCCGCTCCGGCTGCTGCAACAGCGGAGCGGTCTCTTCGATAATATATTAACATGCGTGCGCGGAGTATGTCAACAGAAACAGACAGGCTTTTCCGTTTTGTAACTATTGTTTTTGTAATATTTGTTTAAAGTTTAGGGAATTTGCGCCCGCACACCAGCTGCAGGCCGTATTCCGCCGCAAGCTCTGCGGATTGCACGGTGGGCATACTTTTGCTTACCAGCACCGGCACCCCGGCGCGGATGGCCTTGCGCACCATATCCAGCGGCACCCGGCCGCTGGTGTACAGTACACATTCTGCCAGCGGAAGCCCCGCCAGCACCGCGCAGCCCACCGCCTTATCCAGCGCGTTGTGCCGTCCCAGATCCTCGCAGGCAAAAACGATCTCGCCCCCCTGCAGCACAAAGCAGCTGTGCACCGCCCGGGTAGCACGGTACAGCGGCAGCCCGGCGTGCATGGCGGCGGTCAAGGTCTGCACCCATTCCGGCTGCAACGCCAGCCCCGGCACAGGGCGCAAAGGCTGCAACTCCACCGGACCGCCCAGCGCGATATTATCAGTGCAGCAGCTGGCCACCTCCTGCGCGGCGGCGCGGCGGGTGGGCAGCGGGTGGCGCAGATATACCTGCACCTTTGCGCCCTCGGCGCAGACGGCGATCTGCTCCACCTCGTCCGCAGATGCGATCCACCCTTCGGTGAGCAGCCGTCCCAAGGCCAGCTGCGGCAGCAGCGCCGGGGTGCATACCACCCGGAAGGCGGGCTGCTCGTTTACATAGATAGCGGCGGCGTGCTCTGCCGGTACGTTGGCTTCGGTGCCGTCCGGCAGGCGTAGGCTGGCAAAGGCCGCCTGTGCGCCAAAGCGGTCGGTGATCTGCAAAGAGGGTGTGCTGCGTTTTTCCATAAAGTTCCCTTATATTATAAAATACATTATTGTGTGTCAGACGGACAGTATCAACATACCGGTTCTGTGGCAAAAAGTCAAGAGCCATCTTGCCGTAAAACGCAATGCCGGACAGCCCGCAGACTGTCCGGCATTGCGATAAAAACGTCAGGTTTAAAGACCGTTCCTCTCAGGCAGCGCTCTCAGAACACCGCCGGAACGATCTGCTGGGCATCCACATCCACGATGCCGTAGGTGTTCAGCCGCAGCTTCGGGATGACCGGCAGGCTGACGAAGGCAAGGGTCATAAAGGCGTCGATGTCCTCCGAGATACCGTGGGCTTTCAGCGCTGCCTTGAGCGCTTGCAGCTTTTCCTCCACGGCTTCGGCGCTTTCGGTGCTCATAAGCCCTGCCACCGGCAGCGGCAGCTCCCCTACCACCTGCCCGTTCAGCGCAAAGGCTAAGCCGCCTTTATTTTTGCGCACCGTGTTGCCCGCCAGCACCATGTCGGCATCGTTGGTGCCCGCCACGATGAGGTTGTGGGAGTCGTGGGCGATGCTGGAAGCCACTGCGCCACATTGCAGCCCGTAGTTACCCAAAAAGCCCAAGCCCACATGACCGGAGCGGTGATGCCGCTCGAACACCGCCAGCTTGACGATCTGCTGTGCCACGTCCACGCCGGGCGCTGTGCCCGGGTGCTGGCAGAACGGAACGATCTTTTCCGTGGTCAATAGCGAATGCGGGGTCAGGCAGATCACCCGCTGCCGGGTGCCGGGCTGCTTCAGCTGCAATTGCTCCGGGGTGATCTCGTCCATATTGAAAGAATCGAACACCCGTGCAAACCGTGCCTTGTCCACGGCAAGGGCGGCAGGGTGCAGCATTTTGCCCTGCTGCGCCACCAGTTTGCCCTTTTTGTATACCTGCTCTACCGTGAACTGTTCCAGATCGGACAGCACGATCAGGTCGGCGGTATAGCCGGGGGCTATTGCACCGCTGTGTGCAAGGCCGAAGTACTGGCACGGAACAAGGGTGCCCATGCGCACCGCCACCACCGGGTCTACCCCGGCGGCAATGGCCTTGCGGATGATGTAATCGATATGCCCGCCCTGCAACAGGTCTCCGGGGTGCTTGTCGTCGGTCACCAGCATACAGCGGCTGCAATAGGGCTCCCGGAACAGGGGCAGCAGGCTGTCCATATTCTGGGCCGCCGTACCCTCCCGCACCATGATGTACTGGCCGCGCCGCAGCTTTTCCATTGCCTCGTGGATGTCCGAGCACTCATGGTCGGACTGCACCCCGGCGGCGATATAGGCGTTCAGCTCCTCCCCGCTGAGGAAGGGTGCGTGCCCATCGATTTTTTTGCCCGCAGCGGTGCAGTCGCAGATCTTCTGCAAGATCTTTTCGTCCGCGCGCACTGTGCCGTAGGAGTTCATCAGCTCTGCCAGACCCAGCACCCGGGGCTGCCGGTAGTAGGGGCGCAGCTGCTCTGCTTCCAGCACCGCGCCGGACTCGTCCAGCCCGGTAGCAGGCACGCAGGAGGGTAGCATGAAGTAGACCGAAAGCGCCAGATCTTTCGTGGTCTCCAGCATAAAATCCAGCCCCGCCGTACCGGCTACATTGGAGATCTCGTGCGGGTCGGTGACCACCGCCGTAGTGCCGTGGGGCAGCACCGCCTGCTCAAAGGCCGGGCCGCAGAGCATAGAGCTTTCAATGTGGATGTGCCCATCCACAAGCCCCGGGCAGACATACTTGCCCTGCAGGTCCAGCTCGGTCTCGCCGGTATAGTGCCCCACGCCAAGGATGATGCCTTGACGGATGGCTACATCGGCCTGCTCGATCTCGTTTGTGAACACGTTGATGACCCGGGCGTTTTTCAGCACCAGTTCTGCCCGCACGTCACCCTTTGCTGTCAGGATCTGCTGTTTCAAGGTTTCCATTTTCATAAGAACCCCCTTATCCTGTTAAAAAGCCTGCGTTCTGCTGCTTGAAAGACCTGTTTTCTTTACTTTACATGGCGATCCAGCCCAAGGCGTTTGCCACCGAACTTGCCAGAATGATAGCTGCAAAAATGGGGCACAGCCAGCGGATCATAAAATTGAACACCGGCTTGCGGCGGAACCGCTGACCGTCCTGCTCCACCTCCTGCGCGATCTGCTCCACGCCGATGACGCGGGACACCAACAGGCAGGTGGCAATGGCTGCAATAGGCATCATGACCGAGTTGGTCAGGAAGTCGAAGAAGTCCAGAAACTGCATCCCGAACACGGTCACCCCGGCCAGCGGGCCGTAGCCCAGTGCCGACAGGCTGCCCAGCACCACCATGATGGCGCCGATGAGCACGGTGGAGCGGGTGCGGTCCCAGCCCAGTTCGTCCTCAAAGGTGGAGACGGCGCTCTCGGTCAAAGCGATGGAGCTGGTAATGGCTGCAAACAGCACCAGCACAAAGAACAGCACACCCACCACGGTGCCCAGACCCATGCTGGCAAATACCTTGGGGATGGTGATGAACATCAGTGCAGGGCCAGCCTGCAGGGTGTCCGGGTCGCCGCCGGAGAAGGCGAACACCGCCGGGATGATCATCAAACCTGCCATGATGGCAATGGCGGTATCGAACACCTCCACGTTCTCGGTAGATTCCTCGATGGAGACGTCCTTCTTCATATAGGAGCCAAAGGTGACCAGAATGCCCATGGCGATGGACAGCGAGTAGAACATCTGCCCCATGGCGGTGACCACGGTCATCCAGGAAAAGTTTTTGGGGTTGGGCACCAGAAAATACTTTACACCCGCCAGCGCACCGGGACGGGTGACCGAGTACCCCGCAATGACCAGCGAAAGCACCACCAGCACCGGCATCATCACCTTGGAGACGCGCTCCACGCCGTTGCGCACACCGGCAAAAATGACGCCCAGCGTGAACAGGGTGAAGAGCAAAAAGGCCAGCTCAGCCTGCAACCCGTTAGTGATAAAGGCGGAGAAATAGCCGTCTGCCGCCAGATTGCTGCCGCGGCCGCACAGGTACTCGGCCAGATAGTGGATGACCCAGCCACCGATGACCGAATAGTACGGCACGATCAAAATGGGGATGATGGCGTTGATCCAGCCGCCGAACCGGATGCCCCTGCCCTTGCCGAAGTGGGCGTAGGCGCTGACCGGGCTTTTGTGGGTCATGCGGCCCAACGCGGTCTCGGCTACGATCATGGTATAACCGAATGTAACTGCCAGCAGAATGTATACCAGCAGGAAAATGCCGCCGCCGTATTTGGCTGCCAGATACGGGAAGCGCCAGATGTTGCCCAGACCCACCGAAGCGCCTGCGGCAGACAGCACGAACCCGATCTTACCGGAGAACGCGCTGCGCTTGTGTTGTTGTTCCATGTTGTTGTTCCTCTTTTCCTATCCTCTTTATATTGAATTAAGCAGAACAAGTGTACCACAACTACGAACAACTGGCAAGCAATAGAACAAACACCCCGGTCAGAGCCTGACGGCTCTGACCGGGGTGTTTGCACGATTATCTTTTATTTTTTACAGCTTATGGTACTTGCGGTCCTCTTCCTCGTAGACGGGGTCGCAGGTCAGGTACATGCCCAGACGGTTCAGGGTGCTGCTGTCCACGCTGGAAAGCAGCACGGTGGAGTGCACATCGCAGCCCTTGAGGTTGGGCAGCTGGTGCATGGCTGCTGCGGCAAGCTCGCTGGAAGCAGCAGAGCTGGACAGGGCGATCAGGATCTCGTCGGTGTGCAGACGGGGATTCTTGCCGCCCAGATAGTTGGTCTTGAGGGTCTGGATAGGCTCGATGGCAGCGGCGCTGACCAGATCCGTCTCCTGCGGGATGCCCGCCAGATACTTGAGCGCGTTGATCAGAGCGCTTGCGGTAGCACCCAGCAGCGGGCCGGTCTTGCCGGTGATGACGGTGCCATCGCTCAGCTCAATGGCAGCAGCCGGTGCGCCGCCGGTGGCTTCGCTGCGGGCGTGCGCCTGCTTTTCCACTTCCCGTGCCCCCATGGTCAGCCCGGCCTGATTCATCAGCAGCTCCAGCTTGTAGCGCTCGCTCTCCTTGGCGGTGCCGGTGATCTTCTGCTCGCACAGGCACTTGTAGTACCGGCGCACGATCTCCTTGCGGGAGGCCTCGCAGCAGACGGCGTCGTCCACGATGCAGTTACCGGCCATGTTCACGCCCATGTCCGTGGGGGACTTGTAGGGGCTCTGCCCTGCGATTAGTTCGAACATCGCGTTCACCACCGGGAAGATCTCGATGTCACGGTTGTAGTTCACGGTGGTCACACCGTAGGCTTCCAGATGGAAGGGGTCGATCATGTTCACATCGTTCAGGTCGGCGGTGGCGGCCTCGTAGGCCAGATTGACCGGGTGCTTCAGGGGAATGTTCCAGATGGGGAAGGTCTCGAACTTGGCGTAACCGGCCTTGACGCCCCGCTTATATTCATGGTACAGCTGGGACAGGCAGACCGCCATTTTTCCGCTGCCGGGGCCGGGCGCGGTGATGACCACCAGCGGGCGCTCGGTCTCAATGTACTCGTTGCGGCCGTAGCCCTCGTCGCTGACGATGCGAGCCACATCGTTGGGATAGCCGGGAATCTTGTAGTGGCGGAAGGTGCGGATGCCCAGACTGTTCAGCCGCTTTTCAAAGGCTTCCACCTCGGCGGCGGCGGTGTACTTGGTCACGCACACGCTGCCCACATACAGCCCCACCTCCTGAAAAGCGTCGATGAGACGCAGCACGTCCAGATCATAGGTGATGCCGTAGTCGCCGCGCACCTTGCTGCTGATGATGTCCTCGGCGCTGATGACGATAACGATCTCGGCCTGCTCCTTGAGCTGCAACAGCATCTGCAGCTTGGAGTCCGGCTGAAAGCCGGGCAGCACGCGGGAAGCGTGGTAATCGTCGAACAGCTTGCCGCCGAATTCCAGATACAGCTTATTGTCAAACTTCTTGATGCGCTCGCGGATATGCTCAGACTGCATTGAAAGATATTTGTCGTTGTCAAATCCTATTTTCATCGTTCGTTTCCTCTCTGGTGGCCCGGCACACCATACCCGGGCTAAAAAATCACAAACATAAGTATACCACAGCCCGGGGTGGGGCGCAATGCAAAACAAAGCGCAGAACGCAATTCCGGCAGGATAGGCCGTTTTGGGCGGTACAGAGTTCTGTTTTTTGTTGCAGATGCCGTTTTGGGTCAGTTTTTTTGCCGGGCGGCAAGGTCTTTTTCCACCTTCCAGAAGGCCAGCAGCAAAAGCCCCGCCGCCACATAGCTGAGCGTTTCCACCCAGATATACCCGCCTGCGATCACATGACGCACGGCGGCGTTCTGGGCGGCAGTGCCCAGCGCCGTGCTGGCGCACTGGTCATAGCCGGTGCGTGCCAGCACCCCGTTGAACAATGCGCTCATTACCGAACCGCCCGCCACGGACAGGGAGCTGTACACCGACATGGTAAGTCCGTCGGTGCGGATGCCGCTGCGCCCCTCCACATGGTCCACCACATCGGTCACCATGGCAAGCAGCAGGCAGCAGGTAGGTGCAGAGCCGAAGCACTTGAGCGCAACGCCGATGGCAACAGGAACCAGTCTGCCCTGTCCCAGCCCCGCGAGGACGCCGCCCGCAGCGCCCAGCAGCAGAAACCAGCCGCACACCTTGCGCTTACCGAACCGGTCGGTCAGCGGCACCAGCAGCACCGAGGCCAGCGCCATGGGCAGCGCGCCCATCATGGTCAGCAGGGATTGAGACGCGCCCCACGCACCGGCACTGCCCAAAAAGGTGTTGTCCACCACCCACTTACAATAGTAGGTCATAGTGCTGTTTTTTAAAGACCCGCTCCACTGGAACAGCACACATACGCCCAGTATGAGCCACCACATGGGGTCGGCAGCCACTGCCCGCAGCTGGCGGCGCAGCGAGACCCGCTGCACCGGTGCCGGCTCCTGCGGGGGTGCTTCTGCCTGCCGGGCGGCTTCAAATTCATCCTCCGGCCCGTACAGGCCTTCCAGAATGCGGCGCTCCTCGGTAACACGCTCCCGGGTAAAGGCGAACTGCAAATAAATCGTGAACCCGGTGAACACTGCCACCCCCAGCATGGTAAAGAACCAGCGGTGGATATTTTCCCGGAGGAAAAAGGACACCAGCATGGGGAACACCATGCTGCAAGTGCCCATCACGCCCAGACCCACCATGCTGTTGATGGAGGCCAGCAGCCCGCGCTGCCGGCTGTCCCGGGTGGACACCGAGAGCATAATGCTGCTGGCTGTGCTGTAAATGGGGGACGCAAACGAGTAATACAGGTTGTACGCCACGGCGATCCACACCATGCGCGCAACGCCCTGAAAAGGCACGATGAACATGAGCACGCTGGCAGAGGAAAAGGTAAACACCGAAAGCAGCAGCCACGGCCTTGCCTTGCCCGCCGTGGCGCGGGTGCGCTCGATCAGCTGCCCTACCAGAAGGTTTGCCGCCACGATGAGCACGGTGGACACCAGCTGCAACCGGCTGAGGAACCGCAGATCCAGCCGGAGCACATCGGTGAAGTAGCTTTGCAGGATGCTGCCGAAAATACTGCCTGAGATGGAAGCACCCATAGGGCCCAGAATATAGCCAAAGAGCATCTCCGGCAGCTGGACCTTCTCGCTTTTGATCCGGGTGCGAGTGAACCGGTGGTTCCAGAAGCTTTGTCTGCGCATGGAACAGATCGTTTCCTTTCTCCCCGCAGGTGCGGGATCTTACACATTCTTATCGTCCCTATGATAGCACATTTTCCACCGCCGGGGAACTGTCCGGTGCAAAAAACATCTTTTTACAGCAGACGGTCGGAAAATGCAAAAGGGACCACCGCGTTGTGCGGCAGCCCCCTTTGCTTTTATGGAGAACTTATCCGTAATGGAAAAAGAGAATGGCTTGTTACTTTGCCTCGGCGGGCTGGGTCTTTTTGACAAGGCTCAGGATCACTGCGCCCAGTACACTGCCCACAGCCAGTGCCACGCAGTACAGCACAGCGTGGTCCACCACCGGGAACACGAAGATGCCGCCGTGAGGTGCGCGCAGTGCGCAGCCGAAGGTCATGGAGAGGGCACCGGCGACCGCAGAGCCGACAACGCAGCTGGGCAGGACACGCAGCGGGTCGGCTGCTGCGTAGGGGATGGCGCCCTCAGACACGAAGCACAGACCCATGACGTAATTCACGATGCCGTTGCGGCGCTCGTCAAGCGTCCACTTGCGGGGGCAGAAGGTGGTGGACAGGGCAATGGCGATGGGAGGTACCATGCCGCCCACCATGACGGCGGCCATTACCTCGTAGTTGCCGGAAGCAAGGGCTGCGGTGCCAAAGACGTAGGCTGCCTTATTGACCGGGCCGCCCATGTCTACGCTCATCATACCAGCCACGATAGCCCCCAGCAGCACCTTGGAGCTGCCGCCCAGTGCGTTCAGCCAGTCGGTCATGGCGGTGTTGATTATGCCCATGACCGGGTTCACGGCGCACATCATCGCACCGACGATCAGAATACCGCCCAGCGGGTAGATAAGCATCGGCCGGATACCGTTCAGGCTGGCGGGCAGCTTTTCGGTGATCTTTTTGAGGAACTGCACGATGTAGCCCGCTGCAAAACCAGCCAGCAGCGCTGCAAGGAAGCCGCCGGAGATGCCGGTGGTGCTGCCTGCGGCAAGGTCGGTGAAGTTGGTGCCGTTCATGGCCAGCACGCCGCCGGCAAAGCCTACGGCCAAGCCCGGACGGTCGGCGATGGACATGGCGATGAAACCTGCCAGAATGGGCAGCATATAACCAAAGGCTGCGCCGCCCACCGTCTTGAAGAAGGCGGCAACGGGGGTGTTCATGCCAAAGTTTGCGGGGTTGATGCTGTAATCATCCAACAGGAAGGCCAGCGCGATCATAATGCCGCCGCCCACCACGAAGGGCAGCATGTGGGAAACGCCGTTCATCAGGTTCTTGTACAGGCTGCGGCCAAAGCTGTCCTTCGTGGAGCCGTCGTCCTCGGCAACTGCGCCGCCCTCGGCGTGGAACACGGGCACCTCGCCGTGGGCGATTTTCTTAATGAGCTCCTCCGGCTTGTGGATGCCGTCATCCACGCGGGTGAACAGCACCGGCTTGCCGTCAAAGCGGGCGGTGTCCACTTTTTTCTCCGCTGCTACGATGATGCCGTCACAAGCGGCGATCTCGGCGCGGGTCAGGATGTTCTTTGCGCCGTCCGAACCGTTGGTCTCCACCTTGGTGGGCAGACCCAGCTTGTCACCGGCCTTGGTCAGTGCTTCTGCCGCCATGTAGGTGTGGGCGATGCCGTTGACGCAGGCGGTCACAGCCAGAATGCGGTAGCCGTCCTGCGGGATGGCCTGCTGGGTAAAGCTTTCTGCGCCGAACTGTGCTTCCTCCTGCGCGTCGATGCACTCCAAGAACTCCTTGGGTGTCTTGGCGGCTTTAAGCTTTTCCACAAAGTCCTCGTTCATCAGCATCTGCATCATGCGGGCCAGCATGTCCACATGCAGGCTGCCGTTTTCCGGCGCAGCAATGGCAAACAGCAGATCGGTGGTGCCGTCATCCTCGGCGTTGTACTGCACCGGGGTGCTCAGCCGCAGGGCGGCCAGACTGGGTCGGGTGACCACATTGGTCTTGGCGTGGGGCACGGTGATGCCGTTGTCCACATAAGTAGAGCCCTCGGCCTCGCGGGCGTAGAGTGCCTTTTTGTAGGCCTCCTTATCGGTGATGTTGCCGTGGGTAGCCTGCAGCTCCACCAGACGGCTCAGGATCTGCTCCTGCGTCTGCAGCGCCTCGTCCAGCGCAATGGACTGTGCGGTAAATAACTCGGTGATGCGCATAAACGTTCCTCCTTTGTTCCTTTTATCCTATCAAAGCTGCGCCAACAGCTCGTCGATTTTTTCCTTTGTGGCAAGCCCAAGGCTGAAAGCCGTGGCGCTGCCGCAGGCGGTGCCCAGACGCAGCGCCTGCGCGTAGCTGCGGCTTTGCAGATACCCGGCTACAAAACCGGCCACCATGCTGTCGCCTGCGCCCACGCTGTTGACCACCTTTCCCTTGGGGCAGCCGATGCGGTGCACCTGTCCCTGCTCGTCCAGCAGCAGCGCACCGTCCCCTGCCATGCTCACCAGCACATTGCGGGCGCCCTTTTCCTGCAGGGTGCGGGAAGCTGCCACGATCTCGGCATCGCTGGTCAGCACCTTGCCCACGATCTCGCCCAGCTCATGGTTGTTGGGCTTGATGAGGAAGGGGCGATAGGGCAGTACGTTCACCAACAGGTCGCGGGTGGCATCCACCACCGCACGCACGCCCCTGCCCTGCAGCCGCGCCAGCAGCCGCTCGTAGACGCTCTGCGGCAGGCTTGCCGGGATGCTGCCCGCCAGAATGAGGATGTCGCCCTCGGTCAGCTTGTCCAACTGGGCTTCCAGCTGCTGCAACGCGCTTTCCGGGATGGCAGGGCCTGCGCCGTTCAGCTCAGTCTCCTGCCCCGCCTTGATCTTGACGTTGATACGGGTCATGCCGTTTTCCAGATGCACAAAATCGGTTTTCAGTCCCTGTGCGGCCAGACCGCGCTCCAGCCATGCGCCGGTCTCACCGGCCACAAAGCCCAGCGCCACGCTCTCACAGCCCAGCTGTGCCAGCACGCCGGACACGTTGATGCCCTTGCCGCCCAGCACGCAGTCCTCGCCTTTGGCGCGGTTCACTGCGCCCACCTCCAGCGGTGCGTCCAAGCGCACAACGTAGTCGATGGCCGGGTTAAAGGTAACAGTATAGATCATACTTCTGCCTCCTTTACAAAGGTATACTGCTTATATTTCGGGTTCGGGCAGTGGTTGGTCAGGATGGCACCGCCGTGCAGGTCCGTGATGACCGCCGGATAAATTTTAGCAAATTTGGCGTCGTCCACAAGAAACCAGCTTTCTCTTGCGCGGCGGACAGCTGCGGCCTTTACGGCTGCTTCCTCGGGGTCCGGGGTGGTAAAGCCCGCCTCCAGCGCCACGCCGTTGGCACCCATGAATGCTTTGGTAAAGTTATACTGCTGGATGCTGCTGACCGCCGGTGCGCCCACGATGGCTTCGGTCTGGGGGCGCAGCAGCCCGCCGGGCAGATACACCCGGCAGCCCTTTTGCGCCAGCAGCCGGGCGTGCGCCACGCCGTTGGTCACATAGGTAGCCTTGAGTGCCGCACCCGTCAGCGCCCGCACCAGCTCCAGCGTGGTGGTGCCTGCATCGATGAACACAAAATCTTCGGCGGTGATGAGCGCAGCGGCGGCCGCTGCAATGCTGCGCTTTTCGGCTACTGCCAGCGTTTCCTTGGCCTCCATGGTGGGCTCGTCTGCCAGAAAACGGCTGTCCGGCAGGGTAGCCCCTCCGTGCACCTTGGTCAGCCTGCCCTGCCGGTCCAGCTCGGTCAGGTCGCGCCGGATGGTGGACTCGCTGGTGTGCAGCGCCTCGCACAGCTGCTGTACCGTCACGGTGCGTTTCTCATTCAGCTGCTCTAAGATCAGTGCAAAACGTTCCTCTGCCAGCATGGTGTCTTTTCCCTTCTTTCCTTTCCACGCCTGACCGGTTTTGCACGGTCTTGACGTGTTTTGGTTGTCTGTGTCTTTATTATAGCAAAAATATCGTCAAAATCAATCAGTTTCAGTCATTTTCACTCACCAAAAAATATCCTCGATTTTTGTGCACCGTTGCCAACAGCTGGGATACAAGAGCGCTTTTACGCCAAAAAAGACCACCGCACATGTGTATGCGGTGGTCTTTTTTGGCGTTTATATGACCGGTCGTGACCGTTTTTGGTGCTCAGACTATTTTTAATCAGGCATCCGAGCGGGAGTAGGCGTTCTTCATCTGGCTGCTCAATTCAAACAGAACTTTGTCCAGCGTGTCGGCAGCTTTCTCCTGCAGCATGGCGGCGATGGCGGTGTTGGCTTCCTCCCGCAGGGCGGCGCGGCGGGCAGCGTCCGGCTCGGCGGCAAGGTTTGCGTCGTACTGGTTCACCAGTGCGCGGCCGGCAGAGAGCACGGCCTCCTCGTAACGCTCGAGGTGGAACAGGGACTTATTATAGGAAGCATCTGCCATGGCAGCGATCAGGCGGCTGGTCCAGTAGAAGTTATCGGTGGACACAGTGCCGGTGGTGTTTGCCAGATATTCCGGGGTGCGCTCCACGTTGGCGTAGAAGGGCACCATGGTGTTGAAGGCGTTGGAGGCATAGGCCACCCACTCCACTGCGCGGGATTCCTCCGGCTGGTCGGGACGCATCTGCAAAAGCGCCATAAAGTCGTTGCGGTTGATGCCGATGGAGCGGTATGCGCCCTTGGCAGACTTGTCGCCGTAGCTCAGGTAAGGGTCGTATGGGGTGCCCTGATAGTGGCTGGACAGCATATACTTGATGTCCTCCGGTGTCACCTTGCGCTCCGGCACCATGCACCACGGCAGATCATCGGACATGGGGGTGTAGTCAGCGTCGGCACCCTCCCACACCCATGTGCGGGGGTTGAGGTAGCGCAGCATATACCATGCGCGGGGGGTGTTGTAAACGTGGTCGGCGTCATCGTGGCTGCCAAAGGCGTCCCGGGGATTCAGCGCGCCGTCCAGCGAGAGGTCGAGGTGGTTCTTGGCAATGAATTCCCGCAGATCGGCAGAGCAGAGGTAGTTTTCCTGTGCGCCGAAGGCATCGTTCAGATCAAAGCTGTCGATGCCCAGCTGGTTGGGCATGACCACATACACATCGTCCGGCACGCGGCGGGCGATCCAGTGGTGACCGCCGATGGTCTCCAGCCACCAGATCTCGTTTACATCCTGAAAGGCGATGCCGTTCATCTCGTAAGTACCGTACTGCTCCAGCAGACTGCCCAGACGCAGCACGCCCTCGCGGGCAGAATGGATGTAGGGCAGCACCAGATAAACGATATCTTCCTCGCCGATGCCGCCTGGCACTTCGGGCTTTTCACCCTTGGCGGGCTGATACTCCACCAGCGGGTCTGCGCCCAGCACGCGGGGGTTGGAGGTGATGGTCTCGGTGGCGGTCATGCCAACGTTAGCGGCATTGACACCGGAGGCTGCCCAGATGCCCTTGCCCTCTACGGCGTTGGGCATGGCGGTAAACCGCAGTGCGCCTTCCGGCAAGGGGATCTCCACATGGGAAAGAACGCTGCGGTAGGTCTTGGGAAGGTCCTCTGGGTGGATCACGGTGAATTTTTTAGCGGTGAAATGGCCGGAGCCGGAGTCATCGTTGCGGGCGATCATGGTAGAGCCATCGTACGATGCTGCCTTGCCGACCAGAATGGTAGTGCAAGCCATAGGTATTCCCTCCATATTCTATAATGTGACTCTATTGTAGAACTTTTGCGCCGGAATTGCAACCGGGAAACAAAAACCGCCGCGCTGCGTACCACGGCAGAGCGGCGGGAGATGGAATGCTTTTTCAGGCCGTTACTGGGCTGCCCAGTAGAAGTCCTCGCCGGGCAGCGTGCCGCCCACGGCGGCGGGGTCGGCATCGTAGAGCACCTGCAGATAACCGGAGACGTCCGCCTTCAGTTCCTCGCCGGTCAGGCAGACGATGTTGCAGTTGGGCAGCGCCTTTTTGGCGATGGCGGCCTTTGCCACCACGCCCTGCTCCTCACACAGAGCGGCGGTGCCGTCCAGATCCGTGTTGGCAGCGTTCACGCTCTGGGCGTAGTCTGCCAGAAAAGCAGCTACCACGTCCGGGTGCTCCTCGGCGTAGGCCTTGCGCACCACGGTCACACCGGTGATCAGCTGGGTGTCTGCCACCTTGTCCCACTCGGCGGTCAGGTCAAGGGCTACCCGCAGGGTGTCGTCCTTCAGCCCGGCAGCGGTCACATAGGGCTGGGGCAGCACCGCAATGGCGTCCTGCGTGCTGGCCATCTGGGCAGTCACCTCGGTAGCTTCACTGTAATACTGGATATCCACATCCTTGTCCGGGTCAAGGCCGTTGGCGGTAAGCAGATAGCGCAGCACATACTCCGGGGTAGTGCCCTTGCCGGTGGACAGGATGGTGCGGCCCTTGAGGTCGGCCATGCTGTGGACGGTGTCGCCCTGCTCCACCACATACAAAACGCCCAAGGTGTTCACCGCCACAGCCTGAATGCCGCCGTTCGTTTTCTGGTACAGAGTCGCTGCCAGATTGGCCGGGATGGCGGCCATGTCCAGCTCGCCCTTGATGAGCAGCGGCACGATCTCATCCGCAGCGCCGTAGAGCTGCAGGTCGTAGTCCATGGCGGCGGTTCCGGCCTGCTCCATCGAGAGCAGGTTGACAAGCCCCATGGTGGTGGGGCCCTTCAGGCCCGCAATGCGCAGCGGCTCGGTGACGGACAGCGGCGCTGCGGTCTCTTCTTCGGAAGCAGCCGCAGAGGAAGCAGCTTCGGACACCGCCGTGCTGGAAACGGCAGAGCTTGCGCTGCCGCCGCAGGCTGCAAGGCTCAGCGCAAGGCTGAACGCCAGCAGTAAGGACAGGATCTTTTTCATGAAATACTCCTTTTCACACCCGGCACGCCCCGGTACGGGAAGCGGAAACCGGTCTTTTTTTGAAAAAATTTGCAAAATCATTTGCTTTGCGCGTTCCAGTTTACTATAATAGGGGTAAAAATACCGTTGCGTGTGCAACGCAATTGCAGGAGGCTGCGGAGAACACTATTTTCTCTGCGGAGTTGCGATGAATAATTATCTGCCGCTGTTACAAACCACCACGCTGTTCGCGGGTCTTTCCGCTGCGGAGCTCAGCACGCTGCTGTCCCGGCTGGGGGCCAGTGTGCGCAGCTACGGCAAGGGCGAAGCCCTTGTGCTGGCGGGGGAGCCCAGCCGCCGGGTAGGCATCGTGCTGTCCGGCGAGTTGGAAGCTTACCGCCCGGCACCGGGCGGGGCACGCATCCCCATTGCCCGGGTAGAGCCGGGCGGGGTGTTCGGGGATGTGCTGGGAGGTTCCAGCCTGTCCAGCCCGGTCACCGTGCTGGCTGCTGCCCCCTGCGAGGTGCTGCTGCTGCCCTACGAGCGGCTGCTGCTCTCGGACGGCAGCCCCGCCCACCAGCGGGTGGTGCAGAACCTTGTGCACACCATCAGCGACAAATACTTTTCCCTCTCCCGCCGCATCGACCTGCTGGTGATGAAAAGCCTGCGCGCCAAGGTGGCGGCGTATCTGCTCAGCGAGGCCGCCCGCGCCCACAGCCTGACCTTCAGCATCCCCTTCTCCCGCATCCAGCTGTCGGATTACCTCAACTGCGACCGCAGCGCCCTTTCCCGGGAGCTGAGCACCATGCAGAAGGAAGGCCTCATCGACACCTACCGCAGCAGTTTCAAGCTGCTGGAACCGGATGCCTTGCAGCAGATGGTGCAATAAAACCCTCTCAAGCGCTTTATGCGTAGCCAGAACAATCTGCCTTCTCCGGCAGAAGGATAAGTGTTCCCTTCTGCTGAGAAAAGCTCCCCCTTTCGGGGGAGCTGGCATCGCACAGCGATGACTGAGAGGGTTATTTTATATTTAAGGAGCAATCAAGCAATGTCCAAACCTGTTCTTTGGATCGTGATCCCCTGCTACAACGAGGAGCAGGTGCTGCCCATTACAGCACCCATGTTTCTGGAAAAGATCCACAGTCTGACCGCACAGGGGCTGGTCAGCGATAAAAGCCGGGTGCTCTTTGTCAACGATGGCTCCCGCGACAAAACGTGGGAGCTGATCCAGAGCTTTGCCGCGCAGGACGAGCACTATATCGGCATTTCCCAGAGCCGCAACCGCGGCCACCAGAACGCCGTGCTGGCGGGGCTGATGGAGGCACTGCACAGCGACAGCTGCGATATCACCATCTCCATCGACTGCGACGGTCAGGACGACATCAACGCCATGGACGAGATGGTGAAAAAGTATCTGGACGGTGCCGAGGTGGTGTACGGCGTGCGCAGCCGCCGGGACACCGACACCTTCTTCAAGCGGTTCACCGCCGAGGGCTTTTATCATGTGATGAACGCCTTGGGCGCGGATATCGTGTTCAACCACGCGGACTACCGCCTGATCAGCACCCGTGTGCTGGAAAGCTTTGCGGATTACAAGGAGGTCAACATCTTTTTGCGAGGCATGGTGCCGCTGGTGGGCTTTGCCCACGATGTGGTCACCTACGAGCGCCACGAGCGCCTGGCCGGCGAGAGCCACTACCCCCTGAGCAAGATGCTGGCACTGGCTTTTGACGGCATTACCAGCCTTTCCAACAAGCCCATCCGCATTATCACCGGGGCGGGCATCGCGGTAAGTCTGGTCAGCTTTATCGGGGTCATCTGGGCCATTGTATGCGCCGCCATGGGCAGCAGCGTGGCAGGCTGGGCTTCCACGGTCTGCATCGTCTGCTTTATGGGCGGCGTGCAGCTGGTATGTCTGGGTGTGATCGGCGAGTATATCGGCAAGATCTATATGGAGACCAAAGCCCGCCCGCGCTATATCATCTCGGAGCGCACATGGGCTCCCTATGAAAGGAAATATCACGGATGAGCAAACAAAGCTGGAAGGGCAGCACCCTTCTCAACCCGGAGCCGCCGGTACTGGTATCCTGCGGCGGGCTGGATAAGCCCAACCTTATCACCATCGGCTGGACAGGCACCATCTGCACCCAGCCCAGCATGGTATCCATCAGCGTGCGCCCGGAGCGGTACAGCCATCAGCTGCTGTGCGAAAGCGGGCAGTTCGCCATCAATCTGCCCACCGAAAAACTGGTGCGCGCCATCGACTGGTGCGGCGTGAAGAGCGGGCGTGACGTAGATAAATTTGCCGCCTGCGGCCTGCACGCCGCCCCCGGCAGCGTACTGACCGACTGCCCGGTGCTGGAGGAAAGCCCGGTCAATCTGGAGTGCCGCATCACCCAGCGCATCCCGCTGGGCAGCCACGACCTGTTCTTGGCCGAGGTAGTGGCCTGCGATGTGGACGAGAGCCTGCTGGACGAAAAAGGCAAGCTGTGTCTGGACAAGGCAAACCTCATCGTGTACAGCCACGGGGAGTATCTGGCTCTTGGCAAAAAGCTGGGCACCTTTGGTTACAGCGTGCGGAAAAAGAAACCGATCAAACGTAAAAAATAAAAGCCGGTATTATCGGGCGGGGGCTGCTGCACATCATCTGGTGCAGCAGCCCTTTTGCGCAGCCGAGAGTTTGCGGGAAGGCTGCCTGTGCTGCAAAAGCGCAAATTGCAACAATCAGCACAAACGTTTTTATTTTTGATTGACATTCTTGTTTAAAACAATTAAAATCAAGGTAGTTCTGAAAAGAAGCACCGCAGCTCGGCAGATATGCCGGGATGGCAATGCTTCCCTGTTCAGTATAAACAAAATCAGGTCATAGGGAGGTGCAGTATTTTTCCGGGGTCAACACAGAAAAAAGGAGTGAATCACAATGAAATTGAAGAAAAACGTATGGAAGCGGCTTGGGTGTACAGCGGCGGCGGTCGTGCTGAGCTTGGCAATGCTTACCGCCTGCGGAGGATCGGCTGCGCCCTCTTCTCCAAGCAAACCGGATGTACCTTCAAGTCCCAGCCAGCCCACTGAGCCGGAGGAGCCTTCCAGCCCCAGTCAGCCCACCAAGCCGGAAGAGCCTTCCAGCCCCAGCCAGCCCACTGAGCCGGAAGAGCCTGCAAAGCCTTCTATCAAGTGGACTTACCGGGTCGAAAGCGATACGCTGAAAACGGCGATCCTGACCGGCTACGATGAAAGCGGCGAACAGAAGCCCTTTGGTGCAGTGGAACTGCCGGAAAAGGTAGATGGTTACACCATTGTGGCTATCCAAGCTAATACGTTTAAAAATAACAACAACATCACCAGCATCAGCGTCCCCGGAACTATTAAGAAGATCGGCAGCAATGCATTCCAGAATGGCAAAAATCTGGTCACTGTCAAGATTGCCGAAGGTGTAGAGCGCATAGATTCGTACGCTTTCTATCAGACTTCTCTCCTGGAGATCGAGCTGCCCAAGAGCGTGACCTATGTAGGCTCGCAGGCTTTTGCTTCCAATGGTGCGCTGCGCAAAGTAACGGTCAATGGCACGACCTCCTTTGAATATGGGACATTTTATAACTGTGTCAGCCTGCGGCAGGTCGCCTTTTTGGGTGCGACCCCCGAGATCTCCAGTAATATGTTCTATGGCTGCAGACAGCTGCAGCGTGTTCAGCTGCCGTCTACGCTGCGTGTGATCCAGACCAGTGCTTTTTATAACTGCACCTCTTTGATGGAGCTGCAAATCTCGGATACCGTGACCGAGATCAACGGCTCTGCCTTCCGGGGTTGTACCTCTCTGCAGAGCATCAAGCTGCCGAAGTATCTCTCTGAGATAAAGAGTTCTACCTTCTACGATTGCACTGCATTGCAGAGTGTCAGCCTGCCGGAAGATCTGATGATCATGCAGAATTCTGCATTTTATAACTGCAAATCCCTGCTGTCGATCACACTGCCCAGCGGCATGACCCAAATCGGAGAGTATGCATTTAACGGCTGTACTTCGCTGGTATCCGTCAAATTACCGAACAGCATCTCCGTACTGTCCAAGAGTCTTTTTGAAAACTGTACCTCGCTGACGAATGTAACGCTGCCCAAGAATACCGCCACGATTGGGCTACGCTGTTTCAATCAGTGCAAGTCCTTGACCAAGATTGAGATTCCCAGCGAGGTCAAAACGATCGAGAGCAGTGCATTCTACGGTTGTACCTCGCTGGCAGAGGTCAAACTGCCGGATGGATTAAAAACCATTGGCAGCTATGCTTTTAGTGGGTGCAAAGCGCTTGGCACCATCAAAATCCCGAACACCGTCAGTCTGGTGGACTACAACGCTTTCTCTTCTTGTACAGCGCTGAAAAACGTGACCCTTTCCAGCAGCCTGAAAACGCTTGGCTCTGCGGCTTTCTCTGGCTGTATCTCCCTGAAGAAGATCGTGCTGCCGGATGGCCTGACCGAACTGGGTTCGCAGACATTTGATGGCTGTGACCATTTGAAGTACATTTACATTCCTGCCAGCGTGACCAGCATCAAGTCCTATACATTCCGTGGCTGCAAGATGCTGGATCTTGTCTACTTTGGCGGCAGTGAGGACTTCTGGAACAACAATGTCAACAAAGCAGACTATACTGAATCGGGCACCAACCGTTATCTGTACGGCCGGTATATCATCGGACAGATCAAGTTCAATCAGACCCCCGCAGCCTTAGCGCTGCTGTAAGCGCATAATGTGGGATGTTGCAATATAAATGCAATAGCCCCCGTGCAAAGAAATAGCATTATAAAATAAAAAGTATCTGCAACAAAAATTCGCTGATATTCTGGATCTCAGAAGCGGATCCTGTTGCAGATACTTTTGTTTTTAACCGACCGTTGAAAGATGCGTGCGCAAGAAAAAGCCCGTAAAACGCAAAAAATAACAGATCACACAAAAAGGAACCCTCTGCAAAGTTTTGGCTTTGAGAGGGTTTCTTTTTTGCGGGATCAAGTCCAGGCAGGCTTCGGTCTTATCAATGCAGCTTTAGCATGGTATCCTCATATTTTTGATACCAGCCGCCCATCCATTTCAGTATTTTTTCACTTACCTTTGCTGTTATCTTCTGAATGCTCTTTTCGTAAAGCAGGCTGAGCGCAAGTGCCGCAAACAGCCAGACAGCCGAGTACAAAAAGACCCACAAAAGAATATGGGCATACCCATACCGGTTAAAAATGCAGTGCCAGAGATAGGGTCTTGTATAGGTTCGCAGCAGAATGTTTTCATGGATGATATAGATCAGCATGGAACACTTTGCGATCTGGTTTACCCTTTTATTTTTAAAGTGGTTCTTTCTGGCCAGCCCAAACGCCGCAATGGCAATCAGGATCAAAAACGGATTAAAATTGCTTACCCACCGTAAAAGCTGATCCGACAGCGCAGCGATCTTCAATCCAAGCAGATCGGTCAAAACCACGATGCCCACCGCACCCGCCGCACCGCACAGTAGAAGGATGCCATTCACTTTTGCGCTGGAATACATCCCCATGCAGTAGCGCTTAATATAGGCAAGGATCAGATATACGCTGATCCAGAGAAGCAGCATATTCGGAAAGAAAAACCTGTCTTTTATAAAGTTAAAGCCGATATACAGTACCGCCAGCACAGAAACCGCCTTCAGATGTTCTTTTTGCGTCATCGCGGCGATCAGACGGTTCAAATACGGATGGATGGGATAGAATAACAGATAGCAGGTCAGATACCAGTTATTTTCAAATGTCGTTGGAAAAAGCGAAAAAAGGAAAAGCTTTCCGCTTACCTCACCCCGGAGCAAAAGCGTTATTCCAAGGAACAGAACGGAGATCACCCAGATATCCAGAAGCATTTCCATTATTTTCTTCCCGGATGCTTTCGTGCTGTCCAGCAAAAACCATGCGGAAGCCACAAAAAAGATCCAGTTTCCCAGCGCACCGAAATGCCGTATGACCGCAAAAAGCAGAACGGTTCCACTGGTCGTTGCATGGGTACAATCCAGAAGATAGTCGTTATACGGGGTATATTCGTTTTCCGTTGTCAGTGTCAGCACCACATGGCTTATTACGATCAGAACGACCGCAATGACTTTCAAAAGCTCAACGCCGGAATCCCGCATTATGCTTTTGTCCGCAAAAGCTTTTTGTTCCATGACCCCACCCTTTCTGTTTTCGTTTTTTCAGGCGATCTATGTATTTTATTGTACCACCTGTACTTTTTTCATACAATATCTACCTGTACAGAAACAAGGAAATCAATTTTCCTCTAAAGGCTTCCCCCGGTCGGGGGAAGCTGTCACCGCAGGTGACTGATGAGGGCGCAGGCAAGCTGCTGCTTGTGGGAATTACCCCTCATCCGGCGCTACGCGCCACCTTCCCCCCAAGGGGTGAAGGCTTTTACTTCGGGACAAACTTCAAAAGTTGATTTCCGTGGTACAGAAAAGCCGCCGGGCAGTTTTTTCTGCGCGGCGGCTTCTTATGCTTCTTATGCTTCTTCGTGCTTGACCCGCTGGATCTCCCCCAAGTCATAGGGAGTGTTCTGGTAGACATAATAGTTCAGCCAGTTTTCATACAGCAGATGGGCGTGGGCACGCCAGCGGAACAGCGGCGGCTTTGCGGGGTCGTCGTCCGGGTAGTAGTTGGCGGGCACATGGATGGGCAAGCCCTTGGCTACGTCCCGCTTATACTCGGCATCCAGCGTGTATTTATCATACTCCGGGTGACCGGTGACAAAGATCTGCCGCCCGTTCTCGGTGCTCATCAGAAAGGGCCCGGCGGCGTCGCTCTCGGCCAGAATGCGCAGGGCGGCACAGTTGTCCACATCCTCCCGGCAGATGCCGGTATGGCGGCTGTGGGGGGCGTAGAATACTTCATCAAAGCCGCGCACCAGCGGGTTTGCCGGGCGGGTGACCCGGTGCTCGAACACACCGAACATCTTTTCCGGCAGCAGCTGCTTGCGCACACCGTAGTGGTAGTACAGCCCGGCCTGTGCGCCCCAGCAGACATGAAGGGTGGAGTAGACGTTCGTTTCACTGAAGTCCATGATCTCGCACAGCTCGTTCCAGTAGTCCACCTGCTCAAAATCCATGGTCTCCACCGGGGCACCGGTGATGATCATGCCGTCGTAGCGGTTGTTCTTCACCTCGTCAAAGGTCTTGTAAAAAGCCTCAAGGTGAGCAGCCGACACATGGGTGGCAGAGTGGCTGGCAGTCTGCAGCAGGGTCATGTGCACCTGCAGCGGGGTGTTTGCCAGCAGCCGGGCGATCTGGGTTTCGGTGGCGATCTTGGTGGGCATCAGGTTCAGGATCAGAATTTCCAGCGGGCGGATATGCTGCGCCAGCGCCCGCTCCCGGTGCATGACAAATACGTTTTCTTCATACAGGGCATCAAAGGCAGGTAAGGTTTTGGGGATGATCAGCGGCATAGGATGATTGCTCCTTTCATACCTTATCCAGTGCCTGCGCGATATCGGCGATGAGATCCTCGGCAGATTCCAGACCGCAGCTCATGCGCACCAGCTCGGCGGGCACACCGGCAGCAGCCAGCTGCTCGTCGTTCATCTGACGGTGGGTGCTGGAGGCAGGGTTCAGGCAGCAGGTGCGGGCATCTGCCACATGGGTCTCGATGGCAGCAAGCTTCAGCTCCTTCATAAAGGTGCTGGCAGCCTGACGTCCGCCGGCCAGACCAAAGCTTACCACGCCGCAGCTGCCGTTTGGCAGGTACTTCTGCGCCAGTGCGTGGTAGGGGCTGCTTTCCAGCCCGCAGTAGTTCACATAGGCCACCTTGGGGTGGTTCTCCAAAAACTGTGCCACCGCCATGCCGTTGGCACAGTGGCGCTGCATCCGAACATGCAGGCTTTCCAGACCAAGGTTCAGCATATAGGCGTTCATGGGGGACTGCATGGAGCCGAAGTCCCGCATCAGCTGCGCGGTGGCCTTGGTGATGAACGCGCCCTCCTTGCCGAAGCGCTCGGCATAGGTGATGCCGTGGTAGCTGTCGTCCGGGGTGCACAGACCCGGGAACTTCTCGGCGTGGGCCATCCAGTCGAACTTACCGCCGTCCACGATGGCACCGCCCAGCACTGCGCCGTGGCCGTCCATGTACTTGGTGGTGGAGTGGGTCACGATGTCTGCGCCCCACTCAAAGGGGCGGCAGTTGACCGACGTGGGGAAGGTGTTGTCCACCATCAGCGGCACGCCGTGGGCGTGGGCGGCCTTGGCAAACTTTTCAATGTCCAGCACGGTCAGGGCGGGGTTTGCAATGGTCTCGCCGAACACCACCTTGGTGTTGGGCTGGAATGCAGCGTTCAGCTCCTCCTCGGTGCACAGAGGGTCCACAAAGGTGGCGGTGATGCCCATCTTTGCCATGGTGACCGAGATAAGGTTGAAGGTGCCGCCGTAGATAGTGCTGGAGGCCACGATGTGGTCCCCTGCCTCGCAGATATTGAACAGCGCAAAGAAGTTTGCGGCCTGTCCGCTGGAGGTAAGCATGGCGGCGGTGCCGCCCTCCAGCTCACAGATCTTTTTGGCTACCATGTCGCAGGTGGGGTTCTGCAGGCGGGAATAGAAATAGCCGTCTGCCTCCAGATCGAACAGCTTGCCCATGTCCTCGCTGGTGGCGTACTTGAAGGTAGTGGACTGGATGATGGGGATCTGACGGGGCTCGCCATTGCCGGGGGTGTAGCCGCCCTGCACACAGATGGTATCACGGTTCATACAACATACTCCTTTGCTGGTTTTTTGGTCGGGAAGGACGATTCCCCGCAGGAGGGGCTGCCTCCGGCGGGGAATCGAAAATTCAAAGATTCTTATTTCCGCAGGCGCTTATCGCTCTTGGTGGCCCACAGGGTACCCACAGACTGGAACGCCTGCACCATCAGCACCAGCAGCACCACACAGACGATCATGATATTGGTCTGGTAACGGTAGTAGCCGTAGGACAAGGCGATCTTGCCCAGACCGCCGCCGCCGATGACACCGGACATGGCGGAATAGCCCAGAATGGTGGTCAGCGCGGTGGTCATGCTGGAGATCAGGCCGGGCAGACACTCCGGGATCATGACCTTGGTGATGATCTGAAACGGAGTGGCGCCCATGCTCTGGGCAGCTTCCACCACGCCCTCGTCCAGCTCCCGCAGGCTGGTCTCCACCAGACGTGCCACAAAGGGGAAGGCGGCGACCACCAGCGGAACGATGGTGGCCTTGGTGCCCACCGTAGTGCCCACGATGGCGCGGGTAAGCGGGAACACGCAGATCATCAAAATCAGGAAGGGCACACTGCGCAGAATGTTGATGACGATATTGATCAGGTGCATCAGCCAGCCGGGCAGGGGCAGAATGCCGTCCTTGTCACCGGCTACCAGCAGCACGCCCAGCGGCAGACCCAGCACCAGCGCAAAGGCGGTGGAGAGCACCGTTACATAAAAGGTCTCCCAGATGGCAAAGCCGTAAGCTGCGATATTCATATACCGGTCACCTCCTCTACCGTTACGCCGGACTGGCTGCGCATATACTCCACAGCCTGCTGTGCGACCGCAAGTTCTGCAGGCAGCTTGAGCAGCATGGAGCCGTAGCACTGGCCGCTCAGATCACGGGTATCGGCGCTGAGCACCGACACCAGAATGCCCTTTTCGGCGGCAAGGCTTGCCACCAGCGGCTTTGCAGTGGAGGAACCGTTAAAGGTAACGCGCACCACATGGTCATCCGGCGCAAAGCAGGAAAGATCCCGCGCTGCGCTGCCGCCGTTGGGAGCCACCAGACGCTTGGCAGCCGCCGTTTTGGGATTTGCAAAAATTTCCTGTACCGAGCCCTGTTCCACGACCACACCGCCGTCCAGAATAGCCACGCTGTCGCAGATCTCCTCCACCACGCTCATCTGGTGGGTAATGACCACCACAGTGATGCCCAGCTTGCGGTTGATATCCTTGATCAGGGTCAGGATGGAGTGGGTGGTGTTGGGGTCCAGCGCACTGGTGGCCTCATCGCACAGCAGCACCTTGGGGTTGGTGGCCAGTGCGCGGGCAATGGCGATGCGCTGCTTCTGACCGCCAGACAGCTGTGCCGGGTAGGCGTTGGCCTTATCCGGCAGACCCACCATCTCCAGCAGCTCCATGGCGCGCTTTTCCGCCTCGGCCTTTTTTACGCCTGCCAGCTCCATGGGGAAGCAGACGTTCTTCAGGCAGGTGCGCTGCATGAGCAGGTTGAACTGCTGGAAGATCATGGTGATCTCCCGGCGGCGCTTGCGCAGCGAGGCGGGAGATAACGTCTCCATCGCCACGCCGTCGATCACCACACTGCCGCCGGTGGGGCGTTCCAACAGGTTGATGCAGCGCACCAGCGTGGATTTGCCCGCACCGGACATACCGATGATGCCGTAGATGGAGCCATCGGGAATGGTGAGGTTGATGTTCTGCAGCGCTTTCACCGCGCCATCCTTCATCTGGAAGGTCTTGGAAAGGTACTTGAGTTCGATCACAGAAATTGCTCCTTTAGCTTATCCCTCGATGGGTGCCAGACTGTCCTGCTTGCCGCCGTAGATGCCCATGGGCTCTACGTGAATACCGGCAACGGTCACCAGATGGGTACCCTTTTCGGCGTTGAAGTTGTCCAGATACGGCTGATGCTGGAAGTAGTTGGTGTCTACCTGACCGTCCTCGACGATCTGGTTGGGAATCACATAGTCATCGTACTCCTGGATATCCAGCGTGATGCCCTTGGCGGCAAGGATCTCCTTGCACACCTCCAGCACCTCGCAGTGGGGGGCGGGAGTAGCGGCGCAGCTGACGGTCTGACCGTTCAGAGCATCGTAGTCCACAGTGGAATCATAGCCGTCGGTGGGGTTCTCCACAACGGACACCACAGCGCCCTTGTAGGTCTCATCCATGAAGTCCTTCACCTTCTGGCTCTGCAGGGCAGCAGCCAGAGCCTTGATCTTGGGCTCCTCCTGATTGCCGTCCTTGCAGACCAGAATGTTAACGTAAGCGGAAGAGCCGTCCTCCATGGCCAGTGCATCGGTCATGGGGTCCAGACCGGCAGAGATGGCGTAGTTGGAGTTGATGACGGCGTAGTCCTCGTCCTGCAGGACGTTGGGCACCTGAGCGGCCTCCACCTCGTCCACAGTGACGTTCAGGGGGTTCTCCTCAATGTCGTTCTTGGTGGCGGTCAGGCCGGCATCTGCCTTCAGCTTGAAGAAGCCGTTCTTCTCCAGCAGGGTCAGAGCGCGGGCCTCGTTGGTGGTATCGTTGGGCACAGCCACCTTGATCTTGTCCAGCTTAGCTGCGGCAGAGGATGCCACGCTGCCGGAAGCAGCAGAAGAAGCAGTGGAAGAAGAACCACCGCAGGCAGTCAGGGCAGCGGCTGCGGCTGCCACACCGGTAACTTTCAGAAAATTGCGACGAGTAATCATAGTTTTGTTCCCTCTCTATTTGTTCTCTATTATGTACAGTGGCCCGCACGGCACCTTTCCGCGCGCGGCCTTGAACGGACGCATGAAAAATGCCCCCGTCCTTACAAGCCTTAGGCTCTGCAAGGACGGAGGCATGAACATACTTCCGTGGTACCACCTTGGTTCACTGCATCCTTACGGGTACAGCCTCGATGCTGCGGCAGCGTGTGCTGCTTACAGCCGGACGCTGTAACGGGCGCATCCCGTTGCGGGCTTAGCACTCCTGCGCCTCGTCCGCACGGCTCCGAGACCATTTTCAGCTTCCTGTTTCCTGCCCTTTTTCACCGCCCGGGCTCTCTGGTAAGGATCAATGCGAAGGCCTACTCTTCTCTTCACAGCCATTTTCGTGATATTGACACTATAATAAACCCATCGGCGGCATTTGTCAACACCCCTAACGAAGTTTTTGGGTAGGGATATGACTTCCGGCCTTTTGCCGCGCCCGTTTTACTTGACAATACGCACAAAAAAGGTTATACTATAACTACAAAAGGCACTGCGACAAGCGGTTAGCCCTTTAGGTTTTTGGCTTAACTTTTATCAAAGAAAAACCGTCACCTGCCGGGGTGGCGGTTTTTCTTTTCCGCAAGAAAGCGGCGGCATTTCCAGCGCTTTTTGTTGCGAAACAACGCAAAGCATGATATACTTGATTTGCCGCCTTACGGCGGCGAAGGTGCTGCCTGCATGAACAGGTGGTCATGCATCCCTTACCCGTACACTGTTTCATCTGAACAAAATGAAACGAGGTCTGCGGGAAGGAAACTTTTTTGCAATCCCCCCTCCCCAAAGACCTCAGAAGGGAGGGAAACTCTATGGATCTGACACAACTGCTCGCGCTGCTGATGTTCATCCTCGGTCTGCTAACGCTGATCGTGGAGGTCATCCGGCTGACCTTTGAGGTAACGACTTTTTATCAGAAACAGGAGAACAAAAGCAAAAAAGATTGACCGCCCCAAAGCTTCCAACTTAAGCGGTCAATCTTTTTGACGCACGGGTAGGGATGCTGACCATCGCGGGCAGCGCCTTCTCTATGTATAGTATAGCCCGGTTTTCACGCATTGTCAAGAAAAATGCTTCGGCTTACAATATATTACACCATTCTTTTTTGCAAGGAGAGCAGGCAATGAACAGCAGAGACCCTTTTCCCGATGAAGAGCTGCGCCGCCGCATCATGGATTTTATCATGGCCGCAGGGCAGACCCTGTTGGAAAACGGCGCGGAGGTGTTCCGGGTGGAGCAGACCATGGAGATCATGGCGCGCAGTTTCCATTTGCGGGAGTTCCACGTTTATGTGCTGACCAACGGCATTTTTGCCAGCGCCGGTACTGCCGAGATCAGCGAGGTGCGCAACGTGCCAGTGCGCACCACCCATCTGGGGCGGGTGGCGGCGGTGAATGAGCTTTCCCGCCAGATTGCCCAGACCGGTATGACCTTAGACGAAGCCGAGAGCCGTCTGGTGCTGGCGCGGCGGCTGCCCTTCCCCAAAGATCATGTGCAGCTGCTGTCCGGGCTGTGCGGGGCGTTCTGCTTTGCCATGATGTTCGGCGGCAACCTGCGCAGCGCACTGGCAGCTGCCGGAGCGGGGCTGGCGGCCAGCTGGTACCTGCTGTGGTGCGGGCGGCATGAGGTGCCCAGCGGCTTCCAGAAGATCAGCACCGCCGCACTGATCACACTGGTGTGCATTCTGCTGTGCAGTGTGCTGCACACCTCCGCCAGCCACGCCATTATCGGCGCGCTGATGATCCTGACCCCGGGCATCGCCTTTACCATGGGCATCCGGGACTTTGTGCAGGGCGACTACCTTTCCGGCACCATCCGCATGATCGACGCTTTGCTCATTGCCGCCAGCATTGCCATAGGCACCGGCCTTGTGCTGCGGCTGTACACAATATTTACGGGGGTGGTCGTGGTATGATGTCCCTTACAGCTGCACAAATCGGCGAGCTGACCGCGCAGTTTTTTCTGGCTGGAGCGGGCACGCTGAGCTTCGCTATTCTGTTTGCGTGCCCCCGGCGCTGCCTGCCCTACTGCGCACTGGTGGGTGCTGTGGGCTGGCTGGGGTACGAGTTTCTGACCCTGCTGGGCGCAGACCCCGCCACGGCCTCGCTGCTGGCGGTCATTCCGCTTACCATCCTTACCCGCGTGTTTGCCATTACCCAAAAAACGCCGGTCACGGTGTTTTTGCTGTCCGGTATTTTTCCGCTTGTGCCGGGCGCGGGCATCTACTACACCGCCTACTATTTTATCCAGAACGAAAACGCTCTTGCCCTTGCCAACGGCATCAGCACCTTTAAGATCGCCGTGGCGCTTGCCATCGGCATCAGTCTGGTGCTGTGCGTGCCGCTGCCGAAGAGGAAGTAGAGCCCTCTCAGTCACGCCTAACGGCGTGCCAGATTCCCCTTGGAAGCGAACTCCCCCAGTCATCGCTGCGCTCGACAGATTCCCCCTTTTGTCGCTGCGCGACATCTTCCCCCGGAGCGGGGGAAGTCGTCCTCTGAGATGGGGCTCTTGACATAACGGCAAAATTTCCGGCTAAAGTGTAAAGTTTCCGGGCGCGCCAGAGGCTCCCTCCCAGAGGGAGCTGGCAAAGCCGCAGGCTTTGACTGAGGGAGTTAAGCCGTCCCCTTGGGGAAGGTGTCAAAGCCGCAGGCTTTGACGGAAGGGGTTGCCCGCCACCGAAAAAACGGCGGAGCAAGGGTCCAATCCTCATATACGTCATTTCGTTAAAAAAGGGACACCCGCAAATGCGGATGCCCCTTTTTAGTGCCTATTAAGTTACTACTCTCACAATCAACCGTTTTTTACTTAGGGTTCTTAGGGAGATGCTTAATGGGGAAAATGTAGGAAGCGATATCATACTGACGATCCATCTCGGTGCCCTCTGCCCAAGTAAAGCCTGCCGGCAGAGTAATCTCGCTTGCGGAAATAGTGGTTGCATCCTTCTTAACGGTAGCCTTCACGCTAGTGAAGACACTTTCGCCAGCTTCCGGATTGGTAATAGCCAGCTTAACCTCAACTTCCTTGGTAGCAGGTGTGTAGGTCACATCAGTCACAAAGACGATGATGTACTCGCCCTTAGAGGCATCCTTGCGGATCTCAACGACTGCCTTTTCGTTCTCCAGATGATAGGTATCCGGAATCAGCTTCTTATCGATGTCAGCAACCTTCACAGAGTTCTCGGTCTTCAGAACATCAATCTTGGCAGTCTCACCTACAACCGCGATCTCGCCATTGCCTTTATCTGCCATAAAGATGACCATCACAGGACGAGTGGTCACTTCGGGAATTACGGGAACATCTTCCTTGGAGCAGCCTGCCAGAACACCAGCAGCCGCAACAGCCAGAGTAGCGACACCTGCGCCCTTCAGGAACTGACGACGAGAGATATTAGACATAATAATCAACCTCACAATCTTTCTTTCAAGCACGCCTTACACTCCATGTAATGCGCTTCGCACCTATATAATAACCTCTTCTGCCCCAGATTGTCAAGCGTTTTATAGAAGTATTCACTAAAAAATACAAGAGTAAAGAATAAGTACCGTCATTTTTTTACAATTTGTCCGTCGTACCCGTCCAAAAAACGCGCCATAGCCATTGCTGTGCGCCGGTGCATCTGCTATACTCTATATATAATTTTTCTCGTTTTGTATTTTTACCGGATAAAGGAGCGATTCAATATGTCTGTCATGGAACTTCTGACTACCCGCCGCACCTACCGCCGTTTTGCACAAAAAGCCGTGCCGCAGGACGTGGTGGACGATATCGTACAAGCCGTGCGGCTGTCCTCCTGTGGGGCAAACCGGCAGGCGGTGCGTCTGGTGCTGGTGCAAAGCCCGGAGATGGTAGCCAAGGTGCAGCCGCTGGTCAAGTGGGCTGGCTACCTGCCGCCGGAGCAGGGCACGCCCAAGACGGACGAGCTGCCCACCTTTTATGCAGCCGTGGTGCAGGATACCGCCATTCCCGGCGACCTTGCCACCGACACCGGCATTGCGCTGGCCAATATGACCCTTGCCGCATGGGACAAGGGCGTGGGCAGCTGCATCATGGGCGCGATCAACAAGCCCGCCCTGACCGCACTGCTGGGCATCGAGGAGCCGCAGAAGCTGGCGTTTATGGTGGCTTTCGGCTACCCCACCCACAAGGCCGCTATCGTGCCCATGACCGAGCAGACCGGCGTAAAGTACTATCTGGACGAAAACCGCGACTACTGCGTACCCAAGCGCAACGCCGAGGAGATTGCAAGAAGCATCTGATTTTCATAGTGTAAGTTCGCCCTCTCAGGCGCTCCCGCGCCAGCTCTCCCGAAGGGAGAGCCAAGGTCTAAGGCTTGTTGCTAAAGTATTAGGTGCAATGAGGAAATTTTCGGCAGTGCTCTTGGCTCTCCCTTTGGGAGAGCTGTCACCGCAGGTGACTGAGAGGGCATCGGGACTGAGGGCGTTTATACCGCATATATTCACACATTTTCTCCGTTATTGCATAAATGTTTGCAAAATCGTTTCAATTTCACGGATTATTATGCACAAGTATTGACTTTTCGTTTTGTACAAACTATACTAAGTGCGTTCCCCGAAAGCGCGATGAATCGCATCCCATCGGGGCAAAGCAAACTATATTGCATAGATTGAGGAGTGTTTGAATATGAAAAAGATCTCTCGCCGCAGCTTCATGGCTGCCGCTGCTGTTTCCGTTGCTGCTCTGGCTCTGACCGCCTGCGGTGGTTCCGCAAGCTCTGCTGCTTCCTCTGTGGCAAGCTCTGCCGCTTCCTCCGAGGCTGCTTCTACCGTTGCTGAACTGACCACCGTGGAGGCCGGCAAGTTGACCATGGCTACCAACGCCACCTTCCCTCCGTACGAGATGACCACCGACTCCGGTGAGATCGAGGGCATTGATGTGGACACCGCCAAGGCCATTGCTGAGAAGTTGGGTCTGGAGCTGCAGATCGATGATATGGACTTTGACGCCGCACTGCTCAGCGTGCAGCAGGGCAAGGCCGACATCGTGATGGCAGGCGTTACCGTGACCGACGAGCGCAAGGCTGTGATGGATTTCTCCGACAGCTACGCCACCGGCATCCAGTCCATCATTGTGCCGAACGATTCCGACATTGCTTCTCCCGATGATCTGGCAGGCAAGAAGATCGGTACCCAGCGCGGCACCACCGGCTACATCTACTGCTCCGATGACTTCGGCGAGGACTCTGTTGTGGCCTACGACAACGGCCTGACCGCTGTGCAGGCTCTGAACAACGGTCAGGTGGACGCTGTGGTCATCGACAACGCTCCCGCTACGGAGTACGTTGCCGCCAACCCCGGCCTGAAGGTGCTGGACACCAGCTACGCCGAGGAGGACTACGCCATTGGCATGGCAAAGGGCTCTGCACTGGAGGACGCCATCAACAAGGCTCTGGAGGAGCTGAAGGAGGACGGCACCCTGCAGTCCATCGTGGATAAGTACATCAACGCAAACTAAGCTGTGTACCCCGTATGATCCCCGTACCCGAGGAGGCGCCCCACGCAGGGGCACCTCTTTTTTTGGAAAAAAGTGGTTACAATTTATTGACAAACAGAAAGTGAGGATGTGAATGGCTGCGCAATACGAACTGCTCAAAGAG
>CAKTGQ010000013.1 GCA_934561555.1 uncultured Faecalibacterium sp. | reverse complement strand
CACGCGGGGGTGATCCATGTTCTCGTGTTGCAGTGTAGAATGAGGCCGACTTTTCCCCGCACACGCGGGGGTGATCCTGACGGTAAGAACTTTGCGACCGGTTTCCTCTACTTTTCCCCGCACACGCGGGGGTGATCCATGTTCTCGTGTTGCAGTGTAGAATGAGGCCGACTTTTCCCCGCACACGCGGGGGTGATCCCATCCCCGGATGGAAAACGGATGACATCATCGCCTTTTCCCCGCACACGCGGGGGTGATCCTTGTGTACAGTTCGAGCGGCGTCCAGCAGGGCCCTTTTCCCCGCACACGCGGGGGTGATCCCAGGTAGTGGTACAGAGTGGACTTGCTCTCAAACTTTTCCCCGCATACGCGGGGGTGATCCCCCTAAACCGAGCCGGGGAGGTATCAGACTGTGCTTTTCCCCGCATACGCGGGGATGATCCCAGTGCTGCGGGCTATGCTGACATTGGAGACGCCTTTTCCCCGCACACGCGGGGGTGATCCCGGTGTAGAAATGAGCATGGTATATCCGTGGAACTTTTCCCCGCATACGCGGGGGTGATCCCAACGCGTTCAACGTGAATGCCAGAGGCAACGCCCATAACGCAAACGAACCGCCCCGGTTTCCGCAATGGAAGCCGGGGCGGTTTTTGTATGCAGGAGACCGGGAGGCAGGGTGGTTCTTCCAACCATGAGCCTGCTTGCATTTCACGGAAAAATGCGCAAACAAAAAGCAGGCAGTGTCGTGGAAAGGAGGAGGAAAGCGACACTGCCTGCTGTATAGGAACCCCTGAACATTGCGGCTTGGTCAGGAGGGATTTGGTAGTCTGTCCGCCGTTCTGGCTATTGCCTCGCATAGAAACGGGAGACAGTTTTTTATGGGCCTGCTGTGCGCCGCTGCTGCGGCTGCACCCGCAGGGAAATGTGCCTGCATGGGCATTTGCGGGGAGAACCTTTCGGAGGTTATGGGGGGATGTCCGTTCCGTTCTCCCTGAGTGCACCCTTATTATGCCAGACAATCGTGGCAATTCTTTGTGGTAAATTTGAACAGTTTGCAAATAAATGCCCTGCCCATGAAAAAAGACTGCTGAAAAGTCCGCGCTTCTCAGCAGTCTGAATCTGAAATTTTTGCGTTACACCCCAAAGAACTCCTTGGCGATGTCGGCGCTGCGCTTGGCGTCCTTGGCGTACCAGTCCGCGCCGATCTTCTCGGCGTATTCCGGGGTCAGCACGGCACCGCCTACCATGATCTTGCAGTCCAGCTGCGCGGCGTGCAGGGCGGCAATGGTCTCCTCCATGCTTTTCAGGGTGGTGGTCATCAGCGCCGAAAGACCTACCAGATGCACATCCTTTTCCCGCACGGTGTCCACCACCGTCTCCACTGGCACGTCCCGGCCAAGGTCCAGCACCTCAAAGCCGTAGTTTTCCAGAATGACCCGGACGATGTTCTTGCCAATGTCGTGCACGTCGCCCTTGACGGTGGCAAGGACGATGCGTCCTTTGCTGGCGCTGCCCTCGCCCTTTTGGGCAATGGCGGTCTTGATCTCCTCAAAGGCGCTCTGGGCGGCGCTGGCAGCCTGCAGCAGCTGCGGCAGGAACAGGGTGCCTTTTTCGTACTTAGCACCCACGATGTCTAAGGCGGGAATCAAGGCTTCGTCCACCACTTCCAGCGGCTGTTTTTCTGCCAGCAGGGCGCGGGTATGGGCGGCAGCGTCACCTTTCAAGCCCTTTTCCACCGCTTTCATCAGGGCAGCGTAGGGGCCGGTAAGTTCTGCTTCGGCGGCATTGGCGGCAGGCGCGGCTTTTGCAGCCTGTGCCAGCGCGGTGCTGGCGGGCACGCGGTCGGCAAAGCGCTCGATGTACTTTGTGCTCTGCTTGTCCCGGTTGGTCAAGACGTTATAGGCGTATACCGCCGCCATCATCTCCTCGCTAGAAGGGTTCATGATGGCAAGGTCCAGCCCGGCATACATGGCCATGGTCAGGAAGGTGGTGTTCAGGTAGGTGCGGCAGGGCAGACCAAAGCTGATGTTGGACACGCCCAGCACGGTGCGCACCCCCAGCTCCTTTTTGCAGGCTTCCAGCGCCTGCACCGTGGCCAGCACATCCTCCTGCTGGGCACTGGCGGTCAGGGTAAGGCAGTCGATGTAGATATCCTCCCGGGGAATGCCCGCTTCCAGCGCTGCTTCGGTGATGCGGCGGGCAATGGCTACGCGGTCTGCGGCCTTGGGCTGGATGCCTTTTTCATCGATGGCAAGCCCCACGATGGCGGCACCGTACTTTTTGCACAGCGGCAGGATGGCGGCAAGCTTTTCCGGCTCGCCGTTGGTGGAGTTGACGATGGGTTTGCCGTTGTACACCCGCAGACCCCGCGCCAGCGCTTCCACGTTGGAGGAATCCAGCTGCAAGGGCAGGCTGGTCACGCTTTGCAGTGCCTTGACCACCTGCTCCATCAGCACCGGCTCGTCCACGCCGGGTGTGCCCACATTCACGTCCAAGATCTGCGCCCCGGCTTCTGCCTGACTGACGGCCTGCTCCAGCACATAGTTCATGTCGCCCTCCCGCAATGCCTGCTGGAAGCGCTTTTTGCCGGTGGGGTTGATACGCTCGCCCACCACCGTGATGCCGTCCACTGTGACCACATCCACCGGAGTGCACAGCACCGAGGGCATCCGGTGCGCGGGACGCCCCGGGGTACAGCCTGCAAAGGTGCCGTTGAGCAGCTTGATGAACTCCGGGGTGGTGCCGCAGCAGCCGCCGGCAGCAAATAGGTGCAGCTCCCGGTAGGGCTTCATCTGCAAAGCGAACAGCTGCGGGGTGATATCGTAGCCGCTGCCGTCCGCCCGGGGCAGACCGGCGTTGGGCTTGACGAACACCGGGAAGTTGCCGGGTACGGCTTCTGCCAGCCGTTTTGCCATAGGGAAGATCTCTTTGGGACCCAGTGAGCAGTTGATGCCCACGGCATCTGCCCCCAAGCCCCGGGCGGTGGCGGCAAAGCTTTCCACTGTGCAGCCGGTAAAGGTGCGCCCGCCCGCTTCAAAGCTCATGCTGGCCAGAATGGGCAGATGGGTATTCTCTTTGGCAGCCAGCAGGGCGGCTTTCAGCTCGTACAGGTCGGTGTAGGTCTCAAAAAAGATCAGGTCTGCCCCGGCGGCTTCGCCCGCCTTTACGATGCGGGCATACTCGGCCACGGCATCCTCAAAGGCCAGCGTTCCGCTGGGCTCCAGCAGCTCGCCCAGCGGACCCACATCCAGCGCGGTCAGCGCACCGTAGGGCGCGCAGGCGCGCTTGCAGTTTTCAATACCTGCGGTGATGATCTGCTCCAGCGTATAGGCGCTGCCCGCCAGCTTGTGGGCAGAAGCGCCGAAGGTATTGGCATTGACGATGCGGCTGCCCGCCGCAGCGTACTGCGCATGGATGCCCTTGATGAGCGCCGGGTCGGTGATGTTCAGCTCCTCCGGGCGTGCGCCCAGCTTGAGCCCGGCAGCTTGCAGCATGGTGCCCATGCCGCCGTCCAGCAGGATAGTATTGCTCTGTCTGAAAAGTTCATTCACTTGCACAGGTCTTTCCCCTCTTTCTGTATTCGCAGCGGGTGCGCAGCACGCAATGGCCGCACCCGGCCAGTTGACCCTTTACCGGATGGTCGCTGACCCCCAGCAGGGCGGTCACGCTCTTGCGCGGGGTCATCAGGTTGGTGTCGGTGACGCACAGCCCGGCCTTGCGCACCGTGTCCAGCGCCGCCGCCACCAGCGGCTGCACCGCGATGTCCCAATCGCCGTAGCCGGGCGAAAAACGCCCGGTCAGATACTTCCCCTCGGTCGCCGCCCACTGGCGCAGCTGCGCCTCGGCAGCATCGGCGGCCTGCTCGGCCAGTGCGCTGCCCAAGGCATCGGAGGCTACCCCGGCGGCAATGTCGCCCACGCCCGCCCGGCGGATCTGGGCATCCACCCCGGGTCCCAGCGTCACCGCCAGCAGAATGGCCTGCCCGCAGCCGGTCAGGTGCTTGTGCACGTCCTCGCCGGGCAGAAGCCCGGCTTCGGTCAGGGCGGGGGTGTCTGCCAGCAGCCACACCGCCCGGGGCATCGCCGCCGCCAGCAGCGGCACCGCGCACTTTTGCAGCAGTGTCAGCGTGGCGGCGTCCGGCTCGCCATGCGCGCCGAAATACCGCGCCGCCTGCGCCAGATCCACTGCCTGCGGCTTTTCCAACGCCAGCGGGCGGGGCACACCGATCGCCATGGGCCGCACCTCCTTACTTCTCTCGAATAAAGTACTACTCAGTATACCGCACTTGTGGGCTTTTATCAATCCCGCAAAAGAGGGGGGAAAAGAAAAAAGGGCGCTCTGTTTTATCGCAAGGCAAGAAATTAGTGCAAGATAAAAACTGTGACATGAAATTAGACTTGCCTATCCGGCAGATTTCCGCGCTTTTTATATAGAGAAAACACGCTTTTTTGCCTGTTGGAACAGCAGAACTGTCCGGCTGATTGAACAAGATTCTCTGGCATTTATGAGCACTTTTCACGAAGATAGCGTGATAATTTGTCCGATGGAAAGTTTTGTTGAATGATGTTTAAAACTGGAACTGTTGTCCTCCTACGCGAAGCGTTTATTGACTTGTTGATTGTCAAATTGTATAATAATTCTAACGGTCGATAAGATTTATTTGTCAATGGGTAGGAAATATGAAAGTCAAAATTAAAGGGCTCAAGCTATCAGACGTTGATTACAAAAACGGGAAAGCCACAACATGGGGAATATGTTCAAAAGGGGCTTTAATCGGAGAAGGCCAAAGATTATTAAGAATACATCCAAAATATAATGAACTGCGTAATGACTGGGATATTAAAACAGACGATCAGTTTTACGCTTCGGTCGTTTATGCGTATATAGTTGATTACATTTTGAACGAAAACGCCGGTAATCAGGAAATAACAAAAAAATATAATCAAGTGATTAGTTGGTCATATAGTAATAATCCAGACGATCCTAGCGATAAATCACAATATAGAATCAACACATCATTCCTTGAACAGTATGAAGATTACTTGATTGAACTAAAACACCCGGGAATTCACGAAAGAGCAAAAAAAGAAAAATATCAGGAATTAGTCGAAAAAGAAAAATATTTTGAATCACTCGAACAATATAAACAAGCCGAAGCACAGCAAGCAGCCCGCAAGGAGCAGCAAGACCTCGACAGCGGTAAGTGTGTCGTCTGTCCCTACTGCAAGTCCACGAACACTGAGAAGATCAGCACTATGAGCCGTGCCGTGTCTATATCCCTTGTGGGTGCTGCCAGCGGGAAGATCGGCAAACAGTGGCATTGTAAGCAGTGCGGGAGTAATTTCTAACGCCGACCTGCGAGGCGTGCCGTCCTATCAAGCAACACAAAAGCCCCTGCCCAAAAGGCAGAGGCTGATTTCAGATGAGAGATTTACAGGTAAGCTATGTTTGAAAGCACCCGGCGGGCTTATGCTGCCCACCTCACAGGCCAAACAGATCAGAGTGCGTACCGGTGCGATACAGATACAACTCTGTTTCCGTCTGGTAGTAAACCAGCAGCCAATCCGGTTGAATGTGGCATTCCCGGTGGGGGATATAGCTGCCTGTCAAACTGTGGTCTTTGTTTTGAGGTGGAAGTGCTGCCGGAATGGCTAACACATTAATGATCTGCTGGAGTCTGGCCATGTCATAATGCCGCTTCTGGCACACCTTCAAATCCTTCTTGAACTTGGTGGAGTATTTTACTTCAAGCACTTTCGTCCTCCAGCAACGAACTGATCAGGTTTTCAACGGGGCCGGTATAGGTGTGGCCGCCGCCATTGTCCAGTTCTTCAAATGCTTCCAGCGTCTCTGCGTTGGGAATCTCTGCATCTTCCGGCGTTGTCACGCCCTGAAGATACGCGACAACATACAGCAGCTTGCTTTCTGGTACCTGATCCAGCAGGGTTTGTGCTAATTCTCTTGTACTCATGTTGTACCTGTCCTTTCGTGTGGATATTATGCGCATTCTTCCCCGGCGGGTTCTCCCTCTGATACCGGGTGTTCTTTCAAAAACTGTTCCGCTGCCTGTTTCAAAACAGCGTTGGGTGTGGTTCCTGCCGCTGTACAGGCTTCCCGGAACTGGGCCGCAAAATCCTTGCGCACTTTGCAGCCTAAAATCATCATGTGGGCTTTGTCCCACTTGGCATTTGCCTTTTTCTTCGCGTCAGACAGCATATTCAACCTCTTTTCCGGTGGGGGCGTTGCTCAAAGTCTATACTTCCCCATAATCATTATAGCACTTTTCACACTTGTTGAACAGTGTAAAAGTGCACAAAGTTCACGGTTTAACCTTGTATGTCATGTCAATGGATACACACGACATTTTATGATATACTGATACTGGGAGAATAGAAGCGCGATTGAAATTCACTCGTTGGAACTGGCCGCGTCTGCTGCGGTATGATTCCGCCGGGTGTTTTTCTTTTTTCGGGCCGCTCAAGGTGCCCCGAAAAGGCATTTTTTGAGTTATAAGGCATAAATAAGGCACATTCCAACTGAATTTCAAGAAGCAAGCAACAAATAAAGCCACGACATAACCGCACTTATAAACGGTTTATCGTGGCTTTTCTTGTGGTCGGAGTGGCGAGACTCGAACTCGCGGCCTCCTGCTCCCAAAGCAGGCGCGCTACCAACTGCGCAACACCCCGGAATCCGGCGGTACAACTGCACCGCCAGAATATAGTATATCGTTTTTTGCGTGGTTCGTCAATACAGAATCCGCAGTTGACGGCGCTGCACGGTCTGCTTTTTTCAGATGGCGGAAGCAGCGGCCGACAGCAACAGAAAAAGACGCGGTGACAGGCGCATTTACGGGAGCTGAGCGTGGCTTTGGTGCAACTGCCAAAAAGCAGATGCAAAAACTATACAGAGTGCAAAACTTGTTGCACTCTAGTTGCAAGCTGGCTAGAAAGGTGCTATCATAACACTATATCGCCGTGAAGCGTAGTGAGATGCGGCGGTGGGAAAGCAGACGATAGCGAAAAAGAAAGGCACGGCGTAAGCGATGACGATACAGGAATGCTATAATAAGATGGGCGCGGACTATCAGGAGGTGCTGGGGCGGCTATATAACGAGACTATGATCTGCAAATTTGTGCGGATGTTCTTGCAGGACGACAGCTTTCAGACCCTGGAGGATGCGCTGCGCAGGGGAGACGTGAAGGAGGCGTTCCGCGGGGCGCATACCCTCAAGGGCGTCTGCCAGAATCTGGGCTTTTCCAACCTGTACGCGCCTACCTATACCCTGACCGAGACCCTGCGCGCCGGGCAGCTGGAGGGCACGCAGGAGCAGTTTGAAAAGGTGGCAGAGCAGTATCAATGCACGATGGATGCCATCCGCGCGCTGGACTGAAATATAATTGGTGCCGGGCGGCTTTCGGGCTGTCCGGCATTGTTCTTTTACAGGAGATGTCTGAAAGCGTAGAACCGCCCCTTGTACCGCCGCGCAGTTTGCGGTATGATAGACAAAAAGAGGGAAGGAGAACTCATTATGTCCAAACATATCCTTGTCTGTCTGCCCATCAGCGCAGAGCAGAGAGCCCGCATTGAGGCGGTGCGGGATTTTGAATATCATTTTACCACCCCGGATACCGCCACAGCAGAGGATGCCCTGTGGGCCGATGCTGTGCTGGGCAATCTGCCGGTTCCGCTGATCCGGCAGAACGGCCATCTGGAGTGGTTCCAGTCCAACGCAGCCGGCCCCAATAACTATCTGGAGCCGGGGGTGCTGCCGGAGAAGTGTATCGTGACCAATGCCACCGGCGCTTACGGTCTGGCCATCAGCGAGTGTATGTTGGCAATGTGGCTCAGTCTGCTCAAGGAGTTGCCCACCTACCGGGACAATCAGCGGGAGCACCGCTGGGCACCCACCGGCCACTCTGTGCGCAGCATTGCGGGCAGCCGGGTGCTGTGCGTGGGCATGGGCGATATCGGCTCTAACTTTGCCCGGCGGGCCTATGCGCTGGGCGCTGAGGTGGTGGGCGTGCGCCGCAACGTGCACCCGGACACCCCCTGCCCGGACTACTGCACCCGTGTGGTGGCGCAGAGCGCACTGGACGCAGAGCTGCCGCAGGCCGACCTTGTGGCGCTGAGCCTGCCCGGCACGCCGGAGACGCTGCATCTGTTCAGCGCTGAGCGGCTGGCGCTTTGCAAGCCCGGTGCAATCCTGCTCAATGTGGGCCGCGGCACCACCGTGGACAGCGAGGCGCTGGCAGCCGCCGTGCACAGCGGGCAGCTTTCCGGCGCAGGGCTGGACGTGACCGACCCCGAGCCGCTGCCGCCGGAGCATCCCCTCTGGGCAGAGCCCAACGTGATCATCACGCCCCATGTCAGCGGCGGTTTCAGCCTGCCCAAGACACTGGACAATATCGTGGATATCTTTGCGCACAACCTCAAGCGCTATGCCGCCGGCCAGCCGCTGGATAACCAGATGGACCGCCGCACCCAGTACGCTAGCGGCGCACGGCTGCAAAGCACCCTGTAAAACCGGCGCTGCTTGACAAAACGGCGTGGGGGCGTTATACTACAAATAGAAAAGGTGCTGCCTGCAATGGTCAGCTACCTTTAGCTAAGTATGTCAATAAGAATGACCGCTCAGATTTGGTAAGCTGGGGCGGTCATTTCTTATTGTTATGGATCTCCTGAAAGATCGCCCACGAAATCTTGAACGTGATCCCGACTGTGCCGCCAATAATGACGAACAGCTGCAGAATGTTATCAAGTGTCATGTGGCATCCCCCCTTTCGCGTTTGCGTCCGGGGGAACCAGACAATAAGGTTTCACAGCCCCCGGAAGCTTGCCAGAGGAAGCTAGACCACCTTTTGTGCAGACAGCACCTGCCGCTTTTGGTGCGGCAGACTAAGTATAGCATAATCCAACATGTTCTGCAATGAAAAACGCCCTGCCGTACAGTGCTTGTACGGCAGGGCGTTTGCGTTAAGAGGATGATTTTTACAGCATCACTGCGCCTGCGCAAGGCAGGCGTCCATGGCGGTAAAGATGGCCTCGCTGGTCATGGTGGAGCCGGTGATGGCGTCCACACCGGCGGTGGAACCGGTCTGTGTCAGCTGGGCGGAAAGCGCCTCGGCGGCCTCGCCGCCCAAGCTCGGGGTCTCGGCAGAGGCGTCCACCTGTACGGCAGTTACCTTGCCGCCGGTCACGGTGACCGTGACGGTCACCTCGCTCAGGCAGCCCTGCGCAGAGGAGGTGTAGCTGCCATCGGTCAGGGGGGCGGCGTTGTCGGCGGCGGGTACGGTGCCGGTGTTGTGGATATACAGGTTCAGCACAATGCCCATCAGCACGGTGGCTGCCAGCATGAGCAGGATATTACGGGTCATTTTTGCGGTCATGGTATGGTATCTTCTCCTTGGGGGTGATTATTTTGCGGGCTTGAAGCTGTCGCGCAGGGTGACCACCCGGTTGTACACGCCAGGGTTCTTGCTGTCCGGGGTAAAGAAGCCGGTGCGCACGAACTGGAACTTTTCGCCGGGCTTTGCGTCCTTCAGGCTCTCCTCCAGCTTGCAGCCGGTGCGCACAGTGACGCTTTCCGGGTTCAGGTAGTCCTTGTAATCGCTGCCCTCGGGGATGCCGTTCATGTTGGCTTCGGTGAACAGCTTGTCGTACAGGCGCACCTCGGCGTCCACGCAGTGTGCGGCGCTTACCCAGTGGATGGTGCCCTTGACCTTGCGGCCGTCGGCGGGGTTGCCGTTGCCGGTCTCGAGGTCGGCGGTGCAGTGGATGGCGGCAATGCTGCCGTCGGCGTTCTTGTCCACGCCGGTGCACTTGACGATATAAGCACCCATCAGACGCACCTCGCCGTTCACGGTCAGGCGCTTGAACTTGGGAGGCGGCACCTCGGCAAAGTCCTCGGCGTCGATCCACAGCTCGCGGGTAAAGGCAACCTTGCGGGTGGTAGTATCGTTGGCTTCACGGTTGGGGTTGTTGGCTACGTCAAAGTACTCGGTCTTGTCGGCGGGGTAGTTGTCCACCACCAGCTTGACAGGCTCCAGCACGGCAATACGGCGCTGCGCGGTCAGGTCCAGCTCGCTGCGGATGCAGGCCTCCAGCTGACGCATATCGATCAGGTTGTCAGACTTGGAGATGCCGGCCTCCCGCACAAAGGTGAAGATGGAGGTGGGGGTGTAGCCGCGGCGGCGCAGACCGCACAGGGTGGGCATACGGGGATCGTCCCAGCCGTCCACGATGCCCATCTCCACCAGCTCACGCAGGTAGCGCTTGCTCATGACCGTGTTGGTCATGTTCAGGCGGGCGAACTCGCGCTGCTTGGGGAACTCGGCACCGAAGATGTTCTCGATGACCCAGTTGTACAGCGGGCGATGGTTCTCGAACTCCAGACTGCACATACTGTGGGTGATACCCTCGATGGCATCCTGAATGGGGTGGGCGAAGTCGTACATGGGGTAGATGCACCACTTGTTGCCCTGACGGTGATGCTCGGCATACTTGATGCGGTAGATGGCCGGGTCGCGCATATTCATGTTGGGGCTTGCCAGATCGATCTTGGCGCGCAGGGTCTTTTCGCCCTCCTTGAACTCACCGGCACGCATCCGGCGGAACAGGTCGAGGTTCTCCTCCGGGCTGCGGTCGCGCCACGGGGACGGGCGGGAGGGCTTACCGGCATCAGAGCCGCGGTACTCGCGCATCTCCTCGCGGGTCAGGTCGTCCACATAGGCCTTGCCCTCGGTGATGAGCTTCTCGGCGTACTCATAGCACTTGTCAAAGTAATCACTGCCGTAGAAGATGCCGCCGTTGGGGTCGGCACCCAGCCAGTGCAGATCCTCGATGATGCTGTTGACATACTCCTCGCCTTCGCGGGCGGGGTTGGTGTCGTCCAGACGCAGGTTGAATTTGCCGCCGTACTGGTTGGCAATGGACCAGTTGATATAAATGGCCTTGGCGCTGCCGATGTGCAGATAGCCGTTGGGCTCCGGCGGGAAGCGGGTGTGGATCTGCTGCACCTTGCCCTCGGCAAGGTCGGCGTCGATGATATCTGTCAGAAAGTTTTTATCAGCCATATAGGTTCCCCCTGTCAGGGCACGCAACGTGCCCCCTTTTTCTCATAATACTATATAATACACTATTTTGCGTTTTTCTTCAAGTACGGAGTTGCGCGGCAGATGGGGGATGATTCTATGAATAAAGGCTTCCCCCGGTCGGGGGAAGCCTTTAGCGGAAAATGAATGAAAAAAGGATGCGAAGCAGTCTTAGTTAAAGGAGCGGAAGCCCTTGCCGATGATCTCGCTGGAGTTAACGATGGTGATAAAGCTGTGGGGGTCGTTCTCCCGCAGGAAGTTGCGCAGCTGCAAAGCCTGACGGCGGGTGAGCACGGTCACCAGTACGCTGAGCTCGTGGTGGGTGTAGGCACCGTAGGCCTTTTCCACCGTGGCAGAACGGTTCATGTTGTGGATGATAAAGTCCAGAATGGGCTGCGGGTTCGCGGTCATGATGGTGCACACCTTGCGCAGGCGGATGTTTTCAATGGCACCGTCCACCACAAAGGACTTGCCGATCAGGCCAAGGATACAGTACAGGCCCGTGCCCATGCCGAACCGCACGGCAGCCGCCAGCACAATGAGGATATCGCTGACCATCAGCGCCTTGCCGATTTCCATGGAGGTGTACTTGGCAAGGATCAGCGCCACGATGTCGGTGCCGCCGGTGGAGGCACCGATGTCAAACACGATGGCAGCGCCCAGTGCAGGCAGGAACACTGCAAACACCAGATCCAGCATGGCATCGCCGCTCAGGGACACGCCGGAGGGGTACAGCCACTCGCAGCCGGACACGAAAAAGGAGAGCGCAAAGGAGGAGTAGATCGTCCAGCCCATGCACTTGATGCCCAAAAAGATAAAGCCCAGTACCACCAGCACGATGTTGATGATCCACATAAAGCCGCCAACGTTGATGCGGGGGAACAGGTCTGCCAGCAGGATGGACAGGCCGGAGGTGCCGCCGAAGGCGAAGTGGTTGGGATTTTTAAAATATACGATGCCTACTGCCGTAAGCACAAGGCCGAGGTTCAGCAGGGTAAAGAAATTTAGATTCTTCAGCAGATTTTCGCGGCTGAAGGCTTCTTTTAAACCGTTCATGGGTTTCCTCCAACAATAAATACAGTGATTTGGCCTGAATGCCATGCAAAAATATACTCCCCTTGTGCCGGGATGTCAAGGGATAAAGCGGAAGTTGTAGAAAAACGCAAAAAGCAGAGAAAAAACCGCTGTATTTCAGGAAAAAGGCTGTGGATGACATCAGGCTGGGAGGGTCAGTCGTGTCCGTTGGTAGATACTGCAGCTATGATCTGGTGGATCAGCTCCCGCTGCACGGCGGAAGTGCGGCGACTGCGTTTGCCATAGATGAAAAACTCCCACCGGAGTTGCAGATTTTGTAAGGGACAAAAGCAGATGTCTGCAGGCAGTGTGCTGGCTTTTCCGGCATAAAAAGAAACAAAGCCCTGCCGTAGCAGATCAAAAACAAGTTCCCAGTCGGCATCTCCCAGCACGCTGTCGATGGTAAGTCCCATGGTTTGCAGCCGTTCCATCAGCTGCGCCTGAGAGCGGTTCTCGGTATTCAGGGTGATCAGCGGGACCTCCTTCAGATCGGCAAGGGTCAGGGAATGCTTTTGCGCCAACGGATTCTGCCGGGACAAAATGGCACCGATGTCGCTTTCGAAGTGAGCCAGCCGGACAAAGTCACTGCTGCTCAAAGGGGAAGTAGTGATGACAAGATCACAGTCGTAATTCCGGTAGTTGCGGCTGCGCTCGTTGTCGGTATAACTGTGGAAATGCAGCTGCACCTCCGGGTGCTGCTGCTGGAATGCGGAAAAGAAATGAGGCGGCAGCTCCTGCAAAAAGCCCATAAAATATCCGATACGCAGCTGAGGCTGGGCGTGAAACTGCCGCAGCCGCAGCCGGATCTCATCCCGCTCGTTCAAATGCGGACGTACCTGCTGCTCCAACAGACGGCCGGCCTCGGTCAGGGTGACGCCATCGGCAATGTGTCCGGCAGCATGTTCTCCGGCACCTATCCCCACAACGAGAACTGCCTGAGCCACAGCCGCTGCGTCACCTTCGGCTACAACGTCGCCAAAACGCTGGCTGCTCTGTAAACCCTGAAATCAATTCCTGATACCACAAAGCGCCCCCGGAACGAAAACCGTTCTGGGGGCGCTTTTATGCTAAAAATCAGCTGTCTCCATTTCGGGAAACAGCTGATTTTCTATATTATATATAAGTAAGGTGTTCGTTCAAGCGTGGCTTACTTTGCGGCCAGATACTTGCCCAGCTCACGGCCCAGCGTCAGGCACATACCAATGCTCGCACCGGGGATCGGGGTGATATACTCGGGGCCGAAGCGCATACCGCAGGTGTTGCCGGAAGCGTACAGGCCCTCGATGGGCTGATAATCCTCGTTCAGCACCTGCTGGTCATTGGTGGTCACAAAGCCGCCGGTGGTCACCAGTGCAAAGCCCAGACTCGGGGTGGTGAGGTGTGCGTAGAAGGGGCCCTGCTCCACCGCGTTCAGGAAGCGGGGGTCCTTGCCGAAGTCGGTATCCACACCGCTGTGGCAGACGGTATTGTATTCTTCCACCGTCGCCAGGAAAGCCGCCTTCTGGTCGGCATCAAAGCCCAGTGCATCGGCCAGCTCGTCCAGCGTATCGGCGCAGTAGAAACCGTCCTCGGTGGCGTTGGGGCTGACGGCCTTGGCGGCCTCGAACTTGGCCAGCATAGCGTCCACGGCATCCGGGTCAGAATAATTAAATGCCTGATGTCCGGGGAAGCCGCGCAGGATCTGGGTGTTATAGGTGCTGTCGTAGATGGAGGTAATGTTGCCGCGCTTTGCACGTGCCATGAAGAAGCCGTTGATCTCCGGGCCGGCAAAGGCTTCGTTCTGGAAGCGCTGGCCATTCTCATCCACCCACAGGGGGCCGGGCAGATAGTCGGGCATGGTCATAGAGTCGAAGTTCATGGTGGAGATGTCGCCCTCCAGACGGCCACCTGCCCACACACCCATCTGGATGGTGGAGCCGTCGCGGCCAAAGGGAGCAAAGAAGTCCTCATCCTTGGTGAACAGACGCTTGATGTTCGGCAGCAGATCGTCCATCATTTCCTTGTTGCCGCCAAAGCCGCCGCCTGCCAGCACAACGCCGTTCTTAGCGTTGATCTTGAGGTAATTGCCGTCGCTGTCCTGTGCGATCACGCCGGTGACCTTTGCGCCATCCATTACCAGCTGCACACCCTTGGTGCCAAACAGAGCGGTGGCATTGTCAGAGAAGTTCTCCTCCACATAATTGTAGTTATCCCAGCTCAGGTCCTTCAGCTCCAGCTGACCGGCGGTGTTGTTGTTCTTCTCGCCGCTGGCGGGGTTCTCCCAGGAGTTCTCCCACCATTCCAGCGTGCCGGTGTAGTAGTGCATGCCGTTGTTCAGCTGGTGCACGGTGTACTCGTTATCCGGCCAGAAATGGATGCGGGTCTTGGCCAGCGTGTCCGGGTTGATCTTGTCCAGCCACCAGTCCACAGTGCTGCCGCTGTTCTTGGCAAACTTCATCACCAGTGCGGGGTTTGCCTTGCCGTGGGCCTGCATCATCCAGTTGTTCAAAAACTCCACTTCGTCCACCTTGGGCACACCGTGGCTCAGCAGATAATCCGAGTTGATGTGGCCGATATCGTGGCCGACCGTCCACCAGCTCTCGCGGGGCATGGCTTCCAGCACCAGAACGTTCTTGCCCTCTTCGGCCAGCTCACGGTAGCAGCTCAGACCGGCATAGCCCATACCGATGATGGCAACGTCCACATCGTAGGTCTTGGTGATCTCGCTGTCCGGGATGGCTTCCGGGGCGGTGCGCCAGCTGGAAGCCTGCTCGGCAGAAGCTTCCGGGGCAGACACTGCGGTGCCGCCCATGGCCTGTGTGATGCAGTCGTTCATGCACTGCTTCACGGCGTCGCTGGTCACGGTAGCGCCGGACACGCCGTCAATGGTGCTGTTCTGAGCGTCCATCAGCTGCTGGATCAGGTCGTCCTTGGCCGCCTGGCCGATGGAGTCGGTCTCGTTGGACAGATCCAGCTGGATGTCGGTGATGGCCGTCTCACTGAAGGTGGCAGTCATGGTGATGTCGCCCATGCCCTTGGCGGTTGCGGTGTAGGTGCCCGGGGTGTATTTGGCAGCTGCAGAGGATGCTGCCGTGCTGCCGGAAGCTGCATTGCAGGCAGCCAGTGCACCAGCGGTGATGCCGCTCATAGCGGCGGCCGAAGCCAGCTTCAGAAAGCTTTTGCGCGAGATCTTTTTCATCTGGAAGGTTCCTTTCTTTTTCTTCGTGTGCGGGGCTTTCCTGCCCCTTTCTCGTTAATCTTATCACAATATCTCGCACTTGAAAAATATCGTTTTCTTCTTATAATTAGAAGTAAAAGTTATACGCACTTTTTTAACGTTTTTCTTTTAACATTTTCAAAGAGAAAAAGGAGCCTTCCATGACCCTGCAGCAGCTTCGATATTTTGTCGCCATCACACAAAATTCCAGTTTTTCCAAGGCCGCTCAGCTGTACTATGTTTCTCAGACGGCGGTCAGCCAGCAGATCAAACTGTTAGAAGAAGAATTTCAGGTTCCGCTTTTTGTCCGCGCCCACCATGCGGTGCACCTTACCGCCGCTGGGCAGGTGCTTTACGACTACGCCGTCCGCATTCTGGACCTGACCGAGCAGGCCGCAGCCCGCACCCGTGCCGCCAAGCCGGATTTTTATCCGCCTATCGAGATTGGCGTAATGAGCGGCATGGAACGTCTGCCGTTGATGGAAAAGCTGCTGCAATTCAAAGAGCATTCACCGCACATCCCGCTGCGGTTCCACTTTGGCGGTTATCCAAAGCTGCAAAAGCAGGTGCAGCAGAAAGAGTTGGATTTCGCTCTTGTGCTGGAGATCATGCCTCTGCCCGCTGGCACCAGTCTCGCCAGCGTAGTCGTGGCGCAGCTGCAGCAGTATGTCGTGCTCAACCGCCAGAGCCGTCTGGCCAGCTATGTTTCCCTGAAGCACGAACAGCTGTCTGACGAGACCTATTCTGTGCTGCGGCTGGATCGGGAGCTGTGGGGCCAGCTTTCCGCCAAACTGGAGAGGCAGGGCATCGACACTCGCACAACACGCTTTGCCGACAGTATGGAAGCTTTGGTTTTGCAAATTTCTTTTGATGGCGGCTATGCCCTGCTGGCCAAACCGGTCATTGCTCAGCTGCCCGCCAACCAGAATCTTGCCTTTGTCCCCTTGGAAAACGACACTGTGCCTGCGCTGGCTCTCTGGAACCGCGAAAACATCTCCCCCGCCCTCCGGCTGCTTTTGCAGGAGCTTGGGCTGGCAGGCTGACCCGCACATACAGAAAATGCCGCCCACGGAACTTGTGTTCCATGGGCGGCATTCTTATTATACTATCCGGTAAAGCTTTGGGGAAGACTTACAGAGCGAAGTAGCGCTTTGCGTTGTCGAAGCAGATGCCCTTGACGATCTTCTCCAGAGCCTTCTCGTCGTTGGGATACTCGCCGTCCTCGACCCACTGGCCGATGATGTTGCACAGGATGCGGCGGAAGTAATCGTGACGGGTGTAGCTCAGGAAGCTGCGGCTGTCGGTCAGCATACCCACAAAGTTGCCCAGCAGGCCAAGGCTTGCCAGACGGATCATCTGATCCTCCATGCCGATCTTGTGGTCGTTGAACCACCATGCGGAGCCGTGCTGGATCTTGCCCGGCACCTCGCTGTTCTGGAAGCAGCCCAGAATGGTGCCGATCTGTGCGTCGTCGGCGGGGTTCAGGCTGTAAATGATGGTCTTGGGGCACTCGTCGGTGTTGTTCAGGGCGCTGAGCAGCTGTGCGATCTCGCCGCCGCAGGTGGCAGTATTGATCATGTCAAAGCCGGTGTCGGGGCCCAGCAGGCTGTTCATCTTGCGGTTCACGCCGCGCAGGCAGTTGTAGTGGATCTGCATGGCAATGCCCAGACGATGGTACTGCTTGCCCAGATGGATCAGGATGTAGGTCTGGTACTTCTCGGCCTCTTCCACGGTGCAGCTCTCGCCGTTCATCACCTTCTGGTAGATGGCGTTCACCTCGTCCTTGGTGGCCTCACGGTAGGGAACGTAGTCCAGACCGTGGTCGGAAGCGCGGCAGCCCATCTCGGCAAAGAACTCGATGCGCTTGGTCAGGGCATCGGTCACGCAGTCGATGCAGGCCAGCTTTTCCTTGCCCACAACGGCGGCCAGCTTTGCCATGTACTCAGCAAAGCCGGGCTTGTTGATGTTGATAGCCTTATCGGGACGGAAGGAAGGAGCCACGGTGAACTTGATGGTGGGATCTTCCTTGATCTTCTTGTGCCAGTACAGGTCATCGATGGGATCATCGGTGGTGCCGATGAAGGCCACGTTGCTCTGCTCGATCAGGCCGCGGACGGTCAGCTTGGGATCGTGCTGCAGCTTGTCGTTGCACAGGTTCCACACTTCCTCAGCGGTGTCGCCGTTCAGCACGCCGTCGTAGCCGAAGAAAACGTGCAGCTCCAGGTTGGTCCAGTGGTACATGGGGTTGCCGATGGCCATGGGCAGAGCCTCGGCAAACTTCTGGAAGCGCTCGCGGTCGGGCTTATCGCCGGTGATGTACTCCTCGGGCACGCCGTTGGAACGCATCACGCGCCACTTATAGTGGTCGCCGAAGTAGCTGCCGTCCGGGTTGCGGCCGCCCAGCCACACCTGAGTGATGTTCTCAAAGCGGCGGTTCTCGTAGATCTCGCGGGGAGGGATGTGGCAGTGATAGTCGCAGATGGGCATAGCAGCTGCATAGTCGTGATACAGATGCTGTGCGGTAGCAGACTGGAGCATGAAGTCCTTATCCATAAATGCTTTCATGGGATTTTAACTCCTTTTCTCTGATGAATTTGTTAAAATTTAGACAAAAACGGGCATGAAATTGCACCTGCTTTAGACGGGCAGGCTGCCTTATCCTTAGTATACCGGAAAACGCCGATGTATACAACTGAAAAACTGCCAAAATTTCACCCTCGGAATTGTACAAACCGCTGGAAATGCGCTAAATAGCCATTTTTGGACTAAAAACATTGCACAAAACACTTGACTTCTTTGTATACAACAGCATAAAATAGGAGCAGAAGATGGCAGGGGAAACGAGAGCCTGTCATGCAAAGCAAGTTTATAAAGGAGATCAATGAAGATGGAAACTTTGAACTACAAGGTTCTGGAAGGCACTGGCTACAACGGCTACATCCTGAAGGATGCTCCCGTTAAGGTGATGCAGTTCGGCGAGGGCAACTTCCTGCGTGCATTCGTGGACTATTTCTATGATGTCGCAAACGAGAAGGCCGGCTACAACGGCAAGGTCAAGCTGGTGCAGCCCATCGGCAACTTCCCCCAGATGGCAGACTGGATCAACGAGCAGGAGGGTCTGTACACCCTGTACCTGCGCGGCAGCGAGAAGGGCCAGAAGGTGGACGCAAAGCGGGTGATCTCCTGCGTGTCCGACTGTGTGTGCCCCTATGTTGACGGCAAGTGGGACGAGGTTCTGGCTCTGGCTCGCTCTGAGGATCTGGAGACTGTTGTATCCAACACCACCGAGGCCGGCATTGCCTACACCAAGGGCGACAGCCAGTTCGATCAGGTTCCTCCCAACAGCTTCCCCGCAAAGCTGACCCGCGTGCTGTTCGAGCGCTACAAGGCTTTCAACGGCGCTGCCGATAAGGGTCTGGTCATCCTGAGCTGCGAGCTGATCGACAACAACGGCAAGGAGCTGCAGAAGTGCTGCAACAACTATGCTAAGGATTGGGATCTGGAGCCCGCCTTCATCGACTGGATGAACACTGCCAACACCTTCTGCTCCACTCTGGTGGACCGCATCGTTCCGGGCCGCATCCGTGACCCGCAGGAACTGGCTGCTCTGGAAGAGGCCAACGGCTACCACGATACCGTTCTGGACGTGGGCGAAGTGTTCGGCGTCTGGGTCATCGAGGGCCCCGCAGGTCTGGAGGACAAGCTGCCGTTCAAGAAGGCCGGCGTCAACGTCATGGTCGTGCCCGACGTTACCCCCTACAAGAAGCGCAAGGTCCGCATCCTGAACGGTGCACACACCGGCTTTGTGCTGGGCGCTTATCTGGCAGGCTTTGATATCGTCCGCGACTGCATGCACAACGATACCGTGCGCGGCTTTATGAACAAGATGCTGCACGAGGAGATCATTCCCACCCTGCCGCTGGACAAGAAGGATCTGGAGGACTTTGCCTCTGCTGTTGAGGACCGCTTCAACAACCCCTTCGTCAACCACGAGCTGATGAGCATCTCCCTGAACTCCACCTCCAAGTGGAAGGCCCGCAATATGCCCTCCTTCCTGGCTTACATCGAGGAGCAGAAGCAGCTGCCCAAGTGCCTGACCATGTCTCTGGCTGCTTACATCGCTTTCTACTCCAACGATATTCAGGAGCGCACCGCTGACGGCCTGATCTGCAAGCGCCCCGCAGGCAACACCTACAAGATCCAGGACGACGCATGGGCTCTGGACTTCTACTACGCACACAAGGACGACACCGCTGCTCAGCTGGTGCACGCTGTGCTGACCAACACCCAGATGTGGGATCAGGATCTGACCAAGATCGAGGGTCTGGAAGCCGCTGTGCTGGCAGATCTGGAAATGATCCGCGCTCAGGGTGCCGAGGCTGCTTACAAGAGCTGCCTGTAAGCTGAAAAATCAACCTACCCGCACAACAAAGGGCTGCTGCTTTGGGCAGCAGCCCTTTTGTGCGATACGATAAGGAGAACAACTATGCCGCAGGCAATTCATATCAGCCCCATCGACAATGTGGTCGTTGCCCTGCACCCCATTGCCAAGGGCACGCTGGTGGAGGTGGACGGCCTTGCCGTCACCGCACTGGAGGATATCCCGCAGGGTCACAAGATGGCAGTCAAGCCCATTAAAAACGGCGAGAACGTCATCAAGTACGGTTTCCCCATCGGTCACGCCACCGCAGACGCCGCCCCCGGCACCTGGATGCACACCCACAACGTGCACACCAACCTGTCCGGCGAGGTGGAGTACAGCTATAACCCCGCCCCGGATCTGGCTCCGCTGCCTAAGGTTGAGCCGGAGACCTTTATGGGCTTCCGCCGCAAGGACGGTCGCGCCGCCATCCGCAACGAGATCTGGATCATCCCCACCGTGGGCTGCGTGAACGATATCGCCAAGAAGATGGTGGCCGACAATCAGGATCTGGTCACCGGCTCCATCGAGGGTCTGTACACCTTCACCCATCCCTTCGGCTGCAGCCAGACCGGCCACGACCACGCACAGACCCGCAAGCTGCTGGCTGCGCTGGTGCGCCACCCCAATGCCGCCGCCGTTCTGGTGCTGCATCTGGGCTGCGAAAACCTGCAGCACGATCAGTTCGTGGAGGAACTGGGCGAGTACGACCACGACCGCGTCAAGTTCCTGACCTGTCAGGACGTGGAGGACGAGTTTGCCGCCGCCCGCGATATCCTGAAGGAGCTGGCAGCCTACGCCGGGCAGTTCAAGCGCGAGCCCATCCCCGTGTCTGAGCTGGTGGTGGGCATGAAGTGCGGCGGCTCGGACGGCCTGTCCGGCATTACCGCCAACCCCACCATCGGCCGCTTCTCCGACATGATGGGCCAGCGCGGCGGCTCTACCGTGCTGACCGAGGTGCCCGAGATGTTCGGTGCAGAGGGCTTCCTGATGGACCGCTGCATCAACAAGGAAGTGTTCGTCAAGGCCGAGCACATGATCAACGGCTTCAAGGATTACTTCATCAGCCACAACGAGGTGGTGTACGATAACCCCTCTCCGGGCAACAAGGCCGGCGGCATCACCACGCTGGAAGATAAGAGCTGCGGCTGCGTGCAGAAGGGCGGCACCGCCCCCATCATGGACGTCATCGGCTACGGCGACCCCGTGGTGACCAAGGGTCTGAATATGCTCTACGGCCCCGGCAACGATCTGGTGTCTGCCACCGCCATGACGGCAGCAGGCGCACACCTGATCCTGTTCTCTACCGGCCGCGGCACCCCGTTCTCCGCTCCGGCTCCCACCCTGAAGATCTCCACCAACACCCCGCTGGCAGAGAAGAAGGGCGGCTGGATCGATTTCAACACCGGTGTCATCGCCGACGGTGAGAAGACCATCGACGAGGCTGCAAAGGATCTGCTGGATCTGGTCATCCGCGTGGCAAGCGGCGAGCAGACCAAGGCGGAAAAGCACGGCTTCCGCGAGATCTCCATCTTCAAGGACGGCGTGGTTCTGTAACTGAAAAAGGGCTGCTGTACGGCAAAATGCGGTACGGCGGCCTTTTTGTGCATAAAAGAAAGGAAGTGTATGAAATGTTGGGCGCAAATGGAGTGCTGCTGTTGACACTGCTGCTTTATGCGGCTATCATTTATGGTGTAGTACGATTGATAAAGTATTTTATCCGCTACGGCATCGATTACTACTTCAAAAAGCTGGATGCACGGCAGACCGAGCAAGAGAAATGACCCGCCGGGGCGACCCGGCGGTAATAATAGGAGGCTTTTACTTATGAATCAGATCACCACCCGGTACATCACCGAGAACGGCGCCTGCTATGAGCAGTACGTCATCACCGACCCCGAGGCAAAGACCGCCCTCACCATCACCCCCGAGCGCGGCGGTATGATCACCAGCTTTACGCTGGACGGCGAGGAGTTCGTCTGGACCCGCCGCCCCAATTTCTCGGAGTGCAACCGCCCCCGTTTTGGCGTGCCGGTGCTGTTCCCCAGCTGTGGCAACCCGGATAACGGCGTGCACATCTTTGACGGCAAGGCCTACCCCATGGAGACCCACGGCTTTGCCGACCTGTGCGCATGGGAAGTGGAAAGCGTTGGCCCGGACGGCGTGACGCTGGCACTGGAGTCCACCCCGCTGACCAAGTTCCTCTACCCGTTCGATTTTACCCTGCTGGTCAACTATAACCTGGAGGGCAACAAGGCACTGGTCAGCCTGACCGTCATCAACGAGGGCAACACCGATATGCCCTTTAGCTTTGGCTACCATCCCTACTTTACCGCCTCCAAGCTGGAGAACGTGGAGTTCGACATCAAGTGCGCTACCTGCTCCGAAAACGCCAAGGGCGAGCAGCCCGCCGCCCCGGAAAAGATCACCCTCACCCGCAAGGAGGGTGCAGACAACTCTGTCCGTCTGCTGACCGGTGTGCAGTTCCCCATGACCTTTACCGACAAGGGCAACGGCCACAAGGTGACCGTGGATGCCGACGAGACCTTTGAAAACGGCGTGCTGTGGCAGCAGGATGCCGAGAGCTTTGTCTGCATGGAGCCTTGGAACGGCTGGGCAAACAGCGTGAACGAGGAAGGCAAGCACGAGGTGCTGGAGCCGGACGAAGCCATGACCAGCGAGTGGAGCATTACCATCGAGAAGGCCTGAGAACTTTTCTGAATAGCATTTTTTAGCAAAAACGGGCAGCCTGCGGGCTGCCCGATTTTGCTTACTTCTTCCTGTGAAAATGGGGTTCAGAAACGCCCGCAGGCGTTTCTGAACCCCGAAATTAAAAATAATATTTCCTTAGCTTATGCGCAAAGCAACGCGGCGCGCATTCAAAATCGTCCCGCCCGGAAAGGGGAGCGGCTCTTAATGGCAATTGCCAGCACAGCCGCCCTTGTCGGCGTGGCAGGCGTGAGAGCCGCAGCTGTGGCTCTCCTCGTGGTCGTGGTGGGTGCAGCGGGTGTTGGGGTCAAAGACCAGTGTGCCGGCAAGATATGCCGCCGCAGCGCTGTCGGCATCACCAGTAATGCCGCCGCACAGCCGGATGCCGGCCTGTGCCAGTGCCATCTGCGCCCCGCCGCCAATGCCGCCGCACAGCAGCACGTTCACGCCATTGCGCACCAGAAAGCCCACCAGTGCGCCGTGACCCTGTCCGTCGGTGGAGACCACTTCGGTGCCGGTGATGCGGCCCTCCTCGGCGGTGTAGAGCTTGAACTGTGCAGAGTGGCCGAAGTGCTGGAACACCTGACCATTTTCATAAGGAATTGCGATCTTCATACTAAAAACTCCTTCCTGTGTACGAGATTTTCTCTTCCTATTCTAACAGATTGCACTGAAATAGGGAAGGGTGCCCGCGCTTTTTGCGTCTTTTGGGGCGGCAAACATAGCCGGTATGTAAAAATGATATCAGAAACTGCTGCAAAATGTATTATAATAGAGCCCGAAAAGAGGGTACAAGTATGAAAACAAAGCATCACGGACAAATGTCCGAGTCCTTTCTTACGGCGGTGTTTCTTTCACTGTCCGGCGGCTTGCAGGATGCCTACACCTATCTGTTCCGGGGCAAGGTGTTTGCCAACGCCCAGACCGGCAATATCGTGTTGCTGAGCGCCAATATCATGGATGGCCGGTGGGATAAGGTGCTGCACTATCTGGTGCCTTTGTGCGCCTTTGCGCTGGGGGTGCTGGCTGCGGAAAAAATGCGGGAGCGCTTTCAGGCATTACAGCGGCTGCACTGGCGGCAGTTGGTGGTGCTGGGCGAGGTGCTGCTGCTGTTCACGGTGGGTTTTCTGCCCCAATCGCAGAACCTGCTGGCCAACGCCATCGTTTCCTTCTCCTGCGCCATGCAGGTGCAGGCTTTCCGCAAGGTGGATGGCTATGCCTTTGCCAGTACCATGTGCATCGGCGACCTGCGCAGCGGCGTGGAGGCTTTCTGCATCTGGCGCAAGACCCACGAGCCCCGCGCAAAGGACAGGATGGTGCGGTACTTCGGCATCATATTCCTGTTCGCGCTGGGGGCAGGGCTGGGCAGCAAAAGCGCGGCGCAGCTGGGCGGGAGAGCCATCTGGCTCTCCTGTGGCTTTTTGCTGGTCAGCTTTGCGCTGATGTTCATCCGCGAGGAGCTGGAAGAGAACCCGGTCATCGAAAAAGACCTGACTGCCATCCGGCAGGAGACCCGGGAGATCGACCGCACCCTGAAGCAGGAACTGCAGGAAGAACAGCGGGAGCTGAAGCAAAGCACCCGGAAATAACAGAAAAGGGGCTGCTGCACATCATTGGTGCAGCAGCCCCTTGCTGTATTGGTTTTATTTGTGCTCGGCGCTCCGGGCACCGGCTTTGGTCAGCAGCTGCTGGAACTTGCGGGCGGCGGTGTTCAGCGGGCGATGATGGTCGTAGACAAGGCAGATGGAGCGGGAGGGGATGATCTCCTGCAAATGCAGCTGCACCAGCTCTCCGCTGGCTAGCAACGGCGCTGCCATGGGCTCCGGCATAAAGGCAAGCCCCAGCTCACTTTTGACCAGCGTGAGCATCTGGTCGGTGGTGGCGGCCTCGGTGTCCGGTTTCAGCACCGCGTCGTGTTCCAGAAAGAACTGCCGGTAAAAGCTGCGGGTCATGCTCTCCTCGTTCAGGCAGATCAGGGGATAACTTGCCAGCTCCTTCAGGTTCAGGGTCTGGCTGGCCAGCGCTGTAAAGGTCTTACCGCCCACAAGGACTTCGTAAAAGGGCATCAGCTCCACCATTTTCAGCCCGTTTTCCACCTCTGCGGGGGTGGTCACGATGGCAAAATCCACCTCGCCGTTGCGTACCGCCTGCACCGCCTGCGGGGTAGAGTGGTTGGAGATGCGCAGCCGGATGCCCGGGTACTCGGTGTGGAAAGCGCGCAGCTTTTCCGACAGGTAGATGTTCAAAGCGGTCTCGGTGGTGCTGATGCTGATGGCACCGTGTTCCAGCGTGGCGCTGGCGCTCAGCTCCTCCTCTGCATCCTGAATCTGCACCGCCGCCGAGGCAATGCGGGAATACAGCAGCTCTCCCTCCGGCGTTAAGGTGACGCCCCGGTTGGAGCGGATGAACAGCACGCAGTTCAGCTGGCTTTCCAGCCGGTTCATGGCGTGGGTGATGTTGGGCTGGTTGTTGCCCAGCACCCGCGCCGCGCGGGTAAAGTTCTGATACTTTGCCACATAGTAGAAGATCTTGTAGTATTCCCAGTCCACATACATGGGTGCGGCCCCTCTTTCCTGTCGGGCTTCCGGCGCGGCCAGCGGCAGAAGCGGCTTTATGCTCTTCTTGTATCATAGCACGGTGCGCCGGAATTGCAAGCGCTTTTTACGGCTCGGCCGTGCCGGATGCGGGCAGCAGCCTTTGCAATGTAAAAAACATATTGCTGCTATACACAGGATACTTTTTACATATTCTCTGCACGCTCGTATAATAAACACCGCGAACAGGAAACAAGAATGAAAAAGAAGGTAAATGAAGTTTATGCTGACCGCTGTTACTGGAATCAACTGGGGCGATGAGGGCAAGGGCCGCGTCATCGACCTGCTGGCCGAAAATGCCGATATCGTTGCGCGCTATCAGGGCGGCAACAATGCCGGCCATACCGTTGTGACCGAGAAGGGCAAGTTCATCCTGAATCTGCTGCCCTCCGGCATCCTGCACCCGGAGGTGACCTGCGTGCTGGGCACCGGTATGGTGATCGACCTTGAGCATCTGGCCGGGGAGATGGAGGCCATCGAGGCGCGCGGCGTGAAGGTGGAGCCGGAGAACCTGAAACTCTCCGACAAGGCTACCATCTCCATGCCGTGGCACAAGGTACAGGACGGGCTGGAAGAGGACCGCCTTGCCAAAAAGGGCAGCGCGTTCGGCTCTACCCGGCGCGGCATCGCCTACGCGTACAGCGACAAGTACCGCAAAAAGACCCTGCGTCTGGGCGACCTTTTGCATCTGGACGAGCAGCGCACCCAGAACCGTCTGCACATGATCCTGGACGCCAAAAACATGGAGCTGGCGGGCTGCTATCATCAGGAACCCATGAGCTACGATGCCCTGCTGAACTGGTGCAGGCAGCAGGCGGCGTACTTTGCGCCCTTCATCTGTGATGTAGGCGCTTTTTTGCAGCAGGCGCACGACAGCGGCAAGCGCATCGTGCTGGAAGCGCAGCTGGGCGCAATGCGGGATATCGACTACGGCATCTTCCCGTTCACTTCCAGTTCTAACACGCTGGCGGCCTACGCACCGCTGGGTGCTGGCATCCCCAACTGCAAGCTGGACCATGTGGTGGGTGTGCTGAAAGCCTACTCCACCTGTGTGGGCGCTGGCCCCTTTGCGGCAGAGAACGCAATGGGCGAAGCGTGGAACGAAAAGCTGCGCAAGGCTGGCGGCGAGTACGGCGCAGCCACCGGACGTCCCCGCCGGGTAGGCCCCTTTGACTGCGTTGCCAGCCGCTACGGTCTGCAATGTCAGGGTGCGGATAAGATCGCGCTGACCAAGCTGGACGTGCTGAGCGGCATGAAGCAGATCCCGGTCATTACCGGTTACAAGCTGGACGGTGTGGAGGTCCCCCGCTTCGACACCCTGTCCGACCTTGACCGCGTGCAGCCGGTGGTCACACTGCTGCCCGGCTGGAACAAGGATATCTCCGGCTGCTGCAGCTGGGCAGAACTGCCCAAGGAAGCCAAAGCCTATGTGGAGTTCCTTGAAAAGCAGCTGGGGCACGAGATCCAGTTTGTTTCTACCGGCGCGGAGCGCGAAAAGTTTGTGCTGAAGGGAGAATGGCTGTGAGACACTTTATTGAACCCAACAGCTTTTCTCTGTCTGAGCAGCTGGCACTGCTCGACCTTGCCGACCGGATGGAGGCTGACCCCGCGCCCTACGCCCACCTGTGCGACGGCCGTATTCTGGCCACCTTGTTCTACGAGCCCAGCACCCGCACCCGTCTTTCCTTCGAGTCTGCCATGCTGCGTCTGGGCGGCAAGACGCTGGGCTTTGCAGGTGCCCAGCTTTCCAGCGCAAGCAAGGGCGAAACGGTAGCCGATACCGCCCGCGTGGTAAGCAACTATGCAGACGTTATTGCCATGCGCCACCCCAAGGAGGGCGCGCCGCTGCGGGCGTCCATGTATGCGCGTGTGCCGGTCATCAATGCAGGCGATGGCGGTCACGCCCACCCCTCCCAGACCATGATCGACCTAATGACTATCCGCCAGCGAAAGGGGCGGCTGGATCACCTGACCATCGGCTTCTGCGGTGACCTCAAGTTCGGCCGGACGGTGCACTCCCTCACCGCCGCGCTGAGCCAGTTCGAGGGCAACCGCTTCGTGTTCATCTCGCCCGAGGAACTGCGCATCCCGCAGTACGTCAAAGACGAAACCCTGACCCCGCTGCATCAGAACTATAAAGAAACCGCCGACCTGGAAGCCGAGCTGCCCGGTCTGGATGTGCTGTACATGACCCGCATCCAGAAGGAACGCTTTTTCAACGAGGAGGACTATCTGCGGTTGAAAGGCTGCTATGAACTGGACGAAAAGCTGCTGCAGCTGGCACCGCCCACCATGCCGGTGCTGCATCCGCTCCCCCGCATTGACGAGATCAAGCCGGACGTGGACAACGACCCCCGCGCCGCCTATTTCGATCAAGTACATAACGGCGTGTATATTCGCATGGCAATTATACTGGCATTGCTGGACATCCCAGACCCGCTGACCGGGAAAAAGGTGCTGGAAAGTATATAAGTTGGAAAACAGGGCTGCTGCACAAAACAATGTGCAGCAGCCCTGTTTTTGCATCTGGGAACCCGAAAAAATATTTTCCACTACCCCCGCAGGGGCGGGTCTGGCACAAAAATCATGGTGCCCCGGGCGGAAAAAAGCAGCTGCGGCATCATGCAGCTGTACCCCAGCCACAGCACCGCCAGAATGCACAGCACCAAGAGCATCCGGCGCAAAAGCACCGGATGCCGGGCGGGGGAATGTCGTTTTCTGCGGTCGCGCTGCATAGGCTGTGCCCTCCTTTTTCAAGGTTCTGCCCAGCTTATGCCGCAGCAGAAAGAATTGTGCACCGGCGGGGTTTGTGGTAAGATAACAGGGAAGAACCACGGAGGAACTGCTTATGCTGACCATTACACTGCTGGGCACGGCTGCCACCATGCCGCTGCCGGAGCGTGCCCTGACCGCCGCTGTGGTGGAGTGCGGCGGGCACAGCCTGCTGCTGGACTGCGGCGAGGGCACCCAGACCGCCGCCCGCCGCGCCGGGGTGAACCTGATGCGCGCGGACGCCATCTGCCTGACCCACTACCACGGGGACCATATCTTTGGCCTGCCCGGGCTTTTGCAGACCCTTGGGGCGCAGGGACGCACCCGCCCGCTGACCCTGCTGGGGCCGGAGGGGCTTTTGGAGGTCTGGCGGGCGGTGTCTGCCCTGACCGGGCCGCTGCCCTATGCGGTAAAACCGCTGGTCTGCCGCGCCGGACAGCCGGTGGAACTGGAAACGCTCTCGGCGGGGTGGCCCGCCGGGGCAGCGCTGCTGCCGGTGGCCACAAAGCACCGGGTGCGCAGTCTGGGCTACCGGCTGGACTTGCCCCGGGCGGGTAGGTTCGACCCGGAAAAGGCGCGGGCACTGGGCGTACCGGTGACCCAGTGGCGGCTTTTGCAGCGGGGACAGGCCGTGCAGCTGGCAGAGCGCACAGTGCAGCCCGCCGAGGTGCTGGGCGCGCCCCGCAAGGGGCTGCGGTTCGTTTTTTCCGGCGACAGTGCGCCCTGCCCGGCGCTGGAACAGGCGGCGCAGGGGGCAGACCTTCTGCTCTGCGATGCCACCTATGCCCTGCCGGAGCAGCAGGAGCAGGCCGCGCAGTGGGGGCACAGCACCTTTGGCCAGAGCGCGGCGCTGGCGGCAAAAGCCGGGGCAAAGCGGCTGTGGCTGGTGCACTATTCCCCCATGATTACCGACCCGGAGGAGCAGCTTGCACAGGCGCAGAGCATCTTCCCGGCGGCAGAATGCGGCTTTGACGGCAAGCGCATCACCCTGCATTACGAGGAGAACGAGGAATGAAGCTGACACTTGACCCCGGGGCAGCCGCCCTGCTGGACACCCTGCACGGGGCGGGCTACGCGGCCTATGCCGTGGGCGGCTGCGTGCGGGACAGTCTTTTGGGGCGCACCGCCCACGACTGGGACCTGTGCACCAGCGCCCTGCCGCAGCAGGTGATGGAGCTGTTCGGGGCAGAGCAGTGCATCCCCACCGGTTTGCAGCACGGTACGGTCACCATTAAGTACGGCGGGCAGTTGTACGAGACCACCACCTTCCGCACCGAGGGCAGCTATACCGATGGCCGTCACCCGGACGCAGTGCAGTTCGTACCGGACGTGCGGGAGGACCTTGCCCGGCGGGATTTTACCATCAACGCTATGGCGTATAATGAAGCCGAGGGTCTGGTAGACCCCTTTGGCGGGCAGGCAGATTTGCAAAACGGTCTGCTGCGGGCGGTGGGCGAGCCGCAGCAGCGCTTTACCGAGGACGCGCTGCGCATTCTGCGGCTGTACCGCTTTGCCGCAAGGTTCGGCTTTGCGCTGGACGCAGCCACCGCACGGGCGGCGCGGCAGCTGGCACCCCATTTGGACTGCATCTCTGCCGAGCGCATTCAGGAAGAGCTGGCAAAGCTGCTGGCAGCCCCGCAGCCGGGGGCGTATCTGGAGCCCGCCGTGCTGGCGGTGGTGCTGCCGGAGTTGACCCCGGCTGCGCTTGAAGCCGCAAAGCCGGTGGTGGATGCCTGCCCGGCGGGGGAGGAAAACCTGCCGGTGCGCTGGGCGGCGCTGCTGGGCGCTCTGGGGGAGGCCGACACCCGCCGTGTGCTCAAGCGGCTGCGCTGCTCTAACGCCTGCATCGAGGAGACCGCCGTGCTGGTGCGGGAAACGGCAGGGGAGGGCGTGTGCGGGAGTTTCTCCGAGGACCGTCCGCTGGGGTGGGACCCTGCTGCCGAAGGCAGTAGGGCGGGCGATGGAATGGCCCGATTCGTGTCCGAGGAGAAAGCTCCCGCACACGCCCCGGAACGCGCCAGTGACATCCACCTCCGGCAGCTTTTAGGCCGATACGGGCTGTGCACCGTGGAGCGGCTGTGTGCACTGTGCGCGGCGCTGCACCCGCAGGATGCCCCGGCTTGCGCTCTTGCAGCGCAGCGGGCGCGGCAGCTGGAAGCCGACGGCGTATGCTGCCGGGTGAGCCAGCTGGCGGTGAACGGCCGCGACCTGATGGCGGCGGGAATTCCGGCAGGGCCTGCGCTGCGCCGGGTGCTGGAAACGCTGCTGGACGGCGTCATCCGCGCAGAATACCCCAACGAAAAACCGGCGCTGCTGGCTGCGGCGCAGAAAATGATAGCGTCTTGACAAGCGGTTTATGCTGCGGTAGTATTATACTACTGCTTTAGTATGTTGAACCCATAAAAGGAGAATCTATGACCACTCAGAACCCTGCAAACCGTCCCCGCGCCCTCATTGCTATGAGCGGCGGCGTGGACAGCTCGGTGGCGGCCTGCCTGATGCAGCAGGCGGGCTACGACTGCACCGGCATCACCATGCGGCTTACCCACAACGAAATGCTGGGACAGTCCGGCTACCAGACCTGCTGCTCGGAAAAGGATATCGAGGACGCCGCCGAGGTGGCCTTTGCGCTGGATATGCCGTATCAGGTGCTGGATTTCACCGCCGACTTCCGGGCGCAGATCATTGAAAAATTTATCCGCGTCTACGAGGCAGGCGGCACCCCCAACCCCTGTATCGACTGCAATAAATATATGAAGTTCCGCCACCTGCTGGACTGGGCGGAGGAACACGGCATGGAGTATGTGGTTACCGGCCACTACGCCCGGGTGGAACAGGACGCAGCCACCGGCCGCTGGCTGCTGAAAAAGGGCCTGGACGAGGGCAAGGACCAGAGCTATGTGCTGTACAACCTCACACAGGAGCAGCTGGCGCATATCCGTCTGCCGCTGGGTGCACTGCACAAGACTGAGGTGCGAAAGATCGCGCAGGAGCACAGCTTTATCAACGCCCAAAAGCACGACAGTCAGGATATCTGCTTTGTGCCGGACGGCGATTATGCCAGCTTTATGGAGCAGTTTACCGGCAAGCACTACCCCGCCGGAGATTTTCTGGATCAGAGCGGCAAGGTGGTGGGCACCCACAGCGGCGCGGTGCGCTACACGCTGGGGCAGCGCAAGGGGCTTGGGCTCGCGCTGGGTGCGCCGGTGTACGTCTGCGGCAAGGATATGCAGGCCAATACCGTCACCGTCGGGCCGGAAAGCGAACTGTTTGATCGCATCGTCTACGCAGAGGATGTGAACTGGATCGCTATCCCGGAACTGACCGGGCCGCTGCGGGTCACCGCCCGCACCCGGTATCATCAGGCCGAGCAGCAGGCCACCGTTTACCCCGCAGAAAACGGCTTCCGGCTGGAATTTGACCAGCCCCAGCGTGCCCCCACCCCGGGGCAGGCTGCCGTGCTGTATCAGGGCGATGTGGTGCTGGGCGGCGGCACCATCACCCGCGTAGAAAAGTAAGGAGAACAAAATGCAGGATCAGTATTCCCGCACCCAGCTGCTGCTGGGTGCAGAGGCTATGGAAAAGCTGCACCATGCCCGGGTGGCAGTGTTTGGCATCGGCGGCGTGGGCGGCTACACGGTGGAGGCGCTGGCACGCAGCGGCGTGGGCGCACTGGATCTGATCGACGACGATAAGGTCTGCCTGACCAACCTCAACCGTCAGATCATCGCCACCCGCAGCACGGTGGGACAGTATAAGGTGGATGTAGCGGAACAGCGCATCCACGATATCGACCCCAACATCAAGGTGACCACCCACCGGTGCTTCTTTGGCCCGGAGACGCAGGACGACTTCGATTTTACCCAGTACGACTATGTGGTGGACGCCATCGACACCGTTACCGGCAAGCTGGCACTGGTGATGAAGTGCAAGGAGGCGGGCACCCCCATCATCTGCTCCATGGGCGCAGGCAACAAGATGGACCCCACCCGATTTGAGGTGACTGACATCTACAAGACCTCGGTCTGCCCGCTTGCCAAGGTGATGCGTATCGAGTGCCGCAAGCGCAAGATCAAGCACCTGAAGGTGGTCTACTCCAAGGAGCCTGCCATGACCCCCATCGAGGACGACTCCATCAGCTGCAAGTACCACTGCATCTGTCCCCCGGGCACCCAGCGCAAGTGCACTGCACGGCGCACTGTGCCGGGCTCCAACGCCTTTGTGCCTTCGGTAGCCGGTCTGATCATCGGCGGCGAGGTGGTCAAAGACCTTGTGGGCTTTGTACCGCTGAAGGGGTAAAGCAGACCGCAGCTTCCTTGCTGCGTGGGACGATTTGGAATGCGCTCCGCGTTGCTCTGCGCATATTCAGCGGAAGAATTATTTGAAATTTTGGGGTTCTGAAAAGCCTGCGGGCTTTTCAGAACCCCTTTTTCACAGGTGGGGGGCGTGGAGAAAAACGGCAGTTGCAGCGCCGCTTTCTGCGAAAGCGCGGCGCTGTGGGCGTGCGCGCTCGCTCCCCCTTGGGGGAGCGAACCCTCTCAGGCGCTCCCGCGCCAGCTCTCCCAAAGGGAGAGCCAAGGTCTAAGGCTTGTCGCTGAAGTTTTAAGAACAATGAGAAAGCTTCCGGCAGTGCTCTTGGCTCTCCCTTTGGGAGAGCTGTCACCGCAGGTGACTGAGAGGGCGAGGAGAGAGGCTGCCGCAACCCGTAAGACGCGGAGACCATTTGAAATTGTTTTTTTTGCACGCTGCAACGTTCCATAACATAAAATTGCAACTAATTTGCAATTTGGTATTGCAATTGGGAAGCATATCGTGTATAATCTTCCTTGCGCGAAAATGCAAACTGATTGCGAATTGTTGAGAGACGACCCCCTGCGGGTCTTTGGAGCGATTATTTATGGAACTGTTTCTGGATGTTCTGGGCGAAACGCTGGTGGATACTGCCAAGATGCTGCCCTTTCTGTTTTTGGCCTACCTGCTGATCGAGTATATCGAGCACCGCCACGGCGAGCGCATTGAGGCGCTGCTGGCGGGCGGCGGGCGCTGGGGTGCTGTGCCGGGCGCGGTACTGGGCTGTGTGCCGCAGTGCGGTTTCTCGGCCATTGCGTCTAACTTCTACGCCTCCCGGGTCATTACGCTGGGCACGCTGATGGCAGTGTACCTTGCCACCAGTGACGAGGCTATCCCGCTGCTGGTGTCCATGCCCGCCTACTGGGATAAGCTGGCTGTCCTGATGGTCATCAAGGTGTTGTACGCCATCGTGGTGGGCTTTGTGCTGGATTTTGTCCTGCGGGGCGTGCTGCCCAAGGGGCTGCGGGGCGGCTACACCGGCCATGCGGACGAGGTGGACTGCCACGAGGAGCACAGCGATGCCGAGGGCAACGAAAAGCCCATCTGGCAGGCGGCGCTGCGCCACACGCTGGAGATCTTTGTGTTCATCTTTGTTTTCGGTCTGGTGTTCGGCATGATCGTGGAAGGCGTGGGCGAGGACGTGTTCGCTGAAGTGCTGGGCGGCATGGGCTTCTTCCAGCCGGTGGTGGCAGCTCTGGTGGGGCTGATCCCCAACTGCGCCGCCAGTGTGCTGCTGACCCAGCTGTATGTGGAGGGTGCACTGCGCTTTTCCAGCCTTGTGGCGGGTCTGTGCACCGGTGCGGGTGTGGGCTTGGCGGTGCTGTGGCGCGCTAATCCCTCGTGGAAGCAGAACCTCTTCATCACCGGCCTGACATGGGCCGCCGGTGCCTTTGTAGGCGTAGCCATGCAGATAGTCGTGGCGGTGTTTGCCTGAAGATAAAATTATTTTGGACTTCGGGACACCGGAGCGTCTGAGGACGCTCCGGTGTCCCATTTTTCTTTTCCCCCTCTCCCGCTGGACTTTGAAATGTGTTATACTGGGAGAAAACGATGCGCACAGGAGAGATGACCATGCAATATAAGATTCTGGCAAGCGATTACGACAACACGCTGATGCCCTTTGGAGAAGCAAAGCCCCGCCCGGCGGTGGTAAAGGCGGTGAAAAAGCTGCAGGCCGCCGGGGGCAAATTCGTGCTCAGCACCGGCCGCTCCTACCCGGGCATCCGGGATAAAAACCAGCTGGGTGGCATCCGGTACGACTACGCCATCACCTGCAACGGTGCCTGTGTGGTGGACAGGCAGGGCAACGTGATAGCCGAGCATCCGCTTACCAGCGAGGAAATGTATGTGCTGGTGGATTTCTGCGAGGATTATAACTACCCGCTGCAATTCAACTTCCGGGATGCCTATTACGCCTACTGCGAGTACGAGTATCTGCACACCGGTTATCAGATGATGAACAGCCCCGGGCTGGATTGCGTGGACGGCGAGGATCAGGACAGGCATTTAGTGGATATGCCCCACGCCGCCTTTGCTGCCATGCCGCCGCAGGAGGTGGAGCGCTTCCACGAAAAATACGGCTACCTTGGCCTGCACTGGATGCAGGTGGGCGCGCAGAACGCGGACGGCTACTGCTACTATGATATCGTGCGCGGCGGCATGGATAAGGGCGTAGGGCTTGCCGACTTGTGTGCGCAGATGGGGCTTACGCTGGCGGACGCCGTGGCTGTGGGCGATTCTGCCAACGATGTGGGGATGCTGAAAGTCGCAGGCCTGAGCGCCTGCATGGCAAACGGCACCCCGGACGCCAAGGCCGCTGCCGACCGGATCATCGGGGACGTGCGGGAGGACGGCGTGGCGGCGCTGATCGAGGAGCTGTGGTTCAACGGCCCCCGCGCGGAGCCCTCCGGCAAAGATCTTGGCTCTGCATGGGGCAATATTGAAAGCGCAGGCGGCAGCTTATGAGCTTTGCGCCGGTGTACGATGACCGCAGCCGGGCGCTGATTTTAGGCACATGGCCCAGCCCCAAAAGCCGGGAGATGGCCTTTTATTACGGCCACCCGCAAAACCGGTTCTGGCCGCTGCTGGCGGCACTGACCGGGGAGCCGCTGCCCGCGCGGGAGGATATCGCCGCCAAAAAGCAGCTGCTTTTGCGCCACGGGCTGGCGCTGTGGGATACGCTGGAAAGCTGCACCATTACCGGTGCATCGGATGCCTCTATCAAGGATGTGGTGCCCAACGATATCGCCGGGCTGCTGCGCAAGGCACCCATCCGAGCGGTGTTCTGCAACGGCGCCACAGCTTACCGTATCTATACAAAATATCAGCAGCCGCTTACCGGCATCCCGGCTGTCCGCTTGCCCAGCACAAGCCCCGCCAACGCCGCCTGCAGCCCCGCCCGACTGGAAGCGCTTTGGGGCGCTGCGCTGGCAGACTGGATCGTAAAATGATGACAAGGCTGTAAATTCTTTTGCGGGATACTTGCGTTTTTTTGCGGACGTTGTATTATGGATATCATAAGGGGCGCACTGCCCCGGACAAGGAGAAATGACCATGAGCAAGATCATCCGCACCCAAAAACCCAGCGTGCTGCCTTTTTACGCAATGGCGCTGGTGTTCGTGGTGCTGTGCGCGGTGCTGCCGGTATACAAATTATGGGCGCTGCTGGTGGCGCTGGGCGGTGCCGCCGTGGCCTTTGGCGTGGCACAAAAGACCTGCCCGCCCCGGGTGGTGGAGCACGAGGTGCCCTTCCACACCGGTGTGGAGGATGTGGACCAGATGCTGACTGACATCCAGCAAAAGCTGGACACCCTGCACGCGCTGAACGAGGCGTTGCCCGACCCGCAGCTGTCCGCCGCTATGACCCGCATGGAAAAGGCAGGACGCTCCATCGTGGAAGCGGTGGAAGCAAACCCCGCCAAGGCAAAGCAGGTGCGCCGGTTTGCCAACTACTACCTGCCGGATGCCGTAAACGTTTTGCAGCAGTATGCAAAGCTTGCAAAGCAGGGTGTGCGGGGCGAGAACGCCGCCGCCATCCGCGCCGAGGTGGAGCACAACGCCGCTTCGATTGCCACCGCCTTTGAAAACCAGCTGGATGCCCTGTATGCGGCAGAGAGCATGGACCTGTCCGCAGACCTGACCGTCTTGCAGAATATGCTCAAGGGGCAGGGTCTGAGCAAGTAAAATCAGAATATCCCCTCGGGATTTTGAAAGGAAGGAATCACTTATGGCTGACAATACCCTGAATTTTGATCTGGATGCCCCCGCAGTGCCCACCCTGACGCTAGACCCCACCCCCGCCGCTGTGCCGCAGGAGGAAAAGCCCGCCGCAGCTCCCGCCCCGGAAGCACAGGTGAAGCTGAGCCCCGAGGAGCAGGCCATGGTGGATCAGTTTGCCCAGAAAATCGACATCACCAATAGCCAGCAGGTGCTGCAATACGGCTCTGCCTGCCAGAAGAAGATCGGCGATTTCTCCGAAGCTGCCCTCTCCAAGGTGTCCACCAAGGATCTGGGCGAGGTGGGCGATATGATCACCGACCTCATCGGCGAGCTGAAGAGCTTTGACGCCAACGAGGAGCAGCAGAAGGGCATCATGGGCTTCTTCAAGAAAAAGACCAGCCAGCTGGATGCCCTCAAGACCAAGTACGACAAGACCGAGACCAACGTGGAAAAGATCCAGTCCATGCTGGAAGCCCATCAGGTGCAGCTGCTCAAGGATATCGCCATGCTGGACAAGATGTACGAGCTGAACATGGCCTACTTCAAGGAGCTGAGCATGTATATCCTTGCCGGCAAGAAAAAGCTGGCGGATGTGCGTGCCAACGAATTGCAGCAGGCTATGGACAAGGCCAAGGCTTCCGGTCTGCCGGAGGACGCACAGGCCGCCCGCGACCTTGCCGACCAGTGCGAGCGCTTTGAGAAAAAACTGTACGATCTGGAACTGACCCGCAACATCAGCCTGCAGATGGGCCCCCAGATCCGTCTGCTGCAAAACAACAACACCATGATGGCAGAAAAGATCCAGTCCACCATCGTGAACACCATCCCCCTGTGGAAGAACCAGATGGTGCTGGCACTGGGTCTGGCACACAGCCAGCAGGCCATGCAGGCCGAGCGTGCCGTGACCAACATGACCAACGACCTGCTGAAGAAGAACGCCGAGGCGCTGAAGCTGGGCACCATCGAGACCGCCAAGGAGAGCCAGCGCGGCATCGTGGATATCGAGACCCTGCAGCAGACCAACAAGAGCCTGATCGAGACGCTGGACGAGCTGAACAAGATCCAGAGCGAGGGCCGCGCAAAGCGCGCCGCCGCCGAGCAGGAGCTGACCCGCATCGAGGACGAGCTGAAAACCAAAATGATGGAGATCCGGAGCTGAAATGGCAAACGCTGATTTTTCTCAGAACAACAAACAAACCGCTCCCGGCGGCTTTGACGCGGGCAGCTACCGCGAAAAGGCAAAACCGGAGCAGACCGTAAGGCTGACGCCCCGCCAGCAGAAGCTGGCCGCACTGGAAGCAAAGCTGCCCGCGGCGCTTTCCACCCGGGCGGCGGCGCTGGCCTTGAGCGTAGTGGTGATGCTGGCTGCCTTTTTCGGCTTTGGCAGCGCCAAGCTGCGCAGCAAGTACAACGCCGCTCGCCAGTGGTTCACCGCAGGGGTCGCCGCCGACAACGGCTATAACCTGAGCGAGGAACTGACCACCCGGGAGAACACGGCGGCGAATATCCTTACCACCGCCTCCAACACCCTTGGCGCAGACAGCGCCGAGGTGCTGGCTGCACAGACGGCACTGAGCGATTTCACCGCTTGTCTGCAGGCGGTGCAGAACGGCGGCAAAAGCCAGACGCTGACCTCGCTGCCCTATTATCAGGGCAGCACGATGCACGCGCTGTATCAGGCCGACCAGGCACTGGGCACTGCCATCGACCAGCTGTATGCAAAATTGCAGGAGCAGGCCGCCGACCCCATGAAGATGGGCGCGGTGCAGGGGCAGTACGGCCAGTTCAACAGCGCAGCTACCATCATTGGCACCTTGCAGTACAATACGGCGGTGTATGAATATCAGAAGGATGTCGGCGGCTTCCCGGCCAGTGTGCTGGGAGCTTTGTCCGGCGTGAAGGAGGTTGAGCCCTTCGCATGAAAAACTTTGCAAAACGCATCAGCGCACTGGTGCTGGCCGTGGTGGTCAGCGCGGCAGTGCTGTGTCCGGCGGCCTTTGCCGCCCAGCTGCCCAGCCTGCCCAAAGACCAGTGCGTGGTGGACGATGCCGGTGTGCTGAGCAGCAGCACAGTGCAGACCATCACCGAACTAAACGCCCAGCTGGAATCCAGTTGCAGCGGCGCACAGATCGGTGTACTGACAGTAGAATACACGGGTAATGATTCCACAGAGGATTACGCCACACAGGCTTTCAACGCTTGGGGTATCGGCTCGTCCTCCAAGAACAACGGCGTGCTGATTTTGCTGGTAATGGAATCGGCGCAGTACGCGGATGGCGACTACTACCTGACCTACGGCGATGGTTTCCGCAACACCACGCTGGCAAAGCAGTCCAGCGCCATCGCCCAGACCATGGAGGACCAGTTCGCAGCAAAGGATTATGACGGTGCAGTGACCACCTGTGCCCGGAACGTGGCAAACACCATTGCGGACATCTACGGGGTCAGCCTTTCCGGCAGTGCCGGCAACGGCAGCACCGTGCAGCCCGGCTATCAGGGCAGCCAGAGCAGCGGCGACAGCGCCCTGACCGACATCCTGACCCTTGTGGTCAGCGTTGTGCTGCTCATCGTCATCATCCGGTCGATGGCCTATGTTTTTGCCAGCCCCTGCGGCTGGCTGTGGTGCTTCGGCGGCCCACGGCCTCCCCGCAGACGGCGCGGTCCGCCGCCGCCCCCGCCGGGCGGCTTCTACGGCGGCCCTCGCGGGCCCCGGCCTCCGCGCGGCGGCGGCTTTGGCGGCATGGGCGGCGGCTCCTTCGGGGGCGGTGCCGGGCGCGGCGGTTTCGGCGGCGGCAGCTTTGGCGGCGGCTTCGGTGGCATGGGCGGCGGTTCCAGCCATGGCGGCGGCGGTGGCCGTGGGCGGTAATAGACGATTTGGAATGCGCGCCGCGTTCGCTTTGCGCATAGTCAGCGGAAGAATTATTTGAAATTTGGGGGGCTGTTGCAAAATAGCCCCAACGAAAAAATGAGATAGACTTCCCCGAAAGGGGTTGCCTATCTCATTTTTTATTGTAAGCTGAAACTGTCATGAACCAACTACAACAGGAACAGTATACAGGAAAGGGTGGCATATATCAACAGTTGACCCTTCCAATAAGCGAAAATATTTTAATAGATGAAAATGAACCGGTGTATACTTTCCATGGACGTTATAGTATAATAGCGTTGACCACCCGGCTGCATTTTCCGGATGGGGTGGATGAGGAAACAAAGCCCAATGACGGAGGAATGGTATGATTTTGCTTAACCAGATCATAAGTGCAGTTTTACAGCTTTTGATTTTTCTAAGTATTCCTTTTGTGTGGTATCTTCTGACACAGAAAAGGGCCACCGGTTTTTTCAAATGGCTGGGGCTCAAAACTGCTCCCACCCCACCTTTGAAGATCATGTTTTGTATCCTTGTGGGATTTTTAGTGGTACTATTTTTACCCTATCTGTGGCTCTATCGATCTGGCAATTTGAATTATCAAGGATTTACAGTGGACGCATTTCGACAAACCGGTTGGAGCATCGAAACATTTACAGTCATCTTGATCTGGGCTGTCGTTCAGACTTCCTTATCGGAAGAAATTCTCTTTCGTGGGTTTCTCTGCAAACGGTTGTGCAATAAATGGGGAGAAACCATAGGAAACGCCCTGCAAGCTCTCATTTTTGGCATGGTTCACATCCTTGCGTTGCCAGACAAGAATTTCCTCGCTATGTTCCTCATCGTATCCCTGACGGGCGGAATAGGCTATGCCTTAGGATGGCTTTCGTTAAAAAAAGCTCGTGGAAGCATTTTGTATGGCTGGGTGATCCATGCTGCGGTCAATATTCTTTCGCCCATTCTTGTTTTTACATTTTTGTTGCCCGGGTAAATGCTGCAATATGGTAGGCCTCCGGAGCGGAAGGGTAATGATAGAAACTAAAAAAGGGGTTCTGAAAAGCCTGCGGGCTTTTCAGAACCCCTTTTTCACGGGAAGAAACTCCCTCAGTCAAAGCCTGACGGCTTTGCCAGCTCCCTCGGAGAGGGAGCCTCTGGCGCGCCCGGAAGCTTTGCGCTTTAGCCGGAAAGTTTACCGTTATGCCAAAGGCCCCATCCCAGAGGGGGCTGTCGAGCGCAGCGAGACTGGGGGAGTTTCTCCCGGTGTGCTTCCCGGGGGGCGGGAGCGCCTGAGAGACTTCGCCCCTTGCCTTTCTCTTTTTTATGCCTTTTATCGTGAACGAAATTCATTTGACAAAACAATTTTTGTAACTTATACTGGATGACATCACGAAAAAATAAAGGAAGTATCTGTCATGCTGACTCTGGATAAGATCTACCACGCTGCCTTTGTGCTGAAGGACGTGGCGAGAAAGACCGACCTCATCGAAGCCCCCAAGCTGTCCAAGGACTGCCAGCTGTACCTCAAGACCGAGAACCTGCAGGCCACCGGCAGCTTTAAGGTGCGGGGTGCTTACTATAAAATCAGCCAGCTTTCCGAGGAGGAAAGCGCCAAGGGCGTCATTGCCTGCTCTGCGGGCAACCATGCGCAGGGCGTGGCGCTGGCGGCTACCCGGCGCGGCATCCGCAGCATCGTCTGTATGCCGGACGGCGCACCCCTGATGAAGGTGGAGAACACCAAAAATCTGGGCGCAGAGGTCTGCCTTGTGCCCGGCACCTACGACGAAGCCCACGACAAGGCCGTGCAGCTGCAAAAGGAGTACGACATGACCTTTATCCACCCCTACGATGACGAGCAGGTCATCGCCGGGCAGGGAACCATTGGTCTGGAGATCCTTGACCAGCTGCCGGATGTGGACGCTGTGGTGGTGCCGGTGGGCGGCGGCGGACTGATCTCCGGCATCGCTTTTGCCATCAAGACCCTGCGCCCGGAGGTCAAGGTGTACGGCGTACAGGCCGAGGGTGCTCCCAGTATGTACCGCAGCCTGCACGAGCACAAGTACCAGACCCTGAAAGCCGCCTCCACCTTTGCGGACGGCATTCAGGTCAAGACTCCGGGCGAGCTGACCTATCAGCTGTGCGAGCAGTATGTGGACGATATCGTTACCGTGACCGAGGATGAGACCGCAGCGGCTATCCTCTCCCTGATGGAGAACCAGAAACTGGTGGCCGAGGGTGCAGGCGCTGTGCCGGTGGCGGCGGTGCTGTTCCACAAGCTGCCGGTGGAGGGCAAAAAGGTGGCCTGTGTCATCTCCGGCGGCAACATTGATGTGAACATCCTGAACCGCGTTATCACCCGTGGTCTTGTGATGAGCGGCCGCAAGGCAAACCTGACCATTGCACTGGAGGACAAGCCCGGCCAGCTGAAAAAGGTGGCCGAGGTGGTATCCCGCTGCGGCAGCAATGTGGTGTCGGTGCAGCATGACGGCTCCGACCCCAATATGCCCATCTCCAGCTGCTTCCTCAAGCTGACGCTGGAGACCCGCGATGCCGCCCAGATCGAGCAGATCCGCACCGAGCTGACCAAGGCTGGTTTCCAGCTGGTCAGCGAGCGGGTGTAAACGCCGTATTCCGATCAGAATGGCCGCCGCGTGCGCTTTGGCCATGTTCAGCGGAAACTTTATTTTTATATTTGCAATCCAGAAAAGCCTGCGGGCTTTTCTGGATTGCCTTTTCACGAGAAAGGCTATGACCGAAACGGAGGCCATTCTAAATTGTGATTTTATAACAAAGGAGAACTGCTACTATGAAAGTCGTATCTACCACCAACGCACCTGCCGCCATCGGCCCTTACAGTCAGGCATTGGATCTGGGCAACATGGTGTTTGTGTCCGGGCAGATCCCGGTAGACCCCGCCACCGGCACCATGGCTGATACCGTGGAGCAGCAGGCCGCCCAGAGCCTTGCCAACCTGAAGGCGATTCTGGCCGAGGCCGGTCTGACCATGAACAACGTGGTCAAGACGGTGATCTTTCTGGCCGACATCAACGACTTTGCCGCGGTGAACGCAGAGTACGCCAAAGCCTTTGCCGAGCCGTTCCCCGCCCGCAGCTGCGTGCAGGTGGCAGCAATCCCCAAGGGCGCAAAGCTGGAGATCGAGTGCATCGCCGTGCGGGACTGAGCGAAAAATAAGAGAACAAAAGCGGGACACCGGAGCATCTGCGGATGCTTCGGTGTCCCGTTTTTTGGCATTACGTTCGGAAAACCGGTTTTTACTTCTGCACACCGGCCTCGCATTGCTCAATGAACTGCTTGGCCACCCGGGGGCTGCGGCCACCGGCACGCAGGGCAAAGGCCTCGGCCTTGAGCAGCAGCTGCTCGGTGGGCATCTGGATGTTGTGCTGCTTGGCAAGCTCCTCCAGAATGGTCTCGAACCGGGCCTTTTCCGGCCGCTGGAAGGTGACCGTCAGGCCGAACCGGGCGGAAAGGCTCATCAGCTCCTGCCGGGTGTCGGCTTCGTGGATGTCATCGCCGGTGCGGTCCGAGAGGGTCTCCTTGATGAGGTGGCGGCGGTTGGAGGTGGCGTACACCGCAATGTTCTGGGCGCGGCCGCCTACGCTGCCCTCCAAGATGGCTTTCAGGGCGGCAAAGTTGTCATCGTTGGCGGTAAAGCTCAGGTCATCAATGAACAAAATGAACTTGAGCGGGTTTGCCGCCAGCTTGTCCATCAGGTCGGGGATCTGGTACAGCTGGTTCTTTTTTACCTCCACCAGCCGCAGCCCCTCGGGCGCAAACTCGTTGGCAATGGCCTTTACCGCGCTGGATTTACCGGTACCGGCATCGCCGTACAGCAGCACATTGTTGGCGGGCATCCCGGCCAGCAGTGCTTTGGTGTTGGCGATCACCTTTTCCCGCTCCTTCTCGTAGCCGGGCAGCTCGGAAAGGCGCTGCGGGTCGGGGTATTTTACCGGTACAAGCTGGCCGTTCTCCACCGTGAATACATGGTGCTTGGCAAACATGCCGTAGCCCTTTTTGCCCACCTCGCTCATGCGCTGGGCGTAGGCGGCGGCAAGGTCAAGCTCACAGGTCTGCCACCGGGGCAGAAACGCCAGCTCCGGCCGCTGCGCCTGCTCAGAGTAGGCAGTTTGGAACAAATCGTCCAGCGTCAGCCCGCACAGCTGCTGCAAAAATTGCAGTTCGCTGTCCAGAGTGCTTTGCAGCAGCGCGTCCAGCTGCCCGGCAGCGGCCTGCCGCACGCAGATGGTCTCGGTCTCCAGCACGGCATTGCTCAGATAGCTGCTCCAGTTGGTGGTGGATTCAAACAAAGCAGCCTCAAAGGAGGCTACGGCATCGCACACCGGGCCGTAGGAGGAGCAGCCCGCCTCCATGCGGTCGGTCAGGTCTAAAAGCTTTGCCACAACAGGGTCGTTCAGCAGGGCGCGGAACACAACAAGCCCATGCAGATGGGCATTCCATTCTCTTAATTTCATAGGTGATCCCTTTTCCTCTCCATGCACATACCCTACAAAACGCAGGTACGCGGATATCAAAAGTATACAGCGGTTCGGGCGTGGATGCAAGGGGGTGTTAAAAACGCTTCATCTTTGGGCTGATTCAGGTTACAAATTGTCGATTGACAAAAGCCCGGTTTATAGTATAATTTACATCAACAAATGCGCAGATGGGAAAAAGTACCACACGATCCCCACTGTTCAGAGAGCTGCCGTCTGGTGCAAGGCAGTCAGCGTTTCGTGCGGAAAATCATCCCGGAGCAGCCTGCCCAACGGGTGCAAACCCCTGTAAGCAGCGCCGGTTGCAGCCGTTACCGTGCAGGGCTTTGTTGGAAGCCCGTGAGAGGGTGTGCACAGCACGCCAACGAGAGTGGTACCGCAGAGAGCTTGATGTTACAAGGTCTTTGTCTCTTGAAGAAAGCAGGGGACAAGGGCTTTTTCTTTTTCGGAAGCTCTCCCTGAGGGAATGGATAAGAAGTGGAACAGGAATAGGAGCAACACCATGCAGTTGAATGGTTCTCAGATCTTTGTAGAGGTCCTGTGCGAGCAGGGAGTGGACACTCTTTTTGGCTACCCCGGCGGCGCTGTGCTGAACCTTTATGACGAGCTGTATAAGAATGCCGACCGCATCACCCATGTGCTTACCGCCCACGAGCAGGGCGCAGCCCATGCAGCGGACGGCTACGCCCGCGCCACCGGCCGCACCGGCGTGGTGCTGGCTACCAGCGGCCCGGGTGCTACCAATCTGGTCACCGGCATTGCCACTGCCTATATGGACTCGGTGCCCATGGTGGCCTTTACCGGCAACGTGCCCACCGGCGGCATTGGCAAGGACAGCTTTCAGGAAGCTTACATCGAGGGCATCACCCTGCCCATCACGAAACATAATTTCACGGTGCGCCGGGTAGAGGATCTGGCCGACACCATGCGGGCAGCCTTCCGCATTGCACAGAGCGGCCGCAAGGGCCCGGTGCTGGTGGATATCCCCAAGGACGTGACCGCAGCAGTGTGCGAGTTCACCCCCAAGCAGCCGGAGCCCATCCGCACCGTGACTACCTATAACGAGGAGCAGGTGCACTGGGCGGCCGACCTCATCAACGCCGCACAGCGCCCGCTGGTATACTTTGGCGGCGGCGTGCGCAGCGCAGCCAGCTGCCAGCCGTTGCGGGATCTGCTGCACAAGGCAGAGATCCCCGCCACCTACACCCTGATGGCCGCAGGCGTTGTGCCCTACGGCGACCCGATGAATCTGGGAATGCTGGGGATGCACGGCTGCTACACCTCCAACCGGGCAGTGGCAGAGTGCGATGTGCTCATCGCGGTGGGCACCCGCTTTTCCGACCGCGTGGCGCTGAACCCCAAGACCTTTGCCAAAAACGCCACCATCATTCAGATCGACATTGACGCCAGCGAGCTGGGCAAGAACGTGGACGTGGATCTTTCCATCGTGGGCGATGCAGCCTATGTGCTGAACGCCATGCTGCCCCAGATCAAGCCCGCCAAGCACCCGGAATGGATGAAGATGATCCAGAGCTGGCAGGCACAGGATTACCATCCCGTGTCCGACCCCACCCGGCTGATGCCCCATCAGGTCATCGGCGAGGTGTGCAACCAGTGCGGTCCCGAGGCCGTGTACGTTACCGACGTGGGTCAGCACCAGATGTGGGCGGCGCAGTACCTGCGCCACACCAAGAGCCGCGGCTTTATCACCAGCGGCGGCCTTGGCACCATGGGCTTTGGCTATGGTGCCGCCATTGGTGCCCAGATGGCACTGGGACGCCAGCAGCGTGTGGTGATGTTCACCGGCGACGGCTCCTTCCACATGAACCTGAACGAAGCCTGCACCGCCGTCAGCTACGAGCTGCCCATCATCACGGTCATCTTCAATAACTCGGTGCTGGGCATGGTGCGCCAGTGGCAGACCAGCTTTTACGGCAAGCGTTACAGCCAGACCGACCCCCACCGCAAGACTGATTTTGTCAAGCTGGCAGACGGTTTTGGCCTGAAGGGCTACCGCTGCACCAACCTGCCGGAGTTTCAGGAAGCCTTTGCAGATGCCCTGCAGCAGAAGGGCCCCACATGGATCGAGTGCATCATCGACAAGGACGAAAAGGTGCTGCCCATGATCCCCGGCGGCGGCGATATCAACGACATCATCATGGAATAAGGAGGACACAGCATCATGGAATCTGATCAGCGCAGGGTCATCAGCCTGCTGGTGGACAACCAGAGCGGCGTTCTGGCCCGGGTGTCCAACCTGTTCTGCCGCCGCGGCTTCAACATCGACAGCCTTACGGTGTCCGCCACCAACGACCCGGCAGTCAGCCGCATCACGGTGACCATTACCAGCGACGAAAAGGCTTTGCAGCAGCTGGTATTGCAGACCGAGCGTCTGGAAGTTACCCGACAGGTGTTCGTACTGGACAGCGAAAAATCGCTGGAGCGGGAGCTGCTGCTGCTCAAGGTGGAATCGGACGTGCACAACCGCACCGAGCTGCGGGAGATTGCCTGCATCTACAAGGCAAAGATCATCGATCTTTCCCCGGACAGCATGGTGTTTGAGCTCATCGGCCGGCCGGACAAGCTGGACGCATTCTTAAAAATGTTCGAGGGCTACAACATTCTTGAGCAGTGCCGCACCGGCGTTACCGCACTGGAGCGCGGCGGGATGCACCAGCATATCCAGAAGCCGCCGCAGGAGGTGCGCTCCGTCCAGCTGCCCCCGCCGGGCGCAAGACGGGCATAACAAACCCTCTCCGTCACAAACGTCTGAAGCCTTCCCCCGGTCGGGGGAAGGTGGCGCGTAGCGCCGGATGAGGGCGCGCCTATACACAGAGTACCCCTCATCAGTCTGCTGCGCAGACAGCTTCCCCCCAAGGGGTGAAGCCTTTAGCGGAAACCGGAAACTTAGCGGCTATTGCGAGACTGAGAGGGTTCTGACAAAGCTTTTCCGCTCAGGGTGAGCGAAAGATAGAACAGAGCATACAAGACCGGAAGATAAACCAACCAGAAAAAGTAAAAGGAGATTAACGATTATGGCTATCAAGAAATACTACGATTCCGACTGCAACCTCGGCGTGCTGGACGGCAAGACCGTCGCTGTCATCGGCTTCGGCAGCCAGGGTCATGCACACTCTGAGAATCTGGCCGAGAGCGGCGTCAACGTTGTGGTCGGCCTGCGCAAGGGCTCTGCCCACTGGGCAAAGGCTTCTGAGTTCGCTGCCACCCACGAAAACTTCAAGGTGATGGAAGTGGAAGAGGCTGCCAAGGCCGGTGACGTTGTTATGATGCTGGTGCCCGACGAGCTGTGCGCCGATATCTACAACACCCAGGTCGCTCCCTACATGACCGAGGGCAAGGCACTGGCCTTTGCACACGGCTTCAACATCCACTTCAAGACCATCACCGCTCCCAAGAACGTGGACGTCATCATGATCGCTCCCAAGGGCCCCGGCCACATCGTGCGCCGCCTGTACACCGAGGGCGAGGGCTGCCCCTCTCTGATCTGCGTGGAGCAGGACTACACCGGTAAGGCCAAGGATATCGCTCTGGCTTATGCTTCCGGCATCGGCGCTGGCCGTGCAGGCATCCTGCAGACCACCTTCAAGGAGGAGACCGAGACCGATCTGTTCGGCGAGCAGGCCGTGCTGTGCGGCGGCGTTTCCGAGCTGATCCACGCCGGTTTCGATACGCTGGTGGAGGCCGGTTACGAGCCCGAGATGGCCTACTTTGAGACCTGCCACGAGATGAAGCTGATCGTTGACCTGATCAACGAGGGCGGCTTCTCCAAGATGCGCTACTCCATCTCCAACACCGCTGAGTACGGCGACTACCGCACCGGCAAGCGCCTGATCACCGAGGAGACCCGCAAGGAGATGAAGAAGGTTCTGACCGAGATCCAGGACGGCACCTTTGCTTCCGAGTTCCTGACCGAGATGAGCCCCAAGGGCGGCCGCAAGGTGCACTTCCTTGCCAAGCGCCGCATGGAGGCCGAGCTGCCCATCGAGAAGGTGGGCGCTGAGCTGCGCAGCATGATGAGCTGGCTGAAGAAGTAATCGACTCCCCCAGCCGCCTGACCGCAGCGTGAAGCCTCCCTCCGTGAGGGAGGTGGCATCGCGCAAGCGATGACGGAAGGAGTTCAGCCAAGACTTGCGATAAAATCAGGAAAGATTCCCTCCTTTGGGAGGGAGTCTTTTGCTATAAGAAAAAGAGGAATAAACCATGAGAAGTGACAACGTGACCAAGGGCTCGGAGCGTGCGCCCAACCGCAGCCTGTTTTACGCGCTGGGCTACACCCCGGAGGAACTGGAGCGCCCCCTCATCGGCGTGGTGAGCGCCCACAGCGAGATCGTGCCCGGGCACATGAATCTGGACAAGATCGCCGAGGCCGTCAAGGCCGGTGTGCAGATGGCCGGCGGCACGCCCATCCTGATCCCCGCCATCGGCGTGTGCGATGGCATCGCCATGGGTCATGTGGGCATGAAGTACTCTCTGGCCTCCCGTGAGCTGATCTGCGACAGCGTAGAGACCATGCTGATGGCACACCAGCTGGACGGCCTTGTGCTGGTGCCCAACTGCGATAAGATCGTGCCCGGCATGGTGATGGCAGCGGTGCGCATGGATGTGCCCGCTGTGGTCTGCTCCGGCGGCCCCATGCTGGCCGGTACTTACGGCGGCGAGGAAGTGAGCCTTTCCAAGATGTTCGAGGCCGTGGGTGCTTATAAGGCCGGTATGATCACCGACGAACAGCTGGAGGACTGCACCTGCAACTGCTGCCCCAGCTGCGGCAGCTGCTCCGGTATGTACACCGCCAACAGCATGAACTGCCTGTGCGAGGCCATCGGCATCGCACTGCCCGGCAATGGCACCATCCCGGCTGTGTACTCCAAGCGTTTGCAGCTGGCAAAGCACGCCGGCATGGCTGTGATGGAGATGGTGCGCAAGGGCATCACCGCGCGCCAGATCATCAACGAGCGCTCCATCCGCAACGCACTGACCTGCGATATGGCGCTGGGCTGCTCCACCAACACGGTGCTGCACCTGCTTGCCATCGCCTACGAGGCCGGTGTGCCCATCGACCTGAAGCTGTTCAACGAGATCAGCGCCAAGACCCCCAACCTGTGCCATCTGGCACCGGCTGGCCCCACCCATATGCCGGATCTGTACGCAGCGGGCGGTATCCCGGCGGTGCAGGCAGAGCTGGCCAAGAAGGGCTTGCTGGATCTGGATGTGCCCACCGTCACCGGCAAGACCCTTGGCGAGAACATCAAGGGTGCCCATATCCTGAACGAAAAGGCCATTCGTCCCATCGAGAACCCCTACTCTGAGACCGGTGGTCTGCAGATCCTGTGGGGCAACATTGCCCCGGACGGCTGCGTTGTCAAGCGCAGCGCCGTCGCCCCGGAGATGCAGAAGCACGCTGGCCCGGCGCGGGTATTCAACAGCGAGGAGGAGGCCATTGCCGCCATCTACGCGGGCAAGATCGTCCCGGGCGATGTGGTGGTCATCCGCTACGAAGGCCCCAAGGGCGGCCCGGGCATGCGGGAGATGCTCAACCCCACCTCTGCGCTGGCAGGCATGAAGCTGGATAAGACAGTAGCTCTCATCACCGACGGCCGCTTCTCCGGCGCATCCCGTGGCGCTGCCATCGGCCACGTCAGCCCGGAGGCAGCTTCCGGCGGCCCCATCGGCCTGATCGAGGAAGGGGACACCATCACCATCGACATCCCCAACGCCTCCATCACGCTGGAGGTCAGCGACGCAGTGCTGGCAGAGCGCAAGGCAAAGTACGTTGCGCCCGAGCCCAACATCAAGACCGGCTGGCTGAGCCGCTATGCTCGCATGGTCACCAGTGCAAATCTGGGTGCGGTGCTGAAATAAGAAATCCATAAAAAAGGGGCTGCTGCACAAGATCCTGTGCAGCAGCCCCTTTTTGCATACAGGGAAAGCTGTGACCGGAAGCGAAAGCTGCCGGTTCTTTTTGTATTGCCGAAAAAAGTGAAAAAAGGTAGTTGACAAAACCCCTTTCTCATGCTAAAATAAACAAGTCGTCCGGCAAACGGATGCACAACAAAAGAATATGGGCGTGTTCCCGAGTGGCCAATGGGGACAGACTGTAAATCTGCTGCTTTCAGCTTCGGTGGTTCGAATCCACCCGCGCCCACCAAGAACTCCGGTATCCAATGGGTACCGGAGTTTCTGTTTTATCTGCCGTACAAAAGGGGACGCAAGGGTGGATTCGAACAGCATCGACCCGCCGAATAGTCCGGCGGGGAAAAAAGCCCCTGCGGGGCTTTTTTAGATGCGCGGCTCGCGTAATCCACCCGCGCCCACCAAGAACTCCAGTATCCGAACCGGGTACTGGAGTTTCTGCTTTTCTGCTGTACAAAAGGGGGTGCAAGGGTGGATTCGAACAGCAACAGCGACGACCGCTGCCAGCGGCAGAAACAGGGAGGAGCTGTTGGGGCTGCGGCCAGCAGGATGCGCGTGCCGCCCAAGGCACGATGCAGCCGCTGGGAGCCGCGACCCGGGCTCCTTTTCTGCGCGGCTCGCGTAATCCACCCGCGCCCACCAAAAAACCGCAACGTATCCCAATACGCTGCGGTTTTTGTTTATAGCAGTGATATTTTCACTTCACCTGCCCATCAGAGCAGCTGTGCTAGAATGCTGTTTTGCACGATAAGTCCAGCGGGGGTCAGAGCGAGGATGCGGCCATCGAAGGTGGCATACCCGGCGCGGACACAGTTTTGCACAAAGGCCAGCTGCGCAGTGGAAAACTGCTTGCCGTACAGGGTTTTGTAAGCTTCAAGGTCAAGCCCCTTGCGCAGCCGCAGCTGCAAGATCAGGTAGTCCTCGGCACCGCAGCTGCCGTCCATGATGGGCGCGGCGGCGTCCTGCAGAAAGGCGGCAGTGTCCGGCGCGTAGCAGAACCGCTTGCCGCCCATGCAGGAGTGCGCCGCAGGGCCAAGCCCCAGATAGTCGTCGCAGTCCCAGTAGATGAGGTTGTGCCTGCCCTCATAGCCCGGCTTTGAAAAGTTGGAGATCTCGTACTGGCGGTAGCCGTGGTGCTCCAGCTGCTCCACCGCGTAGAGGTAGAAATCAGCGGCTTCATCGCCGGTGGGCAGACCCTCCGGCGGGTGCTTGCCGAAGGCAGAGTCCGGCTCGATCTTTAAAAGGTAAGCCGAGATGTGGGTGGCACCGCCTTTTTCGATCAGCTCCAGTGTCTCGTCAAATTCGGCCTGCGTATAGTGGGGCAGTGCCAGCATGATGTCGCCGCTGATGTTCTCAAACCCGGCGCGCCGGGCAGCGGCAAAGGCTGCCCGCGCCTGCTTGGCACTGTGAGGACGGCCAAGGGTGCGCAGCTGGCTGTCCCGGGCGGACTGCACCCCGAAAGAGATGCGGTTCACTCCCGCCGCCCGGAAGCCCCGCAGGCTCTCCTCGGTAACGGTCTCGGGGTTTGCCTCCAAGGTGATCTCTGCACCGGGCACGGGCTCTGCTGCCCGGATGAGCCGCTCTGCCTGCGCCGGGGTGAGCAGGCTGGGCGTGCCGCCGCCGAAATAGACGGTATCCGGCCGCAGAGGCGCATCCGGCGCAAAGCGATGCAGCTCCCGCAGCAGCGCGTCCACATAAGCGTCCGGTACGCCCCGCTCCCCGGGGTGGGAATAAAAATCGCAGTACCGACATTTGGAAAAACAGTAGGGAATATGCAGATAAAGTCCAAGGGACATACAATATCACAGCCTTTTTCATGAAACGTTCATTTCTATGCAGTATACTATATTCCGTAGACCGGAGCAAGAGAGAAATGCTCCGGCAGAATAGACTGGAGGAACCCAGATGAGTTACAACAATTACAACCGTGGCTATGCAGAGCCTACAATGACCTCGGCTGATTATATGACCCGCACCTACCGCTGGATGGCGCTGGGACTGCTGATCACCTTTGCGGCGGCGTTTGTCACTGCGACAACCCCGCTGTTCTATGTGGTCAATTCGCTGTATCTGCTGTTCACCATTGCCGAGCTGGCGCTGGTGTTCGTGCTGAGCGCCCGGGTGCAGAGTATGTCTGTGGGCGCGGCAAGAGGGGTGTTTTTAGGCTACGCCCTGCTCAACGGCATGGTACTGAGTTATTATTTCCTTGCCTTTGATCTGGGCACGCTGGTGCTGGCCTTCCTTGCCACCTCGCTGTATTTCGGCCTGATGGCGGTCTACGGCACCACCACCCACAAAGACCTGTCCAGCTGGGGTCCCAAGCTGATGATGGCGCTGTTTGCGCTGATCGTTACCGGCTTCGTTGGTCTTTTGTTCGGCATGGGCTTTATGAGCACAGTGCTGTATTCCGGCATCGGTCTGGTGGTGTTCATGCTGCTGACCGCCTACGACACCCAGAAGCTGAGCCAGATGTACTCCTACTACGCAGGGGACAGCGAACTGGCCGAAAAGGCTTCCATCTACGGCGCACTGACGTTGTATCTGGACTTCATCAACATCTTCCTGTATGTGGTGCGTCTGCTGGGGCTTAACAGCCGCCGCCGCGACTAAGCGTACAGCGCTGCAACATCATTGATAACCAAAAAATCGGTCAGGCCTGCGGGTCTGACCGATTTTTTTTAGCGTAAAAAGGGATAACGGAGCATCCGCAGATGCTCCGTTATCCCTGCTATTTTAGTCTGATGCTCAAAGCATCTTTACAGCCAGCGCCTCGGTGGTGCGCTCCTGCGCTTCGGTGCTGCCGGGCTTGTCGTCCAGAATATACCGCAAAATCAGCACCTCGGCCACATACAGAACCGCCACCTTGATGGGGATGCTGCCGGAGTCCAGCGGGCTTTCCTGTGCGCCGCACAGCAGCACGATGTCTGCCAGCTTTGCGCCGGGGGAGTCCTCGTAGTGGGTGATCAGGATGATCTTTGCGCCGTTGGCTTTGGCGGTGCGCAGGGTCTCCATTAGGTCGCGGGTAGCGCCGGAGTAGGAGACGAACAGCACCACGTCCTGCTCGGTCATCAGGCTGGCAGCCATGATCTGCATGTGGCTGTCGGCGGTGGCGCGGAACTTGTTGGTGATGCAGGCGAACCGGGCGCAGATCTCGTTGGCAGCGGCCATGCTGCCGCCCTGTCCCATGCAGAACACCTGCCGGGCGCTATGCAGCAGCGCCACGGCCTGCTCCACCGCCTGCGGCGAAAGGGCGTTCTGGGTGCCGTTGATGGCGGTCATGAACAGCGCCGATGCATGCTCGCACAAAGTAGCAGTGTCGGCGTCCGGGGCGGGCTCCTGCTGGTTTACCAGCACGCCGGTGGCGTTGGCCTGCGCCAGCGCAATGCGCATTTCGTGGTAGCCCTCAAAGCCCAGCGCCCGGCAGAACCGGAACACCGTAGCTTCGGCCACCTGACACTCTCTGGCCAGCGACGATATGGACAGATACTGTGCCTCCGCAGCGTGCTGCACCAGATATTCGGCCACCGTGCGGCCGGACTTTGTCAGGTCGCCCTGATGCTGCTGCAGCAGCTCCCAAAAATTCGTAGACATTCTTCCTTCTCCTCACTCGGCTGCCGGTGGTGCACCGGTGCCGTTTTGGTGCTTACCTTCTTATATAAAAGTATAAGAGAAACCGCGCCGCGGTGCAAGAGGCGTAATGAACACATTTTGCCCGCCGGTTCTGTGCAGAGGGCACAGTTTTGGAGGAAAAAACAATTCAAATTGTGAAAATGCTTTTCATTTTTGTGATTTTGAAGCTGAAATTGATTTTCAGAATAACAGGGGAAAGTGTACCGTTTTGTAACTATTTTGACAAGTAAAGTGGATGAAAATATTGTGTTTTTTCTGATATCCCACAATTTTGTGCAGCCTGCTGGGTTTGAAAATGAAAATTTATGAAAAGAACGAATAGACAAAATGAAAAATATTTTCTATAATTGGGCTACAAACAACGGCTGCGGACACGAGCAGCCGCTACGAGCAAAACGGAGCACGATCCCCGATGGGTCGAAGAAGATGAACAAGGAGAATCTACCATGAAAAACTGCATTTCCCGCCGTTCGTTCCTGAAGGCTGCCGGTATTCTGGGCGCTGCCGGTGCACTGGCCGCCTGCGGCGGTTCCTCCTCCACCAGCACTGCTGCTTCCTCCACCGCTTCCTCTGCTGCTGCAAGCACTGCCAGCACCGGCGCAAGCATCAAGCTGTGGACATACCCCATCGGCGGCTGGGGCAATGACGATACCGTCCAGAACCTGATCTCCAGCTTCAACGCAAATTACCCCGACATCAAGGTGACCGTGGAGTATTTGGATTACACCAACGGCGACGATCAGGTGAACACCGCCATCGAGGGCGGCAGCGCACCCGATCTGGTCATGGAAGGCCCCGAGCGTCTGGTGGCCAACTGGGGCGCCAAGGGCGTTATGGCTCCGCTGAACGATCTGTGGACCGACGATGCCAAGAAGGACATCTACGCTTCTGTGGAGTCTGCCTGCCACAACGAGAAGGGCGACTACTACGAGTACCCCCTGTGCATGACCGCACACTGCATGGCCGTGAACATGACCAAGGTCAAGGAAGTGGGCGCTGACCAGTACATCGATACCGACAAGCACACCTGGAGCACCGACGGCTTCCTGAAGACCGTTGACGCACTGTACAACGGCGGTTACGAGAACGTTGCAGCCATCTACTGCGCAGGTCAGGGCGGTGACCAGGGCACCCGCGCCATCATCAACAACATGTACGGCGGCACCTTTACCGATGCAGCCCACACCAAGTACACCGCCGACTCTGCCGAGAACATCAAGGCTATTCAGGCTCTGTACGATGCAAAGGGCGTCAACTTCGATCCCTCCATCAACGGCGGCGAGGAGATCACCCTGTTCCGCAACGGCACCCTGCAGATGGCTTTCTGCTGGAACATTGCACAGCAGCTGAACGCTGACACCGCTGCCGCAGGCCAGACCATCAGCGGCGACGAGATCTTCCCCATGGCATTCCCCACCGAAAGCGGCGACCCGAAGCTGTGCGGCGGCATCTGGGGCTTCGGCATCTTTGATAACGGCGACGAGGCCAAGATCAAGGCTGCAAAGACCTTTATCGAGTTCATCGCTGCCGATCCCTCTCAGGTCAAGGACAGCGTGCTGGCTTCCACCTACTTCCCCGTCCGCACCAGCGTGGGCGATATCTACGCCGGCAACGAGGTCATGAGCGAGTACAGCAAGTTCATGGGCTATCTGGGCGACTACTACCAGATCACCCCGGGCTGGACCACTGCCCGCACCGAGTGGTGGAACATGCTGCAGCGCGTGGGCTCCGGCGAGGCCGTCGAGACTGCCGTCAAGACCTTTGTGGACAATGCAAACGCAGCCGCCGCTGCCGAGGCATAAGCGCTACTTTTTCTGAACTGCATCACAGCTGAACCGCAAGGCCCCTTCCTCCGGGTGAGGGAGGGGCCTTTTTACGGAAAAACACTCTCTAACGAAAGGTCTGGTGATCCTCTTGGCTGCAAAGACGGCAATGAAAGAGCCCAAACGCAGCAGTGCGCTGGTACGGCGCGAAACCTTCGCCTCCTACTGCTTCCTGCTGCCCAGCCTGATCTTCTTTCTGGGCTTCGTCATCTACCCCATGATCCTCTGCGTGGTGACCAGCTTCTTTGACTCCACCATGAACCGCGCGGATATCTTTGTGGGTCTGGCAAACTACAAGACCCTGTTTGCCGACCCCATCTTCCTTGGTGCATTAAAGAACACTTTTGTCATCGTCATCGTGTCGGTGCCCATCACCTGCATCTTCTCGCTGTGGGTGTCCTCTGCCATCGTAGACCTGCCGGAGTGGGCGACAAGCCTTTTCCGCTGCGTGTTCTACCTGCCCGTGGTCACCGGCTCGGTCGCCGTTACCGTGGTGTGGAAGTGGATGTACAACAACTACTACGGTATCTTCAACTATCTGGGCAAGAGCCTTGGCATTCTGGACAAAAACATCAACTGGCTGGGTGACGAGCGGTTCGCACTGGGCTGTATCATCCTGATCCTGCTCACCACCTCTGTGGGCCAGCCCATCGTGCTGTATGTTTCGGCACTGGGCAACGTGGATCAGTCCATCGTGGAAGCTGCCGAGGTGGACGGCGCTACCGACTTCCAGTGCTTCTGGAAGATCAAGTGGCCGGCCATTATGCCCACCACCCTGTACATTCTGGTCATCACCACCATCAACTCCTTCCAGTGCTTTGCACTGATCCAGCTGCTGACCTCCGGCGGCCCCAACCACAAGACCGATACCATTATGTACTACATCTACTACACCGCCTTCAAGCAGTACAAGTACGGCTACGGCAACGCTATGGGCGTGGTGCTGGCGGTGATCATCGCCATTCTGTCTGCTGTCCAGTTCAAGCTGGGCAACAAGGATAATTAAGGAGGTGCGGAACAATGAGTGCAACTGCTGCAAAAAAGCAAAAACCGTTGAAGCGCCATCCCAGTAAACTGAAAAAGATGAGCGCCTACACCATTCTGGCGATCATCCTTATCAGCATCATGGCGGTGCTGTTCGCCTTCCCGCTGTACTGGATCATCACCGGCTCCTTCAAGACCGGTGCCGCCATCAACGCCACTACCCCCGAGTGGTGGCCCAGCCAGTGGGTGCTGACCAACTACCAGAAATTGTTTGCCGGGAAACGTGCCCCGCTGTGGCAGCTGGCTGTGCCCTTCGGCTCTAAGTTCAGTGCCGACGGCGAGCCTGTCTACTTCTCGGTGGGCCCCATGGCACCCGCTGCCATCCGCTGGATGATCAACACCGTGTTCATGGCAGTCATGTCCATGATCCTTACCTGCCTGACCGCCGCCATGGCCGGTTATGCGCTGGCCAAAAAGCGCTTTGTGGGCCGCAAGCTGCTGTTCACCCTCATCGTCTGCGCCATGGCGCTGCCCAAGCAGGTCATTCTGATCCCCCTGCTGCGCGAGATGAGCGCCCTGAACCTGTACAATACCATCTGGGCGGTCATCTTCCCCATCGTGGGCTGGCCGTTCGGTGTGTTCCTGATGAAGCAGTTCAGTGAGGGCATCCCCACCGAAATGCTGGAAGCTGCCCGCATCGACGGCGCCAGCGAAGCACGCACCTTTGTCAAGATCGTGCTGCCCATGGTCAAGCCCGGTATTGGTGCACTGGCCATCTTTACCTTCATCAACAGCTGGAACGACTACTTCATGCAGTTGATCATGCTGTCCAGCACCAGCAACCTGACCATCTCGCTGGGCATTGCAAAGCTGCAGGCAGAAAACAGCACCGACTTCGGCCTGATCATGGCCGGTGCCGCACTGGCTGCAGTGCCGATCATCATCATCTTCCTGATCTTCCAGAAGTACTTCACCAAGGGCATCGCAATGGGTGCGGTCAAGGGCTAAAATTGCGACCGCGGCAAGAGGGCAAGAATGCCCCTGCCCGGCGCAAAAAGTCTCAGAACCTGATACGAACGACTATTTTATATCGATTTATTACTGATTGTAAAGAAGGGCTTGAAACATGAAAGATATCAAAAAATATCAGGGTGTCATCCCTGCCTTTTACGCCTGCTATGACGCAGAGGGCAACATCTCGGTGGAGGGCGTCAAGGCGCTGACCCGCCACCTAATCGCCAAGGGCGTCAAGGGTGTGTATGTGGGCGGCTCCTCCGGCGAGTGCATCTATCAGCACGTTGACGAGCGCAAGACGGTGCTGGAAGCCGTGATGAGCGAAGCCAAGGGCAAGCTGACCGTGATCGCCCACGTCGGCTGCAACAACACTGCCGACAGCATGGAGCTGGCACGCCACGCCGAGAGCGTGGGCGTGGACGCCATTGCCTCTATCCCGCCCATCTACTTCCACCTGCCGGAGTACGCCATTGCCAAGTACTGGAACGATATGTCCGCTGCTGCCCCGAACACCGAGTTCGTCATCTACAATATCCCGCAGCTGGCTGGCACGGCACTGACCATGAGCCTGCTGAACGAGATGCTGAAGAACCCCAACGTGATAGCCGTGAAAAACAGCTCCATGCCCACGCAGGATATCCAGATGTTCAAGGATGCCGGCATCGCCGCCCGCGGCGAGGAGGGCTTTGTGGTGTTCAACGGCCCGGATGAGCAGTTCGTTTCCGGCCGCGTCATCGGTGCAGACGGCGGTATCGGCGGCACCTACGCCGTGATGCCGGAGCTGTATCTGGCCATGAACGCCCATCTGGAAAAGGGCGAGATCGCAAAGGCCCGCGCCATCCAGTACGAGGCCAACCGCATCATCTATAAGATGTGCTCTGCCCACGGCAACCTGTATGCGGTGCAAAAGGAAATCCTGCGCCGGATGTACGGACTGGAACTGGGCAGCGTGCGCGCCCCGATGCCCGGACTGATCCCCGAGGATGAAGCCGTTGTGGCCGAAGCTCAGGCCATGATCGAAGCCGCCATCGCAAAGCTGTAACAAAATAAAAGCGCCCCTCTCCGTCTCTTTTTCAGAGGGGAGGCGGGCGCTTCTTTTATTGGAGGAAACGCAAATGATCTGCGATACCCTGCAGCATCTTGGCCGGTACAGGGGACTGCACCCCAACTTGGATACCGCCATTGACTATCTGCTTACCCACGACCTTGCCGCCCTGCCGCTGGGGCGCACCGAGGTGGACGGTGACAAGGTGTTCATCAACCTGATGGATGCCACCCTGCACCCGGACGCGGGCTACCACCCGGAGTACCACAAGCTTTATGCCGATTTACAGGTAGACCTTACCGGCAGCGAGGGCTGGGGCTACACCAATCTGCCCGGCGCGGAGATCGGGGAATTTACCGGGGACTGCGGTTTTCAGGCCAGCGCCAGTGTAGTGACCGGTGCACTGGGCGAGGGACGCTTTGTGCTGTTCTTCCCGGAGGAACTGCATAAGCCCGGCCTTGTACAGCACGGCTGCGTCAGCGTGCGCAAGGCAGTTGTCAAGATCAGAATGGAGGAGTAAGACCATGGATAAGGAAAAGCTGTTTGCACAGATCAAGGGCGGGCTCATCGTGTCCTGTCAGGCACTGGAGCACGAGCCCCTGTACACCAAGGAGGGCGGCGTGATGCCCCTGATGGCCAAGGCTGCCGCCATGAGCGGTGCTGTGGGCATCCGTGCCAATACCGTGCGGGATATTACCCAGATCAAACAGGTGGTGGACCTGCCGGTCATCGGCATCATCAAAAAGGACTACCCCGGCACGCCCATGTACATTACCGTCACTATGAAGGAAGTGGACGAGCTGGTGGCCTGCGGGGTGGATATCCTTGCCGTGCAGGGCACCGGTGCGCTGCGTCCGGACGGCTCTACCTCGGCGCAGTTCATCCGCGCCATCAAGGCAAAGTACCCCGAGCAGCTGGTGATGGCGGACTGCGATAACCTTGAAAACGCCATGCTCTGCGCCGAAGCCGGTGCCGACTTTGTGGGCACCACCATGCGCGGCTACACCCCCGAGACCACCGGCATTGATGATATCGACTTTGACTTCATCCGCAAGCTGTCCGCAGAGTGCCCGGCAAAGATCATTGCCGAGGGTCACATCCACTACCCGGAACAGGCGGTCAAGGCGCTGGAAGCCGGTGCCTTTGCACTGGTGGTGGGCGGTGCTATTACCCGCCCGGCAGAGATCACCGCACGCTTTACCGGTGCTATCAACGCCGCAAAAAAATAACACAGGGGAGTGCCTGCTATGAAACACTATCTTGGTATCGACATCGGCGGCACAGCCGTCAAGCTGGGCATCGTGGACGAAGTCGGCGCGGTGCTGGCGAAAGCCGAAGAGAGCGTAAGCTTTGACGGCTACCGCACCCCCATCCTGACCACGGTGCTGAAGGCTGCACAGACCTTCCTTGCCGCACAGAACATCCCGGCGGAAAGCCTTGCGGGCATCGGCGTTTCTGCCACCGGGCAGATCGACAGCCGCAAGGGCATTGTGGCGGGCACCTGCGGCAACCTGCCCAACTACATCGGCGCACCCATCAAGGCGGAGCTGGAAAAGACCTTTGGCTTGCCGGTCACGGTAGCCAACGACGCCAACTGCATGACGCTGGGCGAAGTGTGGGTCGGCGGCGCACAGGGCTATACGGACGTCATCGGCGTGACGCTGGGCACCGGCGTGGGCGGCGGCATCCTGACCGGCGGCCGTCTGCTGGAGGGCGCGCGGGGTCTGGGCGGCGAGCTGGGACACTACCGCACCCACGCACTGGACGGCGTAGACTGCACCTGCGGCGCAAAGGGCTGCTGGGAGCGCTACGCCGCCACCACCGCCCTTGTGCGCGCCGCACAGGAAAAGGACCCGGCGTGGAAGGACGGCCGCGCCATCTTTGCCGCCGCAGAAGCGGGCAACGAGACCGTGCTGGCGCTGCTGGACGCATGGACGGACGAGATCGCGCAGGGGCTGGCGGGCATGGTGCATATCTTCAACCCGCAGCTGATTTTGATCGGCGGCGGCGTGTCTGCCCAGCAAAAGCTGCTCATTGAGCCCATTGCCGCCAAGGTAAAGGCCGCAGTTATGCCCGCCTTTGCTGAAGGGCTGGAAATTCGCGCCGCACAGCTGCACAACGATGCCGGGATGGTGGGCGCTGTGTACTACTTCCGGCAGACGATGGAAAAGGAGTGATTCGGTTATGAAAAAGCATATTCTCTGTCTGGGTGATTCCAACACCCACGGCTATTGCGCGGACCCCAACGACTGCGCCGACCACGGCATCCGCTTCAACGAGGACGAGCGCTGGACCTGCCGCCTGCAAAAGGCGCTGGGTGAGGAGTATCTGGTCACCGAGGAGGGTCTTTCCGGCCGCACCACCGTGTTCGTGGACCCGCTGCATGAGTCCATGGACGCGCTGAGCGTGGCTTACGCCCTGCTCAAGAGCCACGAAGTCATCGACCTGCTCATCATCATGCTGGGCACGAATGACGTGAAGGAGCGCTTTGGTGCAAACGCCGCCTGCATCGGCGCAGGCATGGAGCGGCTGCTGCTCAAGGCGAAGAGCGTGGACTGCTGGGGCGGTAAAGCACCCAACATTCTGGTGGTGGCGCCGCCCTGCATCAAGGACGGCTTCCACGATGCTGTCATGGGCGCAGGCTGCGTGGAGAAATCCCGCGGCGTCGCCGAGCAGCTGCGCATTGTGGCTGAGCGGCAGGGCGTGCACTTTATGGACGCCGCCGAGTGCGAGTTCAACGAGGTGGACTTTATGCACCTGACCCGCAAGGGTCACGCCCGACTGGCAGAACTGCTGACCGCAGAGGTGCCAAAGCTGGTCTGAGAAAAATTGTCAGAGCGATCCCGGAAGGTCTGCGGACTTTCCGGGATCGCATTTTCATGCAGGCAGGGGAGAGAGCTCGATTTCCGGGACTGCACGGAAAAGGCACGCGGCAAGCGCTGCTTTTTCCTCCATACTGCCGCCTTTTTTGTTGACAAGGCACCGGCTTGCTATTATAATAGTGTAGTCAAAATGGCATTCCTGTGCGGCTTTGTGGCTGCGCGAAAGAAATACAGCTAATAACAAGGAGAGATTCTCAAATGGCACAAGAGATCAAGATGTCCGCTGCCGGTCTGAAGGCAATGCAGGAGGAGCTGGAATACCTCAAAACCGTCCGCCGCAAGGAGCTGGCTGAAGAGATCAAGGAAGCCCGCAGCCACGGCGACCTGTCTGAGAACAGCGAGTACGACGAAGCCAAGAATACGCAGGGTCTGGTGGAAAACCGCATCACCGAGCTGGAGCAGACCATCAAGAACGCAGTTCTGATCGACGAGAGCGAGCTGAGCGTGGATAACGTCTCCGTTGGTACCCACGTCACCATCCGCGAGACCGGCGAGGACGAAGCCGAGGAATACGATATCGTGGGCCGCACCGAGGCTGACGCCTTCAACGGCAAGATCAGCGACGAGAGCCCCGTGGGCCACGCCCTGATGGGCAAGGCTGTGGGCGATAAGGCCGAAGTGCTGCTGCCCACCGGCCAGACCGTGGAGTACACTGTGTTGGCCATCACCCATTCTGCAAACTAAGTAGGAGTAACCATGGAAGAGCAAAAGAGAAACCCCGCTGCGGGTCTGTCCGAGAGCGAGCAGGTACAGGTGCGCCGCCAGAAGCTGGCCGACCTGCAGGCCGCCGGCAACGACCCCTTTACCCTGACCAAGTTCCCGCAGGACGCCTATTCTGCCGACCTGAAGGAAGAATATAAGGAGCTGCCCAACGAGACCGACAGCGGCAAGCTGGTGGCACTGGCAGGCCGTATGATGTCCAAGCGCGTCATGGGCAAGGCCAGCTTTGCCCACCTGCGCGACGACAAGGGCGATATCCAGCTCTACGTCCGCCGCGATGAGCTGGGTGACGAGCCCTACGCTGCCTTTAAGAAGCTGGACGTGGGCGACATTATCGGCGTGAAGGGCGAGGTGTTCCGCACCAAGACCGGCGAGCTGAGCGTGCGCGCCACCGAGCTGACCCTGCTGGCCAAGAGCCTGCGCCCCCTGCCCGAAAAGTTCCACGGCCTGACCGATACCGAGATGCGTTATCGTCAGCGCTATGTGGATCTGATCGCAAACCCGGAGGTGAAGGACACCTTCATCAAGCGCAGCCAGATCCTGAAGGAGATCCGCGCTTATCTGGACGAGAAGGGCTTCTTGGAGGTTGATACCCCCATCCTGACCCCGTTTGAGATCGGCGCTTCTGCACGTCCCTTCTACACCCACCACAACAGCCTGAACATGGACATGGTGCTGCGCATCGAGACCGAGCTGTACCTCAAGCGCCTGATCGTGGGCGGTATGGATCGCGTGTACGAGGTGGGCCGCATCTTCCGCAACGAGGGCATGGACCCCAAGCATAACCCGGAGTTTACCTCCATTGAGCTGTATCAGGCCTTTACCGATTTCCACGGCATGATGGATCTGGTGGAGGAGCTGTACAAGCGCCTTGCCCTCAAGATCTGCGGCAGTCTGGTCATTCCGTATCAGGGCAAGCAGATCGATATGGGTCACTGGGAGCGCCTGACCATGGTGGAGGCCGTGAAGAAGTATTCCGGCGTGGACTTCAACGATTGGCAGACCGATGCAGACGCCATCGCCGCCGCCAAGGCACACAACGTGGAACTGCCCGAGGTGCCCACCAAGGGCGCCATTCTGGCCGAGTTCTTCGACGCCTTTGTCGAGGACAAGCTGATCCAGCCCACCTTCATCTACGATTACCCCGTGGAGATCAGCCCGCTGGCCAAGCGCAAGCCGGATGATCCCGCCTTCACCGAGCGCTTCGAGTATTTCATCGACTGCACCGAGTACGGCAACGCCTTCAGCGAGCTGAACGACCCCATCGACCAGAAGGGCCGCTTCGAGCGTCAGGTAGCCGAGCGCAAGGCACTGGAGCCCGAGTGCAAGGCACAGGTGGACTACGACTACATCAACGCGCTGGAGTATGGCCTGCCCCCCACGGGCGGTCTGGGCTTCGGCGTGGACCGTCTGGTGATGCTGCTCACCGATAGCGCATCTATCCGTGATGTGCTGCTGTTCCCCACGATGAAGCCGATTGACCAGTAAATTTCCAATTTAAGCAAAACAAAGCCTGGAACTTCTTGATGTACCGAGAAGTTTCAGGCTTTTTCTTTTGGCGAATTTCCAGCAAAAACTACGCCATACGCCAATTTTACGCCAAACGATGCAGGATTTTGTGCAGAGCAAAAAGAGCGTTGTTCGGGTTTGACGTGAAATTCGGATGTGTGGTGGACGAGTGTAGATCTGTAAAGGGCTGCATCAAAAAGTGGATTTATGGACCTGCAAACGGACGGCTAGAACTTTCCACTGCAAAAGAAGCAAATGTGAAGAACATGGAGGTTTCCTTATGAACAAACTGCTTTCCTGCCGCTACAACATGGACACCAACCGGGTGGAAGCCCGGTTCGCAGATGGCACTACCCTTGCCATCGACTGCACCGCCATCGAGGACGAGTACGGCAATACTCCGACGCAGAGGGCAGAGTTGGACTGGCTGCTATACAATAAGTCTTTGGAGTATGCCCAGCTTGTGCTGGGTGGGAAGATTGGACATTATCTCTCGCTTGGTTGCGACCACGGCAGACTGGAAGAGCAATGACATAACAAACACAGCCCCGCTTTGGTGAAGAAGAAACCAAAGCGGGGCTGTATTGATGAAGGAGAAATGAAGGGAATATCAGGTTACAGATTCAGCTCAAACTGTTCTGCCGTGATTGTTGCTTTGCCATCGGCAGCAAAGGTGATGCCATCGGCAGACTGGGGCGTGTAGATCCATGCGGTCATGGTCTGCTCGCCATCGTTGGCGAAAACTTCGATGCTGTTCTTATCCAGCAGGATGCGGAGCTTGAGCGCACCGTTCTGGCTGCGCACCTTGCAGCTGCGGCGGTGAACGATGTCGGCACGGGAACCGGCATAGCTGCGGTCTAGCGTCAGCTGCGAGGTGTAGGGGTCGTAGGTCAGGCTGGTGTGATGGTCTGCATCGGCGGCCAGCTTGAGAGTGAAGGAGCGGTACTCGCCGGGCTGCACCGTGACGGTCAGGTCGGCCACACGGCCTTTTATGCCTTCCAGAGAAGTTTCGCTTTGCACCGTCACATTTTCGTGGAAGGTGCGCTTGCCGTGGACGGCATCCAGTTCACGCACCGGGGCCTGAACAATGCGCCCGTCCTTGATGTGCAGTTCGCGCGGGCAGATGGTCTGCCCGAACCACTTGCAGCCCTTGGGCTTATCCTCGGTGTCCGACCAGGTCTGCAGCCATGCGGTCATGATGCGGCGGCCATCCGGGGCAAGGGTGGTCTGGGTGGCGTAGAAGTCGATGCCGCCGTCCATCAGCTGCGCGTTTTCCTTGGTGAAGGTGTGGGTGGCTTCGTCGTAGCTGCCGATGAAGGCAATGACGTTGTGACCATTGTGGAACTCGCCCTTGGGCAGCATCTCCATGGGTCCCAGCATCAGGACCTGCTTGCCGTCCAGCGGGAAGAAGTCCGGGCACTCCCACATTTTGCCGTACTGATTGTTGCAGCGTTCCAGCACCGTGACAAAGTGCCAGTCGAAGCCGTCCTTGCTCTGGAACAGTGCCGCTGCGCCGCTGCCGTCCTCGGCCAGGCAGACGGTGACGGCAGAGTAAGTGCCGTCGGCCTCCCGCCAGATCTTGGGGTCTCGGAAGTCAAACTTGCTGAAGCCTTCCGGCAGGTCTTTCTGGGTCAGCACCGGGTTGCAGGCAGGTTTTTCGTAGTTGAGACCGTCACCGATGGCGATGCTTTGGGTCTGGATATCCCGCATCTCCCCATTGGGCTGCTTTTCTGCAATCACGCTGGTGTACATCAGCAGCTGCCTGCCGTCATCCATCTCGGTGGCAGAACCGGAGAAGCAGCCGGGGCCGTTGTCCGCCGGAGAATCCGGGGCAAGTGCACAGGGCAGATACTCCCAGTGCAGCAGGTCGGTGCTGACCGCGTGACCCCAGTGCATGGGCGCCCACCGCACATCGTAGGGATTATACTGATAGAACTGATGATACTGCCCCTTATAGTAGGAGAAGCCGTTGGGGTCATTGAGCCAGCCCACATAAGGGGTCATGTGGTAGGCAGGGCGTTCCGCCGGGGAAATGGCTGCGCCGTGCTCGGCCTCGTAGGCACGGGCTTTTTTCAAAATTTCACTTGGCATCGCGGATGCCTCCTTGCGTCTTAGAATCAGGCGTTAGCCTTGTAGCGGTCGTATGCGCCCTGGTAAGCCGCCAGCAGCTTATCCATGCCGCAGCTATTGGTCAGGGTGTCCAGATAAGCTGCCCACTCGCTGTCGGAGGGGCCGCCGTCCTTCAGCCACAGACCTTCCTGCTCAGAGACTGCGTTCTCAAAATCAGCACGGTAGCGGTCAATGGTGTCCAGTTCCTCGCTGGTGAACACGCAGTCGATGGGGTAGGTGGTGGTGTCGTCCACAAAGGGCATCCAGAAGTCCTTCAGGTCGGTCAGACGCTCGATGGCGCGGTCCTCCATGTAGAAATACTCGTCGTAGTACTCGCTGAGGATCAGCTTGGGACCCCAGACCTCGTAGGTGGATTTCAGCTCACCGGCACCCTTGTTGTACTTTGCCTTGGCCTCTTCCTCGGTGATAGATTTCCACTTGCCGTTGGCGTCCTGCTCGGTGAAGAACACGCCGATGGGGCCGTACTGCAGCTGCATCACGGTCTCGCCGTCATACCACTGGTCAAAGAACTTCAGCAGGTTGGCGGGACTCTGGCACTTGTTGGTCACGTTCAGGTTGCCGCTGTTTGTACCGCCGCCGGTACGCACGGTGACGTTGTGAGTGCCGTCCGGGCCGTCCAGCACGGGCAGGAACACATAGTCCTTGGCGTAATCGCCCATCAGTTCCTCGATGTACCACCAGGTGGAAACGCCCAGATAGCCCTGTGCGCCCTTAGCCAGCAGCTGGTTGGTATCCTGACTGAACATCTCCACGTCCATCAGACCCTCGGCGTACCAGTCGTGGAAGTAGGTGACCGCCTTGCGGTAGTTGTCCTCGGCGCAGACAAAGCGGCACTTGCCGTCCTTCTGCAGAACCAGATCGTTGCACACATCGTTGGGCCAGTTGGTGAATCCGAAGCCTGCGTAGAAGATGTTCTGACCCCAGCACCACTCGTCAAAACCGGTGGACATCGGGATGGTGCTGCCGGGAGCATTACCGTAGACCTTGGCAGACATATCGTTGTCCTTGAAGGCCTTCAGGGCGGTGTGCAGCTCGTCCAGCGTGGTGGGCACTGCCAGCCCCAGCTCGTCCAGCCAGCGCTTGTTGATCATGGAGAACTGCGGAATGGTGAAGATGCTGTAATCCTCGTCGTCACCGATACCGGCAGTGCCCATCTGCTCGGCAGCGGGCAGACCGTAGATGCAGCCGTCGCTCATGGTGATAGCTGCACGGATGTTGGGGTGCTCGTCCAGGATCTTGGTCAGGTTGGGCATGATCTCGGCGTTGATATAGGGGGTCAGGTCCAGGAACGTGCCGTCTGCACCGTAGTTGGCGATATCGTAGTTGGAGAAGCCCACACCCATAAAGGCATCCGGCAGCTGGTCGCCTGCAATGCGGATGTTCACCTGCTCGCTGAGGGAGTCGCTCATGGTCTCGTAATTGAGTTTGACGCCCACGTTATCTGCCAGCTTCTTCAGCACCTCGTTGTCGTTGTAGCCGGGGCTCAGGGCAGACTGACCGCCCACGATATCAAAGCTGGTCTGGTCGGTGTTGGAGGGGTCCGGTGCAGCAGGCTTTTTGCTGCCGCCGCAGGCAGACAGCGCCACGGCAGAACCGGCAACGGCACAAACCTTCAGGAAATTGCGGCGAGAGATCATCTTTTTCATGGTTGTTTCTCCTTATCTATAACGTTGTGTCAGGTTCTTTTCGTTTTCTGGGATGGGCAGCGGTCGCTTAAAACCTCTTGCGGTGCCCTGCATCCGCTTCGTGCCTTGGGCGGCACTCGCGTCTTGCAGACCGCTGCGCCAAAAATTGCTCCCTGTTTCCGCCGCAGGCGGCGGTCGCAATTTTAGCCTTTGACCGCACCGGCCATGAAGCCTTTTTCAAAATACTTCTGTACAAAGGGGTAAACGATCAGCATGGGGGCGGCGGCCACGATGATGGAAGCAAACTTGATCATTTCGGTCAGCTTATTCAACTCCGCAAAGCCGCCGGCTACCATAGAGGACTGGCTGGCACTGGTGGAGCTCTTGATCAGGATATTGCGCAGCACCAGCGGCAGCGGAGCCTGATCGGCTCTCAGGTAGATCAGAGCGGTGAACCAGTCGTTCCAGTAGGCCACCATGCTGTACACCACCATAACGGCCATAATGGAACGGCTCAGGGGGATGACCATCTTTACAAAGACGGTCCACTTGGAGGCACCGTCGATCTCGGCGGCCTCCAGCAGCTCCCGGGGAATATTGTTCTCAAAGAAGTTGCGGACGATGATCACGTTGCCCACAGCCACCACACCGGGCAGGAACAGGGCCCACATACTGCCCAGCAGACCGGTCTGCTTGACGATGAGGTAGGTAGGCACCAGACCGCCGCCGAAATACATGGTGATGACGAAGAACAGGCTGATGTACTTGCGCCCGGGCAGATCCTTCACGCTCAGCGGGTAAGCCACAAGATAGATCATAACCACCGAGTAGATGGTACCGATGACGGTGTACTTGATGCTGTTCATAAAACCGGAGAACAGCGCACTGTCTGCAAACACAGCCTGATAGCCCTTCAGGGTGAACTGGCTGGGCAGCAGGAAGGTCTTGCCGGCGTACACATCGTAGGGATCCGAGAAGGATGCCACCAGAACGTAGTACAGCGGGTAAGCCACGATGAGCATGATGGCGGCGCAGATGACCACCAGAACGATGTCGCTGACCTTATCGGACAGACCGCCGGGCTGTTTTTGACGGGATGCTGCAATGTTTTTTGCCATAACGGCTCGCCCCCTTTACACAAAGCTGACGTCCGCCGCCTTTTTAGCGATGCGGTTGACGATGATGAGCAGGATGATGTTGACCACCGTATTGAACAGACCCACAGCGGTGGAATAACTGTACTTGGCGTTGATAATGCCCTGTTCGTAGACATACACGGCAATGATATCGCTGGTTGCCTTGTTCAGTTCGGTCTGCAGCAGCAGCACCTTTTCAAAGCCCACGTTCATCAGGTTGCCTACGCTCATAATGAGCTGCAAAACGATCATGGGTACCAGTTCCGGGATGTCGATGTGCAGGATGCGCTGGAACATGGACGCGCCATCGATCTTAGCGGCTTCGTACAGGCTGGTGTCCACAGCAGCCAGACAAGCCATATAAATGATCGTGCCCCAGCCAGCCTCCTGCCAGATGCCGGAGGCCACATAGATGGTGCGGAAGGCAGTGCTCTCCGAGAGGAAGTCCACGCTGGTGCCCAAAATCAGGTTCAGCAGACCGCCGGACGGGCTGAGGAAAATTTTGATCATACCACAGATGACCATGGTGGAGATGAAGTGGGGCGCATACAGCACCGTCTGCACCACCCGCTTGAACTTTGCAAAGCGCAGCTGGTTGATGCACAGGGACAGGATGATGGGGATGGGGAAACTCCACAGCAGGCTGTACAGGCTCAGCAGCACGGTGTTCTTGATCATGCGCACACAGTTGGGTGCGGTGAAGAACCGCTCAAACCAGTACAGACCGACCCACTCGCTGCCGGTGATGCCCCGGCTTGCCTTGAAATCGCGGAAGGCGATCTGGATGCCGTACATGGGCCAGTACTTATAAACGATGGTCAGCACCACCGGGATCAGCAGCATCACATAGAGCTGCCAGTTTTCCCGCAGCCGTTGGCCGAGGCTTTTGCGGTGGACCGGGATGCCGTCCAGCTGTCGTGCAGCAGCCGGCGAGGTTTGCGTCATAAAAACTCCTCCTTCTTTTTCTGTTTCCGCAGCCCCTGCGGAGCGGGTGCTCCCGCCGTGTGGGAGCATTTTCGGTGTTTTTCGTGAAACGTTACACGGCTTGTGTCACAAAGATAGCACGCAGAATGTCATCTGTCAACCAGATTTTTTGAAAAAGCCGGCTTGTATCCATGTTTTCAACGTTTTGCACACTTCAAGTCGCTTTGTTTTGTGCATTTTATTGTGGTTTGTTGCCATGAAACGATTCATGAAATTTCACGAAAAAGTCTTTACATCCCCGTGAAACCGTGCTATACTGAAGCCACAGGAACCATGAACCTTGCGGAAAAACGGACATATTTCGTCCGCATATCCCGTTTGAAATAGAAACGTTTCACAAGAAAAGGAGTGAACCGCATGGCAAAGCAGAACAGTGCCCCCACCATGAAAGATGTGGCAAAAGAGGCAGGCGTGTCCCTCGGCACCGTGTCCAAGGTCATCAACGGCATCCCGGTGGGCGAGGAATACCGCAAAAAGGTGGAGCAGGCCATCAAGGAACTGGACTACCACCTGAACGCCTATGCGCGCGGCCTGAAAAGCAACCGCACCAATACCATCGCCGTCATCCTGCCCACCATCGCACATCCCTATTTCGGCCTGATCGCTCATTGCATCAACAGCTCACTGCAAAAGCGCGGCTACCGGATGCTGCTCTGCGATACCGACTATGACAATGAAAAAGAGCAGGAAATGATCCGCATGGCCGAGCAGAACAAGGTGGACGGCATCATTGCCCTGACCTATGACCCGAAGCTGGAAGTACCCTCGGAGATCAACTCCGTCTCCATCGACCGGTATCTCGGAGCCAACATCCCCTGCGTGGCATCAGATAACTACGCAGGCGGGCGGCTGGCCGCCGAAAAGCTGATGGAAAACGGCTGCAGGAAGCTCGCCTTCCTGCGCATCGGTTCCAGCATCGTGGGCGAGACCAACAAACGCAAGGACGGCTTTGTGGCCGCCTGTGAAGCCGCAGGCGTTCCTTATGAAATAAAGAATCTGGAAGATGCGCGGGACGGCACCGTCTTTGACCCCATGGCCGAGTTCGCGGTGTTCCTGGACGATCATCTGCAGGACGGCGTGTTGGAGTTTGACGGCATCTTCTGCGTGACCGACCGTCTGGCCTACCAGATTGTTCAGCTGCTGCGTCTCATGGGGCTTCGGGTGCCCGAGGACGTGCAGGTCATCGGCTTTGACGGGCTGCGCACCTTCGGCGACATGGATTATTACTGTTCCACCATCGTTCAGCCCGTGGACGCCATCGCAGAGACCTGCGTGGAAGTCGTGCTGAACGAGAACTGCGCCAATACCCCCTCCCTGCTGTGCCTGCCGGTCAGCTATGCTTACGGCGGCACCACCAAGGCATGACCGCCCCGGAAAAAGGCCGGTTGTACTGGGCAAAAAACTGGCTGCACTACCACTGGCTCTACCTTATTATTGCAGCTGTGGCGCTTTGGGTCGGCATCAGTTGGCTGGCAAACGCCCTGCACTGGGGCGAAACCCTGCCGGACTATCAGATCGCCTATGTCGGCAAAAGTTCTCTGCCGGAGGATACTGCCCGCGCCATTGAAAGCGCCTTTGCGCAGTACGGCGAGGATCTGAACGGCGACGGAGCCGTCTGCGTCAGGCTCAACCAGTACGTCAGCGATACCGAGGACAAGGAAAACGCCTCGACCTACGCACTGGCGGCGCAGATGCAGTTTCTTTCCGATATGAACGCTGAGGACAGCTATTTCCTGCTGTTGGACGACCCGGCACACTTCCAGCTGGATTATCAGGCCCTTGCCAACTGGGACGGCACCCCGCCGGGTAACAACGACTATACCGCCGCCGGGAAAACCGTGTGCTGGGCAGACTGTCCGACCTTGGCCGAAGCGGACCTTGGAACGTATCAGACCACTGTATTGGGAACGACCGTCACCGGCGAGAATGCGGAACTGGTCGAGAATCTGTATCTGGGCCGCCGGGCTTTTTATGAAGATGCAAAAGCAGAAAAAGCCGCCCGCGCCCGCGAAGGGGCCGAACGGCTGTGGGAGATTCTGACGGAAGGAGCAACTCCATGAAACGGAACTGGTTGTGTGTTGTAGTACTTGCGCTGGCGGCGGTGCTCTGCACCGGCTGTGGTGTCAAGGATGAGGATTTGAAAAGCGACCCGCTGGTGAACCCCGACGGCACCGCCCCGGTAGGCAAAACACTGGTTGCCCCTGCCCCGCCGGAGGGCTTCACCCTGCTGGACAACAAGGACATTCTTGCAGCCAACGGTCTGTACTATGCTTCTTGGGTCAACGGAGAACCCCAGCCCTATGAAAACAGCGAGGGTAAGACAGTCGATCTCTACGATGCCCAGCTGACGCTGGTGGTGCAGGAGAACAAGACCGGAGAAAAGGCAGCTTCCGCTGTTTCCGGCTGGCAGGAGCTGGCGCAGCAGAACTACGATATTTCCGACACACAGACCCTGACTGCCGGCGGGCAGGAGTACACTGTCATTCAGTTTGCCTATCAGGACGAAAGCAACCCCTATGCCTTTGGCGTTGCCGCCTTTGGACAGAAGGGCACCAGTGCCATAGAGTGGGAGCTTTCCTGTCAGGAGAGCTACACCGGCGATGCACTGGCTGTACTGACCGAATTTCTGAACGGCTGCACCTATTAAGGAGGCGTAGAAATGGGCTTATTCTTTCCGAGTGACCCGGTCATCCATGGTCAACGCGCCACTGGTCTGCCCCGGTATCAGGAGCTGCTGGAACGAGACTGGAAAAGCTTTCTCGTTGCAGATTTTGTTACCTTGGGTCTGTGCATCCCCTACGGGCTGGGAGTGGGGTACGCCCTGCTTTCTTCCAGTCTGCTGGTGCTGATCCCGGTCTGCGTGGTGGGCGGACTGCTGGTGGGGCCGGCCATCTCCTGCATGATGGACACGCTGTTCCGCAGCTATCGGGATGCGCCCCGGGGCTGGTGGGAGAACTACTGCAAGGGCATGAAACAAAACTGGAAAGCATCCCTTCTGCCCGG
>CAKTGQ010000012.1 GCA_934561555.1 uncultured Faecalibacterium sp. | reverse complement strand
TCCATCCACCAGCCGACCATTTTCCTGTTTGCCGGTGTGCTGGCTCTGTCGGACGCCATCCAGACCACCGGTGCAGGTGATGTGGTGGCAGACTGGATGATCCGTCTGCTGGGCGATACCACCAATCCGTACATCATTATGATGGTGTTCTTCCTTGTTCCCTTTATTCTGACACAGGTCATGTCCAATCTGGCTACCCTGACCATCTTCATCCCACTGGTCACTTCCGCCTGTATTCGCATGGGCGTAGATCCCCGTGCTGCCGTGGTCGGTGTGATCACAGCCAGCTGTGTGTCCATCATGACCCCTATGGCAGCTCCCTGCCAGATCATGATCATCGAGCCGGGCGGATACACCTTGAAGGATTATCTCAAGTGTGGTACCCCGCTGGCGCTCATTCTCATTGTCGTGTCCGTATTTTTCCTGCCGACACTTTATCCTTTTGCCTGATTCTATTTTCCCACCGCAGCAGTATCCGCAAACTGCATATCGTAACTATGCCGTTCTATTCGGCGCTATTTTTGAAAACCGCAATAAAAGCAGCAGAAGTTTTTGAGCATCTCATAATTCTGTCAAGAGGGCTGGCACCGTCCAGCCCTCTCTCTTTTTGCCAAAGTTTCCGCGCTTCCATCACAAAAAGACAACTTCCTGTCACAAAACCATTTTGGAAAAAGCGGCTGTCCATGATAGAATGAAGGAAATACTATAATAAGGAGTTTTCTTTATGGCAGCTACTTCTCAAAAGCGCTCCGGCACCACCGACCTTACCGTGGGCAAGCCGCTGTTTCAGATCCTACGGTTCGCCTTGCCGCTGGTGCTGGGCACCTTGTTCCAGCAGCTGTACAGCTTTGCAGACACCGTCGTCGTGGGGCGGTGTCTGGGCACCGATGCGCTGGGCGCGGTGGGCACCACCTACTCCCTTAACTTTCTCATTCTGGGCTTTGTACAGGGCGCTTGCGTAGGCTTTGGCATCCCGGCGGCAGAGACCTTTGGCGCAAAGGATAAGCACGGGCTGCAAAAATACCTGCTGAACGGCGCACTGCTCTGTCTGGTACTGAGCGCGGTGTTCACCGTGCTTACCACCCTGATGGCGGGGCCGCTGCTCCGGCTCATCCATACGCCGGAGGAGCTGTACGCCGATGCTGTGCTCTACATCCGGCTCATCTTTCTGGGCATCCCGGCTACGGTGCTGTACAACTACGCGTCCAGCGTGCTGCGGGCACTGGGCGATTCCCGGCACCCGTTTTATTTCCTGCTGGTCGCCAGCGTGGTGAACATTCTGCTGGACTACCTCTTCATCGTGCCGCTGGGCATGGGGGTGGACGGTGCCGCCATTGCCACCGTGCTCAGCCAGCTGCTCAGCGGCGGGCTGTGCGCCTACTGGTTCTTTGCCCGCACGGCAAAGCTGGAAGGACTTTCCTTCCGGCAGCCACGCACCCTGCTTTCGGCAGGGCACTGCAAGCGGCTGGCCTACATCGGCCTGCCCATGGGGTTTGAATACTCCGTCTCTGCCATCGGTGCCGTCATCATGCAGGACGCCATCAACCTGCTGGGCAGCACCGCCGTGGCTGCCCAGACCGCAGGCGAAAAGATCCGTCAGATGTTCACCCTGCCCATGGAGAGCGTAGGCATGGCCATGGCTACCTATGTGGGGCAGAACCACGGTGCACACCGCACCGACCGCATCCGGCAGGGCATCAAGGACGGCTGCATGGTGCAGCTGCTCTACTGCGCTGTGGCATGGGGCGTGATCTTTTTCATCAAGCCCTACGCTGTGGGGCTGGTGCTGGGCGATGCCGACCCCGCCGTTACGGCGGGTGCCATCCAGTACCTCAGCGTCATGAGTATGCTGTTCTGCTTCCACGGCCTGCTGATGATCTTCCGCAACACCTTGCAGGGGCTTGGTTACAGCGTGCTGGCCATTGTTTCCGGCGTGGGCGAACTCATCGGCCGCAGCCTTGGCGGCGTGCTGGCGGTAAAGACCGGCCTTGGGTATCTGGGCATCTGCCTTTCCAACCCCTTTGCTTGGGGTCTGGCGATGTTCTACTGCCTGTTCATGGTCTGCCGCATCCTCCGGCGGGAGGCACAGGCCGAAGCCTGAAACCTATAAAAAACACGAAGGCCCGTGGGGAACTCCCCACGGGCCTTCGTGTTTCTGAAGAAGAATTATAGAAGATTGGAGATGGCTTTTTAGTCCTCTGCCATACCGATGAGGTCGAACTTTTCGGTGGAGACAGTCACCGTAAAGTCCTTCTTGGCAGGCTTTGCGAACTTGACCCAGATGGTGCGGTCAGGCAGGTTATAATACCAGCCGGACTCTGCGGCCTCCCAGCCGTCGCGGACGATGAACTGGGGAAGCTGCTGCCCATCCACGCTGGCCCAGAGCGCACCCTTTTTCTTGCTGACCAGCTTCAGGGTCATGCGCTCCACGGGGGATTCGTAGCTGCCCTCGGTGGCAAAGCGGATGTCGGTGCGGTCACCGGCCTTGACGGTGATGGTGGTCTTGGCGTAAACGCCGTTTTTGTAGTCCTCGGTGTGGCCGTCGTCATCGTACAGCACAAAGCTGGTGTCGGTCTCGGCAGCGACCAGCAGGTCAATCTGGCGCATGGTGTCCTTGAGGATGTGCTTGACGTCCTCGGTGGTCACTACAACGGCAGAGCCGCGCAGGAACATGGGGATGCTTGCCAGCGTGACCGGGACCTCGATGGTCTGACCGCCCTCGTAGGCACGCAGGTCGTCGTTCATATCGTACCATGTGCAGCCTGCGGGCAGGTAGATGGTGCGGGTAGTGGCGCCCTTTTCCACCACGTTTGCCACCAGAATGCTCTTGCCGAACATAAAGGTCAGGTTCTTGTCGGTGTAGCACTTGGGGTCCTCCGGGAACTCCAGAAACAGCGGACGCCATGCCGGCATACCGTTCTGGTTGGACTCGTACATCAGGGAGTACAAGGTGGGCATCAGACGGTAGCGCAGCTGGTAAGCTGCACGGATGTAGGGCAGGTTCTCCTCGTACATCCAAGGCTGGGTAACGGTGTTGTCGTTGTTGGCGGAGTTCAGGCAGAAACGGGGCTGGAAGATGCCGTTCTGCAGCCAGCGGAGCAGCAGCTCATCCTCGGGTGCCGGGCCGGCAAAGCCGCCGATATCGCAGCCCATGTTGGAGCAGCCGGACAAGCCCATGCCCAGAATGGTGGCAATGTTGAACTTGACGGTGCGCCAGTCGGTCAGGTTATCGCCGCCCCACACCTGTGCGTAGCGCTGGATACCGGCGTAGCCTGCGCGGTTGATGATGTAGGGACGCTCGCCGGGGTACACGTCTGCCAGCGCCTGCTTGGCGGTGTAGGCCATCAGGTTGGAGTGCAGGATCTTCAGCTCTGCCATGGTGCCCTTTTTGCCCTCAAAGTCGCACTGGGCGTCGCGGTCCTCCACGCCGTCCATCTCGCAGTTGTCGTTCCAGACGGTCTTGGTGCCCTTTTTGAGGATGTTCTCCTCCAGCAGCTGCTTCCAGGTGTTGCGGCCATTGGGGCCGGTGAAGTCGAAGAAGCGTCCCTCGCCGCCCCACCAGCGGCCGTAGTACGGAGCCTTGCCGTCCGGGGTCTTGATAAAGACATCGTTCTTTTCAAACAGGTCGATGTAGGGGTGGTGCTTCAGGATGCCGGGCTTCAGGTTGGGGATGACGTTGATGCCCCGGGCGTTCATGTTCTCAAAGAACTTTTCCGGCTCCGGGAAGCGCTTGTAGTTCCAGTTGAACACATAGCGCAGGTTGTCCTTTTCGCCGCTGGAATAGCCGGAAGCCAGCCAGAAGTTGTCGATGAGGATGCCCTCTTTTTCGTGCTTGTCGATGACCTTGTAGATCTCCTCGTCGCAGTTCTTTTCCAGCTCGGCGTAGTACATGGTGGAAGCGCAGTAGCCCAGAGACTGCTTGGTGGGCAGGGCGCTGCGACCGGTCAGCAGGGTGTACTCGTTGAGGATCTCCGGCAGGGTCTCACCGGCCAGCAGGAACAGGTCGATGTCGCCGCCGTCGGTCTGGTAGTAGCAATAGCGCTCCCAGTAGCCGGACAGCTCCTCGCCAAGGTCGAACACGCAGTCGTAGGAGTTGTGGTAGAACAGGCCCACCGGGCGCAGGTCGTGCTCGTTTACGCGGATATAGAAGGGAATGTGCTTATACATCGGGTCGCCGGTCTCGGGGTCGTGGCCGATGGCATCCTTGGGGGACATCCGCAGGCGGCGTCCCTTTTTGTCCAGATGGCCGGTCTTTTCGCCAAAGCCGTAGAAGTGGTCGTATTCCCGATCCACCTTGGAAAAGTGGCTCAGACGGCCGATCTGGTCTTTCTCAAAGGCGCGCTCCCGCAGATCCTGATAGATCAGCTTGCCGGACTTATCGAACAGCTCAAAATGGAAGGGCTTTTTGAACAGCTTCAAAGTCAGGTGTGCGGTCTCAAAGGTCAGGGTCTTTTCATCCTCTGCGCAGGGGACATCCAGCGCGGTGATGCGGGTGCGCTCGTCCTTGAGCAGGGTATCCATCCGGTCCTCCCACGCGGTGGTCACCAGCGTGTAGGACTCTTCCTCCATGGGGGTGCCCTTGTCGAAGTGCACCCGGATGCGGATGATATTGTCTGTCATGAAAACCAGCTTCACATCGGCGGCATCGCCGTGGATGAGGTAGCCGTTTTCGGTCTTTTCAAAGGATTCAAAACTACGCAGCAGCATAAGAGGTTCCTCCGTACAGTGTTACATACCGATCAGATCGAACTGCTCGAACGAAACGGTCAGCTCGTAGTCCTTGGCAGGGTTTGCGTACTTGACCTCCACAGCCTTTTTGCTCTGGCTGTAATACCAGCCCTCGGCAGCGGCATCGAACTTGCGGCGGTTGAGGAAGTGCTCGATCTTGCGGCCATCCAGCGTGACCCAGAAGGGGCTCTTTTCCTTGGCGATCATCTCCACCTTGATGGTCTCCACGGTGTCCTTGTAGCTGCCCTCGGAGGCAAAGTTCATGGTCACCCGCTCGCCTGCGGTGGTGGTGATGGTGGTCTTGCGGTACACGCCGCTCTTGAAATCGTTGGTAATGCCGTCGTCATCGTACAGGGTCGTGGTTGTGGTGCCCTTGGGTGCCACGATGAGGTGCAGGGCGGTGGTGTGGTCGCCCTCCATGGTCATCAGCTGGTTGTCTGCCATGGCAATGACTGCACCCTCGCGGACGAACATGGGGATGGTAGCCATGGTGACCGGCACTTCGATGGTCTGGCCGCCCTCGTAGCAGCGGAACTTGTCGTTCCAGTCGTACCACTTGCAGCCTGCGGGCAGGTAGACGGTGCGGGTCTTGGCGCCCTCTTCCAGAACGTTGGCCACCAGAATATCCCGGCCGAACAGGAACTCGAAGCTCTCCTCCCAGACCTTGGGGTCATTCTGGAAGTCGTAGACCAAAGCACGCATGATGGGCGCACCGGTCTGGCTGGCCTCGTACTCGGCGCTGTAAAGATAGGGGGTAAAGCGGTAGCGCAGCAGGATGGCGTCCCGGACAAGGTCGGTGGACTCGTGGAACATCCAAGGCTCGGTCACGGTGTTATCGTTGGAGGCGGAGTGGATGGAGAAGCGAGCCTGGAAGATGCCGTTCTGCACCCAGCGGACGAACAGCTCCTCGGTGGGTGCGGGGCCGGCAAAGCCGCCGATATCGCCGCCCTCGTTGGGTTGGCCGGACAGACCCATGCCGGTGATGATGGGGATATTGTACTTCAGGGTCTTCCAGCTGGTGTAGTTATCGCCGCACCAAGTCTGAGCGTAGCGCTGGATGCCGGAGCTGCCGCTGCGGCAAACCATGTAGGGACGGGCGTTGGGGTTGTGGTCGGTTACAGCCTCTGCACTCATGCGGCACATCAGGGTGCTCATGATGGGCTTGAGCTGGGCGATGGTGCCGCCCTTGCCGTCAAAATCGCAGATGCATTCCTGATCCATCAGGCTGTCGTACTCGCAGTTGTCGTTCCAGACGGAATCGGTGCCCACGGCGATGATGGACTCGGTGAGGTACTTTTTCCAAGCTGCACGGCCTTCGGGTTTGGTGTAGTCCCAGAATGCGCCGTCGCCGCCCCACCATTTGCCGACACCGTAGGTCTCGGGGTGCTTGCTGTCGCGGACGAACACATCGTCCTTCAGGAACTCGTCAAAGCGGGGATGGCACAGCAGCATACCGGGCTTGACGTTGGGCACGTTCTGGGCGTGCTTTTCGTTCATGGCTGCAAAGTAAGCCTTGGGGTCCTTGAAGCGGTCGGTGTTCCATGTAAAGAAGCAGCGCTTGCCGTTGTAGGTGGCGTAGCCGCTGGACAGGTGGAAGCCGTCGATGGGGAAGCCCTCTTCCTTGATGGTATCGATAAAGCCCAGCACGGCATCGTCGCTGTCCTTTTCCAGCTCGGGGTAGTACATGCTGGAGCCCTGATAGCCCAGCGCACGCTTGGGCAGCAGGGCCGGACGGCCGGTCAGCAGGGTGTAGTTGTCCACGATGCGGGCAATGGTGTCGCCGCCGATCAGGAAGCAGTCCAGATCGCCGCCGTCTGCCTGAAAATAGGTGTAGCGGGGCCAGTAGTTGCTCTTTTCGCAGCCCATGTTGAACACGGACTCGTAGAAGTTGTGGTAGAACACGCCCACAGCCTTGTGGGTGTCACGGTCCAGACGGATGTAGAAGGGGATGTGCTTATAAAGGGTATCCATCTTTTCGGCATCGTAGCCCATGGCGTCGGTGGCGCGCTCCCGCTGGAAGGTCTTGTTCTTATCCAGCAGGCCGGTCTTTTCGCCAAAGCCGTAGAAGCAGTCGTCCTCCTTCATCCGGCTGTAAGCCACCACGCGGTTGTTGGCGTCCTTGACGAAGGGGTTGCCGGGCAGGGTGCTGTACAGTTCGGAGCCATCGGCAGCCAGCAGCTTGAAGTTGATGGGGTCCTTGTCCACCACCAGCGTCACCTTGCCGGTGGCAAAGGTGAGGGTGCTGTCGTCCTCGGTGAGCTGTGCGGCAAAAGGCTCCACACGGGTGCGCTCCCCCTTGAACAATTCGTCCATCCGGTCCTCCCATGCGGTGGTCATCAGGATGTAGGACTCCTCTGCCAGCTCGTGGTCAAAGCTTGCGCGGACGCGGACGATCTCATCGGTCACAAAGCAGACCTTGATATCAGCGTTATCAGTATGCAGCAGGAAAGCGCCGTCTTTGCGCTCCATGCCGGTAAAACGGGAGCAGATCTCCATAGTTTTTATTCCTCTCAGTTGATTTTGATAAAAAATGCCCCCATTCCCCCTCAGATGCAGGATATCTTCAGAGAAATGGGGGCAACGTTTTCGTTGCTTTACCCGGAACAGTCAGGGCTTAGAACGTCCAGCCAAGGCTGGGCACCAGACCGCACAGGTACGGGACGCACAGCGAAATGGCAGGGATGAAGGTGACAAGGAACAGTGCCACGACCATGGAAGCGAACAGCGGCACGATGTACTTGGTAACGCCTTCGATCTTGACCTTGCCGACACCGCAGCCCACGAACAGGCAGGAACCGACCGGCGGGGTGACCGAGCCGATGCCCAGGTTCATGATGAGCATGATGCCGAACTGCACATCGCTCATGCCGATGCTGCGGGTGATGGGCAGGAAGATGGGGGTGAAGATCAGGACAGCCGGGGTCAGATCCAGGAACATACCCATGACCAGCAGGAACACGTTCATGACCAGCAGGATGACGTAGCGGTTGCTGGAAATGCTCATCAGCGCGTTGCTGATGGCGGCAGGGATGCCGGAGTAGCTCATGACGTAGGACATGATGGAGGAAGCGGCGATCAGGAACAGGATGGTAGCGCTGCTCTCCATGGTGTCTGCCAGCAGATTGTAGAAGCTCTTGAAGGTCATCTCCTTGTACAGGATGGACAGCAGACCGCAGTACAGGCAAAGCACGACACCGGCCTCGGTGGCGGTGAAGAAGCCTGCCAGAATGCCGCCCATGACGATGATGACGGCCAGCAGAGAGGGCACTGCATCAATGATGATCTTGACGGCGGGGTCGGGGTCCTTGACGTCGGAGGACTTATAGCCTTTCTTGACGGCGATGAACACAGCCAGACCAGCCACGCACAGACCCATCAGGATGCCGGGCAGGTAGCCGCCCATGAACAGAGCAGCCACAGAAACGCCGCCGGCGGTGATGGAGTAAAGGATCAGCGGGCCGGACGGGGGGATCAGGATGCCGGTGGGGGCAGAGCAGATGTTGACGGCTGCGGAGTAGTTGGGGTCGTAGCCCTCATCCAGCTCCAGCGGAGCCATGATGGAGCCCATGGCAGAAGTAGCTGCCACGGAGGAGCCGGAAACGGCGCCGAAGAACATATTAGCCAGAACGTTGGTAGCAGCCAGATAGCCGGGCATCTTGCCCACAGCCAGACGTGCCAGACGGACAAGGCGCTTTGCAATGCCGCCCTTGTTCATGATGTTGCCGCCCAGAGAGAAGAAGGGCAGCGCCAGCAGAGAGAAGGAGTCAATGCCCGAGAAGCAGCGCTGTGCGGCGGTCAGGGCAAAAATTGCGGGGTCCATGCTGAACAGTGCCGTGAAGATGGATGCAATGCCGATGCCTGCCGAGATAGGCACACCGGCCAGCAGCATGACAAAGAAGGAACCGAACAGCAGTAACGTAGCCTGTGCAACCATTATGCGTTTTCTCCTTTCTTTTCCTTACGCTCCGCGAAGAGCTGAACATACTTCAGCACGCGGGCAAGAATGATGAACACGCCGGAGATCGGCAGGATGGAATACAGGAACTTGAAGGGGATGCGCATGACCGAGGAAACGTTGGTGGCGTTTGCAGTCAGCTTCCAGCCGCCGTAAACAAAGACGTAGCCCACAAAGAACACGATGGCGGCCTCGATGAACACGCTGAGCACGACGTTGAACGCACCCTTTGCGCGACCCTTGACCAGATCCAGTGCCAGATGCTTATCCTTGTAGAAGCAATAGGCGGAACCGATCATGGAAGCCCAGATCAGAACGTAGCGCAGAAACTCGTCCGTTACAGTGGAGGGGTTGCGCAGGATCCAGCGGGTAAAGATCTGCCAAGTGCCGCCTGCCAGCAGGGCGAACATTGCCACTGCCATCAGGAAGCGCATGACATTATCCAGAATTTTATCCAGTTTTTTCACAAGATCATCTCCTTGAACTCATTCCCTCCCACGCAGCTGCGGGCAGCACCGTGCGCCGCCCGCAGCATGGGAGGTAAGAATGGAAAGCAATGGGTCAGAGTTTAAGCCATTGCGCGGATCTCTTCCACGACCGCGTAGGTAGTGGGGTTGGAGGTCTTGAGGTTCTCATAGATGGGCTGCACAGCGGCCTGGAATGCGGCGATATCCACATCCTTGACCAGTTCGACACCGTTCTGGTTCACAGCCTTGTCCAGAACCTCGTCCTCGAACTTCTTCCAAGCATCCTTGTACTCCTCGGTAGCGGTCTTAGCGCACTCAGCCACGATGGACTTCTGCTCGTCGGAGAACTTGTTCCATACGCTGGAAGCGATGACCACCATATCGGGGATGCGGGTGTGCTCGTCGAAGCAGTAGTACTTGGTCACGTCGCCGTGGTCGCGCAGTGCGGTGACATTGTTCTCGGCACCGTCGATGACGCCCTGCTGCATACCGGTGTAGATATCGCTGTAACCCATAACGGTAGCGGAGCCGCCCAGACAGTTCATCATGTCGATGGCCATCTGGCTGTCCATGGTGCGGATCTTCAGACCCTTCAGGTCAGCCGGGGTGCGGATGGCGGTAGCCTTGGTGTAGAAGGAACGTGCGCCGGAATCCAGCCAGGTCAGGCCGCGGAAGCCCTGATCGTCGGTGGACTCAAAGACAGCCTTTGCGGAGTCGCTGTCCATGTAGCTGTAATAGTGTGCCTGATCGTCGAACACATAAGGCACGGAGAAAGCGTTGTACTTCTCGCTGAAGTTGCCCAGCGTGGAAGCGGAGACCTTTGCCATATCCAGTGCGCCTGCCTGGATCTGGGAGATCATGTCAGCCTCGCTGCCCAGCGTGCCGTTGGGGATGATCTGGATGTTGATGCTGCCGCCGGTCTTTTCCTTGACCTGCTCTGCAAAGCTGGTCAGCTGGATGTGCACAGCGTGATCCTCGGCCAGATTGTGGCCCAGCTTCAGGTTGAAGCTGCCGCCGGTGGCAGCAGCTGCGCCGGAACCGGCAGTGCTGTTAGAAGAACCGCCGCAAGCGGTGAGCAGGGCAGATGCACCAGCAACTGCCATGACCTGTACGAACTGTCTGCGAGTGATTTTCATAGTGTTTTTCCTTCCTTATCTTGTTTTATCGTATCCCACGATCACAGCCAACCGGCTGTGAAACAACATCGTAGCGGTGCGGCGCTCAGGATGCGCTGCGCTGAAAGCGATCCTTTCCCATCTGGATCAGATCTTTCAGGTTGAGCCCCCACAAGCTCTTGGAGCGCTGCCAGTCCTTGCCGGTCTCCTTGGCAAGCACCTTTGCAAACCGCTCCGGGTTTGCGGGCAGCAGGCTTCCCTTGGGGATCATCACTGCCATCTGACGGCTCTGGAAGAGGTAGAAATACTGATCATCCTCCACCAGCCGGTCGATCTTTGCAAAGGGGATGTGGGCACCGTTTTCCACGTCCACACCGCCATCATTGACCCGGCAGCTCACGGTGGTTTCCGCGCCGCCCCGCTGCATGATGACGCCCTCTGCCGCCACCCGGCTCAAAAAGTCCGGCATGGCGAACATGGCACAGCCCACCAGCAGGCAGAGCACCTTGATAAAGGTAGGGATAGCGGTGAACAGCGCCGCCATCACCAGCACAAAGGCCGCTGCAAGCCACAGCAGGTGCCGCAGCCCCTCGTAGGTGTAGAACTCTGTGCGGAACATCCGGCGGATGGTCTCATCGTTAAAGACCACCTTGGCTTCAAAATGATTCTTTGAGGTCTGCATGGACGGACTCCTTTCAGACGGTCACGAAATGCGACTGACATGTTTGTTAACTAGCACAAAAATATTGAAATAGCTTTGTGCATTTGGTCAATCTCGTCTCCTTGCACCCTTATCATACTAAAAATTCCGCTGGTTTTCCGCAGATTTTGTGATTCAAATGTTGCAAAATGTGATATATACTGATATACTAGGACAAAAAACGACGTAAAGGCACGATTCTGATTTTTTTAACAAGGAGCAGGAGCGGCTATGGGCATGGAACGGGTCTCGCATTATATCGATAATGTCCTTACGGAAGCGCAGGCGCGGATGGGGCTGCGCGACACCCGGCTTCTGGTCACATGGTACACGAACCGGGAAAACAAGCAGTCTGTGGTGCACTCCCACCCGTATCACGAGCTGGTGCTTCCCATCGGCGGCAGCACGGTGCGTTACTCGGTGGACGGCAGCGTGTATCTGGTCCATGTGGGGGAGCTGGTCTACTTTCCCTCTCAGGTCTACCACTCCGGCAACTTCAATATTGACGATGCCCAGTCGGATCGTTTGGTCGTCCAGATCGATGATGTCCTCTGGCAGGCCACCCGCCGTCGCGTGAACCTGAAAAACACGGGCTGGCTGCAGCAGCTCACCGTGCTGGACAGCGAAGCTTGCCGCAAGTGGGATTTCAAGGGGCTTTTCATCCGCATGGCGCAAAGTCTGGAGTTGCCGGGCTCCATCCGGGATATCGTTTTTGAGGCGCAGGTCGCTGAGATGATGCTGCTCATCACGCAGGCCACCGGCAGCGGACAGACCACTGCACCCAGCAGCACCAGTGTGCTGGTCGCGCGCGCGGTGGCCTACCTGCAGGCCCATTATCAGGACCCGACCCTGACCACCGTGCAGCTGGCGCAGGAACTTTACGCCAGCCGGGAGCACCTTTCCCGTGCATTCAAGGAGTGCACCATGGAGAGCATCCACAACTACCTGACCTATCTGCGGATGCAGCACTGCCGCAAGGCGCTGGAAGAGGGCGTTTCCGTTCTGAACGCCTGCACCGAGAGCGGCTTCCCGGATTACAGCAGCTTCCTGAAAACTTTTCGCCGCCTGTACGGTATTACCCCCGCCGAATACCGCGCACAGCACCGGACAGCGGTGCGTTAAAAGTCGCGGCAAGAGAATACTAAAATTTTTTCTCGAAAAGGGTTGACATTCTGCCCGGCCTATGGTATTATACTTGAGCAGTCAGCGAGAACCGCTGAAGAGCGAAAAGTAAATATCGCGGGGTGGAGCAGTCTGGTAGCTCGTCGGGCTCATAACCCGAAGGTCGTTGGTTCAAATCCGGCCCCCGCAACCACCAAGCAGGTTGAATTCGTAGAATTCAACCTGCTTTTTTGTGTTCTCATGATACAAAAAGGGATACCGGAGCATCCGCAGATGCTCCGGTATCCCTTTTATATGTTTTTGCCTATTACTTCTTGATCTTGATGAGCTGGGCGTTCAGGCTCTCAATGAAGCCGTCCGGCATGGTGGAGACCATGCTTGCCATGGCCTCGGGGGTCATCTTCTTCATCATGGCCCACATCCCCTCGCCGGGCTTGATATCAAAGTTGCTGGCCAGCTTCACGGCCTTGGCGGCAACGGCAAAGGCTTCCTCGTTCTTAGCCAGCTCTTCCAGGCTGTCCTTGATGCTGTAATAGCCCTCGGGGAACTCCATGGGGGCGTTCAGGTCCATGCTGCCCATCTGCTTGAACCAGTTGGCAACGCCCTCCTGACGCTCGTTGAACTCCGGCAGGGTGTAGCAGGCAGGCTCGGTGTCCACCTTTTCCAGCGTGATGCTGTCCTTCACGGTGTCGGCCACAGCCATCAGCACGTTGAAGCCCTCGTCCAGTGCCACGTTAAACTTGAACACGCGGTGTGCGGTCTGGGTGCCGACTTCCTTGCCGTTGCAGTACAGGGTCACAGTGTCCTGATTGGAGTACACCTTCACCTCGGTAGTCTCACCGGCGCGCTGTGCGTGGCGGCGGCCTGCGATGTGCACCATGGGGTCCTTTGCCCAGTAAGCCTGATAGACATAGAAGCTGTCCTTGCGGGTCTTGCGGTCCATGGTGACCAGACCCTTGTTGTTGCGGCCCTTTACGCCGCCCTCGCTGCGGGCTGCGCAGCCGAAGTCGAACATGTTCCAGACGTGGCTAGCCCAGATCCACGGGCGATCCTCAAAGGCCTGTGCCATGTACTCGTGGTACAGGGCCTGATACTCCTCAGAGTAGTCCTTGCACTGGGGGGTGTTGCTGTGCCAGTTGATAATGCCCTCGCAGCCGTACTCGGAGATGCCAAGGCAGATATCCGGATTTTCGGCGTGGAACTTGTCCAGCCACGGGCCGTTCTGCTCGATCTTGCCGCCGTACCAGCCAAAGTAGTGATTGTAGCTCTCCACATCGGTAATGCGGTGCATGGGGCCGGTGGTGGGGGTGGTGGAAACGTGGGCGATGGTGGTCAGGCGGGTGGGGTCAAGCTCCTTGCACAGCTTCTGCAGGTCGTGGTGGCAGTCCACCAGCTCCTGACTGATGCCGCCGATCAGGATCTCATTGGAGATGCCCCAGAACAGGATAGAGGGGTGGTTGTAGTTCTGCACGATCAGCTCGGTCAGCTCACGGCGGCAGTGCTCGTGGGCGTCCTTGCCGGACTTGAACACGCTGATGAAGGGGATCTCTGCCCAGACGGCAAAGCCCAGCTCATCGCAGGCGTCGTAGAAATCCTGACTGTGCTGGTAGTGTGCCAGACGGATGGTGTTGGCACCCAGCTCCTTGATGATCTGTGCGTCCTGATAGTGGTCCTCCACGGTCAGGGCGTTGCCCTTGTACAGCTTATCCTGATGGCGGGAGACACCGCGCAGCGGGGTAGCCTCGCCGTTGATGGAGAAGCCGCCGTCCGGGGTGACGGTGTAGCTGCGCATACCCACGTTGGCGTAGATCTCGTCAAAGGCCTCGTTGTTGCGCTGCAAGCGTGCCACCACGGTGTAGAGGTTGGGCTCGTCCATGCTCCACAGCTCGGCGTCCGGCACATAGATGGTGACGGCGGTGCTGTCGGCGGGGCGCACAGCGGAAGCCACCTCGCATCCGTAGGGGTCCTCGATGCTGTACATCACGGTAAAGCTGTCGTCAGGGTTGGTGACGAAGCTCTTGATCTCAAAGGTGGCGCCGCCGTCTGCGGTGGGCTTAGGGGTGACCATGATGCCGGGGCCGCCGTAGTAGTCCAGATCAAAGTGTGCGTTGGGCACGCTGATGAGGTTTACGCCGCGGTACAGACCGCCGTAGAAGGTAAAGTCCGCAGAGGCAGGGTACATGGAGGGGGTGTCCTCGTTGCTGACCTCGATGGTCAGCTCATTGTCGCCGTCACGGCACAGGCCGGTGATGTCGGCGCGGAAGATGGAGAAGCCGCCCTCGTGGGTGGTGGCAACGGTGCCGTTCACCTTGACGGTGGCATCCAGAGCAGCTGCCAGCACCTCCACATACACGCGGCCGCCGGCCAGCGGCTGCTCGGGCTTTTTAAAGGTGCGGCTGTACACGCCGGTGGTGCGCAGGTAGCTGCCGTTGCCGTCCATGCCGTCCACGGCGTTCCAGGTGTGGGGCAGGGTGACGGCCTCAGCGGCGCGCTCGCCCTTGGGGAAGCTCAGGGTCCAGTTTTCATTCAGGGAAATGATCTCTCGCATGATGAATTCTCCTGTCTTATTTCTTGTTTTGTTTCTATCGTTTAGGGCTTGGGGTTCTTCTTTTACTGATGCTATTCTAGCATGGAAAACGCTGGAACTGCTAGAACATTTTCGTGCCGGAATCGTAGATTTTTTTACTTTTTCCGGTTTTCCCGGCGGTAGCGGGTAGGCGTCATGCCGAAGGTACGTTTAAAAATTTTGGCAAAGTAGTTTACGTCCAGAATGCCCATTTCCTCCGCTACTTCCGAGATGGAGCGGTCGGTGGTGGTCAGCTGCTGGGCGGCGCGCTTGACCCGCTGGGTGTTGATATAGTCGATCAGGGTGCTGCCGGTCTCCTGCTTGAACAGGGAGGACAGGTACGACGGGCTGATGTGGCACAGCGCCGCAAGGCTTTTCAGGGTGTGCGGCTCCGAGAGGTTTAAATTGATGTGGTTGATCACCTTCTGCACCGTGGGGGAGTAGCCCTTCAGGGAGTAGCGGCGGGCGTAGGCACAGCAGAGCGCCGATGAGGCCGGAGGAGATAGCCTGACCCAGCTTGCGGGCGAAGGAGTAGACAGAGTACACAGTGCCGTCCTCACGCACGCCGGTGCGCACCTCGGTGTCGTCGATAACGTCGGTGATCATTGCCCAGACCACGGTGTTGAAGTAGCCCATGCTGATGGTAGCCACAGCGGCAAAGGCGACAAAGACGAAGGGGTTAGACGGGCGCAGGATGAAGCAGAGCAGGTAGGCAACTGCGCCCACGACGGCACCGGCGGTAGCCAGTTCCTTTTTGCCGAACTTCTGGGAGAGCTTGACGGCGGTGGGAGCACAGATGAGCAGGGTGCCTGCCATGCCCACCAGACTGGACAGAGACTGTGCAGCGGCGCTGCCGTAGTAGTTGGGGTACACATAGCTGCTCATGCCGCTCATGGTCAGCTGAGAGAGCAGCAGCATCAGGGCGGCGGCGATGATGCCCATCAGGGAGCGGTTGGTGGCAATGCTCTTGAGCAGCTTGCCGAAATCCAGCTTCTCGGTCTTGGTGGTCAGCTGCACGCGCTCCTGCACCATCTTGAAGCACAGCAGGTAGCACAGGATGGCGCAAACGGAGAACACACCGGCGATCAGGGTCATGCGGGAGCCGGAGAGCATGGTCTTGCCGTCCACGGTAACGTAGGCGATCATCGGGGTGCCCACGCCGATGACAAGGCTTGCCAGACTGGAACCGATGGTGCGCCATGTGGACAGCTCGGCACGGTCCTTGGACTCAGGAGAGACCGCAGAGGCCATGGAGCCGTAGGGGATGTTGATGGAGGTGTAGAAGATGGAGCCCCACAGGATGTAGGTGACAGCCAGCCAAGCCACCTTGAAGCCGTAAGGCATCCCGGCCAGACCGGACTGGAAGATCAGGAAGGAAGCAATGGCCACAGGGCCGCACATCCGCTTGAGCCACGGGCGGAACTTGCCGTCCTTGGTGGGCTTGCAGCGGTCTACGATCTGACCCATGGTGATATCGGTAAAGGCGTCCACGATGCGAGCTGCCATCATTACGATGCCCACCACACCGGCAGAAACGCCCATCACGTCGGTGTAGAACTTCATCAGGAACAGGGACGAGAGGATGAAGGTGAAGTCGTTGCCGAAGTCACCGAACATGTAGCCCAGCTTGTCCTTCATGCCGAAGGGACGCAGGGCTGTCTTGTTTTCAGATGCCATAAAAAATCTCCTTTTCTTCTTTGCATTTGCTCTGCCCCGCAGGCCGTGCGGAGCCGAAGTCAGTATGTGTTTGTCATGCTTTTATCATACTGGTTTTGCTTTGGAAGAGTTAGAAGATTTTCAAGGTAAAAACGGTCATTTTTGCGATTTTGCACGATTGTGTCTGCACCGCATCCGGGAGATATCGTGCTTGTTGCCCACGAAAAAGCGTAAAACTTTCCTATTTTATAATAAGAATGTTCTGGCAAAGACCGTCTTTTTCTGTTATACTCTAGCCAACGAATACGGCTGTAACAGGAGGATGTTATGGAAAAGAATGTACTGAATACCGATCTCACCGGCAAGGTGGCGGTCGTCACCGGCGCAAGCGGAACGTTGTGTTCCATTTTTGCCAAGGCGCTGGCACGCGCCGGTGCAAAGGTGGCGCTGCTGGGCCGCAACATGGATAAGCTCAAGGAGCTTGCGGACGAGATCGAAGCCGAGGGCGGCACCGCCAAGGGCTACACCTGCAACGTGATGAACAAGGCCAACTGCCTGCAGGTAGCCGAGGACGTGCTGGCAGACCTTGGCCCCTGCGATATCCTTGTGAACGGTGCAGGCGGCAACAACGCCCGCGCCAACACGGACAAGGAATATTTTGAGATGGCCGATCTGGAAAGCGACACCGTCACCTTCTTTGATCTGGACGAGAGCGGCGTGGAGATGGTGTTCAACCTGAACTTCATCGGCACTTTGCTGCCCACGCAGGCTTTTGCCCGGCAGATGGTAGGCCGCGAGGGCTGCAACATCCTGAACATTTCCAGCATGAACGCCTACCTGCCCCTGACCAAGATCCCCGCCTACTCCGGCTCCAAGGCTGCTGTGACCAACTTTACCCAGTGGCTGGCGGTGCATTTCAGCAAGGTGGGCATCCGGGTCAACGCCATCGCTCCGGGCTTCTTTGCCAGCGAGCAGAATTCCCGTCTGCTCTTCAACGAGGACGGCACCCCCACCGAGCGCACCAAGAAGATCCTTGCCGCCACCCCCATGGGACACTTCGGCGACAGCGAAAAAGACCTTGTGGGTGCACTGCTGTTCCTGTTGAACAATGACGCAGCCGGTTTTATTACCGGCATCTGCCTGCCGGTGGACGGCGGTTTCTCGGCTTATTCCGGCGTGTAATAATCACTGCAAGATATACAAAAAACACCCCTGTCTCCCGGTGCAGCAGCCCGGCGGGACAGGGGTGGTCTTTTTCAGCGGGGTGGAACAAAAGGCTTCCCCCAGCCGGGGGAAGCCTTTATGTGGAAAACTTATGAGGTCACTTCTTCGGGTGCTTTTTGCGCCATGCAAGCGCAAGGGCAACGGCGGCACACGCCAGCACTGCCAGCGGCCAGACGGAGGCCAGCGCCACCACCAGCTGCTGCAAGCCGTTCACAAAGTTGCCCCAGCCGGAGGTAAAGGCGGAGCCGATGCGGGAGAAAAAGCCCTCGTCCGCAGGGGTGTAGGTCTGCACCTCGTTCAGGTCGATATACACGGTGCACTGCTGCACCTGATCGCTGTACCAGTCCAGCTGGCTCTGCCAGCTCTCGATCTGGGACTGCACCTCGGTGAGGGAGTCCTCGATCTGCAAAAGGTCCGAAAGAGTTTCAGCCTGATCCTGCAGCTGCTGTAAGCGGGTGCGCTGTGCCTGCAGGTTAGAAAGCCGCGCGGACACGTCCATATACTGGGTGGTCACGTCATCGGCCTGCTGGCTGCGGTAGGTCACATTGCCGGCAGCGGCCACAGCATCCAGAAAGCTCTGGTAGTTGGCCTGCGGTACCCGGTAGGTCAGGTTGACGGAGCGGCTGGAACCGGTGCGCGTGTACTCGCTGCTGGATTCCAGATAGCCACCTGCCTCGGCAAGGGCGCTGTCCAGCGCACTGCGGGCAGCCTCGTAGTCCTTGCTTTCCAGCGTCAGATTAGCGGTGTAGATGATCTTGGCACTGTCCACCGCAGGGGCAGCAGCCTCGGTGCTGCCGGTGCCGCTGTATTCCGTTTCCAGAGAGCGGTCGTCTGTCTCCAGACTGTAATTCACCGCCTCGGGGGCGCTGTCCAGCGCGGCGTGCTGGAGATCAAACCCGCCCGCTGCCACAGAGGCAGCGGAGCTGTTGGCAGCGCCCTCGGCTGCGTACAGGGCGGGCGCGCTGCTTTTGGCGCTGCCCATCCCGATGCCCAGATGCAGGGTGCTGTAACCCAGCACGCACACGGCCAGACAGGCGGCCAGCGTGCCCAGCTGCTTTACCGGGAAGTGAATGGGCTTTTTCTTCTTGGTTTCGGTGTTCAGGGGTGCTGCGGGTGCAGCGGTCTGCGGGGCGGGTGCAGCCATCATGGGCTCTGCCTTTTCTTCCGCAGTCAGGGTGTCGGTCATGGCCAGCAGTTTTGCCTTCAGATCGTCCGGGGCAGTCAGGTCATCGACCTCCATCTTATATTCATACCACCTCATCTTCGATCTCCTCCTTCAGCATCGTATGTAACTGTGCCCGTGCGCGCCGCAGCCAGCTTAGTACCGTGTTTGTGGGCACCGCCATCATCCGCCCGATCTCTGCCGCAGTGTATCCTTCGTAGTAATGCAGATAGATGGCATTGCGATAGTTTTCCGGCAGTGTGCGGATGGCATCCAGCACGCTGCCGTCCTCCGCAAGGACATCGGGGGCGGGCAGGTTCTCGTCCAGCTCGGTGTCCTTCTGGTGGGCGGCGCGGGTCAGGTCCCGGCAGCGGTTGATGGCCACCCGCAGCAGCCATGCTTTGAGATGCTCCTCACTCTCAAAGATGCCGTTGTAGTGCAGCAGTTTTTCAAACACATCCTGTACCACATCCTCAGCATCGGCTGTGCAGCGGCAATTATGCACCGCAGTGCGGTAGACGGTGTCGCTGTAACGCTGCACCGCCAAGGTAAATACTTCGTTTCTGGTCAGCTGTCCCATTGTTATAAACTCTCCTTGGATGCCCGGAAGCGGGCTTCTCGATGGAATGTTTGTGGTTCTCACGGGGACGTTCACTCAACATACGGCTCAGCATCCCCGATTATTGCAGAACAACACCCGGTTCCTTCCATTTTTTGTGTGCCGGACGCACCGGACCGCATGGTACGTCCACGTTCTCCGACGGGAGTTGGATATCCTGCCGGTTTACCGGTCAGTATACCACGGAATCGCAAAAAAGTAAAAGAGGGGAGAACTCTCCTTATTTATAGACCCTTTGCAGCAACGACAGCCGCTCGGAGAGAAAGGTCTCGGCCTTGGGGTGGTGCAGCCAGCATTTGCCGTCGGTGCTGTGCACCAGTTTCTGCGCCAGTGCGGCGGGGGCGGTGTCGATGGCCATCACGTCCTGCATGGTCAATTGCAGGGTGAGCGCCGCCGGAACATCCGGCAGCGGCGGCAGCGGGTCCTCCCACACAAAGGGCGGCAGCAGCTGCACCGCCACAGTCAGGCGGGTGCACTCCTCGGTCAGCAGAAGGGCGGCGGGGGTGCCGTCCGGCTGCACCTGTAAGCTACTGTATAAAAGTTGAATCCGGGCAGGGGAGAGCAGCCGGGTCAAGCCCTCTGCCGGAGCTGCCGCAAGCTGTAAATACCCGGCGGCTTCTTCCCGATAGATGCGCCGGGCAGGGGCGTGCAGCCCTGCGTAGAGGGCGGGCAGCATAAAGCTGCCGCTTTTTTCCAGAGCCTGCTGCGCCAGCAGATAGAACTCGGTCAGCGGGTACGCCGCATTCGGCTGCGGCATCCCGAAATCCGGCCGCGATACATGACCTCCACCCATGGGAACCTCCGTGTTTTTCTTGACATTTCGTGCAAAATAGGCTATATTACAAATAGAAAAGGTGCTGACTGCAAAGGTCAGCTTTCCATCCCGCATTAGTCAAAAAGATTGACCGCTAGTTTGGTAGACTGGGGCGGTCAATTTTATTTTATCATAATTTCCACAGTATTACAATCAAATTTCGGATTGTAAACCCCTTGCAAACTTTTCCGTTGACCTGCGGCGCACCGGTGCGGTATACTCGGGCACAGATGCCTTGCAAAACGAAAAAACAGAGGGGAAAACTGACTATGAAAGACAAAAAACTGACTACCTACCAGATGGCCGTCACCGCTGTGATGGCTGCCGTGCTGTGCGTGCTGGGCCCGCTGACCGTGCCCATCGGAGCCGTGCCCATCTCGCTGGCAAACTTTGTCATCTGCCTGACCGCATGGCTGCTGGGGCCGAAGTTCGGCACCCTGAGCGTGGTCCTCTATCTGGTACTGGGCGCCATCGGTATTCCGGTGTTCTCCGGCTACGGTGCCGGTCTTGCCAAGCTGGCAGGCCCTACCGGCGGTTATCTGGTGGGCTATCTGCTGCTGGCCTTCATCGGCGGTATGTTCATTGAAAAGAGCAAGGGCAACCCGGTGATCTCCGCTGTGGGTCTGGTGCTGGGCGATGCCGCCTGCTATGTGCTGGGCACGGCATGGTTTGTGTTCCAGATGCAGTGCGAGCTGGGCTATGCGCTGACCGTCTGTGTCTACCCCTTTATTGCGCTTGACTTGGGTAAGATCGTGGTTTCCTGCATCGTGGGTGCGCTGCTGCGTAAGCGCCTGACGCAGGCAGGCGTGCTGAAGCTGCAGAATGCAGTTTCGGAATGATCGCTGAGCGGAAAAATATTTTTAGATAGAATAAGCCCGGAAGGTCTGCGAAACTTCCGGGCTTATCTCTTTATTCCTGATATCCCAAGGTGGCCGCCATAACGGCTTTGATGGTGTGCATCCGGTTCTCGGCCTCGTCGAACACGATGCTCTGGGGGCCTTCGAATACCTCGTCGGTCACCTCCATGGCGTCGCGGCCAAAGCGCTCGCCCATCTCCTTGCCCACGGTGGTCTTGTGGTCGTGGTAGGCGGGCAGGCAGTGCATAAATACTGCATTCGGGCCTGCAATATTCATCAGATCCTGATTGATCTGATAGGGAGCCAGATCGTGGATACGCTCTGCCCAGACCTCAACCGGCTCGCCCATGGACACCCACACATCGGTGTACAGCACGTCTGCGCCCTTTGCTGCCTTGACGGGATCCTCCTCAAAGGAGAGGGTGGCCCCGGTCTGGGCGGCAATGGCCTGACACTGCTCCACCAGCGCGGCATCCGGCTGGTACTTTTTGGGGGCGCAGGCAGTGAAGTGCAGGCCCATCTTGGCGCAGCCCACCATCAGGCTGTTGCCCATGTTGTAGCGGGCGTCGCCGAAGTAAACGAAGTGGATGCCCTTCAGATGGCCGAAATGCTCCTGAATGGTAAGGAAGTCGGCTAAGATCTGGGTGGGGTGGAACTCGTTGGTCAGACCGTTCCACACAGGCACACCGGCGTAGTGCGCCAGCTCTTCCACGATCTGCTGGCCGTAGCCCCGGTACTCGATGCCGTCAAACATCCGTCCCAGCACCCGGGCGGTATCGGCGATGGACTCCTTTTTGCCGATCTGGCTACCGGAGGGGTCCAGATAGGTCACTTCCATGCCCAGATCGTGGGCGGCCACCTCAAAGCTGCACCGGGTGCGGGTGGAGGTCTTTTCAAAGATCAGGGCAATGTTCTTGCCCCGCAGCTGGTCGTGACGGATACCGGCCTTCTTTTTGGCTTTCAGGTCAGCGGCCAGCTCCAGCAGCTGCCCGATCTCGGCAGGGGTGTAGTCCAATAGCTTCAAAAAGCTCCGATTTTTCAGTTCCATTGTATATTTCCCTCTCTATGCAAATACTCTTGAATATTTATTCAAGTTATAATTCTATTATAGTACGTTGCATCGGGAAGGTCAAGAGGGAGCTTACAGCTCCAGCTCTGCCCGGCGGCCGGTGGGCTTATAGGGGGTCAGCCGGACACCGGCGTGCTCGAACATGAACCGCGCCGCAATGCTGGAATCGCTGTCGTGGTACTTGTCGCCGTAGTACACCACCTCGGCAATGCCGGACTGGATAATAGCCTTGGTGCACTCGTTGCAGGGGAACAGGGTCACATACACCCGGGCGCCTTTCAGGTTGTTGTGGGCGCTGTTGAGGATGGCGTTCAGCTCGGCATGGCAGACATACATATATTTGGTCTGCAGAGGTGCACCCTCCCGCTCCCAGGGCATCTCGTCATCGCTGCAGCCCATGGGCATCCCGTTGTAGCCCAAGGAAAGGATCTTGTTTTCCGGGCTTACGATGCACGCACCCACCTGACTGTTGGGGTCCTTGGAGCGCATGGCGGTAAGCAGCGCAATGCCCATAAAATATTCGTCCCAGTTGATATAATCCTCGCGTTTCATCGCGTAAAACCTCCTACCCCTTTATGCGGGTCTGCGGCTTGACAAACCCGGAAAAATAGACTATACTACGAATAGAAAGAGCGCTGACTGCAATGGTCAGCTCCTCGTCCGGCTAATCAGTCGTAAAGAATGACCGCTTGCTTTCTGAGGGCATGAGCGGTCATTTCTTTTTGCCGTTGGAAATCGTCCATGTGATCTCGAAGGTAATGTAGATTGCTCCGCCAAGAAGCGTGAGCAGCAACACGACCTGTTCAAACGTCATGAGGCATCCCCCCTTTCCGCTTTCGCGTCAGGGGAAGCAAAAAGTTTTTCGTCCCCTCTGGCGCGCAGCCGGAAGGAGCTAGACCACCGATTATGCAATCAGCGCCTTTTCACCGCCGAAGCGGCACTTACAGCATACCACAAAACCCGCATATTTGCAACGAAAACTCCCGGTTCCGCGCCTGTACGCGCTGCCGGGAGTTCTGCTTTTTCTGCCCGTCCGTTTTACACCCCAATGTCAACTTGCACAAAACAGTGCCCGGAAGTTTGGCAGGCGTTTTTGCTAAATTTTGAAACGATATATTTAAAAATCATTTCGAGTGTGGTATTATCTTTGTAAAATATGCCACAAAAACGGAGAGAATGCTCCGTGCGGCGGAAATGAGGGAAAAACCGATATGAAATACGCAAGCAACAACATCCGCAATATTCTGATTGCCGGCCATGCCGGCAGCGGCAAGACCACGCTGACCGAAGCGTTGGTCTATTTTTCGGGCGCTGCCGAGCGTATGGGCCGGGTTGAGGACGGCACCACGATTTCGGACTTTGATCCCGAGGAAGCAAAGCGCAAGGCCAGCCTGTCGGCTTCCGTTGTGCCGGTGGAATACGAGGGCATCAAGTACAACCTGATCGATGCACCGGGTCTGTTCGACTTTGAAGCAGGCGAGTACGAGGGCATCCGCGCCGCCGAGAGCGTGCTGGTGTGCGTGTCCGGCCGCAGCGGCGTTACCGTGGGCGCAGAAAAGGCGTTCCAGCTGGCCCGCAAGAACGGCAAGGCCACCATGGTATTCGTCTCCAAGTGTGATCTGGAAAACGCCAACTACTTCAAGATCCTTGAGGACATGAAGATCCGCTTCGGCTCCACCGTCTGCCCCTGTGTCGTGCCCGCAAAGCTGGATGACGGCACCCCCGTGTACATCAACCTGTTCAGCCAGAAGGCCTTCAAGTACGAGGGCGGCAAGCAGATCCAGGTGGATCTGCCGGACATCGGCCACCGCTTCCAGGGCCTGATCGAGGCTATGAGCGAAGCGATTGCGGAAACCGACGATGAGCTGATGGAAAAGTTCTTCGGCGGCGAGCCCTTTACCACCGAGGAGATCGTGGAGGGTATGCGCAAGGGCGTTAAGGACGGCCTGATCACCCCTGTGTTCTGCGGCAGCGCCGTGAACATGCAGGCACTGGATATGCTGCTGTTCAATATGCACAAGCTGCTGCCCAGCCCGGAGCACGAAGCCAGCACGCTGGCCGAGGATGCCAACGGCGAGCCGGTGGAGCTGCACTGCACCGAGGCCGAGCCCACTGCCGCCTACGTCTTTAAGACCGTGGCTGACCCGTTCGTGGGCAAGCTGAGCTATCTGCGGGTCATCAGCGGCAAGGTGACCGCGGGCGAACCGCTGACCAATGCCCGCACCGGCGAGGTGGAAAAGATCACGAAGCCCCTGACCGTCCTTGGCAAGAAGCAGATTGAAAACGACGGCATCGGTGCCGGTGATATCGGTGCAGTGGCAAAGCTTGTGAGCGCAAAGACCGGCGATACCCTGTGCGATGCAGACCGCGTGGTCAAGCTGCCCGCGCCCGTGTTCCCCAAGCCCAGCCTGTTCATGGCGGTTACCGTGGCCAAGAAGGGCGACGAGGGCAAGATCTCCAGCGCACTGGCACGCCTGATGGAAGAAGATCCTACCCTGTGCTACATCAACAACGCCGAGACCCATCAGCAGGTCATCGGCGGCTTGGGCGAGCAGCATCTGGACGTGGTCAAGGCCAAGCTGAAGAACAAGTTCGGCGTGGAGATCGGTCTGGAAGCTCCCCGCATCGCCTACCGTGAGTCCATCCGCAAGGCCTGCCAGAAGCAGGGTCGCCATAAGAAGCAGACCGGCGGCCACGGCCAGTTCGGTGATGTTATCATCAACTTCGAGCCCTGCGACAGCGAGCAGGTGGTGTTTGAGGAGAAGGTGTTCGGTGGCAGCGTGCCCAAGAACTTCTTCCCCGCTGTGGAAAAGGGCGTGCGGCTGGCTGCCGAAAAGGGCGTGCTGGCCGGTTACCCCGTGGTCGGCCTGAAGGCTACCCTGCTGGACGGCAGCTACCACCCCGTGGACAGCTCTGAGATGGCCTTTATCATGGCTGCAAAACTGGCCTACAAGGCCGCTATGCCGGAGGCTGGTCCGGTTATTCTGGAGCCCATCCACACCCTGAAGGCCCATGTGCCGAACGACAACACCGGCGATATCATGGGCGATGTGACCAAGCGCCGCGGCCGCGTGCTGGGCATGGAGCCGGACGAGGACGGCTTGCAGACCATCATCGCCGAGGTGCCGCTGGCAGAACTTGCAAACTTTACCACCTTTATCCGGCAGACCACGCAGGGCCGCGGCTGGTTCACCACCGAGTTTGCCCGCTATGAGACCCTGCCCGAGATGCTGGTGCCCGCCGTTGTGGAGCAGGCCAAGAAGCTGGGTAATCTGGACGAAGCTGCAGACGACTGAGCCCTGAACCCCTGATTTGACATTTCCCCGAGCCCCCGCCGACACTTTTTTCCCTCTGTCGGCGGGGGCTTTTTTTCGTAAAAATGGAACACCGGAGCGTCCGCAGATGCTCCGGTGTTCCGAAATCATAAAAAGTTTTTCGCTAAAAATGCTCTGACGTTACACGCCGGAAGCACCATAGTTTGCCAGCACGCGGGCGGAGGGGTCGTTGACGTTGCAGCCCGGCCATGCCTTGTTGGGCATCCAGAAGCCCACGATGGTGCGGCTCTGGTCGTGGTAGTACTTCTCAAAAATTTCGCGGTAGAACAGGCTCTCCTTGGTAAAGGGCATGCAGTGTGCCGAGTAGTTTGCCCGGCGCATCTGGAACTCCTCGTCGGTGTACAGGCTCTCGGCGTACTCCTTGATGTCGTCCACCATGCTGTGACCTACGGCGTCCGAGAAGGCGGCCTTTTCGCGCCACAAAATCTCCGGCGGCAGCCAGTCGCCCTCAAAGGCCTTGCGCAGCAGGTACTTGCCCTTGCCGTAGCGGTTCAGCTTCTTTTCCGGGTCAATGGCCATGACGTACCGCACAAAATCCAAATCGCCAAAGGGCACCCGCGCCTCGATGCTGTTGGAGGAGATGCAGCGGTCTGCCCGCAGCACATCGTACATGTACAGCTCGCGGATGCGCTTCTGGCTCTCCTGCTGGAAGGCGTCGGCGGTGGGGGCGTAGTCGGTGTATTTGTAGCCGAACAGCTCGTCCGAGATCTCGCCGGTCAGCAGCACACGCACATCGGTCTGCTCGTGGATGGCCTTGCACAGCAGGTACATGCCCATGCTGGCGCGGATGGTGGTGATATCCCATGTACCCAACAGCCGGATGACCTCCTCCAAGCTGCTGAGCACCATCTCGCGGTTGATGATGATCTCGTGGTGCTCGCTGCCCAGATAATCCGCAGTCTGGCGGGCGTATTTCAGGTCGATGGCATCGGTGTCCATGCCGATGGCAAAGGTACGGATGGGCTTGCCCAGCTTCTTGGCGGCAATGGAGCACACCAGCGAGGAATCCAGACCGCCGGAAAGCAGGAAGCCCACGGGTGCATCAGCATCCAGCCGCTTTTCCACACCGGCGATGAGCTTCTCGCGGATGTTCTGCAGGATGGTGGGCATATCGTCCTGCATGGGGGCGGGCACATCGGCGATGTCCTCGTAGCGCACAAAGCGGCCGTCGCAGTAGTAGCTGCCGATGGGGAAGGGGCGGATATCATCGCACCAGCCGATCAGGTTGCGCATCTCGGAGGAGAAGGCGATCTTGTGGCTGGACTTGGAGTAGCCGTAGAACAGCGGCCGGATGCCGATGGGGTCGCGGGCGGCAATGAGCCGGTCTTTGCGGGAATCGTACATAATAAGCGCAAACTCGGCGTCCATGTGGCGGAACATATCCAGCCCATACTCGTAGTACAGCGGCAGCAAAATCTCGCAGTCGCAGTCGGAGCAGAACTTGTAGCCCCGGCGCTTTAAAATCTCTTTTTCGAACCGGAAGCCGTACAGCTCGCCGTTGCACACCACGCAGTCAGCGCCCCGGTAAAAGGGCTGCATCCCCTCCGGGGTCAGTCCCATGATGGCAAGCCGCCCAAAGCCCATCAGGCCGTAGGGGCCCTCCACCACCCGCTGGTCGTCCGGCCCGCGGTCTACGGTGCGCAGCAGATACTCTTTGAATTTTTCGGCGGGCAAATCATGCCCTGTATAACCCATAACACAACACATACTTCTTACCCCTCTTGTAAAAACGATAAAAATAAAAATACGGCAGCACATTCATCCCATTAGTCCTAGGACGAATATGCTGCCGTATCCGTGGTGCCACCTAAATTACCGGCATACACAATACGCCGGTCACTTTTGTGCGCTCTCCCCGTTGAAAGCACTGCCGCGATAACGAGCGGCGCACGTCTGCCCCTACTGCTGCACATGCAGGTTCAGGGAGCGGCTCACGGGTGTTCTTCGGGCTTCGTTTTCTGCGCGGCTTCCAGCATCCCGCACTCTCTGTAAGAAAAGGGTGAAACCTTACTTTTCCCGGTCAACGCTTTTATTGTCTGCATTGTATCACGGGTTTTTGTCCGTGTCAACACAGCAGGCGCATTTTTTTGCAGGCTGTTCTTCTGCTGCGGACGGTGCCGCGTTCTGCGCGCAATGACGGCACAGCCCGTACAGCACGCTGCCCTCGCATTGCAGGGTAAAGCCGTGCTCTGCCATCAGGTGGGCGCGCACCTCATCCATAAAATGACAGTCCAGGTGATAGATGCGCCCGCACTGCACGCACTTGAGGTGCAGGTGCTCCCGGCAGTGGCGTCCCTCGTCCACATACTGGAACACCGCCCGCTCGCCTTTATCAGCTACATATTTCATAATGCGCTGCTCGCCCGCCAGCTTGTCCAGATAGCGGTACACGGTGGTGGGGTTGGGGCTTGCGCCCTGCGCTTCCAGATGCTCCAGAATGTTGGAGGCGCTTACCGCGTGCTGGCGGTTGTTGATGAGGTAGTCCAGGATGAGCTGCCGGGTGCGGGTGTTGTAGCCATCGCTTCGTGCCATGAGAAATTCGGTCCTTTCCGGTGTAGATGTGTTGTTTTTTACCTCTATTGTAGCACAGTTTGCTCTTGGATGCAAAAGAAGCGGGCAAGAAGTCGGTCTATTTGGCGACAAGCACAAAAAATGTTGTAAAAAGTAGCAAAAATGGGGCGTAATCTTTGTATAAAACGGAAAACACGCCAAAGTTAAGCAAAAAGTCTTGTAAAAAATGCCCTAATGTGAAATAATATATTAGATAAAGTGGTTGGATTGCAGCCGGGATACAAGCTGGCTGAACATGGAGAAGAAGGCCGGCAGCGGTGGGTTTGCGCTGCCGGTTCGGACGTTTTGGAACGTTTTTGGAGAAGAAGATAACGAAGAATAGGAGAGTGTGCTTATGAAAGAGCAGGAAGCACAGGCAAAGCTCAGCCTGAAGCTGCAGGCGTACCAGTACCTCAAAACCAAGATCCTGAACTGCGAGTACCGCCCCAACGAGTTTCTGAACGAGCAGAAGCTCTGCGCCGAGATGGGTAACATCAGCCGCACCCCCATGCGGGACGCACTGGGGCGTCTGGAGCAGGAGGGGCTGATCACCATTCTGCCCAAAAAGGGCCTGATGGTCTCCGGCATCACCGAAGAGGACGTGCACAGCATGTTTGAGATGCGTCTTTTGGTGGAGCCCTACGCCCTGCGTACTTATGGCAATGCCATCCCCCGCGAGCAGCTGGAGGCCTACGCCGAGCTGATGCACCACAGTGAGCGCATCGAGGACTTCTGCGAGTCGGACGACGACTTCCACGAGCTGCTGATGAGCACCCTGCCCAACAAGTATCTGCGCTCTGCCTATGACCGCATCACCGGCCTGAACACCCGCTTCCGCATCATGACCGGCAAGGTGAGCATGATCAATCAGGAGCAGACCTGTGAGGAGCATCTGCAAATTCTGGATGCTGCTCTGGCAGGGGACTGGGACGGCGCAGCCATGGCGCTGCAGCACCATCTGGAGCTGGCCCGCGATAAAGCCGAGGGCGTCATCAAGGTCATCCGCCTGTGGTAAAAGAATAAAAATCAATAACGTAAAAAGCATCTGCAACATTCGCTGCTGAATTTCAGAGAATCAGCGAAGTCTTGTTGCAGATGCTTTTTCTTTAGCGTGCTCGCCCTCTCAGTCAAAGCCTGTCGGCTTTGCCAGATTCCCCCTTTTGTCGCTGCGCGACATCTTCCCCCGGAGCGGGGGAAGTCTTTCCTCAAAGGGAGAGCCTTTGGCAGTCCATGCAAACTTTACCTCTTTGCCAAGGCCTCTCCCTTTGGGAGAGGTGTCACCGCAGGTGACGGAGAGGGCGAGGATGCTGACCTTGTGCAGCAGACCTTTTGCCTTTTGTCAGTAGAACGATTCAGAATGGCCGCCGCGTGCGCTTTGGACATAATCAGCGGAATTGTTATTTATAATATACGAACAGCCAAGCCTGCGGGCTTGGCTGTTCGACTTTTCACAAGAGGAGAAAAACGGCAGTCTTATTTCTCCACCTTGCTCAGCAGGATGCGGTCATTATCAAGATTTTTGCCCGCGTTCTCGCGGAACTTTTCCAGCAGGTCGTCCACGGTCATCTTGCTGCGCGCTGCGCCCTTTACGTCAAACACGATGCGTCCGGCGTCCATCATCAGGGTGCGGTTGCCCAGTTCCAGCGCCTGATGCATATTGTGGGTCACCATCAGGCAGGTGATCTTTTTCTCGGCCACAATGCTCTTGGTCAGCGCCAGCACCTTTTCGGCGGTGGCGGGGTCCAGCGCGGCGGTGTGCTCGTCCAGCAATAGCAGCTTGGGGGTGACAAGGGTAGCCATAAGCAGGGTAAGCGCCTGCCGCTGCCCGCCGGAGAGCAGTCCCACCGGCTGCTTCATGCGGTCCTCCAGTCCCATGTCCAGCAGGGCGAGCTTTTCGCGGAAGAGTGCCTTATCCCTACGGGAAATGCGGGAGAAGATGGCGTTGGGCGCAGTACCCGCGCGCAGGTAAGCCAGCGCCAGATTTTCCTCAATGGTCATGTTGGGCGCGGTGCCCTTGAGCGGGTCTTGGAACAGATGTCCGATGACCTTGCTGCGCTGGTGCTCCGGCGCAAAGGTGATGTCCTGCCCGCCCAGCAGGATGCTGCCCTCGTCGGCAATAAAGCCGCCGGTGATGGCGTTGAACAGGGTGGATTTGCCCGCGCCGTTGGAGCCCACGATGGTGGCAAAATCTCCGGCCTCCATCTGCAGGCTCACCCCGGCAAGCGCCACCTTTTCGTTGACGGTGCCGGGGTTAAAGGTCTTGTGCAGGTCGTTCAGCTGCAGCATTTCCATTTTACTGTCCCTCCCTGTTGGTCACGGTGCGGTGTGCAGCGTGACGACGCTTTTCAAAGGCGAAGTGCTCCCGGATGGCGGGCATGGAGATGGCTACTGCCACGATGATGGCAGATACCAGCTTCATGGCGGCAGCGGGCACATTGAACCGCAGCGCCACGGCTACGATAAAGCGGTACAGGCAGCTGCCGAACACCACGCCAAGGATGCGGCGCAGCATGGTGCGCTTGCCCACCAGCGTCTCGCCGATGATGAGAGAAGCCAGTGCAATGGTCACCATGCCGGTGCCCACGTTGATATCGCAGCTTTTCTGGTACTGCGCCAGCAGCCCGCCGGACAGCGCACACAGCGCACCGGACACGCACAGACCCACCGTGATGGTAAAGGCGGGGTTGATGCTGGAGGCGCGCACCATAGCGGCGTTATCGCCGGTAGCACGGATGGAAAGCCCCAGTCGTGTGCCCAGAAAACCCAGCATCGCCGCGCAGGCGATGGCAATAATGACTGCCGCCAGCGCCAGCTTGTACCAGCTGCCCAGAAAGCCCAGCGAGGTCTTTGCCATGGAGAAGATGGTAGGGGTCTTGACCAGCGACATGGTGGAGGAAAAACCCATCACCGCCAGATTGATGGTGTACAGGCCGGTGTTGACGATGATGCCCGCCATAATGCTTTCCACCCCGAGCCTTGTCTGCAAAAAGGCGGTGACAAAGCCGGAACACACCCCAGCAGCCATGGCTGCTGCCAGCGCAAGGATGGGGTGACCGGTCAGTGCTACCTGACAGGCTACCGCGCAGCCCAGCGTAAAGCAGCCGTCTGTGGAAAGGTCGGCAATATTCAGGATGGAGTAGCTCAGAAACAGCGCCAACGCCACCAGTCCGTAGATGCAGCCCAGCTCCAGCGCTGTCTGCAAAACGTTGAGGGAAAAGATACTCGCCAGCATGGTGTATGCTCCTTTTATGTTTTTTGAGGGGATGATTTTGAATGGCCGCCGCGTGTGCGCTGGCCATAATTAGCGGAATTGGATTTTTATTCGGGATTCAGAAAAGCCTGCGGGCTTTTCTGAATCCCCTTTTCACGGGAAGGGGAACGTTTTCCCCAGAACCGCCAAAGGCTCTCCCTTGCGGGAGAGCCGGAAAAACCGTCAGGGTTTGACGGAGCGGGGCGTTCAGGAGAAGTTCTCGGCGGTGGTTACCTCGGTAATTTCGGTGCAGTAGGGCTTGAAGGCTTCCTTCAGGGCTGCCAGATCCAAGCCCAGCGCCTCGGCGGTCTCGGTGTTGATGGTGACGATGCCATTATCAAAGGTCTTGTAGGGCAGGTCTGCGGGAGTCTTGCCGTCACACAGCAGCTGGCTGACCATATCGGCGGTAGCCTCACCCAGCTGGACATAGTCCACGCCGTAGCCCACCAGTGCGCCGTTCAGCGCAAAGCTGTCGGCACCGGTGTAGTGCTGCACACCGGCTTCGATAAAACTTTCGTAGATGGACAGCTCGGCGGTCATGATGGTGTTATCGGTGGGGGTGAACACGGCCTTGACCCCGGCGGCAACCAGTGCTTCAGCAGCCATCTGCACCTCGGCGGTGGTGGTGCCGTTCTTTTCCACCACCTTGATGCCGTTCTTCTCGCAGAAGGCCTTGGCGTCCGCAATGGCCTGCGTGGAGGAATCCTGACTCAGGTCATACAGCAGACCGATAGTGTCAATGCCGGGGTTTGCCGCCACGATCAGGTTCATGATGGCGTCGGTGTTCAGGGCATCGGAGGTGCCGGTGATGTTCTCCTCGCCGTCAAATCCGGCGGCGGCGGGGTCGGTCACAGCAGAGTAGACCACCGGGATGTCGGTGTCCTCCACAGCGGCCAGCATGGTAGCGGCGGTGGGGGTGGCCACGGCCACGATCACGTCCACGCCGTCAGCCACAAGGTCTGCACCGATCTGGTTCAGGTTGGACTGGTCAGCCTGTGCGTTGGCATAGTAATCGGCGTAGTCAAAGGTGACGCCCTTCTCCTTGCCAATGGCGTCCAGACGGCTCTCCACAGATTCTACGATCTGGTTGAGGGAGGCGTGATCCACATAGTTGACGATGCCCACCTTAAAGGTCTCGCCAGCTGCAGCGGCGCTGCCGGATGCCACTGCGGAGGAAGAAACTGCCGCGCTGGAGGCGGTACTGGAAGCAGCACCGCCGCAGCCGGTCAGTGCCATGGCAGATACAGCAGAAGCGGCCAGAGCGGCCTTCAGGAAGCTGCGGCGGGAGATCATGTTCAGGTTTTTCATAGTGGTAACTCCTTTCCCGGAGCGGGCGGCAAATCAAAAGACCCGCTCCCTTTGCGGGACGGGTCTTAAAACAAAACGACCCTGTCCCTGTGTGTTATCCACAAGGACAGGATCGGTAAATTACGATTCTGCGGTGCCACCTTGCTTGCTCTGCATCCCATACAGCAGAGCCACTCACGGAGAGCCAACACTCCCCTGTCCTGTAACGGAGACTTCCGTCCAAAGCTACTGGGGCTTCTGCCCGTTTGCCCGGCCCTCGGCGGCCCACGAAACTCTGCCCCGCTTTCGCCCGTTTGCACTGTCCGGGCTCACTGCAGATGCGCTGTGCAGGTTCTCTTCCGCCTCATCGGTTTGATTGCATTATACACTTTATCTTCGTAAAGTCAAGAGGGAATTTAAAATTTTTATTTTATGACCCGGTCAAAGTCATTCTTCTGCCGGGGTGCCGGTGCTGCGGCGCTTGCGGTGCACAAAGTAAGCAACGTACACCACCCACACCGGAATGGCTACGGCGGTCACCACCCGGCTGGCAGAAAGCCCGGCAGCCTGATACACAAAGTCGATGCTGCTTGCGCCCGCCGGGCAGAGCACTGCCATCAGTCCCTCGTCCACCCGCAGGATGTCGGTCTTTTCGCCGTTGACGTAGGCGGTAAAGCCGTCATCGTAGGGCACGGAGAAAAAGACGAGATTCGGCTTTTCCAGCGTGATCTCGGCGTGGAAGCCGGCGTTATTCATCTGGAACACCGAGCAGCTGTGGGCGCGGCGGTCGGCGCAGTCCTGCGTGTAGCTGTCGTAGTGCAGGTCATCCAGCATGGCATTCGAAAGCTCGGTCAGGTAGGGACTGTATTTTTCTAAGTCCTCGTCCTCCAGCACCAGCGCCCGCATCAGCAGGTTGGAGCGCAGGGTCTTGATCGAAGTCTGGTAGGTGGCCTCGGTCACATAATAGTCGTAGGTAAAGCCCATGGGCACATAGTTGTCGTTACGGTACAGCGTGTAGCCGTCTATGTCGCCCAGATAGGTCCAGCCCTCATCCGCCTCGTCCTCAAAGCTCTCGCGCTTTTCCGGGGTGGTGATGAGGTACTCCACGCTCAACAGACCGCGCAACGCGTAGTTTGCGATCTCCGGCTCGCTGCGCACGTCCCGCTTGACGCCCAGCCCCGGGTAGAAGCTGAGGATGCTGGGGGCAGCCGTACTGCCAAAGTATTGCAGGCAGCTCTTATCCAGCCACATCCCGATGTTGTCGTGGATCTTGTAGGTGTCGATGCGGTAGTCGCCCTCCGGCAGGTCGTTTTTCAGCAGCAGGGCGTTGGTGTCCTGCTCCACAAGGTCGCTGTCGGTGTGCCACTGGCCAAACTTGCCAATGCCGATGTGCACCATGGCGAACGTGCAGGCAAACACCAGCACCGCCGCCGTCATGCGCTGGGCAAAGCGGCTGTCCTGCCGCCACTTGCCGCAGAGGTAACGGTACAGCATAAGCCCCAGCAGGCCAAAGCCCAGCACGGCAAAGAACTGTCCCGGGTTTTTCAGCACGCCGAAGGACCATGTCTCGGTGGTATCGTCCCGTACGGGCACAACGGCAAAGACCAGCGTAGCCAGCATGATCCAGCCAATGCCCCGGGCAGGTGCGTCCAGATCAATCTCCGGGTCCTCCAGCGCATTCACGGTCATGGCGGCAAGGATGAGGGTGGGCATATAGTACCAGCGGGCATAGTAGCTGGAGTTGAGGGCATAGAAGGCACTGTTCAGCACCGGCACCAGTGCGCACACGGCGCATACCGCCACGATGCGCTTTTTGCTGTCGGCTTTCCGGCTGCGCCAGTAGGCCATGGCACCGGCCAGACTGCACAGCGGCAGATAGGCCGTCATGCTCGTCCACTTGATGACGCCCTCCGACCAGACCGAGGTGAGATAAGGGGAGTCCGGCGGCAGGATCCAGCTGAGCAGGATAGCCAGATACTGCTGCACCTTGGCGTAGGTCAGAAAGCCCCAGCCAGAGGAAAGGTCGATGGTGCGCGGGTTCTGCAGCAGGCTGAGCACCGCCGGGAACAGCAGCAGACAGCCCATGGCAACGCCCAGCACGCTCTCCCACAACAGATGCCCGAACTTGCGTCCGGTCAGCCGGAAGTCCTTGGCGGTCAGCTTGCACACAAAGTAGATGCACAGGAAAATTACCTGTCCTACAAAGAAGAAATAGTTGTTCAGCAGATTCACCGCCACCCAGAAGGCGAACAGACCGTGACGGTTTTCATAAATAGCCTCGTCCAGCGCCCAGAGCAGGTAGGGGAACAGCGCCACCACATCCACAAAGTGGTTGAAGAACACATTGTACACCGCAAAGCCGGAAAGCGCGTACAGGCAGGCACCCAGCACCGCGTAGTTCTCGTTTTTGACGTAGCGGCGCAGATACAGGTACGCGCCGCCGCCCGCCACGCCGAACTTGAGCACCAGCAGCGGCACCATCATATAGGGCAGCCAGCTCTGCGGCAGCAGCACCGACAGCCAGAAAAACGGCGAGCCGTACAGGTAGAAGGAGTAGGCGTTCATCACCCCGCTGCCAAGGTCGGTCGCCCACGAAAAGGTATTGTGCGGCGCACCGGCAAAGGTGCTGTCCGGGTAGCCCGCGCCCTTGACGAAGCCGTTCATATACCGGTAAAAGCTGATCTGCTGGCTGTTAAAATCGCCGGCATAGTGAAAAAAGCCGCCGTCAAGGATATAGAACGGCAGAAAGAATACCGCCGCCGTCAGGGCGCACAGTCCCACCGCCTGCCAGAATTTTTTATGGTTCTGCTCCCTTGGTGTGAGCAGCCGTGGTTTTATAAACTTTTCCATAGCGTTCCTCTTTCTCCGCGCACCGGCGCGGAAGTGGATTTGATCTCTCCTTGTAGTATAGCACGGCGGCGGGCAAGAAAAAAGGGCTTGACAACCAAGCGCCCGGCGGGTATGGTGAAGAAAAGGAGGCGTATTGTTATGCTGTATCCCTTCAGCGCCTTGCTGGCGCGCATGAAGTACATTACCCGGTGGAGCCTGATGCACTCCACCCGGGCGGAATCCCTCAGCGAGCACACCTGCGACACCGCGCTGCTGGCGCACCTGCTGTGCCTCATCGCCAAGCACTACACCGGCACGCCCTGCCGCCCCGAGGTGGTGGCGGTGGCGGCGCTGTACCACGACGCCCCGGAGATCATCACCGGAGATATGCCCACGCCGGTCAAGTACCACTCCCCGGCGCTGCGGGATGCCTACAAGGCGCTGGAGACCGAGAGTGTGCGCTCCATGGCGGCTTTGCTGCCTGCAGAACTGGCCGCAGAGTTGACCCCCTGCATGGACGGCAGCGCCCTGACAGCAGAGGAACACCGGCTGCTCAAGGCCGCCGACCGGCTGAGTGCGCTGATCAAATGCACCGAGGAGCAGCGCAGCGGCAACCACGAATTTGATGCCGCATTAACGCAGCAGCGCGCCGCGCTGCAAGCCATGCACTGCCCGGAAGCCGACTGGTTTCTGGAACATTGCCTGCCCTGCTACACCCAGAATTTGGACGAGTTGACAAGGCCGTAACAAATACGTCTTGCCGCCGGGGAATGTTCTCTTTTGGTGGCAAAAGAGAACCAGAAAACCACCAGCGATTTCGACGCGCTGGAGCCACGAAAAAGGGGCTGCTCGCCCCTTTTAACCCCAAAGGGGAGGGCTACACCGGAAAAAACTGAAGATTCACGCCTGATCGGCGTGAAGATCTTTTAACCGTTTTTTCCGGCTCCGCCGATTTGAAGCCCCTCAGTCGCTGCGCGACAGCTCCCCCCGGGGGAGCAAGCCCGCCCGCAGCGCCGCGCTTTCGCAGAAAGCGGCGCGGCAGATGCCGTTTCCCGCTACGACCCCTTCCGTGAAAATGCAATGCCGGAGCGTCCGCAGACGCTCCGGCATTGCTCTATTTAAAATATTCTTTCCGCTGAATATGGCTAGAGCGAAGCGGAAGCCATTTTAAATCGTTGTTCAGCCCGCGGGCTTACGGGAACGGCACTTCCCGCACATCATCGGGGTCCAGCCCGGCCTTGCGCTGCTCTTCAAATACAGCGGCGATCAACTCGTCCAAGTCCTCCAAGTGGGTCAGGGTGCAGCAGTAGCGGCGCAGGGCGGCGGCGCCCTTCAGACCCTTCATGTAGTGCATGGTCTGGGCGCGCGCCTGCGGCATGGCCACAAACTCGCCCTTCTGCTCTACCATCTCCTCCACCTGACGGCGCAGCGCGTTCATCCGCGCCTGCAGGTTCGGTTCCTTGGGGGCGGGCAGACCCTCCAGCGCGGCGTTCACCCGCTCAAACAGCCACGGGTCACCCAGTGCGCCCCGGGCGATCATCACACCATCGCAGTTTGTCTCCCGCACCATGCGCAGCGCATCCTCGGCGCAGTGGATATCGCCGTTGCCCAGCACCGGCACCTTTACCGCGTCCTTTACCCGGGCGATGATCTCCGGGTCGATGCCCGGGGTATACATCTGCTCCCGGGTGCGGGCGTGCACCGCCACCAGCGCCGCGCCCGCCTGCTCGCAGGCCTTGGCGCACTCCACGGCGGTGATGTGGTCGGCGTCCCAGCCCTTACGCATTTTTACGGTGACGGGGCGCTTGGTGTGCGCCACCACCTGCTCCACGATGCGCCCGCAGCGGTCGGGGTCCAGCATCAGCTTGCTGCCCGCCCCGCCGGAAACGATCTTAGGGGCAGGGCAGCCCATGTTGATGTCCACAAAGTCAAATGCGTACTGCTCGATGGCAGCGGTGGCCTCGCCCATGATCTCCGGCACCTCGCCAAAGATCTGCACCCCGTAGGGTGCGCCGTTGGGCGCTGCCTTCAGCAGGCTGACGGTCTTATGGTCGCCGTACACCAGCGCCCGGCTGGACACCATCTCGCTGACGGTAAAGCCCGCGCCGTGCTGCGCCATCAGGCGGCGGCAGGGGGCATCCGTAAAGCCTGCCATAGGGCCGAACACCGCCCGGTGGGGCAGGGTGATATTGCCGATCTTCAAAGGTTCCATGGATTCTCCTTGCTATGATTCAAAAAAGCTCCCCCGGAGGGGAGCCAGATTTTTGGGATACGAACCCTCTCAGTCACGACTTGCGCCGTGCCAGCTCCCCCGAAAGGGGGAGCTTTTTTCATCTGCCCGAAACCGGCTTCTTGCGGGTGAAGAAATCGTTTATCTTCATAGCGCATAAAGCTCGCCCTTCGGGAGAGCTGGCAAAACCGTCAGGTTTTGACTGAGAGGGTTTTCATATGTTACATCTTCTCGGGCACGTTGATCTTGAACATGGTAAGCACGTTGAAGATGGCGTTCTTCACGCCGATGCACAGAGCCAGACGTGCCTGCTGCACGGCGGGGTCTGCGCCCTGAATGCGGCAGTTGCCGTAGAAGCGGTGGAAGGCGCTGGCCAGATCAATGACAAAGCGGTTGATGCGGCTGGGGTCGTACTTCTCGGCAGCCATCACGATCTCCTGCGGGAAGGCGGCCAGCATACGGATCAGATCCATCTCGGAGGGCTCGGTGAGCAGGGTGGCATCGATGTTCTCCGCACCGGCAAACTGCACGCCCTCGCTCTCCATCTTCTTCAGGATGGAGCAGATGCGAGCATGGGCGTACTGCACATAGTACACGGGGTTATCGTTGTCGGTCTTAACGGCCTGATCCAGATCAAAGTCGATACCGCTGCCGGCGTCGTGCATATTGAACAGGAAGCGTGCGCTGTCGATGGGTACCTCTTCCAGCAGATCGGTCAGGGTGATGGCGTTGCCGGTGCGCTTGGACATACGGACAGGCTGGCCGTCCCGCATCAGGTTGACCATCTGCATCAGCACAACATCCAGATCCTCGCCGTTCAGGCCGATGGCGTCCATCGCACCCTTCATACGGGCCACATGGCCGTGGTGGTCTGCGCCCCACACGTCGATGGCCTTGGCAAAGCCGCGGGTTGCCAGCTTGTTGTAGTGGTAGGCGATATCAGCGGCAAAGTAGGTGGGGATGCCGTTGGCGCGCACCAGCACCTCGTCCTTGGCTTCTTCCTCGGTGCCGTCCTCGGTCTTTTTCTTGTTCACGGTGCCGTACTTGGCAGCGTACTGGGCGCTGCGGTACATGATAGCGCCGTCCTCGGCCTTGTAGCAGGCACCCAGCTCCAGCAGTTTGTCCACCACAGCCAGAACCGCGCCGGACTCGTGCAGGGTGCTCTCGTGGAACCAGACGTCGTAGTCGATGCGGTACTTGCCGAGGTCGCGCTTCAGGGCAGCGATGTTCTTGGGCAGGGCGTAGGCCACCAGTGCGTCCTTCAGGGCGGCAAAGGCTTCGCTCTCGAACAGAGCTTCCTCGCTCAGCCCGGAGCAGGCGGCAACGTACTTGTCGCCGTTCAGCTCGGCAAACTCAGCGGCCAGCACCTTGATGTCGCCGCCCTGATAGCACTCTTTGGGCAGGGGATAGGCCTCCTCGCCGCAGAACTGCTGCAGGTAGCGCACTGCCAGACTTTTACCGAACTTCTGAATCTGGTTACCGGCATCGTTGATATAGAACTCGCGGGTCACATCGTAGCCGGACCAGTCCAGCACAGCGGCCAGACAGTCGCCCAGTGCGCCGCCGCGAGCGTTGCCCATGTGCATGGGGCCGGTGGGGTTGGCAGAAACGAACTCCACATTGTACTTTGCACCCTTGCCGTGGTCGGTGCGGCCATACTCCTTGTTGGCGCAGGCACCCAGCACAACGCCTGCCCAGAAGCTCTGGGACAGGAACAGGTTGATGAAGCCGGGACCGGCAACCTCCACCTTGGAGAACACGCTGTCCTCGATAGAGGGCAGATGTGCCAGCAGGGCGTCTGCGATCATCTTGGGGGCCTTGCGCCAGGTGCGTGCACCGGCCATGGCGAGGTTGGAGGCGATATCGCCGTTCTTCACATCGGCGGGGATCTCCACGATAAAGGCGGGCAGCTCTGCCTCGGGCAGGGTGCCGTCTGCCATAGCAGCCTTGGCGGCTGCGGTCAGCAGAGCGCGTGCCTCGTCCAGCGCAGCCTGCCGGGGGTTGTAGTTCTGGTAGGTCTTTTCAAAATCAGTCATGGGTCGGATTCCTTTCACAGTCTCAGGGAACTTTGTCAATTCACATGGGTCACGGTAACTTCCAGACGGTTGCGGCTCACCAGCTCGGCGCTGTCGGCATCCAGCAGGTAGGCAAACCGGGCGGTACCGCCCTTTTCGGTCAGCTGACAGTCGATCTCGTCTGCGGTCACGCCCAAGGTCATGGAGCCGAAACCAGTCTCGTAGTGGCACAGGTTGCGGCGGCCTTTTTCGATCAGCAGCTGGGTGCCTGCCCCGCCGCCCTTGCCGAACCGCAGCATGGCCACCCGGCTGCCGTCTGCGGCGATCTTCAGGGTGGTGGTGCAGCCCTCGTAGCCGGTGGTCTCGGTCTCGCGGTAGGTCACATAGTAGCTGCCGCCCTTCAGCACAAAGCTGCCCCGGGTCATCAGCTCCACAAATTCTTCTTTTTCTTCCTCCGCAGCCGGTTCGTCCAGCCGCTGCTCAATGCGGCTTTTGATGCGGATGATATAGTCTTCCTTCAGTGGCTTGCTCACGTTGTTTTTCCTTATCAATACTTATCAATGGCGATCTGCTCCACCGGGCCGCCTTTGTACTCGCCCAGGAACAGGTCTGCCGTCTGCACAAAGCAGTCCGGCACATCGCTGACGTAAAAGTGTGCCTGCCCGTTCTCGTGGGCGGCGCGCAGTCCGCGCTCGGCGAGCATCCGTTCCAGATGATGGGCGGCGGTCATGGCGGGGTCCACCAGCGTGACGCCCGGGCCCATAAACTCCCCGATCATGCTTTTCAGCAGCGGGTAGTGGGTGCAGCCCAGAATCAGGGTATCCACCCCGGCCTCGCGCACCTCGGTCAGGTACTGGGCGATGACCAGCTTTGTGACCTGCTGCTTTCCGGCCTCGCTGTGATCCACATACCCGGCCTCCACCAGCGGTACGAACAGCGGGCAAGGGCGGGCGGTGATCTCCACCCCGGGCACCAGCTGCCGCAGCAGCTTTTCGTAGCTGCGGGAGCGGATAGTGGCGGCTGTGCCGATGACGCCGATGCGGCGGTTGCGGGTGACGAAAGCCGCTTCCCGGGCGGCAGCGTCCACTACGCCAAGGTAGGGCACCGGCAGCTGGGCGGCCTCCGCAGCCGGGTAGGTGCTGGACACCGTACCGCAGGCGGCCATGATGCACTTGACGTTTTTGGAAAGCAGAAAGGCCACGTCCTGCCGAGCGTACTGCAAAATGGTCTCCGGGCTGCGGCTGCCGTAGGGCACCCGGCCGGTATCGCCGAAGTAGATGATATCCTCATGAGGCAGGCGCTTGCGCAGCTCCCGCACGCCGGTCAGACCGCCCAGACCGCTGTCGAACACACCGATGGGGCGATTATCCATGCTGCTTTTCCGTCCTTTCCACCGCCAGTGCGATCAGGCGGTCGATGAGCTGCGGCACCGGCAGGCCCTCGTGCTCCATGAGCTTGGGGTACATGCTGATGGCGGTAAAGCCGGGGAAGGTGTTGATCTCGTTGATGAGCACCCGGCCGGTGTTCTTTTCCACAAAGAAATCGCATCGTGCCAGCCCCTCGCAGTTCAGCGCGGTGTAGGCCATGGCAGCGTAGGTCTTTACCTCGTCCAGCTTGGCTTCCGGCAGATGTGCCGGGATGACGGTCTGGCTCACGCCGTTCTTGTACTTATCATCATAGGTGTAGAACTCTGCACCGGCAAGGATCTCACCGGGACGGGTAGCAACAGCGGGGTCAGAGCCGATGACGGCGCACTCCACTTCCTGTCCGTCCACAAAGGCCTCAAATACCACCTTGCGGTCGTTTTCCAGTGCAAGGGCGATGGCGGCTTTCAGCTCCTCCTGACTGGACACCTTGGAGATGCCCACGCTGGAGCCTGCGTTGGCGGGCTTGACGAATACCGGCCAGCCCAGCTTTTGCTCTACGCCGGCGCAAACGCCCTCCAGATCCTTCTCGATCTCCCAGCGGTTGGCGGCTACCCACTTGGTGTGGGGCACGCCGTTGGCCTCAAACAGGGCATTGGCCACGGCCTTGTCCATGCACACAGAGCTTGCCAGAACGCCGCAGCCCACATAGGCGATGCCTGCCAGCTCCAGCAGGCCCTGCACGGTGCCGTCCTCGCCCCACAGGCCGTGGAGCACCGGGATCACCACGTCAAGGTGCATCTTTTCCACCCGGCCGTCCGGGGTGAACAGGATCATGCCGTGGTCGGCGCGGTCCGGGCTGATCACGCAGGGCATATTGCCGGGCAGCTCTTCCCAGCTGCCGTCGGCCATCTGTTCCGCCGTGGCCTCGGTGTAGAGCCAGCGGCCCTCCTTGGTGATGCCCACGGTGAGCACCTCGTATTTGCTGCGGTCGATGTTGCGGACAAAGTTGCCCACAGAGACACAGCTGACCTCATGTTCGCTGGACATACCGCCGAACAGCAGCGCCACACACATTTTATTTGCAGACTGCATGATATCTCACTCCTATTTATAAAGCCCCGGTAAAGGGGCGGCTTCAAACCGGTAAAATGCCGTTTCGATTCATTATACAATATCTACGCCCGCGATGCAAGCAGAATGCAAAAAAGCTGCCTTGGGACAAAAAGACGCCGGCTGCAAAAAAAGTTTCTCAAAATCGCTTTTTTCTGCTTGACGGATTGAAAAACGCGTGGTACAATGATATCACCTCTTTTGCGGGGTTATTAAGTGCGCCTGTTTTTACAGCTGCCACCCGCACCCGAGGGAGGTTCAAAACAACCGTTATAATGGAGGTGTCAACAAATGACCGTTAAAATCACTCTGGCCTGCACCGAGTGCAAGCAGCGCAACTACAACACCACGAAGAACAAGAAGAACAACCCCGATCGTCTCGAGATGAAGAAGTATTGCCGTTTCTGCAAGAAGCACACCGTTCATCGCGAAACCAAGTAAAAGAAAGGCGGAGCATAATGGCAGACAAAACCGAGAAAAAGCCGGGCTTTGTGGCCAAAGCTAAAGCCGCTGTGAAGGGCTTCTGCGCACGGGTCGCAAAGTTCTTCCGCGATACCAAGAGCGAGCTGAAGAAGGTGGTCTGGCCGTCCAAGCAGGACGTCAAGACCAACACCATCGTCGTGCTCGTGACCGTCGCTATTGCAGCGGTTGTGATGATCCTGCTGGATGCCATCTTCGGTGGTATTCTGGGCCTGATCATCGGCGCCTAAGAATCATCTTGAAACGGAGGGTCAACCAAAATGGAAGAATCAACCAAGCTGGTAGATGAGTCCACTGAGGCTCTTTGGTATGTTGTGCATACCTATTCCGGTTACGAGAACAAGGTCGCCAACGACCTGCAGACCATGGTGGAGAACCGTCACCTGCAGGAGCTGATCTGCGATATCAAGGTTCCCGTCGAGATGGTTCCTGAGATCGACAAGAACGGCAAGCAGAAGATGGTGGAGCACAAGCTGTTCCCCGGCTACGTTCTGGTCAAAATGGTGATGAACGACGATACCTGGTATGTCGTGCGCAATACGCGCGGCTGCACCGGCTTTGTCGGCCCCGCCTCTAAGCCCGTTCCGCTGACTGCTGAGGAAGTGGAGAAGATGGGTGTGGAGAAGGCTGCACCGCTGAGCGTCGATTTTGCTGTCGGCGATACCGTGCAGATCACCGCCGGTCCTCTGGAAGGCTTTATGGGCCTTGTGGAGGCCATTGATACCGAGAACTTCAAGGTGAAGCTCAAGGTCAATATGTTCGGCCGCGAGACCCCCGCAGAGGTGGAGATCGGTCAGGTCGAGCTGCCGTAACCAACCGGCAAGTTCCGTTTACCAAGGTAAGACCGCAGTGCGGTTCTTATAGAGCGTGTGCAGCGTGCACGCGCTCGTGGGAGGCGCAGAGACACTGCGCCGCAACTCACCACAGATTTTTGGAGGTGCATTTATCATGGCACAGAAAGTTACTGGCTACATTAAGCTGCAGATCGAGGCCGGCAAGGCGACTCCGGCTCCCCCTGTTGGCCCTGCTCTGGGTCAGAAGGGCGTCAACATCATGGCGTTCACCAAGGAGTTCAACGAGCGTACCAAGAACCAGATGGGTTATGTCATCCCCGTCGTCATCACCGTTTACGCTGACCGCTCCTTCAGCTTCATCACCAAGACTCCTCCGGCAGCTGTTCTGATCAAGAAGGCCGCTGGCATCAACACCGCTTCCGGCAAGCCCAACAAGGAAAAGGTCGCTACTCTGACCGCCGCTCAGGTGGAGGAGATCGCCAAGACCAAGATGCCCGACCTGAACGCTGCTTCTCTGGAAGCTGCATGCAGCATGGTCCGCGGCACCTGCCGTTCCATGGGCGTCACCGTCGAGGGCTGAGACATAAACAGTGGGAGGGCATAACACTGCCCGCATGACCACACAGGAGGATATACAATGAAACATGGCAAGCACTATGTCGACGCTGCAAAGCTGGTCGATTCTACTAAGGCATACGATGTGAACGAGGCTCTGGAGCTGGCTTGCAAGACCGCTTCTGCCAAGTTCGACGAGACCGTCGAGCTGCACGTCCGTCTGGGCGTTGATGGCCGTCACGCTGACCAGCAGGTCCGCGGCGCTGTCGTTCTGCCCAACGGCACCGGCAAGACCGTCCGCGTCTGCGCCATTGCTAAGGGCCCCGCAGCTGCTGCTGCCGAGGCTGCTGGCGCTGATATCGTTGGCGATGACGAGCTGATCGCAAAGATCGCCGGCGGCTTCATGGATTTTGACGTCGTCGTGACTACCCCCGATATGATGGGCCGCGTTGGTCGTCTGGGTAAGGTTCTGGGTCCCCGTGGCCTGATGCCCAACCCCAAGGCCGGCACTGTGGCTCCCGATCTGGGCAAGGCTGTCAGCGAGGCTAAGGCTGGTAAGATCGAGTACCGTCTGGACAAGCAGAACATCATCCATGTGCCCGTGGGCAAGGCTTCTTTCGGTGCAGAGAAGCTGTACACCAACCTGGACACTGTGATGGAGGCTATTGCCAAGGCAAAGCCCGCTGCAGCTAAGGGTACCTACTTCAAGAGCGCTACCATCGCCACCACCATGGGCCCTGGCATCCGTCTGAACACCCTGAAGTACGGTGTCTAATTTAGATTTCTGATGTTTTTCTGCCGTTCTGCGGAATGGCAGAAAAATTTTGTCGGAAATTGAAAAAAGTACTTGACAACGCCGCACGTTTGCGGTATTATAATCATGCTGTTTTTAAGACAGCAGGCGCTGGAGTCCAGTGTAAAGTTTGACCGCCTGCCGAGAAACGTGCGTAAAGTTGCTTTATGCCTCTCTCTCGGCGCAGTGCGCGGGAGAGAGGCTTTTTTCATTGCTCCGGCTTTCGATACAAGTTTTTGAAACGAGGTGAAACCGAATGCCCAGTGCAAAGATTCTTTCTGAAAAGCAGGCTTACGTCGCTGATCTGAAGGCAAAGTTTGAGAGTGCGGTTTCCGGCTGCGTCGTCGCTTACGGCGGCATTAACGTCGAGAACGACACCAAGCTCCGTAAGGAGCTGCGTGAGGCAGGCGTTGATTACATGGTCGTGAAGAACACCATGCTGCGTCTGGCTGTCAAGGGTACCTCTCTGGAGGGCCTGGCTGAGCAGTTCAAGGGCGATACCGCTATCGCTTTTGCTCACGAGGAGGACCCCATGTCCGCTGCCCGCATCCTGTGCAAGTATCAGGATGGCGATAAGTCCAAGAAGTTCGTCGTGAAGGCTGGCTTCATGGAAGGCAAGGCTATGAACGCCGCCGAGACCAACGCTATCGCAAAGCTGCCCAACCGCGAAGGTATGTTGTCCATGTTTGCAGGCGCCCTCACCAGCACTCTGTCTGGTCTGGCCGTTGCAATGCAGGCTTATGCCGACAAGCAGGAGGAGCCCGCTGCCTAATGGCCGCGTGACCGCCGCTTAACAAAAAACTGAAACAAACTAAAACCATTGATATTGGAGGGTTATTACCATGGCTTCTGAGAAGATTACTGCCATCATCGAGTCCGTCAAGGGCCTGACCGTTCTGGAGCTGAAGGAACTGATCGACACCTACTGCGAGGAGTTCGGTGTTTCTGCTGTTGCTGCTGCTGCTCCCGCTGCTGCTGGCGCTGCTGCTGCCGCTGAGGAAGAGAAGACCGAGTTCGACGTCATCCTGGCTGAGGCTGGCGCTACCAAGATGCAGGTCATCAAGGTCGTTAAGGAGATCACCGGCCTGGGCCTGAAGGAAGCTAAGGCTATCGTCGACGGCGCTCCCAAGGCTATCAAGGAGAAGGTCTCCCAGGCTGAGGCTGACGACATCAAGAAGAAGCTGGAAGAGGCTGGCGCTAAGGTTGAGGTTAAGTAATTTAACTCCTTCTCTTACCGTTCTTTCTTGAACATCAAGAGGTCTGCACCGCAAGGTGCAGGCCTTTTTTGCTTATCCCCTCCCGTGAAAAAGCGATCCCGGAAAGTCCGCAGACTTTCCGGGATCGCTCTATAAAAAATTTTTCCGCTGAAGATGCCCAAAGCGCAAGCGGCGGACATTCTCAATCGTTCTCTTATCAAAAAAGGCTGCCGCACAAACCTGTGCAACAGCCTTTCGTATTATTCCTCCGGTGCAGCCTTGCAAGCTTCCACATAGGCTGCGATCTTGTCAATCTGGATCTGCGCCACGGCACGACCGGTCTCGTATACGCGGCGCAGCTGGGCGGGGTCGCGCTCCATAGAGGGAATCTCCAGCGGGATGGGCGGGCGGATGACGAACGCCCGACCGGACTGCTCCAACATGGAAATATAGGACAGCGTCTCGTTATAGCGCTGGTGCCGGTCTGCCACAGCCTCCACAAAGGCGGGGTAGCGCAAAAACTTTGCCCGGATAAGGGGCAGCATCTTGTTTTTCTGCTTTACAAAGCCCTTGGGCTGGGTCAGGATGATCAGGTTGCGCTTGTAGCCGATGGACTCGAAAAAGCGCACAGGGATGGAATCCGCAACACCGCCGTCCAGCAGCTGATAGTGGCCGATCTTTACGATCTTTGCCGCCAGCGGCATGGATGCCGAGGCCTGCATCCACCGGATATCTTCGGCGTCGCCGGTGCGGCATTTGTGGTAGATAGGCTCGCCGGTTCGCACATCGGTGCACACCACAAAAAAGTCCATGGGGTTCTCCCGGAAAGCCTCGGTGTCAAAGGGATCCAGCTTTTCCGGCACGGTATGGTAGCAGAACTGCTCGCTGTACAGGTTGCCGGTGCGCAGCAGATTGCCAAAGCTGGCGTAGCGCTTGTCGTTGCAGTAATCCGTGTTGTAGCGGATCGTGCGCCCGATCTGGTGCGACTTGTAGTTGCAGCCGAACACTGCCCCCGCCGACACGCCAATGGCACCGTCCAACTGGATGTTATGCTCCATCAGCACATCCAGTACGCCAGCGGTGAACATTCCGCGCATAGCGCCGCCTTCCAGCACAAGTCCAGTTTTCATACCATTTTCCTCCTCGTCCGGTCAAAAATCCCGGATATTACCCTTCTCCTACAAGAATAGTATACTCAAAAACCGCGAAAGAACAAGGGAGGATAATCCAAAAATGACCCGACAACCTCACGAAGTTTCGGTATTTTTGGACAAGGTCATACTTTTAGAAAAAACGAAGAGGTTTGGTGCCGTATTTTTACGAATTTTGGCAAGAAAACCCCTTGTCAAAGCGGGGTGCTTCCGGTATACTAGGTGAAACATTATATGATGGGTGCGTGTGGCGCGCACCCGGGAATGGAAAACAGGCGGGTGCTTTTCGCGGCGGGCGAGCCGGAGGCAGAAAACGCACCTGCAAGGGTTGGAGGATATATTTTATGAAGATGCTGGAAGATCGTATCCGCAAGGACGGCATTGTGCGCGAGGGCAACGTGCTCAAGGTGGACAGCTTTATCAACCACCAGATGGACATCCCGCTGTTCCGCGAGATGGCACGGGAGTGGAAGCGCCTGTTTGCAGGCAAGACCATCAACAAGGTGCTCACCATCGAGGCCAGCGGCATTGGCATTGCGGCTGTGGTGGCCAGCGAGCTGAACGTGCCGGTGGTGTTTGCCAAAAAATCCATGAGCATCAATCTGGACTACGACAACTACAAGACCCAGATCCAGTCCTTCACCCACAAAAAGATCTACAACGTCATCGTTTCCAAAAAGTTCCTCACCCCGGAGGATCATGTGCTGATCATCGACGATTTTCTGGCCAACGGCTGCGCCCTGATGGGTCTGCTGGAGCTGGCCGAGGAAGCCGGTGCCACCGTAGAGGGCATCGGTATCGCTGTGGAAAAGGGCTTCCAGCAGGGCGGCGAGCTGATCCGCAGCAAGGGCATCCAGCTGGAAAGCCTTGCCATCGTGGACGCCATGGACAGCACCACCGGCGAGATCACTTTCCGCCCCCAGCCGAATCAGAACTAAATCAGTTTTTTCAAAGGCTGCTGCACATTGCTTGTGCAGCAGCCTTTGTTGTATCTACGCCCCATCAAAGCTGTCCCCATCGGCGGGCAGGGCAGCGGCTTGCGCGTCTGCGCTGCCGGTGTCCGCTGCCCGGGGGATGCCTTTGTACACCAGTGTCTGCTCCAGCACTTCGGCACAGACCGGTGCCGAAAGACTGCCGCCGGCGGTGGTCCAGCTGTGTGGCTCATCCAGACAGACCAGACACAAAAACTGCGGGTCGTCAATGGGTGCCACTGCCACAAAGCTGGCGATGCGGGCTTTATCGTCGGCGCTGTCCAGCTTCTGGCTGGTGCCGCTTTTGCCGCCCACCCGGTAGCCCGCGATCTGCGCGTTGCGCCCGCCGCCGTACAGCACCACCGCCTCCATCATCTCCCGCATGGCGGCGGAGGTTGCGGGTTGGATCACCTGCCGCTTGCACACCGGGGCGTTGTGCTGCAAAACGCTGCCGTCCGGCGCAAGGATATCCGATACCAGATACGGCTGCATCAGACGCCCGCCGTTTACCACCGCGCAGACGGCAGCAGCCATTTCCAGATAGGAGATCTTGCTGCTCTGTCCGAAGGCGCAGGAGGCCAACTCTACCGGTCCCATGCGGTCGGCGGTGTAGTACAGGCTCTTTTTCGGCTCGGCGGGCAGGTCGATGCCGGTGGGTTCCCGTAGGCCGAAAGCGGCAAAATAATCGCAGAAAGCCTGCTTGCCCAGCCGCGCCCCGATCTGGATGAAGCTCTGATTGCAGGAGTTTTCCAGCGCTTGGGTCACGGTCTGGCTGCCGTGGCGCTTGTGGTTGGCGCAGTGGAAGCGGGTGCCCGCTACCGAGATGGAGTCCCCGCAGTAAAAGGTGGAGTGCCGGGTGATGGCACCGGCATCCAGTGCCGCCGCGCAGGTGATGAGCTTGAACACGCTGCCCGGCTCGTACAGGTCGCTTACTGCCTTGTTGCGCCACTGGGTCTGCTGCGCCAGCTGCAAGGCGGCGGCGCGTTCTTTACCGGAAAGGGCATCCACGGCGGCGCGTGCGGTCTTGTTGGCGATGACCCGGGGCTGGTTGGGGTCGTAGGCCGGGGTGGTAGCCATGGCCAGCACTGCTCCGGTGTTCACCTCCATCACGATGCCCACGCTGCGGGCGGCTACATGATGCTCCTGCACCGCATAATTCAACGCATTTTCAAGGTAATGTTGAATATTTGCATCAATGGTCAGCCGCAGTCCGCTGCCCTCCACAGGGGCGAGTTCGGTCTCGTAGCTCTGCGCCAGCGTGTAGCCCCATGCGTTCACGGCGGTCAGCACTACCCCATTCTGCCCGGTAAGGGTGTCGTTGTATTTCAGTTCCAGCCCGCTGACCCCGGCGTTGTCCACGTTGGTGAAGCCCAGCACCGAGGCCAGAAACTCCCCCTGCGGGTACCAGCGCTTGGAGTCCTGATTGATGCGCACGCCGGTAATGCCGTTCGCCGCGCAGAAATCCCGCACGGCATCGGCGGTTTCCCGCTCTACCCGGTAGCGCAGAAGGCAGTCGTTGGAGCGCCGGTCGCTGAACTTTTCCAGCAGCTTTGCTTCGTCCAATTCCAGGATCTCCGCAAGCCTCTTGGCGGCAAGGGCAAGCTTATCCTCCGGCATCTCCCGGGGGCTGGCACGCAGGGTCCAGCAGCTGCTGTTAGCGGCAAGCAGCGCACCATCGGCGCTGTATATTTTGCCCCGGTCGGCGGGCACAACGGTGTCCCGCAGCTGCTGCCCCAGCGCCCGCTGGGTGTACCAGCCGCCGGTGCATAATTGCAGCCAGAACAGCCGCCCGATGAGCCCTGCAAAGCAGATGGCGCACAGCCCCACCGCAATGAGCCGCGCCCGCAGGCGGAACGCCCGCTCCGGCAAAGTGCGCAGGGCGTCCATGGGTTTTGAGCCGCGCATGGCAGCACCCCCTTTGCGGGCAGTTTATGCGCCCGGCAGCAGCTTGTATGACTAACCGCCCCCGCACCCGCGTACAATAACAGAAACGGAGGTGACCGGGATTGCACAGAACTGCTGCCCGCAAAGGGCTGCTGCGGCCGCTGCCGCCCATGGACCTGCCCTTTCTGGTGCTGGTGCTCACGCTGGTAGCCTTTGGGCTGGTGATGTTGTGCAGCGCCAGCAGCGCGGTGGCGCTGTACCGGCGGCAGGACGCCTTTGCCTATGTGCGGCCGCAGCTGCTGTACGCCGCCATGGGGCTGGGAGCTATGTGGACGGCCAGCCGGGTGGACTACCACATCTATCACAAGCTGGCGTGGCCGCTGCTGGCGCTCTCGCTGGTGCTGCTGACGGCGGTGCTGTTCATGCCGGAGTATAACGGCTGCAAGCGCTGGCTGGTGCTGCCAGGGCTGGGCACATTACAGCCCAGCGAGATCGCCAAATTTGCGGTGGTGCTGGTATTTGCACACATCATCGCCCTGAACCACGACCGCATGGGCAGCTTTGCGGTGGGGGTAGTGCCCTTTGCGCTGGTGCTGGGGGTGGTGGCGGTGCTCATGCTGCTGGAACCCCACCTTTCCGGCACGGTGCTAATTTTGAGCATCGGCGCGGTGCTCATGTTCGTGGGCGGCACTGGGCTGCGGTGGTTCATGCTGGCAGGGGCGGGCGGCGCTGCCGCCATCGGCACGGCCATCGTGCTCATGCCGGAACTGGTGCCCTACGCCGCCGACCGGCTCAATTCGTGGCTGGACCCCTTTGCCGATCCGCTGGGGGACGGACACCAGACCATCCAGAGCCTGTACGCCATCGGCTCCGGCGGGGCGGCGGGGCTGGGGCTGGGCAACAGCCGCCAGAAACATCTGTTCGTGCCCGAGCCGCAGAACGACTTTATCTTTTCCATCCTCTGCGAGGAGCTGGGCTTTCTGGGTGCGTGTGCGGTCATTCTGCTGTTCAGCGCGCTGCTGTGGCGGGGCATCACGCTGGCGGCGCACGCGCCGGACCGGTTCGGCGCACTGCTGGTGGTGGGTTTTGTGGTGCAGGTAGCATTGCAGGCGGTGCTGAACATCGCGGTGGTCACCAATACCATCCCAAACACCGGCATCAGTCTGCCCTTTTTCTCCTCCGGCGGCACCAGCCTGATGATGCTGCTGGGCGAGATGGGCATCGTGCTTTCCGTCTCCCGGGGCGAAAGCTGATAAAGACCGGTATTTCCTGCCGCAGCGGGGCAGGAACGGCGCGAAAATACCGGGAAAAAGCGGACAAATGACCGGACAAATCCCGCAGACAGCGGGAAAGCCGTTTCCGGTGTATTTCTTTGACCAAAGACCCTCGTTTTGCATACCATGGGGTATCTTTTGCAGAACGGGGGTCTTGGCATGGCTGGGGATTGGATCATTACGGGCGGGCGGCCTTTGCAGGGCAGGGTGGAAGTGCCTGCGGCCAAAAACAGTGTGCTGCCGCTGCTGGCAGCTGCGCTGCTGTGCAGCGGACCGGTGCGGCTGCAAAATGTGCCGCGCCTGACCGATGTGGAGGACTGCCTTACCCTGCTGCGGGGCGTAGGCTGCACGGCGGGCTGGCAGGGCGCAGCACTGACCGTGCAGGGGCAGCCCATGCGCACCGACCTTGCACCGGAAGCCGCAGGCCGGATGCGGGCGTCCATCCTGTTTTGCGCGCCGCTGCTGGCACGGCTGGGGCGGGTAAGCACCGTGCTGCCCGGGGGATGCCGCATCGGGGCAAGACCCATCGACCTGCATTTGCAGGGGCTGGCGCAGATGGGCGTGCGGCAGCTGCCCGCAGCGCCCGGACAGCTTACTTTGTACGCTCCGGCGGGGCTGCGGGGCGCAGAAATTTGTCTTACCTTTCCCAGCGTGGGCGCTACCGAAACGCTGCTGCTGGCCGCTGCCACGGCGCAGGGGCAGACCGTGCTGCATGGCGCAGCAAAAGAACCGGAGATCGCAGATCTTGCCGATTTCCTCAACGCCTGCGGCGGCAGCGTAGAGGGTGCGGGCACCGACACCATCCGGGTGCAGGGAAGGCGCTGCCTTGCGGGCTGCACCTTTGCGCCGGTGGCAGACCGCATCATCGCCTCTACGCTGGCCTGTGCGGCGGCAGCAGCGGGCGGCAGGGTAGAACTGGCGGGCTGCGCACCCGGGCTGTATGCGCCGTTGCTGGAAATTCTGGAACAAATGGGCTGCGCCGTAGAGCGGGCGCGCGATGCTGCCGCCATTTCACGGTTCGGGGCGCTGCGCGGCGCGGGAAATGTGCACACCGGCCCCTATCCCGGCCTTGCCACAGACGCCGCCCCGCTGCTGGCGGCGGTGATGCTCTGCGCACAGAGCGAAAGCCGCTTGCAGGACAGGGTGTTTGAAAACCGCTTTGCCTGCGCGGAGGGTTTTGCGGCGCTGGGGGCGAACGTCCGGGTGGCAGAGCGCACCCTGTATGTGCAGCCCGCCGGGGCGCTGCACGGGGCAAAATTGACCGCGCCGGACCTGCGCGGCGGGGCGGCGCTGGTACTTGCGGCGCTGGCTGCCCGGGGCAGCAGCCGCCTTGGCGGAGTGGAGTTTATCCGGCGCGGGTATGCGGACCTTGACCGGCTTTTGGCGGGGCTGGGCGCACAGATTTGGCAGGAAATACCCGCCCGGAGTGGGGTTAAGAAAAAAACACCCACGAAAAAGCAAATTTGACTTGCAATCGGAGCAAAAAGATGATACGATACTGTTATATAAGTATTGTAAGATAATTTCTGTGCGGTTTGTGCGCAGTTCCACATAAAAACCCGATGGAGGACAAAGTTATGGCATTGATGCTCGACGAAGAAATGGACGAGAACGTTACGACGATCAAGGTGATCGGTGTGGGCGGCGGCGGCGGCAACGCTGTGAACCGCATGGTGAGCGATGGCCTGCAGGGCGTGGAGTTCATCGCAATGAATACCGACCAGCAGGCACTGGCCAAGAACCATGCCTCGGTCAAGGTGCAGCTGGGTTCCAAGTTGACCAAGGGCCGTGGTGCGGGTGCAGACCCGGAGATCGGCCAGCGCGCCGCGGAAGAAAGCAAGGATGAGATCGCCAATGCCCTCAAGGGCTCCCAGATGGTCTTTATCACCGCCGGTATGGGCGGCGGCACCGGCACCGGTGCAGCTCCCGTTGTGGCCGAGGTGGCACATGACTTGGGCATCCTGACCGTTGGCATCGTTACCAAGCCCTTCTCCTTTGAGGGCAAGCGCAAGATGGGTCTGGCCGAGCAGGGCATTGCCAACCTGCTGATGCACGTTGACAGCCTGATCGTCATCCCCAACGAGCGCCTGAAGATGATCAGTCAGGAAAAGATCACCCTGATGAACGCCTTCCAGGCCGCCGATAACGTGCTGCGTCAGGGCGTTGAGTCCATCTCTGCTCTGATCAACGTGCCCGCCTTCATCAACCTGGACTTCGCCGACGTGCGCTCCATCATGAAGGATGCCGGTTACGCCCACATGGGCGTGGGCAGCGCCAAGGGCGCCGGCAAGGCTGAGAACGCCGCCAAGGCTGCTATCTCCAGCCCGCTGCTGGAGACCAGCATCGCCGGTGCACACGGTGTTATCATCAACATCACCTCCAGCCCGGACATCGGTCTGGAGGACGTGGAGACCGCCGCAGGCCTCATCACCCAGAGCGCACATCCCGATGCAAACATCATCTGGGGTACTGCCTTTGATGAGAACCTGTCTGATGAGATGCGCGTGACCGTTGTGGCTACTGGCTTCGACAACAAGAGCGCCAGCGATCTGCGCAACAGCATCAACAACGCCATGGGCGGTGCACAGTCTGTGCCGACTGCGGTGTTCAGCAGCGATACCGGCGCAGCCGCAGCCCCGGCGTCCAATGCCGCACCGGCTGCTGCTCCGGCTGAAAAGAAGGCCGTGGAAGAGGAAAGCAGCGATAACCGTTACTACGACGAGCTGCTGGCCATCCTGAACAAGCGGAAGTAATAACAGGCTACAATGGGGCTGGCAGCTGCGCCCATGCGGTCAGCGAAAGCCCCATGCAAGGTGTGCATGGGAGGGCATCATGGTGCAGACGGAGCGGGAGACCGGTGTCCTGCGCGGACAATTTGCCCGGCAGGCCGCTGTACAGGCATCTGCCGCAGCACAGGCGGAAAGCGCCCGGGCGCAGGCAGAGCAGCTGAGCCGCAAGCTGGCTGCGGCACGCGCCGAGGTGCGCCGGTACCAGACCCGGATGTTTGCCTTTGAGCGCACTCTGCTTGCCCTCAAGCACGATAATGCAGAGCTGGAAGCCGCCTGTGAGCAGGCGTGGGAGCAGCTGGAACAGGCCAATGCCCGGGCAGAACAGGCCGAGGCCGCCTGCCGCAGAGCCGAGGCTGCCCTTGCTGCCATGCAGCAGACTGCCCCGGAAGCACCTGCGCAGCCGGAGACTGTCCCCGAGGCTGCGCCGCAGTGCGAGGCTGCACCGGAACATCCTGTACCGGAAACGGAAGAACTGCTCTGCGCCCCGGAACAGGCATTGCCCCCGGAGCCTGCACAACCTGCGTGGAAGCCGGAGACTCGGCTGGAACAGATGGCTGCGGAGCTGATGGGCTGGTTCGATGCCATGATGCCCCAAGAGTGAACCTTAGAAAGGACTGCTGCGTGTTATGCGCAGCAGTCCTTTTTGCTATACAGGTTAAGCTGTATTTATACGCTCATGGATGAAAACGCCTGCAGAAACTGCTGGAAAATGGCAGAAATGCTGCGCGCAGCCTTGCATTTTGTTGCAGAATCCATTAAAGTATAGTTGAGTATAAAAAGCGGACGACGCGCCCGGAGCGGAGCCGGGACAGAAGGATGCACCGCAAAAGGAGAAACATGGCCATGAACGAGAAACCGAAGATCCTGATCGCGGATGATTCCGAGATCAACCGTGCCCTGCTCAAGGAGATACTGGGCGATGGCTATGACTATCTGGAGGCGGAGGACGGCGCAGCGGCGGTAGAGCTGATGCGGCAGCGCACGGATATCTCTCTGCTGCTGCTGGACCTGATGATGCCGGGCATGGACGGTTTTGACGTGCTGCGAGTGATGAAGTACCACGCGTGGTTGGACGAGATCCCGGTCATCGTCATCTCGGCGGCAGAGGATACCGCCAACATTGAACGCGCCTACGATCTGGGTGTAGCAGACTATATCCGCCGCCCCTTCGAGCGGATCATGATCCTGCGCAGGGTGAAGAATATCCTGATGCTGTACGCCAAGCAAAAGCGGCTCACCCGCCTTGTCACCGATCAGGTGTACGAAAAAGAGCACAACAATGTGCTCATGATCAGCATCCTGAGCCATGTGGTGGAGTTCCGCAACAGTGAGAGCGGGCTTCATGTTCTGCACATCCGCACCCTGACCGACCTGCTTTTGCACCGACTGGCGCAAAAGACCGACCGTTATCAGCTGGACGAAAGCGATATTGCCTGCATCAGCACCGCCTCGGCGCTGCATGATATCGGCAAGATCGTCATCCCGGAGGAAATTCTGAACAAGCCCGGACGCCTGACCGCCGAAGAGTTTGCCATCATCAAGGACCATACCGTGGCGGGTGCGCAGATGCTGCAGGATCTGGGACAGTCCATTGCCCGGGACGAGCCGCTTTTGCAGGTGGCGCATGCCATCTGCCGCTGGCACCACGAGCGCTGGGACGGCAATGGCTACCCCGACCGGCTGAAAGGGGACGAGATCCCCATTGCGGCGCAGGTGGTGGCGCTGGCAGACGTGTACGACGCCCTGACCAGCGAGCGCTGCTATAAGCACGCCTACGACCACGACACCGCGCTGCGCATGATCCTGAACGGCGAGTGCGGCGCTTTTAACCCGCTGCTGCTGGACTGCCTGCAGGAGTCCTCGGCGCAGCTGCGCACCGAACTTACTCGCTCGGAGTGGGACCGGGGTTTCCGGCAGGAGACCCACCGCCTTTCTGAGGAGATCTTGCACCGGGAGGCGCTGCCCCGGGAGAACCACTCTCAGCTGCTGCTGGAGCAGGAAAAGGAGCGCACGGATTTCTACGCCGCCCAGTGCGGCGGCATCCGGTTCGACTACGACCTGCTGGCCGGCAGCGTGACCGTGTATGACTACCATGCCGAGCCTATGCAGCAAAAAACGGTGGCTGATTTTGCGCAGGGCAGGGGACTTGGCTTTTTGAACGAGCAGGACCGGCGCAAGCTTTCCAAGGCCATCAGCCGCGCCACACCGGAAGCGCCGGACGTGGTGCTGCCGGTCATGGTGCAGCGGGACGGAGAGCCGCACCTGCACCGGATGGCACTGCATACCATCTGGAGCGGTGCCGGGGTGCGCCGCTGCGTAAATGTGCTGGGGCAGCTGACGGACGAACAGTGCCGCGTGGAGCACCAGACAGAGTTGCTGACCGCCACCGACCCGGAGGAAGATCCCGCCCACTTCCTGCGGCGGCTGCAGGGTATCTTTGATGTGGTGCGTCTGGTGGACCCGGGGCACCGCAAGGTGCTTGCGCTGGACAGTGACGGCGTCCTGACCGAAAAGCCCGGCAGCTGCCACATGGTATGGAACCGGGATACCCGGTGCGAAAACTGCATCTCGGCCAAGGCCTACGCCCGCAAGACCATTTTGAATAAGATCGAGTTCAAGGACGAGGAAGCCTACTTTGTCATCTCCAAGTACATCGAGGTAGGCGGCAGGGGCTGTATGCTGGAACTGGTCACCCGGCTGACGGATGGCCGCTGGCTGGATATGGGCGGCCACCGGCTGCTGCTGGACCGCTGCGACGGCATGGAGCGCAGCGCCTTCATAGACCCTCTGACCGGGGCTTACACCCGCCGCTACTTTGACAAGTTCCTTGCCGGGGGCGAGATGCACGGCGGCGTAGCCATGATCGATGTGGATCAGTTCAAGTCGGTCAACGACAGCTTTGGGCATCTGGTAGGGGACGAGGCGCTGCAAACTGTGGCCGCAGCCATGCAGAGCTGCCTGCGCCAAACTGATATCCTGATCCGCTACGGCGGCGATGAATTTTTACTGCTGATGCCCCAGAACCGCCCTGACGGCGTGGAAAGCGTCATCCGGCGTGTGCAGAACGCCGTGCAGGCGGCACGGGTGCCCAGCCACCCGGAGATACGGCTTTCGGTAAGTATCGGCGGGGTGTGCGATGTGCAGCCCCTGACCGAGGCCATCCGTCAGGCAGATGCCCGGATGTACTGCAACAAAGAAAACGGTGAGCAGGTGTTATAACCGCAGCTGACAACAAAAATGAGACAGGCGACCCTTTCCGGGAAGCCTGTCTCCTCTTTTTATCAAAGAAATCTTTTATTTCCGCTGCCGGGCGGCGATCTGCGCGGCAGTGGGCGGGATATCGCCCTGTGCGGTCTTTTCCAGCTGGCTCAGGCGACGGTCCAGATCGGTGAGCCGCTGCGAGACGATGTCCGGCAGATCCTGCTGGTCCAGATCGTCGGCGGGGTTTACCGCCTTGTTGTTGATGCGCACTACCTCGGCGGGTACGCCCACGGCGGTGCAGTTGGCGGGCAGGTTGCGCAGCACCACGCTGCCTGCGCCGATGCGGGCGTTATCTCCGATGAACACCGGGCCCAGCACCTTGGTGCCTGCACCGATAAGCACATTGTTGCCCAAGGTGGGGTGGCGCTTGCCGGTATCCTTGCCGGTGCCGCCCAGCGTTACCCCGTGGTAGATGGTGCAGTTGTCCCCGATCTCGCAGGTCTCGCCGAACACGATGCCCATGCCGTGGTCGATGAACAGACACTTGCCGATGGTGGCACCCGGGTGGATCTCGATGCCGGTGCGGTGGCGGCCATGCTGGCTGACCCATCGTGCCAGAAAAAAGTGCTTGTGCTCGTACAGCCAGTGCGCAATGCGGTGGTACACCAGAATGTGGAATCCCGGGTACAGCAGCATTACCTCCAGCACACTGCGTGCGGCGGGGTCCTTGCGCTGGATGTTCCGCGCGTCCTCAAGTAAACCCATGCGGAAAACCTCTCTTTCCCATAAACACCCGCCCACGCGGCGGGGCTCTCCCTTTTACCGTATTATAATAGCACAGCAGGCAACGAAAGTACAGTGCTGCGCTAGGGATTGCGGAACAAAATGGCAGTTATTTTGCCGCTTGGCCCGGGTTTTGGGTAGAGTATCCAAAATTCGGCGAGAGATGCCAGAAACCTTTTAGCACCTGATTTGCGCCGGAGCCATTGACACATTTTGCGGTTCTATGATAAAATAATACGAATGAAAACGCAACCATCAAGAAAAGGAGAAACACCATGCTGTGCAGCGCCCAGAACCCGAAACTGAACAAGCAGTTCGCGTCCGGTTTTGCCGTGGCTTCGTTGTTTCCTTTTTTTGCGCAATGAGCTTTTCCCTTTGCGGGGAAAAGTTTTTTTTTGCCCGTTTTCGGGCGCCTGACACACAAAAATATCATTACAGGAGGGAACCGCGATGCTGCTGACAAACGCTGTGAACACCGAGGGACGGCCGCTGGAGATCTATGTAAAGGATGGCAAAATCGCTGCCGTAGGGCAGGATCTTTCCGCCCTTGCCGCCGAGAACGAGATGGTGGTGGATGCCGGTGGGCTGACTGTGCTGCCCGCATTTGTGGATCTGCACTGCCACTGGCGCACCCCGGGCTTTGAGTACAAGGAGGACATCGAGACCGGCAGCCGCGCCGCTGCCGCCGGTGGCTACACCTTTGTAAACCTGATGCCCAACACAAAGCCCGTCTGCTCCTCTGCCGCACAGGCTGTGATGGTGGAGCAGAAGGCCGCCGAGGTAGGACTGTGCGATGCAAACCAGACCGTCTCCATCACCGAGAATTTTGACGGTGTGAGCATCGACCACCTCAAGACCCTGCCCGCCAGCGTGAAGTTCATCACCGAGGACGGCCACGGCGTACAGGATAACGCCACCATGGCGCGGGCGTTTGCCATCTGCACCCAGAAGGACATCACGGTCATGAGCCACGCCGAGGATATGGAGATCAGCCCGTGGGACTACCGTCTGGCCGAGGATATCGAGACGGTGCGCAACTGCTGGCTGAGCGAATACTACCAGACCCGGCTGCACATGTGCCATGTGTCCACCCGGGGTGCGCTGGACGCCATCCGCATGGCAAAGCTGCGGGGCGCACCGGTCACCTGTGAGGTGACCCCTCACCACCTGTGGTTCACCAACGACAGCTGCGATTACCGGGTCAACCCGCCCATCCGCACCGCCGACGACGTGGAGGCGCTGGTGGAGGGCATCCGCACCGGCATCGTGGACGCCATTGCCACCGACCACGCACCCCACTCCGAGGAAGACAAGCTGAAGGGCATGGCAGGTATGGTGGGCAGCGAGACTGCCTTCGGCGTGTGCTACACCAAGCTCTGCAAGCAGGAGGGTCTGCCGCTGGAGCTGCTGGTGCACCTGATGAGCACCCGCCCCGCCGAGATCCTGGGTCTTGCCAAGGGCCAGCTGGAGCCGGGCTTCGATGCCGACTTTGTGCTGGTGGATCTGGACACCCCCTACACGGTGGAAAAGGAAAAGCTGCACTCCAAGAGCCACAACACCCCCTTTGACGGTGCACAGCTCTACGGCAAGGTGTTTGCCACCATCAAGGCCGGTAAGATCACCTATCAGGCCGAGGAGTAAAAAGAACGAAACCCTCTTAGGCAAAGCTGTCAGGCTTTGCCTGAGAGTACGGAAAGCAGTTCCCATATCACGAAAAGAAACAGTTGCCCTCAAGAAAAAGCTCCCCCTTCGGGGGAGCTGGCGCGCAAGCGCCTGAGAGGGTTCTACAATACGACTTACAGGAGGACACCCAAATGACGAACATGGACAAACTGTACGAAGCTGTGGAAGCCCGCGGCCCGGTGTGCGTGGGTCTGGACACCGACTTCAGCTACCTGCCTGCCAATTTTGTGGACAGCACCCTGACCAAGGGCGAGAACATCGTGCGCTTCAACAAAAAGCTCATCGATGCCACCAAGGCTGTGGCCGGCTGCTACAAGGTGCAGATCGCTTATTATGAGTCTCTGGGCATGGAGGGCATGAAGGCCTACGCCGACACCCTGAAGGCTGTGCGCGAGGCCGGTGTGCCGGTGATCGCGGACATCAAGCGCGGCGACATTGCCAAGACCGCCGAGATGTACGCCATGGGTCACTTTACCGGCGATTTCGAGAGCGATTTCGTCACGCTGGCACCCTACATGGGTCTGGACTCCATCAGCCCCTACCTGCCCTACGCCGAAAAGCAGGGCAAGGGCATGTTCGTGCTCTGCCGCACCTCCAACGGCGGTGCCAAGGACTTTGAGTACGAGAAGCTGGCCGACGGCCGCCACGTCTACGATCTGGTGGGCGACAAGCTGAACGCTCTGGGCAAGGACTACATGGGCGAGCACGGCTACTCCTCCATCGGTCTGGTCATCGGCGGCACCCACATCGAGGAGGCCACCGAGATCCGCGCAAAGTATCAGGACAGCTTCTTCCTGATCCCCGGCTACGGCGCACAGGGCGGCAAGGCCGAGGATATCGCCCAGTACCTCACCAAGGGCAACGGCGGCGTGGTCAACTCCAGCCGCGGCATCCTGCTGGCTTACAAAAAGCAGCCGGGCGTTGCCTTTGACGAGGCCGCTTACAACGAGTGTGTGAACATGAAGGAGGCCATTGCTCATGCGTGCAGCCTGCTGTGAAGCCACCGTCCTGCGCAATGAGGTCATTGCCCCGGACATCCGCCTGCTGACCGTGGTGTGGCCGGACCGCGACCACGCCCCCCACGCAGGCCAGTTCTTCACTCTGCGCTCCTGGGGCGCAGACGAAGCTCCCTTCCTGTCCCGTCCCATCAGCGTGCACCGCTGGAACCCGGACAGCAGCACCATCGAGTTTCTGTATCAGGTGGTGGGCGAGGGCACCGAGAAGCTGGCACAGCTCAAGCAGCAGGATACCTTCCAGCTTACCGGCCCCATGGGCAACGGCTTTGATGTGCCGGACATCCTGAGCAAGTACAAAAAGATCGCTGTGGTGGGCGGCGGCATCGGCACTGCGCCCATGTTCCAGCTCACCCGCGAGCTGGCCGCTGCCGGGGTAAAGCCGGATGTGTTCTTCGGCTTCCGCGACACCCCCTACTGCATGGAGGAGTACCGCAGCATCGCAAACCTCGTCAAGGTGTCCACCGACACCGGCGCGGTGGGCTTCCACGGCTTTGTCACCCAGCTGTACGACCCCGCCGATTACGACGTGGTGCTGGTGTGCGGCCCCACCGTGATGATGAAGAACGCCGCCCGCCTGTGTGCCGAAAAAGGCACGCCCTGCTTTGTGAGCATGGAAAAGAAGATGGCCTGCGGCATTGGTGCCTGCCTTGGCTGCACCTGCGAGACCAAGGGCGGCGAGGGCAAGAGCGTGTGCAAGAACGGCCCTGTATTTGACGCAACGGAGGTGTTCTTCTGATGGCAGACCTGAAAACCAACCTGCTGGGCTTTGTGATGAACAGCCCGGTCATCGGCGCATCCGGCACCGTGGGCTACGGTGTGGAGTACGAGGAGCTGGCCGATTTTGCAAAGATCGGCGGCATCTCCGGCAAGGGCCTTACCCTGCACGGCCAGTACGGCAACAAGGGCGAGCGCCTGTGGGAGACCCCCTCCGGCCTCATCAACAGCATCGGCCTGCAGAACCCCGGCGTGCAGCACTTTATTGACGTGGAGCTGCCCGAGATGCTGGAGCTGAAGCAGAAGTACGGCACGGTGGCCATTGCAAACCTTGGCGGCCACAGCGAGGAAGAGTATGTGGAAGGCGCTGCGATGCTGAGCGAGAGCGCAGTGGACATCGTGGAGCTGAACATCTCCTGCCCCAACGTCAAGGTGGGCGGCATGGCCTACGGCGTAAAGGCCGAGGCCGCCGGTGAGGTGGTGCGCATGGTGCGCGCTGCCTGCAAAAAGCCCCTGATGGTCAAGCTGAGCCCGCAGGCCGAGAACATCCCCGAGATGTGCAAGGCTGTGGAAGCCGCCGGTGCGGACGCCATCAGCCTGACCAACACCTTTCAGGCCTGCGCCATCGATCTGGAAAAGCGCCGCCCGGTGTTCAACAACATCTTTGCCGGTCTGTCCGGCCCGGCGGTGCGCCCCATTGCTCTGCGCATGGTATGGCAGGCCGTGGGTGCGGTGAACATCCCGGTGGTGGGTCTGGGCGGCATTGCCACCGGCCGTGACGCACTGGAGTTCATCATGGCAGGTGCCGCCGCAGTGCAGGTGGGCGCTGCAAACTTTGCAAACCCCCGCGCCATGGAGACCATTGCAAACGAGATGGCAGCATGGATGGACAAGAACGGCGTGAAAACGCTGGACGAGATCCGCGGCTGTGCCCGTCATGCGGAATAAAAACGAATTTATCCATAAAATATCTACAAATATGCGCATAAAATAAAATGTGACGCATAAATTTGCAAATAACGTAAAAGCGTGGTACAATACCACCCAAAGGAATATACACCACTGAAAAGAGAGGGAGAAGTACAATGAGTGAAGCACTTGAAATTCTGAAGAGCTGTGACGCATTTCTGGAGGGTCACTTCCTGCTGTCCTCCGGCCGGCACTCCGGCGCATACTGCCAGATGGCTTATCTGCAGCAGTACCCGGACCGCTGCGCCGAGGTGATGAAGGCTGTGGCCGACAAGGTCAAGGAGATGGACGTGGATGTCATCGTCGGCCCTGCCATGGGCGGCATCGTGTACGCCTACGAGCTGGCCCGCCAGACCGGCAAGCGCGCCATCTTTACCGAGCGCGTGGACAACGTGATGTGCCTGAAGCGCTTTGCCATCCACCCGGGTGAAAAGTGCATCATCGCCGAGGACGTGGTGACCACCGGCATCTCCTCTCTGGAGACCAAGCGCGTCATCGAAGAGGCCGGCGGCATCTGCCTTGGCATCACCTGTGTGGTGGACCGCACCAAGCCCGAGGCTCCGTCTCCCATCCCCATTCTGGCCAGTGCCCTGAAGCTGGACCTGCCCAACTACACCCCGGAGGAGTGCCCCATCTGCAAGGAGGGCAAGCTGCCGCTGGTGCATCTGGGCAGCCGCAAGATGAAGCAGGAAGCAAAGCAGACCCTGTAAACTGAAAGCTTTTGTTGAAACGAGGAAAACTATGAACGCATATCTTCTTTTGGCAAACGGCATGGTCTTTGCCGGACAGTCCGTGGGCGCGCAGGGCGTGACCGTGGGCGAGGTGGTGTTCTCCACCGGCATGGTGGGCTTTCAGGAGACCCTGACCGACCCCAGCTACTATGGCCAGATCATCACCCAGACCTATCCCCTCATCGGCAACTACGGCATGAACCACGATGATATGGAGTCCGACCGCATCTGGGCAAAGGGCTACATCGTGCGCGAAGCCTGCACCACCCCCTCCAACTGGCGCTGTGAGGAGACGCTGGACAGCTTTTTGAAAAAGAACAATACCATCGGCATCGAGGGCATCGACACCCGCCACCTGACCCGCATCATCCGGGAGAGCGGCGTGATGAACGGTGCCATCCTGACCACCTTTGACCCCGCCGACCCGGCCAACAAGGCCGAGACCGAGGCTCTGCTGGCCGAGATCCGCGCCTATGCCGTGACCGATGCTGTGAAGAACGTGACCTGCGCCGCTCCCGAGGTGTTCAACCCGGAAGGCGAGACCCATATCGTGCTGATGCACTACGGCTGCAAGCGCAACATCGTGCGCTGCCTTGTCAAGCGCGGCTGCAAGGTGACCGTGATGCCCGCCTTTGCAACGGCGGAAGAGATCAAGGCTCTTGCCCCGGACGGCATCATGCTGTCCAACGGCCCCGGCGACCCCGCCGAGCCGGTGGAGGTCATCGAGAACCTCAAGCAGATCTTTGCACTGAACATCCCCACCTTCGGCATCTGTCTGGGTCACCAGCTGTCCGCACTGGCAGCCGGTGCCAAGACCATGAAGCTGAAGTACGGCCACCGCGGTGCCAACCAGCCTGTGACCGACTTTGAGTCCGGCCGCACCTTTATCACCAGCCAGAACCACGGCTACGCGGTTCTGGGCGAGGAGCTGCCCGCCGAGATGGGCGAGGTGGCACAGGTGAACGCCAACGACGGCACCTGCGAGGGCATCAAGTACAAAAAGTGGAACTGCTTTACCGTGCAGTTCCACCCGGAAGCAAACGGCGGCCCCAAGGACACCGAATTCCTGTTCGACCGCTTCCTGAACAACGTCAAAGCAGCAAAGGAGGCACGCTGAAATGCCGAAGGACCCCAGAATCAAAAAGGTGCTGGTCATTGGCTCCGGCCCCATCATCATTGGTCAGGCTGCGGAGTTTGACTACTCCGGCACGCAGGCCTGCCGCGCCCTGAAAGCAGAGGGCATCGAGACCGTTCTGCTGAACTCTAACCCCGCTACCATCATGACCGACCCGGATGTGGCCGACCATGTGTATATCGAGCCCATGACGCTGGAAGTCGTGGAGCGCATTCTGGACATCGAAAAGCCGGACTCTGTGCTGCCCAACCTCGGCGGTCAGATGGGCCTGAACCTGTCCATGGAGCTGGCACGCTCCGGCTATCTGGACCGCACCGGCATCCGTCTGCTGGCCTGCAAGCCCGAGACCATCGACCGTGCCGAGGACCGCGAGCTGTTCAAGGAGACCATGGAAAAGCTGCACCAGCCCATCATCCCCTCTGAGGTGGTGGAGACGCTGCAGGACGCACTGGACTGCGCCGACCGCATCGGCTACCCGGTCATCGTGCGCCCGGCCTTTACCATGGGCGGCACCGGCGGCGGCATCTGCGAGACCCGCGAAAAGCTGATCGAGATCGGCACCAACGGCCTGCGCCTTTCTCCCATCCATCAGATCCTGGTGGAAAAGTGCATCGCCGGCTGGAAAGAGATCGAGTACGAGGTGATGCGCGACCACAAGGGCAACGTGATCACCGTATGTAACATGGAGAACCTCGACCCCGTGGGCATCCACACCGGCGACTCGGTGGTCGTGGCTCCCTCCCAGACCCTGACCGACCACGAGTACCAGATGCTGCGTACCGCCGCACTGGATATCATCACCGAGCTGGGCATCGAGGGCGGCTGCAACTGCCAGTTTGCCCTGAAGCCGGACAGCTTCGACTACGCGGTCATCGAGGTCAACCCTCGTGTGTCCCGCTCCTCCGCGCTGGCTTCCAAGGCGACCGGCTACCCCATTGCCAAGGTGGCGACCAAGATCGCCATCGGCTACACGCTGGACGAGATCACCAACGACGTTACCGGCAAGACCTGCGCCTGCTTTGAGCCTGCGCTGGACTACATCGTGGTCAAGTACCCGAAGTGGCCGTTTGATAAATTCGTCTACGCCGATAAGTCTCTGGGCACCCAGATGATGGCTACCGGCGAGGTGATGAGCATCGGCAACAGCTTCGAAGCTGCCATGATGAAGGCTGTTTCCTCCATTGAGCTGGGTATGGACACCCTGACCCACAAGCCCTTTGAGGAACTGACCGACGAGGAAGTGGTGGAGCACATGCACGTTCAGGACGCCGAGCGCGTGTTCTGCGTGTACGAGGCGCTGAAGCGCGGCATCGACCACAAGGTCATCTACGATATCACCAAGATCGACTGGTGGTTCTTGGACAAGATGCAGCATCTGGCAGATCTGGAAAAGGGTCTGGCACAGTGCAATGGCCATCTGTCTGTGGAGCAGTACAAGACTGCCAAGAAGTACGGCTTCCAGGATAAGACCATCCGCCGTCTGGCACAGGTGGACACCCTGCCTGTGGAGAACTACCGCGCCGGCTTCAAGATGGTAGATACCTGCGCTGCCGAGTTCTCGGCCAACACGCCTTACTTCTACTCCACCTACGACGGCGACAACGAAGCCGCAGGCTTCATCGCCGAGAAGGAAGCCGAGACCGCTGCCAAGGGCGAGCCCAAAAAGAAGAAGGTTCTGGTCTTTGGCTCCGGCCCCATCCGCATCGGTCAGGGCATCGAGTTCGACTACTGCTCTGTGCACTGCGTATGGACCCTGAAAAAGAACGGCTGCGAGGCCATTCTGGTCAACAATAACCCCGAGACCGTCTCCACCGACTTTGATACCGGCGACCGTCTGTACTTCGACCCGCTGAACCCGGAGAGCGTGGACAACATCATTGCCACCGAAAAGCCGGATGCCTGCGTGGTGCAGTTCGGCGGACAGACCGCCATCAAGCTGGCCAAGCACATGGACGAGATCGGCCTGCCCATTCTGGGCACCCCGGCGGACGCCATCGACGAGGCCGAGGACCGCGAGCGCTTTGACGAGCTGCTGGAGCGCTGCAACATCCCCCGCGCCCCGGGCCGTACCGTGTTCAATCTGGACGAAGCTCTGGCTGCTGCCGAGGAGATCGGTCTGCCGGTGCTGATGCGTCCCTCCTATGTGCTGGGCGGTCAGAACATGATCGTGGCCTACAACAAGGCGGATATCGTCGAGTACATGGGCGTTATCACCGAGCACGTCGATATGGATCACCCGGTGCTGCTGGATAAGTACATCATGGGCACCGAGTGCGAGGTGGACGCCATCTGCGACGGCGAAAACTTCCTGATCCCCGGCATCATGGAGCAGGTGGAGCGCACCGGCGTGCACTCCGGCGACTCCATCTGTGTCTACCCGGCACAGCACCTGACGCAGGACGAGATCGACACTATGGTGGACTACACCGGTCGCTTTGCCCGCGAACTGCACGTCACCGGTCTGGTCAACGTACAGTACGCCGTTTCCCATGGCCGTGTGTATGTCATCGAGGTGAACCCCCGCTCCTCCCGTACCGTGCCGTACATCTCCAAGGTCACCGGCGTGCCCATGGTGGATCTGGCCGTGCGTTGCTGCTTGGGCGAGAAGCTGGCAGATATGGGCTACGGCACCGGTCTGCACCCCAATGCCCCCTATGTGGCGGTCAAGGTGCCCGTGTTCAGCTTTGAAAAGCTGCACGCCGTGGATACCCAGTTCGGCCCCGAGATGAAGTCTACCGGCGAGGTGCTGGGTATTGCGCCCAACTACCACGACGCCCTGCTCAAGGGTCTGATTGGTGCAGGCTATACCTTCAAGACCCCCGGCCCGGGCAGCTGCTGCATCTTCACCGTGAAGGACAGCGACAAGCCCGAGTTCGTGGATATCGCATGGAAGCTGAAGGATATGGGCTATAAGCTCTACGGTACCTCCGGCACCTGTGCATGGCTCAACAAGCATATGGTTCCCTGCAACGAGGTGCGCAACATCTCCGGCGAGGCACCCAACATTGTGGATCTGCTGCAGAGCGGTCTGGTGGACTATGTGTTCTCCACCAGCGCCAAGGGCCGTGACCCCCGGCGCGACTCCGTCCGTCTGCGCCGCAAGGCTGTGGAGCTGAGCATCCCCTGCATCACCGCAGTGGATACCGCCGCTTCTCTGGTAGACTGCCTGCGCAGCGAGCACAGCCTGGCTAACATCCCGCTGGTGGATATTGCCACCCTGTACCGCGGAAAATAAGCCGTAACACCCGCATAAAACAGCTCTTTACAGCGCCTGCCGAAACGGTGGGCGCTGTATTTGTGCGGAGTGCACGGAACTGAATGTGGTTCGTGCGCAATAAACGACATTTCGTGCGCAATCCATCGAAAACAGTGCGCGAAATATGTTATACTCAACAACGCAAAATTTGCCAAAAGACGTTACTTTTGGACATTCCAGGAGGATATCGATACATGACCCGTTCCCAGATGATCGAAACCGTGGCACGCAAGACCGGCTTTACCGAAGCTCAGGTCGAGACCACGATGGATGCAATGTTTGACCAGATCGCGGACTGCCTGCGTGCTGACGAAAAGGTGACCATCGCCGGCTTTGGCCGCTTTGAGATGCGTCCTCGCAAGCCGAAGGCTTACACCAACCCCAAGACCAAGGTCTCCAGCCAGCTGGAGTCCACCTCCATCCCCGGCTTCAAGGCCAGCGGCCGCTTCAAGCAGAAGCTGGAGGCCGGCAAGAAGGGCGTGGAAGAGACCGCCTGATCCCGCACACTGAGAACCGTACCCGTGACCCCGGGTGCGGTTCTTTTTGCTTGGCAAAAACTCTGCTGTGAAAATGGGATAACGGAACGCCCGCAGGCGTTCCGTTATCCCGAAATTCAAAATCATTTTCCGCTGAAAATGCCCAGAGCACAAGCGGAGGGCATTTCAAATCGTCCCGCCTTGCGTGCGGCGCACGGCATCTTTTTGTTTCTCTGCTGACAAGCGCGGCATTTCATGCTATACTTGTTGCAACGAGAAAAAACGCCACAAAGAACGGAGTTGTCCAAATGCTTTACAGCGAGTTGCAGTGCAGCGAAGCCATCCACAAGGCTGTGGAACGCATGGGCTTTGCCGAAATGACCGAGATTCAGGAAAAGACCATCCCCCTCATGCTGGCAGGGCATGATGTCATCGCCAAGGCACCTACCGGCACCGGTAAGACCTGTGCCTTCGGCATCCCGGTGGTGGAGCATATCCAGCCGGAAAACAAATATCCGCAGGCCGTCATCATGGCACCCACCCGGGAGCTTGCGCAGCAGATCGCTGAGGAGCTGACCAACCTTACCTACTTTATGCCCGAGGTGCAGGTGGCCTGTGTGTACGGCGGTGCCAATATGGAAAAGCAGGCAAAGCGTCTGGCCGAGGGCTGCCAGATCGTGGTAGCCACCCCGGGCCGCCTGATGGATCACTACAAGCACCACAGCATTGATATCTCCCACGTGACCCAGATCGTGCTGGACGAAGCCGACGAGATGCTGAACATGGGCTTTTATAAGGATGTGCGCCACATCATCGAGATGATGAAGGCACGCAAGGCGCTGTCCATGTTCTCTGCTACCATCAGCCGCGAGGTGATGGATATCGGCTGGCTGTACCAGCACAACGCCGAGGAAATCACTGTGCAGCCCCGGGAGGAAAGCCAGCCTAAGATCACCCAGTATATGCTGGAGACCTCCGGCCGCAATAAGCTGTCGGATCTGGCACAGATCATCATCGGCGAGGGCTACAAGCGGGTGATGGTGTTCTGCGATACCAAGTTCAACACCGCCACACTGGCAAACCAGCTGGCACGGCTGGGCTTCTCGGTGGACTGCCTGCACGGCGACCTCTCCCAGAAGGAGCGCAACCAGATCATGCAGGCCTTCCGGGACGGCAAGCTGGCTATTCTGGTAGCTACCGACGTTGCTGCCCGCGGCATTGATGTCTCGGATGTGGATGCTGTTATCAACTACGATGTGCCCAGCGAGAACGAGCACTACACCCACCGCATCGGCCGCACCGGCCGCGCCAAAAAGGAGGGCGTGAGCTACCTGTTCTATGTGCCGGAGGAGAAAAAGCGCGTGCAGGAGCTGCTGCGCCTGACCCGCAACACCGACCTATGCACCCCGGTGCACTTCGACTTCAACCACGAGCACATCGTAGTGGAAAAAAAGCAGGACAACGCCGACCGTTTCCAGATCAAATGCTATTTTTAAAGGAAGGAGCTGCTGTACGACTTTGTGCGGCAGCTCTTTTTGCAAAAAAACTTGACCTTCCCCTTTGTGGAAGGTGTAGAATACTCCCGTAAGGAGGGGGTCGTGACCCATGAAGATCAACGAAGTGGAAGCCGCCGTCGGCGTGACCAAAAAGAACATCCGCTTTTACGAGGAAGAGGGGCTTATCAGCCCCAGCCGGGAGCCGGGCAACGGCTACCGCAGCTACTCGCAGGCAGATGTGGAGCGTCTGCGCCGCATCAAGCTGCTGCGCAAGCTGGACGTGCCGCTGGCAGAGATCCGGGAGATGCTGGAAGGGCAGCGCACGCTGGCCGAGGGCATGAGCCAGCAGCTGGAACGTCTGCGCAGCCGCCGCGCCGACTTGGAAGAAGCAATCGGCTTCTGCACGCTGCTGCAACAGGAGAACGGCCCGCTGGAACAACTGGATGTGGAGCAGACGCTGGCGCGCCTGACCGCACGGGAAGAACAGGGAGTGACTTTTGTGAACATTGAACGGACCGACCAAAAGACCCGCCGCATCCGGGGCGCCTGCATCGGTGCTGCCCTTTTTGTGGCCATGATGGCTTTTGTAATTGCCACTATGGGCTGGGCGATCTACACCGACCCGCAGGATGCCCCGCCGCTGCCGCTGCTGGTGGTGATGTTCGGCATCCCGGCGGGCTGCATCGTAGGCACCCTGAAGGTGCTGCTGGATCGGATCGAAGAGATCGGAAAGGGAGAAGAAGATGCTTATCGTAACTATTAACGAGATCCCGGGCAAAAAGCTGGAGGCGCTGGGCGTGGTGCGGGGCAGCACGGTGCAGAGCCGCAACCTTGGCCATGACATGATGGCGGGTTTCCGCACACTTGTGGGCGGCGAGGTGACCGACTACGCCGATATGCTCACCGAAGCCCGACAGATCGCCACCGGCCGCATGGTCAAGGACGCCGAAAGCCTTGGCGCAGATGCCATTGTGGGCATGCGGTACGCCTCTGCCAGCGTCATGCAGGGCGCAGCAGAGGTCATTGCTTACGGAACGGCGGTGAGATTCGTATGACGGTAAAAGAAAAACAGGGCTTCGGCCTGTACTTCCTGCTTGCCTTCGGCATGGCATGGCTGTGTCAGGTTGGCGGCTGCATGGCACTTTTGCAGCAGAATAACGCCGTGCTGTATCAGCTGGCGCTCATCGTTACCATGTTCTGCCCGCTGCTGGCTGTTTTGCTGGTGCAGAAGGCTTTTTTGCGCCAGCCCACCGGCATCGGCTGGAAGGTGCAGGGCAAGCGGCGGTTCTGGCTGGCGGCATGGTTCGGCCCGGCGGTGCTCACCCTGCTGGGCGCAGTGTTGTATTTTGCCGTGTTCCCCTCCCGGCTGGATTTTACCGGCAGCTGGCTGGTAGCTGCCTACGGCGGCGAGATGGACGCCCAGACCCTGCGCAGTCAGCTGGGCGTTTCTACCCTCAGCTATCTGCTGCAAAACGGGCTGTTTGCGGTGCTCCTTGCCCCGGCCATCAATATGTTCCCCGCGCTGGGCGAGGAGGTCGGCTGGCGCGGCTACATGATGCCCCGCCTGAAGGAGCGGTTCGGTCTGCTGAACGGCCGTCTGCTGGGCGGCGTTGTGTGGGGCGTCTGGCATTGGCCGCTGATGCTTCTGGTGGGTTACGAATACGGCACCAACTACTTGGGTGCACCCTTGCTGGGTCTGGTGGTGTGGTGCGTGATCTGCTTTGCCCTCAACACCCTGCTGGATATCCTCTACGAGAAAACGGAGTGCATCTGGGTGCCTGCCATCGCGCATGGAGCGTTCAACGCCATTGCGGCGCTGCCGCAGGTGCTGGTCACCCCGGCAGATACCTATTATAATGTGCTGGGTCCCATGCCCATCGGTCTGATTGCCGCGCTGCCGATGCTGGCGGCTGCCGTCTGGCTGACCCTGCGGGAGATGAAGCAGGAAGAAAAGAACTGAATTACAAGGCAAAAGCCGCTGCACTTTTTGTGCGGCGGCTTTTTTGCGCAGAAATGGTGGAAGAAAGGTCAAAACCGCCCTCAAAACTGAGCAAAAAACTGGCTGATGTATACAAAGCGCAAAAAAAGGCGAAAAAAATGTAAAAAAGGCTTGCAAAAGTAGTTGCGGTATGGTACTATATGTGAGCGCCAAGCGCTGAGACAAAAGAATGACTTCTGAAAGCTCAGCGGGAAGCCCTTGAAAAGAACCAATAGACGCTGAAAAGTTCCGGTTAGCACCGAGAAACCTGAAGCGCTCCAAGTTCGAAAAACTTCAAAAGCTTCTCAAAAAAGTGCTTGACAAAAAACCGCTTCTGTGGTAAAATAATCAAGTCGTCAGCCGCTAAGGCTGCGGCGCACAGGACCTTGAAAATTGAACAATATCGAAAGAACTTGTAAAGGAACCTATTTCATGTTGGAAGAACATGTAAAACAATTCCAAACAAAAGTAATTCACACAGGACGCAAGCGATTGCGTGCTGAGC
>CAKTGQ010000011.1 GCA_934561555.1 uncultured Faecalibacterium sp. | reverse complement strand
TTTCTTGCCTCCTGTTTGTCCTTTGCTATATATTGGCTCTTTGAGTTCCCTATGTCAACTTTTATTGTACAACACCAATCCATCACATAAATATCAGCCAGTGTGCGGACACCCGTTCCACTGTGACTGTAATGCTTGTGTGCGTGTGCAAGGGCAAATACATAAAAATCTTCCGGTGTAAAGGCAAACTGATATGCTGTTCCATTAGGTTTTCAACCAGCGCCCAGTTTTCAGGTTCAGTTAGAATATCGGGGTATTCCTGAAAAGTACTTTCCCAGCGGCGTATCATGGTATTGGCAGCACCCGATACTTCACAGAGCATTGCTGCACCATTTGCAAGTTGTTTGGTGTGGTAACGGTTGTTGGCAAGTTCTAAAATCTGCTGTCGAGTTACTTTATCGAAACAAGAGGATTTCTCTTGTGGGGATGCAGTGCGTTTTTTGGGTTTGCAGATTTCAGATATCAATGCAGGGCGTTCTGCTGGTGGGGCAGCGGCAATGGAAGCGATTTCGGCAGCAGTCGGTTTGACCTCGCCGGAAAGAACTTTCTGCTTGATGCCGGGAATCGCTTCTTCGGCAGCGTCTATGCCTTTGGCATATTGCTCGGCATCTTTGACATAGGTTTTTCCTACGCCGTTTTCCTTAGCGATTCGGGCACAGGTCTGCACACCGACTGGTAAGTGCCGGTTTTCGGCACTTACCAAATCATGCTGATTTCCGCGAAAACCATCGTTGGCTCCATGTGATTTTTTCTCGGCTTCATACTGCTTTCCAATGAGATATTTCTTCTGCTCGGGGGTAAGATTGCGCCGCCCTAACTGATTTTTGCAGATCCAGACGATTGCTTCCTGACGATTTGAAAAATCTTTTTCGTGGGTACTGAACGGAATCTCAGGATGCTTCTTTGCAATGGCGAAACGATTGTGTCCATCCACGATCGTTCCGTTCCAGAGGATGATGGGATTGATAATACGACCCTCTCGCAGAATATTTGTTTCTAGCTGATTCAATTCTTCAAATGTCAGCGGTGGGATTTTTCCTTGGAATTCTGCATCAATTTTGATCTGATTCAAGTTCATCATAGGCAAACCATCCTTTCTGAAATTGTGTTTGTTTTCTGTGCGCCGCTATCCCTGCATGGATTTCCTGCCCCCTTCTAGCGGCGTTTTCCGGCTCGCTCTTGCGAGGTCATCGCCGGGTATCCCATGCAGACGGTTATGCGATTTTCTAGGTTTGAGGGGGCTTTCAGAAAGCATATCACAATGAAGCAGAAATTTTTAGGAAGCATTCCTTCCACTTTTTACCTTCAAAACCGGAAGTAATAATTCCGGTTTGATGTGATATTAAATGAATCAACGCCGATTTTGTTAAAACGATTTTTTCTCCAAGAAAATTTGCTTATTCAGCGACCGTTAAGGTGCGGAACTAGCGCATTCTTGTGCTGAATACCTGCTTGCTGTGGATGCAAATGCAAAAACCTCCTGAGCAGAAAAATAACCGTCCGCTTCAAGTGAAACTTGAAAATGGACGGTCTTGATCGCAAAATGATTTTCAAATTTGGAAAGCACCTTGAGAGGCTTCATAGTTGTTGCAAGCAATGCAGACGTATATACATCTGCGAACTTGTCGGGGCGAGGCCCCTCCATCTGCTGTCGCAGACCGTTCTGTCGCTTAAAAGCCCCACTGGGGCTTTCATTGCTGCGCTACGCTCCGCAAACGCGAATTTTGCTCTGCAAAATACTTGTTGGGAAATCCCAATCCCTTGAACTGCATCTCGTGGATGCAGACTGTTTTAAGCAAATAAAAAGGGAAAACTGTTTTATTTCTTCCGGAACTCCCCATACAGCCACTCTGCCAGCGCCGACATGATAGCCTTGTACTTGCTGGTGTCCTCAAACAGAGAAGAGAAGGTGTCCTGCGCTTCAAGATAACTGTCCTGTGCGGCAGTGTCAAAAGCCTTGGGAAAGATGCTCTCGGTAAAGATCTGCGGGTCGGAGCTTCGCGCCAGCTTTGCCAGCTTCGGGTCGGCCAGCAGACGGTCATGCAGGGCGGTAAGCAGCACCCGGTCGGCGTTGGTGAACTCGCCCTTGAACTTCTCGTTGATCTTCAAAATGATCTCGTCCAGCGGCTCCTTGGGGTCATGGCCGAGAGCGCCTTTCTGGGTGACTGGCTCGTAGACGCCCTTGGCGCGCTCCAGCTCGATGGCACCGGCAAAGGTCTTTTGCAGCTTGTAATACTCCAGCTGCAATTTGCCCTCCAGATCCAGCGGAGAGACCTCGTCCGGCGGCAGCAGCTTGAGCAGGTAAGCGCAGAATACGTTCTCCTTGTGCAGCTCTTCATCGAACATCCGCGCCACCTGCGAAACGTAGCCGTACCACTTGACAAGGCTGCGCAGCAGGCGGCGGAACTGGTACCGCTCCGCCTGCGTTTTCTGGTTGTAGCGGTCTGCCACGGGCTTTAAAACGCTGCTCATGCGGCCCACGGCGTTTTTATCCTGCTTGGTGCTGCGGAAATACTCCTTGGCAAAGGCGTCCACATCTGCATCGGAATAGACCGCAAAGCTCCGCAGCTCCTTCTGGGTCTTGTAAATGAGGTCGGTGTTGACCTCCTGCTCCAGAAAGGTCTCCTGATAAAAGGGCTGGAATGCCTCCCGGATGTCCTCCGCCTTGTTCACAAAGTCCAGCACAAAGGTGTCGGTTTTGCCGGGGCAGGTACGGTTCAGGCGGGAGAGGGTCTGCACCGCCTTGACACCCTTCAGCTTTTTGTCCACAATCATGGTGTGGAGCAGCGGCTCGTCAAAGCCGGTCTGGTACTTTTCTGCCACGATCAGCACATTGAAGTTGTTGTGAAATTCCTTTTTGGTCTGGCTTTCTGCAATGTGGCTGCCGTTGGCGCGGACGTTCAGAGACTGCTCCGTGTACTCCACGCCGCCGTCCGGTACGGCACCGGAAAATGCCGCTAAGATCTGCACATCATCATAGCCCTGCTCGGTAATGTAGCGCTTGACCTCGTGGAAGTACCGCACCGCCGCCAGCCGGGAGGAGGTGACCACCATCATCTTGCCCCGCCCGCCGATCTTGTGGCAGGTGGTCTCCCGGAAGGTCTCTACAATGATCTTTGCCTTCTGGCTGATGTTGTAAGGGTGCAGCTCCTCGTACTTGCGGATGAGCTTTGCTGCCCGACTGGCGGGCAGGTCGGGGTTGTCCGGGATGGTCTTGGCGATCTTGAAGCAGGTGGAATAGGTCATGTAGTTTTGCAGCACATCCAGGATGAACCCTTCCTCAATGGCCTGCCGCATACTGTAAATATGGAAGGGATGGTGGCTGCCATCTGGATACTCGGTGCCGAACAGTTCCAGCGTGGCGGCTTTTGGGGTGGCGGTAAAGGCAAAGAAGGACAGGTTCTTGTGCCGCCCGTGGGAGGTCAGCTCCTTCACCAGTGCATCCTCCGGGTCGATCTCGTCCTCCGCTTTGCTTTCCAGCTCGGCATATTCCCGCAGCGCATCCTCGGTGTCGGCAAGGGCGGCTTTCAGCTTTAAGGCAGAGGTGCCGGTCTGGGAGGAGTGCGCTTCGTCGATGATGACGGCATAGTTCTTCCCGGCGGTCTTGTTCACCTCAGTGTAGATGACCGGGAACTTTTGCAGCGTGGTGATGATGATGCGTGCGCCGTTGTTGATGGCATCCCGCAGGTCGCCGGAGTTTTTGTCCTCGCCGATGGCCTCCACCGCGCCCAGCGTATGGTCGAAGCCGGAGATGGTCTCCTGCAGCTGCGCGTCCAGCACAGTGCGGTCGGTCACCACGATGACGCTGGCAAACACCGGCTTGTTCTCGGTGTTGAACAGGGAAGCCAGCCGGTACGCCGTCCAAGCAATGGAGTTGGACTTGCCCGACCCGGCGCTGTGCTGGATGAGATAGTGCTGCCCGGCACCCTTCTGCCGCACGTCTGCCACCAGCTTGCGCACCACGTCCAGCTGGTGATACCGGGGAAAGATGAGGGTCTTGCCATCCTGCAGGCTCATGAACTTTTGCAGGATGTCCATCATGCTGTCTTTCTGGAACACCTCTTCCCAGAGGTAGGCGGTAAGGTAGCCGTTGGGGTTGGGCGGGTTGCCTGCACCGCCGTCCCGCCCGGCACCGTTGGAGCCCTGATTGAAGGGCAGAAAGCGGGTGTCCTTGCCCGCCAGCCGGGTGGCCATCCACACCTCGGTCAGGTCTACGCAAAAGTAGCCCAGAATGCGCTTGTTGAACTGGAAACACACCTCCCGCGGGTCCCGGTCGTGCATCCACTGTTGCTTGGCGTTCTCCACGGTCTGCCCGGTGAATTGGTTCTTCAACTCAAAGGCGAACACCGGGATGCCGTTGACCGCCAGCACCATGTCCACCGAGTTGTGGGTGGTGTCGGAGTAGAACCACTGCCGGTTGCAGGTGATCTCGTTTTGGGCGTAGCGCTGGGCGTCCTTCTGGTTCAGCGCGGACTCCGGCTGAAAATAGCACACCCGGAACCGCCGTCCCCGGTGCTTGAACCCATACCGCAGCACCGAAAGCAGCCCGTCCGCATCGCAGGCATTATTAAAGGCCGTGCAGAACTTCCGCACCGGGTTTACCGTGTTCTGCTTTTCAAAAAATGCCCACTCGTTGGGCTGGGTCTTTTGCACAAAGCGGATCAGGGTATCCACAAACAGCCCCAGCTTGGGGTCGTAGCAATCCCCATTGCGAGTGTAGCCCCCGGCAGGGGAGAGCAGCGCCGCCGCAATATCCGATTCAAACTGCTTTTCGGTGGTGTTGAGGGGCATGGTTTTTACCTCGTATGTGTTAGGTCTAATTGCCCAGTAATCAATTGAACAACTTTTTCCATGTGGGTTTTGATGGCTGCACTTTGCTCCCATGGAGTAGATTCCATCAATTGTTGGAACAGTTTTGTAGAGTGGTCAGGATTGGTGATAGCAATAGCAGCAGAATATTTTGCTTTTGTTACGAGACGTTGATGAGACAAATATGTGGTAACGCACGCTTCGGATTTCACATCGGAAATGTATTTTTTAGCCGATTCTGCAACAAAATGCCCCTCGTCACCGCTGTCACCGATGGCCTTTAATAGGAGAGTTTCGATAGCTCCCTCTTCATCGAATGGAATAATAACAGGGAGAATAATAGTTCGAATTAAACACTCTTCAATGCAGTTCTCGAGAAGAATAGGCGTTTGGTTTTTCAAGGAAAAAGAAGCGGTTTTCCAAGAATCGACTGAATCAAACCATGATTTCATGGATTCTGCTAGGCTATCAGGGGAATGGTCATCACAATCTCTAAATATAACAATTGAATCAATTGTCTTTCCGGGCTGTGGATAGTTGGCATTTAACTGGATAACCTTAAGAAAGGTACTTTTCATACGATCTTGTCCGCAGGTAGAAAAAATGGCAAGAGTGTTCTTTTTGTCGGCGGAAAGCATGTATTGGACTTCTTGGCGGTTATAGCATCCATTTACCGCTTTGGAGGGAAGCAAGCCATAATAGGGAGACCACTCCTTTTGCTTTGCAATAGTCCATCCAGAGGTTTTGTTTAAAAAATAAGCTATAAACCACAAGTCGTCACTGCCTTCACATAGTATAACACTTCTCATACGCGTAACTCCATTCCGAAGTTTTCACGGTCATTACGGGCTTGTTTTCCAGTACGAATTTTTGCAATAGTTTGGTGTGTTTTAGGTGTTTTTCGTAAGGTTATAATTCTGATATTATCAGTGGTCTTATTTTCGTTTTCAGTTTCAAGTATAGCATCTATTGCCTCAACACTATGCGTTGTGACAAATGCTTGAACTTCAAATTCAACGCATTTATCTACGAACCATGGGAAAATATCGCGGAATGCTGCCATGTTGATTGCATTGTCGATTTCGTCAATTAGCAGAATATCTCCCTTGTGTAAATAAAGAATTACCGAGAGAAGCAATGCTTTTTGTAAACCAATTCCGTATGCAAACAAAGGAAGCGTTCCAGAGACACTATTGTGAAGATAAATAGTGTCATTTACAATACTAATATCTTGAATGGTTGAATCGAAACTTTTAACAAGGGTTAGGAGTTCATTCTTGTTATAATCAACGATAGCATCTGAAAGAAGTCTCGCACAGGAATGGTAGTAAGAAGTGGCAGAGTGCATATATAGCGAACCAAAATCATCGTCTTTCGCTGAAAGTCCACTTTTAGAAGCTATTTTACCATTATCATATAAAATATAATCTTCATATTCGGCCTTGTTAGTATTAGTTTGAGTTTTTGTAGAAAAAACAAAGACCTTACTTGAGATTCCATGCCCATCATATTGAACGTCGATATTTCCGCTGCTTTCGTAAGAAAGATATTTTTTTGAAACAGTGGCACTTAGTGCGATGCTATAATGCGTACGTTTCTTTTCGTCTTCATCACCGTCATCGACTTCTTTATGAAATAAGGTAGAAAAGTAATCAATGATTTTACCATCACGCTTAGTTACGGGAGCGCGCAAAAAAGATAAGCTGACAATTTTTCCAATATCATGTGTGGCAGAGAGAAAACGAATGGCCTCAAGTACACTTGTTTTACCAGAATTGTTAGCTCCAACTAACACATTAACAACAGATAAATCGCTTAAAGAAAGCTGCTTAATACCACGGAATGTCGTAATATCCAGTTTTGAAATAAAATCACTCATTTAGCACCCTCCTTCTTTTACACTCAATGAGTGTACTAACTTTATTCTAGCGCACAAAATCATGCTAGTCAATTGCTAGTTTGCAATTTGCACTAGACGGTTATGCAATAGTTATGGTGCAGAAAGCAAATAGGCTTTACACCTCCCGTTTTCCCGTTATAACCTCATAAATCAAACTTTTCTTATAGCTTTCCAGCTCTTTTATCAACTGCTCCTTCTTTGCAATCAGCTTGTCAATCTCGGCACACTTGGAACGGATATAGGTTGCAATCTCCTGTTGCTCTTCAAGATCGGGGAGTGGAACCCAAATGTTTTGTAGTTTTTCTTGACTGAGTTTAGGCTGTGCGGAGCCGGTAATATAAGGGTTGATATCTAACTCTTCAAGAGCATAGAACAAATAATAAAAAACCACTCGTTCGGTTGGTTTGAGAATGTGTGCATGATTGTTGATCCATGCTTTACCATTGACTTCGTACATTAACGGCAAATTACGCATTCGTAGATTTGCACCATCTTCACCAATCAACATGACATGATCGTCAATCGTGTAATCATCAATTTTATCGATGGCACCGGATGCTCCATAATAATCATAGAGAACGGAACCAGATTGACTGCGCTTATCAGCAGAAATAGGCTTTCGGTATTGGTCTAAGATAGAACAGATGTATTTTAGTTTAATGAGGGAAAATCTATGATTGATTTCCCCAATCCACTCAACTCCGCTATCCTTCATCTCCCGCTCACCACGCACACCTTTGGTAACACAGCCCTCCTTATGGAACAGCTCTGCCAGCCCGGCGGAGATATCCTGTTCCAGTGCGGTAATGCGTGCTACAATATCCTCCACGGCTTCCGGAGCCTGATACTCGTAGAAATAGCGGGTCATGGGGATCTCGTAGCCCACCTTGGTTTTGCTGTGGTCGATCCATGCGTCGGGGGCGTAGGGCAGAACTTCCCGGGCAAAGTAGGCGTCAATATCCTGCACCAGCGGCACGTTTTCGGTGTCCCGCAGGCTGGTGTCCGGCACAGGCTTGCCACGCTTCAGGAGGATGTTGCCTGCCTCGTCCCGCTGGGGGCGCTCCACCACGATCTTGTTGTAACCGAACTCCACGCTCTCGAACACCTTGCTCTCGCAGTAGATGCCGTTTTTGTCGCCGTACACCTTGCCGTTGGCAAATTCGCCGTAGGCGGTGACGATCAGCTCCCGGCAGGCATCGGTGATGTCGTTGCGCTTGGTGCCGATGCTCTTGCGGCGGGGTTCAAAGCAGTGGCTGGCGTCAATAAGCTGCACCTTGCCCGCACGGTGGGCGGGCTTATCCTTGCTGAGTACCCAGATGTAGGTGGAGATGCCGGTGTTCATGAACATATCGGTGGAAAGCTGGATGATGCAGTCCAGCCAGTCGTTTTCCAGAATATACTGCCGGATGTTGCTGGGGCCGCTGCCGGCGTCGCCGCTGAACAGGGGAGAGCCGTTCTGGATGATCGCCATTTTGCCCTTGTTTGCCAGCTTGGCAAGGCCGTTCAGCACAAAAAGCTGCTGACCATCGCTGATCTTGGGCAGACCGGGCGCAAAACGCCCCATCTCGCCCCGGGCGGCTTCGGCTTCCACCGCCTTCTGCTCCCGCTTCCAGTCGATGCCGAAGGGCGGGTTGGAGATGATGTATTGGAAGGTGAACCCGGGGAACTGATCCTCCGACAAAGTATCACCGAACCGCATATTGTTGGGGTCGCCGCCGCGGATCATCATGTCCGCCTTGGCGATGGCAAAGGTGGAGGGGTTGAACTCCTGCCCGAAGCAGGTCACCTCAATGTCGCTGTTCAGCTCGTGGATGCGCTCCTCCATGCAGCTCAGCATCTGGCTGGTTCCCATGGCCATATCGTAAACGGTCATGCTGCTGGTGTCGAGGTCGGCTTCAGACAGCAGCAGGTCGGTCATCAGATAGATGATATCCCGGCTGGTGAAGTGGGCTCCTGCCTCCTCGCCAAAGCTCTCAGAGAACCGCCGCACCAGGTCCTCAAAGATGTAGCCGCAGTCCACCGCGCTGATCTTGTCCGGGCCAAGATAGCCCTTCTCGGAGCCGAACTCCTTGATAACGAGGTAGAGGGTGTTGCTCTCCACCATCCGCTTGATGATGTTATCGAAGTCGAACTTTGCCAGCACATCCTGTGCGTTGGCAGAAAAGCCGGATAAATAATCCCGGAAGTTGGACTCAATGTTGTCCGGGTCTGCCAGCAGGGTCTCGAAGGTGAACCGGCTGGTGTTGTAGAACTGGTAACCGGAGGCCTTCTGCAAAAAGCCGTCGATGACCTGCAGCTTTTTCACCTTCTCGTAGGTGTCCAGCACCGCCTGATGGGTGGGCAGCAGGCAGTCGTGGAACCGCTTCACCACGGTCATGGGCAGAATGACCAGACCGTACTCGTGGGGCTTGAACGGCCCGCGCAGCATATCGGCTACGTTCCAGATCATGGCGGCTTTTTCGGCAATGTTGGCACCTACGGCGGTGATCTTATCGTTTGGCATACGTTGCTCCTTGTTTTTTGTGATAGGTGGACATCCTGATTTTACAACAATGGGTGTCCTATAAATTGGATGAAAGGGTGTTTTTCCTGAAAATGATTCTTGCATCTATTGTACCACGATAAAAGTAGAAACACCATATTCCGGCAAAAGAAAATGCCCGCCTGAAAACCAGACGGACATACAGTAAATCAAATCATCTGAAAATGCTTCAATGCCTCCACGATTGCATCCTCCTTCTCCTTCGGACACTGTGGCTGCTTTGTATTTTCGGACTTCGCCTTGTGGTGATTCTCCCGTACCTCCAGCCCGCATTTCTGCTTGACCTGCGAGATATACAGGGAAGATACTTTCAGTCCGGTCTGTTCCAACACACGAGTCTTGATTTCGGGATAGGTCGCGCCTTTCTGCAATCCGGAGGTGTCCATGCCCTCCAAAGAGAACTCTACACGGACTTTTTTGGAGTCGATCTCGCCCTTGGAAAGTGCAATGACACATTCTACATGGCTCGACACCTGCAAATTGATGTCATAATCGTACATTTTTCGGGTTCGTTCTTGGGAACAATGCGATGCAGGCGTGAGGAAAAGGGGAGAGGAAGGTCTGATACGGCGGTCGTTCTTGGGAACACTGCAACCGTTTCAATGAACTCTTTCAAATGCCGGTTTAAGAATTAAATCATACCGTGCTTTTATATAGACTCGATAGAAATCCTTTTGTAAATCATTGATACAAGGGATGCTTTCGATAACTGCATTGATCTTATCAAAGTCAATACGCGGGAAAATTCGGCTGAGTGCCTTTTGACAATCCGGATTATCTGTGGTGGTTAGATAGTCGTAATAATTGATTTTCCGGCCATTCAACTTGATTGCTGATGTAGGAAATTGGAAAATACGCGCATGAAGCATATCTTCATTTTCCAGAACGCCACGCATGACTTTTTCGTCAGCCTGCGGTAAAAGGCAGCTTCCACAATCATAAACAGGAGCAATTTCGGACGTATCATTATAGAGGTCGTAAAGGAAACCCCAATTGCCGTTGTGACGGTCAAAATTTCCAAGTAAGGCATCAATGATGAAAACATCCCAGAAATGTGCCGAGAGAATCAAGGGCTCTACAAACTGCTGTTTTTCGATGGTTTCCAATATTTCTTCTAACTCAGTGCCGTTACCGTTTGTTTCAGAATCAATAATGGTATTTTTAATAGAGCAAAAATCATAAAGCTGCTTTGCCTTTACAGTGAAATCTTTACAAGCGCAAACGATTTTTGTCTTTTCGCCAACTTGAAATGTTCCAAGCAGAGTTTCCTGAGCCTGTACACCCAACAGATTAAAAATATGGCAGGCAATATACTCACTGATGCAACTGTTTGTGTAAGAAAGGTCAGTTGGTTTATGTTCACCGGAAGGTGGGAATTTGATCATATATCGATTCCCGTCGTAAATAACCGCAATTTTCTTTCCATTAGCACCGTTATATGCTTTGCCATAGACTCGTTTGCAGTTTGTAAAATCAATAAGGCTGTTCATGCACTTTTGTTCCTCCATAAAAACTTTTGACGGAGATAATCGGCGTGTTCAGGCGTGATTAGACCATCGCTGATTTCGGCCATATTGATACTTCCGTAAAGTTCACCCCAGTAGCAATCTAAGAGAGGAGAGTGGGTCTTTAGCCCCTCTTTATAGGTGTCAAGATCATGCTGCAAATAATCAGGAAGACCATATTCATACGAATGCTCGCGCTGTGTTTCACGAATACCGCTTTCCGTGAGTTGTTCCATAGAAACGCCCAGAGTTTTTGCAAGTTTATAGACCGTTTCAGCAGAGCAACGCTCTAATTTGGTCTTTCCGCTGCAAATGTCGTTGAGAGTAGCATGAGGAATACCGGCAGTGACTGCCAGACGATACCGTGAAAGCCCGTTTTTTTGCATCAAATCGTCCAGAATCAAATGAGGCACCTCCTATTACTTTTCTATATTATATCGGTACGCCGACATAATTGCAAGTGAAATTGTAGAAAATGCAGACTAATATATTCGAGAATTAAAGAAATCCCTTGTATCAGGAGTCCTGCAATGCTATAGTTATAATGATAAATTATAGGCAATACGTGCAAATTGCACAATTATCATGGTGACTGTGCGTGTATTTTGTAGGAGGTTTGGCAATGAACCGTATACCATGGGATGAATATGAAGTCGCCGTTCTCCTACAAACACTTTTATTAGCAGTTTTCAAAATTAAAGCGAATATCCGCATGAACGAAACCACCCTGAACAGTCAGAAGACGAAACATTTTGAGAGATATGTTGAATCGCGTTTGGAAGAGCATCCAGTGTCCTTGCTTTGAATTTGCGTAAAAGAGCCTTTGTCTTCGACCAAAGTTTTTCAATGGGATTCAAATCAGAACTATGCCGGTAGCATTCTATGCATCTGTTTTGGCAGTGACAGCGGCATGACCTTCTCGGCTCTGCCTTACATGCCCCACAATTTGGAAAATGCCCATTTTGTGGTAGAAAAGGGAAGCTCTTTTCATTTTTCAATTCGAAAATCAAATTAAAATTCACTTGGCTGACGCAGTGGTTCTCAATGTGATAACCACTGCGTCAATTTGTAATGGGAAGAGCAAAAATCTATTTCCAGATGGATGTTTATTCACCCCGTGCCGGAATGGCAAGCACATCCGACAGTGCTTTCTGGATGAGGGGGATGAGCTCCCTCGTCACGCCGGGAAGGGTGCGGCCCATATGACAGCCCAGCAGCAGGTAGAGCGGGCAGGGCGGCTCAAAGGCGGCGCAGTGGTCGTGGTTGCGGCGCTCGATGAGGTTGAGGGGCAGGACGGAGTCGGCCACACCGAGGTTTGCCAGCTTGCGCAGGATGGATGTCTGAGCCTCACAGGCCGGGGGCGTGGTGAAGCCGCCCGCACCGGCCAGACGGTCGAGCAGGATGGTCTGCTCGGCGTAAAGGGTGGAGCCTGAGGGGGCCATCAGCTGGGGGCGGGGGAAAAAGCCTTCCGGCAGAGGGCTGCCCGGGGTCCAGTCCGACGGGCAGGCGTCGGAGGCGAAGCAATAGACCATCTCGGTCATCGAGATAATGTCACAGTGGAGCAGCGGGTGTTCACGGGAGATGGAAAGGAAGACGCCTATATCCGCAGAGGCATTCATCAGGGCTTCCAGTGTGCCCTCCTGATTCTCTTCGGTGATGATGAGCTTGATGTCGGGGTGGAGAGCGCGGAACTGGGGGACGGTCTGTTCCCGCAGTACTTGCGCAAATAGATGGTCACAGCTGATGTACAAGCTTCCGCTGTGGCCTTTTTGATAGGAACGGGTGTGCTCGAACATCTCCTTCTCGATGCGCAGGATGTTGCGGGCGTTGTTGACGAAGACCGCACCGGCGCTGGTGGGGCGCAGACGGTTGTGCTCGCGGCTGAACAGAGCCGTGCCCACCATCTCCTCCACACTGTGAAGGTGGCGCGAAAGAGCCGACTGGGCAAGAAAATGCTTGTCCGCCGCCTTGGAGAGGCTCTGCTCCTCCACGATGGAGATGAGATATTCCATCACCTTGCTGTCAAGATTGACCTCCTGCATGCTCTGCGTGCCGGAGGTTATTTTTTCCTGCGCAGGGCCGGCGTCCTCGGCGGCAGAGGAGACGGCGTTCTGCAAAAGGCTCTGCACCAGCGGGTCGTCAGTGGCCTGATAGCGGGGGTCGGCCAGACGCTCCGAGGCCAGCAGTCCGGCAAGATACCGTTCGGGCTCAGTAAGGGTGTGGCCCAGCGGATAGCGCAGATGAAGGGTCTGGTATGCCGGCGGCTCAAGGGGGCGGTAGGAGAGCTCCGGGCAGGGGAAGACATGGGCCTTGCTCACAAGACCCGCGCCCACGGCCTGATGCATCATGGAGTCCAGCAGGATGACGTCGCTGGACTCAAAGGCGACGACCGGCTCAAAGCCCGCCTCCAGAAACAGCTGGTCGGCCAGAAGGCGAATGCTGTGCTGGCGGCCCTGCAATACGAAGGGTGTGTCGCGCAGATCCTTAAGGTGGATGCGCTCCTGTCCGGCCAGCGGGTGAGAGACCGGCAGGGAGACGAGCAGCTCCTCGTGGGCGATGGGGATATCGGTGACCTCAGTGCTGGTGGAGCCTGCGCCCAGCGCCAAGTCAATGGAGCTGCGTACGATGGCCCCCGGCTGCTCGGCGGCATAAAGCTCGGTCAGGCTGAGGGAGATGCCCGGAAAGCGGCGGGAGAACTGGTTATAGATCTTGCTGTAGATGATGGCGCCGCGGTTGGGAGCCGTCGCCAGACGGATGCGCTCCTGTGCGCCGCCGGAGACCTCCTTCATGGTCAGCAGCATGCGGTTCTTCTCGTCCAGTATCTTCTGGGCGCAGTCGATGACATAGTGCCCGGCGGCGGTGGGGTAAAGGCGGCGGTTGTAGCGCAGAAAGAGGGTCAGCCCGAAGGTGCGCTCACACTCGGTGAGGAACTTGCTCAGCGCCGACGGAGAAATATGCAGAGCCTGTGCTGCATGGCTCAGATTGCCATAATTGGCAATGGTCGAAATGTAATAATACTGACGGGTGTTCATGGCGGAAACCTCTCTTCGATAAGCTGCCGGACGGACAAAAAATGGAAAAAAGGGCGGAGCGGGAAGGCAGCAAAGAAAATTTGCCGGGAAGAAAAAGTTGAATTTGTGAACGAAACGAAAAGTCTTTGTTACCTATACTATAAAACATTTCAAGGCAGAACACAAGACAGTGTGAATAAAATGTTATGAAATACCAGAAAGGTTGTGTATCGAAAACGGCGCGCCGGGGGTGTACAATAAAGGCACAAAGAGGGAACGACGAAACGTTCTCCACATGACGCGAACCAGAAGAAGCAAACCAGAATAAGAAGGAGTATAATCATGAAGATGACCAGAAGAGAAATGCTCAAGGGCTCGGCTGTGGCTGCTGCTCTTGCCCTGACTGCCTGCGGTGGTTCCTCCACCTCCAGCTCGACCGCTGCCTCCAGCACGGCTGCCAGCGCAGCTGGCTCCACCGCTGCTTCCGCAGACGGGATCGGCTTCCCCAAGAATGAGACCATCACGCTGGCGGTTCCCGGCAAGGCAGGCGGCGGCTCTGACTTGGCCATCCGTTACTACAGCGAGGGTCTGAACCGTATCTACGGCCTGAAGACCACCGTCACTAACTACGACTCAAACACCGTCGGCCACCAGACCGTCGCCAACGCAAAGCCGGACGGCACCACCCTGACGCTGGCGACCTCCGCCTTGAACATCCAGTACATCACCGGCAATGCCACCGTCAACCCCATGACCGACTTTACCCTCATCGCCTGCCTGCAGGACAACGGCTTCTCTACGCTGGCCGTTCCCGCGAATGCACCCTACGATGATTTCCAAGGCTTCGTCGATTACGCAAAGGCACATCCCAATGAGCTGAACGCCGGTATGCCGGCTGCAGGCGCAAACACCTTCCTGTTCGGTAAGCTGTGCAGCGTTCTGGGCATCGAGCTGAACAAGGTCGAGTGTGCTTCCGAGTCCGACCGTCTGACCAACCTCGCCGGCGGCTTCATCGACATCGGCGTCGTGGGTCTGGGCAACGCGCAGGAGTACGAGAAAGCCGGCAAGCTGAAGGTCATCGGCACCGTGGCTGGCGACGGCATCACCATCGACCAGTACCCCGCTGAGCTGCCTGACAACTACAAGACTCTGCAGGAGCAGGGTTTCAAGGACTGCTACATGCTGGTCTACCACTACCTGATGGGACCTGCCGGCATGGACGAGACCATGGTCAAGCAGATGAACGCTGCCATGGAGGAAATCGTCAACGACCCCACCGTCCACGACGGCATCGCGGGCATCGGCCACATCCCTGGCTGGCACGACCTTGAGGAGTCCGAGGAGCTGCATCAGAAAGAGTACGATGAGCTCGTCAGCATCGCAAAGAACCTCGATATGTACGTTCAGGGCTAACCCAAAATTCTGCCATCGACTGCACTTTTTATCTGCACAGAAGTCTTTCTCTGAAAAGTGTAGATCCTCCTAAATAGACAGCCCGGAGCTTCTCCTCTCCGGGCTGTTTTTGAGAAAAGCGAGAGGTACTTCCATGAAAATGAGACGCGATATGGTAACAGGCATCGTTGGCCTGCTCACCTGTATTTTCTTCTTCATCATGACCCAGCAGGTCCGCCAGCCGGCCAATCTGCTGGAGCCGGGCCCCCGGCTGCTGCCGTATGTGGCCATCTTCCTGATCGGCATCAGCTCCATTGCCCTCATCGTCAAGGGCTACAAGGAGCGCGAGATCGCCGAAAAGCCCTATTTCCCCAAGGGCGGCGTGCTCAAGGTGACCAAGAGCTTTCTGATGCTGGTGGTCTACGCCGTTGCCATGACCTATCTGGGCTTCATCATCACCACTCCGTTTGCAACCGCCGCCTTTATCTATGATTTAAAGGGCAACAGCGAGGTCAAGCCCGTGCCCACCGCCATCATCTCGGTGGTCGTTACCGCTGTGCTCTACGCAATGTTCGTCTTTGCGTTCCAGATCAAGCTGCCTGCCGGCGTCCTGTTCGGCGGCTAAGGAGGGAAACAAAAAATGGCTGCATATCTTTCTGCGCTGCTGGTTTGCTTAAAACCACTCAACCTGCTGCTTGTCTTCGCCATGGTCGCGGTGGGCATCATCTTCGGTGCCATTCCGGGCCTGTCGGCTACTCTGGGCATCGCGCTGCTGCTGCCCATCACCTTTGGTCTTTCCACCGAGACATCCTTTGTCATGCTGCTGGCCATCTGGATCGGCGGTGTGTCCGGCACCTTCATCTCGGCTGTCCTGATCGGCATCCCCGGCTCCTCGTCGGCCATTGCGACCTGCTTTGACGGCTACCCCATGACACAGAAGGGTCAGGCCAGCAAGGCGCTGGGCATCGGCATGACGGCCTCCTTCATCGGCACGGTGGGCTCTGTCGCCATTGCGACCGTCCTGTCTCCCGTCATTGCAGAGGCCGCTCTGCATCTGGGCCCGTGGGAGTACTTCTCCCTCTGCTTCTGTGCCATCACCCTCATCGCCTCCCTGTCCAAGGGCAACATCTTCAAGGGCATCATGTCCGCAGGCATCGGTCTGCTGATGGGCTGCATCGGCATGGACCCCATCAACGGCGCGACCCGCTTTACCTTCGGCAATGTTTACCTCACCTCCGGCATCAGCACCGTGGCACAAATGCTTGGTATGTTCGCAATGTGCCAGATCATCCGCGACAACGCCAAGGGCGAGGCCAAGATGCCCGATGTGGACATCAAGGGCATGAAGGGTCTGGGTGTTAAATTCAAGGACATCATCGAGAATATCCGCACCATCGTCTTCGCATTCCTGTCCGGCCTGTGGATCGGCTTTTTGCCCGGCATGGGCTCCGGCATCTCCAACATGGTGGCCTACGGCTATGCCAAGGGCATCAGCAAGGAGCCTGAGAGCTTCGGTAAGGGCAACCCCGCCGGTGTGTGGGCTTCTGAAACGGCAAACAATGCTTCTCTGGGCGGTGCCCTCATCCCCATGATGGCTCTGGGCATCCCCGGTGACGGCATCACCGCAATGCTCATCGCAGGCCTGACCATCCACGGCCTGCAGGCTGGCCCTCTGTTCATGACTGAGCAGCCCGATCTGGCCATGCTCATCTTCGCCTGCGTCATGGTCTCCGCCATCGTCACCTACCTCATCCAGATCATCACGAAGCGCTGGTTCCCGTACATCCTGAAAATTCCCTATCATTATCTGTATACCGTCATTCTGGTCATCAGTTTCATCGGCGGCTACGGCATCTCCAACACCATGTTCAACATCTATGTCATGCTGGCGCTCTGCCTGCTGGCTCTGTTCATGAGCGTGGCCGGTCTGCCCACCAGCCCGCTGGTGCTGGCCTTCATCCTGTCCAGCAAGCTGGAGCGCTACTTCCGTCAGGGCATCAGCTACGCCCACGGCAGCTACGCACCCTTCTTCACCCGTCCGGTCTCCCTCATCCTCCTCATCATCGCCGTGCTGTGCGTGGTGTGGCCTTACATCTCGGATCACCTGAAGGCAAAGAAGGCGGCGCAGAGCCCCGTTGCAGCGCAGAGCGTCGGCGAGGACATCAACGATGACTGAGCCGGAGCAGCTGCCCCATCTGGAAAAGATTTATCCCACCCTGCCCGCCATGCTGCGTAAGTTTGACCGCTTCGCCCGCAAGCGGGCATTTATGGGAAAGAGCGCCGAGGAGCTTGAGCACTGGTGCACCGAGACACGGGCGCTGCTGCACGAGCTGCTGGGAACCGAAAAAATGGAACGCTGCCCGGCACAGCCCCAGCTCCTTTCTGCCACACCGGTAAAAGGGGGCATCAGCCGGGAGCACTGGCGCATTCAGGTGGAGCCGGAGGTGTGGATGACCCTGTTCCTTCTGGTGCCGGAGGGTGCAGACAAGACCACGCCGGTCTTCCTCTGCCCGCCGGGCCACAACGGGGCCGGAAAATATTCCGTAGCAGGTGTGCGGGGGTACCCGCCCATTGATGAGAAGATCGACCACTACCATTACGATTACGGTCTGCAGCTGGCGAAGCTGGGCTGTGTGGCCGTCTGCCCCGACTGCCGGGGCTTCGGCGAGCGGCGGGAGGACCCCGCTGACACCGCCCGTCTGCCGGAAGGGCTCAAGGGCGATTGCTACCGGCTGGCCCACATGGGCGAGCCGCTGGGCATCCCGGTCATTGGGATGCTCACATGGGACTTGGCCCGCCTCATCGACTGGCTGGAAGCGGACGCCCGCTTCGATACCCGGCACCTCGGTGCGCTGGGCTTTTCAGGCGGCGGGATGCAGACGCTCTGGCTGGCGGCTCTCGACGACCGGATAAAGATGGCGGCTGTCAGTGGCTATCTCTACGGCTATCGAGACGCACTGCTCACTCTGAACAGCAACTGCTCCTGCAACTATGTGCCTCACCTGTGGGAATATCTGGACATGGGCGACATCGCAAGCCTTATCGCCCCCCGCCCGCTCTGGGTGCAGTCCTGCCGGGACGACCGGCTCAACGGCCCCCGCGGCATCGTGAACGCCGAGGAGCAGGTGGATATCGCCCGCAGGGCCTATGCACTGCTGGGCGTGCCGGATCACCTCCTTCATGAGATCTGCTCCGGTACTCACCAGTGGCACGAAGAGCATCTGCCCGAAAATCTGGAATTCCTTTTTACGCATTCTATGACATAACGGAGTTTTCCCCATGAACAAGACTGAATTGCGGAACACCATCCTGTCGGCCATCGAGCTGCCGCACATCGGGAAAAATGAAATAACGCTCTCCGCAAGCGGCGGGGTGCAGACGCAGGAGATACAAGCCGCCATCGACGCGCTGAGCGCTGCCGGCGGCGGAACGCTTACCCTCCAGCCCGGCGTCTACCACACTGGTGCGCTCCACCTGAAAAGCGGCGTGGAGCTGCATCTGGCCTCGGCCGGAACGGTGGTACGCTTTACGACCGACGAGCTGGCGAAGAACTACCCGCTGGTGTTCTGCCACTGGGAGGCGAGCCCCTGCTACAACTACAGCGCCCTGCTCTACGCATGCGACGCTCACGACATCGCCGTCACCGGCGACGGTGTGCTGGACGGTGGGGCCGATGCAGAGCACTGGTGGAGCTGGCATCATCAGGTGGAGCGCTCTTGGTCGGAGAACAAGCCTGATTTGCAGCAGCCGGCCCGCAAGGCCCTGCGGGATATGAACCTGAACGGCGTGCCCGTTGAAGATCGCATCTTCGGCGAGGGACACTGTCTGCGCCCGAACTTCTTCCAGCCCATCCGCTGCAAGCGGGTGCTGCTGCAGGGCGTCACCTTCCAGAACAGCCCCATGTGGCAGCTCAACCCCATCCTTTGCAGGAGCGTGGTGGTGGACGGTGTGACCATGTCGAGCCACGGCCCCAACAACGACGGCTGCGACCCTGAAAGCTGCGACGGTGTCTGGATCCGGAACTGCCGCTTCGACACCGGCGACGACTGCGTCAGCCTCAAATCGGGGCGTGACCGCGATGGCCGGGAGGCCAACTCTCCCTGCAGGAATATCCTCATTGAAAACAACGAGTTTGCAGACGGCCACGGCGGCGTGGCGCTGGGCAGCGAGATGAGCGGAGGCATTTATAATGTGCTGGCCTGCGGCAACCGCTTTTCCAGCCCCAATCTGACCTATGCCCTGCGGCTCAAGACCAACGCCCGCCGGGGCGGTGCGGTGGAGCAAATCATGCTCTGCGACAGCGTGATGGAGCATGTCCACGGGGCGGCCATCCACGGCACCATGCTCTACGAGGACGGCCGCAACGGCGACAGTCTGCCCGTGTTCCGAGACATCACCATTGAGAACATTACGGCCCACGGCGGCGACTACGGCATCTTCCTTGAAGCCTTCCCGGAGGTGCCCATCACCGGACTGGTGCTGCGGAACATCACCATCGACGGCGTATACCAGTGTCTGCGCAGCATGAACTGGCAGGACGCGGTCGTAGAGAATGTGACCATCAACGGCAAGCGCTTCCCCCGCCCCGACCGGGTGCGCATTTTGGGGGTGCCCTGTGCGGGCGGCACAGTGGCCGCTGCGGCAGAGTGCTGTGGGGCTTCTGAGCCGCTCCGGTTCCGCTGGCGCTGCAGCCCGGACGGCGTCGCTTGGAGGAGCTGCGGCGAGGGCGAAACGCTCACCCTGCCTTCGGACGCACGCCTTGTGCAGGTGGAGGCCCTTGATCCGGCAGGGGAGAGTGCACTCAGCTGCTGCTACAAGGTGCTGCAGCAGTCGGTTGAGTCCCCGGCAGCCCGGCTGTGCTGCCGCGGGATGCTGAACAAGGTAGATCTGGATGGACCGGCGAAGCCCGCCACCCGGCAGGAGCTGGCATGGATGCTGTTCCCGCTGGCGAACCAGTCGCTGACTGCGCCCGTCCTGCCCGACACCGATGATCCTGCGGCCCGCTATGCAGCGGCCAACGCGTTTCTGGCCCTGAAGGAGGGCCGGTTCGTACCGCGGGGCACCATCACCCGGCAGGAGATGGCGACCGTCGCCATGCAAGCCTGCGGCGTGAATTACCGCAACGCCTCCAGCACGATGCCGGTGTGTGCCGATGCTGCAAGGGTGGCCGACAACTACGGCACCAACGCGGCAAGAGCGCTCTACTTCGGCTTTATGGAGCTGGACGAGAACGGCTGCTTTGGCCCGGACAAGCTGGTCAGCCGGGCAGAGGCTGTGGAGATCCTGAACCGTGTAGCTGATTTTGCCGGACTATAAAGGAGATGATACGGATGTGGCTGGAATATTTTGAACAGTATCTGGAAAACGTATTTCCTCGTTTTTTGGAAGAAAAGCCTTGGAATTATAAGGACGACCTGTGTATAATAGGCGCAGACGACTTGTATCATGCCACGGGCGACGAACGCTGGCTGGAGCCGGTGAAAAAAAATGCCGGCTGGCTCATGAAAGAGGACGGCATCGTGGCCAACTGGGTGGCCGGCGAGCACAACATCGACAAGGTGAGCTTCGGCAAATCCATGCGGGTGCTCCGGCAGACCACCGGAGAGCCGCGCTGGGCCGAGGGCGTGCAGCGGGCGTATCACATTCTGGACGATTACCCCCGCGCTGTGACCGGGAATTTCTGGCACAAGGATATTTATCCCGATCAGGTCTGGCTGGACGGCCTTTATATGGGAATGCCCTTCTACGCCGCCTGTCTGGACGAGAACGGCGAAGAACGCTGGGACGACATCCTCGACCAGTTCCAGTCCGCCCACACCCTGCTGTGGGATGAGAAGCTGGGCCTTTACCGCCACGCCAACGACTGCTCCCGCAGGATGGAGTGGGCCGACCCCGTCACGGGCCAGAGCCCGGCGGTCTGGCTGCGTGCCGAGGGTTGGTTCCTGATGGCGCTGGCCGACACCTACGAGCTCGCAAGGGAGCATACCCAGCGGGCGGGTGAGCTGTGCAGCCTGCTCAAAAACGCCCTCGACCGCCTGATGCCGTATCAGGTGGCGGATACGAGGATGTTCCTGCAGGTAGTCGACCGCGCCGACCTTGAGGGCAATTACTCCGAGACGTCCGGCAGCGCGATGGCGGCCTACGCCCTTATGAAGGGGGCCCGCCTTGGGATGCTGCCCCCGGAGTACGGGCAGAGGGGCAGCGAGGTGCTGGATGGCATCCGGGACACCTATTTGAAGCAGACCGAGAGCGGCTATGAGCTACACGGCATCTGCGCCAGCGCGGGCCTTGGCCCCGGTCCGGACAACCGCACCGACCGCACCGGTACGCCCGCATATTACCTGAGTGAAAAGCAGATGGTGGACAACCAGCATGGTGCCGCTGCCTGCATGATGGCCGTCAGCGAGCAGCTGCGCCGTATATGAGGTGAAGAATTATGGCAGAACGTTTGAGCATTCAGATCAAAGACGAAGACAATGTGGTTGTGGCCGTTCACGACCTGCCCGCAGGCACCTGCTTGGAAAGCGGTATCGTGACCCGCGAGAAGATCCCGCAGGCCCACAAGATTGCCCTGTGCGACATCCCCGCCGGCGGCGAGATCATCCGCTACGGCGTGGTGCTGGGCTACGCCAAGAACGATATCCCGGCGGGCAGTTGGATCAACGAGCACATGCTCGATCTGCCGGAAAGCCCGGCTCTGACCGATATGCCTTGGGGTACGAATCTCAAGACCCCGGAGCAGCTGCCCACCCCGCCCCGCACCACTTGGATGGGCTACCGCAACAAAGTAGGCCCTGCCGGTACCCGCAACCTGCTGGGCATCGTGACCACCGTGCAGTGCGCTGCCGGTGTGGTCCGGGTGGCGGTGGAGCGCATCAAAAAGGAACTGCTGCCCAAGTACCCCAATGTGGACGGTGTGGTGGCCATCACCCACCCCTACGGCTGCGGCGTGGCCATCAACGCCCCGCTGGCTTACATCCCTATCCGCGCCATCACCAACGTCATCCGTCACCCGAACTTTGGCGGCGAAGTGATGGTGGTGGGTCTGGGCTGTGAAAAACTGACCTACGACCGGGTGCTGCCCCCGGAGGACATCACCCCGGAAAACTGCCTGACCTTACAGGATTGCAAGGGTCATGATGCCATGATGCAGGCCATTCTGGACATGGCGGAAAAGAAGCTGCAAAAGCTGAACCTGCGCCACAGGGAGGAACTGCCCCTCAGCGAGCTGCTCATCGGGATGCAGTGCGGCGGTAGCGATGCCTTCTCCGGCATCACCGCCAACCCCAGCGCCGGGTATGCCGCCGATATGCTGGTCAAGGGCGGTGCCACTGTGCTGTTCAGCGAGGTGACGGAAGTCCGGGACGGCGTACCCATGCTGGCCGCCCGCTGCGTGAGCGCATCGGTGCGGGACAAGCTGGCAACAGAGATGAAGTGGTACGATGATTACCTTGCCGAAGGCGGCGTGGACCGGGATGCCAACCCCACCCCGGGCAACAAAAAAGGCGGCCTTGCCAATATTGTGGAAAAGGCCATGGGTTCCATCGCCAAAAGCGGAACCAGCCCCATTGTGGAGGTGCTTTCCCCGGCGGAAAAGCCCACCAAGCACGGCCTCATCTTTGCAGCAACGCCTGCTTCTGACATTGTCTGCGGCCCCTCGCAGGTGGCCTCCGGCATTGGCCTGCAGGTGTTCATGACCGGCCGCGGCACGCCCTATGGTCTGGATGTAGCTCCGGTCATCAAGGTGTGCAGCCGCAACGAGATGAAGGAGCAGTGGTTCGACCTCATCGACATCTCTGCCGGTCATGTTGCCACCGGCGAAGCTACCATTGCCGATGTGGGCACCGAGATCTTCAACCTCATTCTGGACGTTGCCAGCGGCGTAAAGGAGCCTTACAGCGACCAGTACGGCTTCCACAACGATATGTGCATTTTCAACCCGGCACCCATTACCTGAGCAGCCGGATACAAAATAAGATTTATGGAGGGTACGAATTATGAAAATCGGTTTTATCGGTCTGGGGATCATGGGCAAGCCCATGGCAAAAAATCTGCTGAAGGCGGGCTACACCGACCTGCTGGTGAATAACCGCAGTCAGGCTCCGGTGCAGGAGCTGGAGGCTGCCGGTGCAACCGGCGCAACGCAGCAGGAGATCGGCGCACAGTGCGATGTGGTCATCACTATGCTGCCCAACTCCCCGCAGGTCAAAGAGGTGATGCTGGGCGAAAACGGCGTGGCTTCCCACATGAAGCCGGGCGCTGTGTTCATCGACTGCTCGTCCATCAACCCGGTGGCCTCCAAGGAGATCTACGCCGCGCTGCAGAAGAAGGGAGTAGAGATGCTGGATGCTCCCGTTTCCGGCGGTGAGCCCAAGGCTATTGACGGCACCCTGAGCTTTATGGTGGGCGGCAAGCAGGAGGTCTTTGATGCCTACAAGCCGGTTCTGGATGCCATGGGCGCTTCCACTGTCCGCTGCGGCGAGGTGGGCGCAGGCAACACCACCAAGCTGGCAAACCAGATCATCGTGGCCTGCAACATTCAGGCACTGGCCGAGGCGCTGACGCTGGCACAGAAGGCCGGTGTGGATCCGGAGCTGGTCTTTCAGGCCATCAAGGGCGGTCTGGCAGGCTCTACCGTCATGAACGCCAAGGCTCCCATGATGATCGCAGGCAACGACAAGCCCGGCTTCAAGATCGATCTGCATATCAAGGATCTGAACAACGTGCTGGATTGCGCCCATGCCGTGGGTGCGCCGGTGCCCATGACCGCCGAGGTACAGGAGATCATGCAGTGGCTCCACAACCACGAGGGCGGCCAGAAGGATCACAGCGCCATTGCCCAGTATTACGAGTATCTGACCGGCATTCAGATCGGCCGCTGAGGAGGAAAAACACATGAATACAGAGTTCATGAAGGGCGTTGTAGTGCCCATCCTTACCGTCATTGATGGCGAAGAAAACATCGACGAAGCCGGGATGCGGGCGCAGGTGGATTACGTCATCGAGGGCGGCGTATCCGGCATTCTCGCCTTTGGCTCCAACGGCGAATTCTACATGGTGGAAGAAGCCGAGATGGAGCGCGGCCTGAAGATCATGGTGGACGAGGCCGCAGGCCGGGTGCCGGTGTACTTTGGTATCGGTGCCATCAGCACCAAAAAGTGCTGCCGTCTGGCAAAGATGGCAGCCGCCAACGGTGCGGCAGCCGTCAGTGTGCTGCAGCCCATGTTCCTGAAGCCGACCTATGAAGAACTGTACAACCACTTCAAAACCATTGCCGAAAGTGTTCCCGAAACGCCGGTGCTGCTGTATAATAATCCCGGACGGGTGGGCTACACCATGAGCGCAAAGCTGGTGGAGGAGCTGGCCCATAACGTACCCAATATCGTGGGCATGAAGGACACCAGTGGCGACATCACCCAGACGTCGGAGTTCATCCGCCGCACCCGCGACGTGGGCTTCAAGGTCTTCGGCGGCAAGGATACCCTGCTGTATGCAAGCCTTTGCCACGGTGCCGTGGGCGGCGTCTGCACGGCGGCAAACTTCATGCCGGAGCTCATTACGGACGTCTACAACAAATTTGCAGCCGGTGACCTCGCGGGCAGTCTGGAAGCACAGTTCAAGCTGAACCCAGTGCGACTTTCCATGGACGCCGCCAGCTTCCCGGTGGCCGCAAAGGATATGGCTACCCTGCGCGGCCGCGAGGTCGGAGTGCCCTATCTGCCCACCCTGCCTACCCCGGAGGGGGCCGCAAAGCAGGGCTTTGTGAAAACCATGACCGAAGCCGGTCTGCTGTAAAATCTGCCCCACAAGGAGGTCTGTTTCATGAAATCGACTCTGCGAAAGGATGCCGACGCCATCATCCAATCCAGCCTGAAGGCTGTGCTGCCGGATGAGGCTGTCCGCCGTGCCCTGAAAGCGTTTGAGCCCAAGGGCGGCAGGGTGCTTTTGGTAGCAGTCGGCAAGGCCGCGTGGCAGATGGCGCACGCCGCCGTGAAAGCATTGGGCCGTGTGGATGGCGGCGTGGTGGTGACCAAATACGACCATGTGAGGGGCGAAATTCCCGGTGTGGATTGCTATGAGGCAGGTCATCCTGTGCCGGATGATAACAGCTTTTCAGCCACCGAAAAAGCTCTGGCACTGGTACAGGGGTTGACCGCAGAGGACACGGTGCTGTTTCTGCTGTCCGGCGGCGGCAGTGCTTTGTTTGAAAAGCCGCTTATCCCCGGCGGAGAATTGCAGGATATCACCAGCCAGCTCCTTGCCAGCGGAGCCGATATTGTGGAGATGAACACCATCCGCAAGCGGCTGTCCGCAGTCAAGGGCGGGCGGTTCGCACAGGCTTGCGCCCCGGCAAAGGTGTTCAGCATCGTCCTCAGCGATATTCTGGGTGACCCGCTGGATATGATCGCCAGCGGCCCGGCGGTGCCGGACGGTTCTACCTGTGTACAGGCTCTTGCCATTGCGGAGAAATATCACCTGAACCTGTCAGAACAGGCGAAGGCGCTGCTGGCACAGGAAACGCCGAAAGCCCTTGATAACGTGACCACCCAGATCACCGGCAGCGTCCGGGAGCTGGGTGCCGCCGCCGCCAAAGCCTGCCGGGAGCTGGGCTATGCGCCCATCCTCCTCACCGACCGGCTTTGCTGCGAGGCGCGGGAGGCAGGCAGCTTCCTGGGCTCCATCGCCCGCACCCATGCGGGGCAGGGCAAAAAGCTGGCCTACATTGCGGGCGGCGAAACGGTCGTGCATCTGACGGGAAAAGGTCTCGGCGGGCGGAATCAGGAGCTGGCCCTCGCGGCGGCTCCGGCCATCGCCGGGCTGAACGCGGCGGTCTTCTCGGTCGGCAGCGACGGCACCGACGGCCCCACCGATGCAGCCGGAGGCTATGTGGACGGCGAGACTGCCGCTGCCTTGGCCGCAAAGGGCTGGGAGGTGTTCGACACCCTGCAAAACAACGACGCCTACCATGCCCTGAAGGCCGTGGATGGTCTCATCATGACCGGGGCCACCGGCACCAACGTCAACGACGTGGCCGTGGCGCTGGTAGGAGGAGAAAACCATGAAGGTCATTGATGCGCATGTCCATTTGGTGCAGTGCATCGCGGGCACCGGCGTGGGCGGCGAAATGCGCTCGATCGGCGGCGGGCGCGGAAGGTACGCAGATGGCTCCATCTGTCAGGTCATCCCGGAGGAATGGAACACCGACCAAGTGACCCCGGAGCGAGTGCTGGAAGTAATGGACGCTCACGAGGTCGAGCGCGCCGTGCTGCTGCAGGGCGGCTATCTGGGCTTCCAGAACCAATACAGCTACGACGCACAGCAGAAATACCCCGACCGTTTTCTGGCCGCTGCGGCTTATGACCCTTACAGCCGGAACCGGGATGCCATCGTGCAGTATCTGTTCGAGGAGTTGGGCATCCGGGTGGTCAAGTTCGAGGTCAGCACCGGCTCCGGCCTGATGGCCTACCGCCCGGTGTTTGCATTGGACGGGGACATGATGGAGCGGGAAGCTGCTTTTGCGGACGAGCACGGTTTGGTGTTCGTCATCGACATCGGCAAGCTGGGCAGCCCCAGCAGCCAGATCCCGGCCCTGCGGAATCTGATGCTGCATCACCCGAAGATGGAGTTCGTGGTCTGTCACCTGCTGGCACCCAAGCAGACCGAGCTGCACGCGATGCAGGAGGGGCTGGAAACGCTGCAGCTGCCGAATGTCTGGTTCGATCTGGCGTCGCTTCAGCACAATGTCCGCCCGGATACGCCGCCCTTCCCGGTAACGCGGCAGTTCGTCCACTGTGCCATCGAAACGGTGGGGGCGGAACGGCTGCTGTTCGGGACCGATACGCCGTCGAATTTGTGCAAGTTCTGCTATCAGGACATGGTGGATACCATCGCGAAGGATTCGGCGCTGGCGGAGGAGCAAAAACAGCTGATCTTGTTCGAAAACGCGAAAACAGTATTTTGGAGCTGAGCAATAGGCACGCGGCACATTTTGTGCGGTGACCCTGTTCGGCAGATAAAATGGCCTTCCAAAGGAGAAGCGATATGATACAATTTGGTCTGCGTCTGCACGATGCCGAAAAGCTGCCGATGGAGCAGCTGCTGCCTCTTGTACGGAAAAAGGGCTTTACCTGCGCCCATCTGGCCTTGAGCAAGGCCATGAAGGACGTGCCCTGCACGCCCTCGGCCCTGACCCCCGGCTACGCGCTGTATCTGCGCCATCTGTTTGAGCAGAATGGCATCGATATTGCCGTGCTGGGCAACTATCTCAACTTGGCTTACCCTGACGAGACGGTGCTGGATGCCATCCGCGAGAAGTACTATGCCCACATCCGCTTTGCCAGCCTGCTGGGCTGCGGTATGGTGGGCACGGAGACGGGCTGCCCGAACGTCGAGTATAAATACTGCCCGGAGTGCCGCACCGATGCCGCGCTGGCGGCCTTTATCAAGACCCTCAAGCCCATTGTGCGCTGCGCAGAGCAGTACGGCGTGACCCTAGCCATCGAGCCGGTGGCGCGCCACATCGTCTACGACGCCAAGCGTGCCCGCACCGTGCTGGACGAGATCGGCAGCCACAACCTGCAGATTTTGTTTGACCCGGTCAACATGCTCAGTATGGAGAATGTGGATCGCCGCGAGGAAGTCTTCGCAGAGGCTATCGAGCTGCTGGGCAAGGATGTGGCGATGATACACTTCAAGGACTTCGTCCGGCAGAATGCCGATGGTCAGCTGAAAGCTTGCGGCGCAGGTCAGGGCGAGATGGAGGATTATACCACCATTCTTCGCTTTGCAAAGCAGGAAAAGCCCTATGTGTTTGCAACATTGGAAAACACCACGCCCGAGAACGCTGAGGCCTGCCGTCTCTATCTGCAAAAGCAGTACGACGAGTGCCTATATAAGACAGCACAGGAAAAGAGGCTGTTGCAAAATAAAAGCGCCGAAAAAACTGAAAACTACGGAGTAAACGTTTAGAAACAGCCCTCAAAGTGAAAACTGAGTCTAAAAATTCAAGAAAAAGGTACAGCAAAGCTGAGCATCTGTGAAAAAGCAGGTGCTCAGCTTTTTTAATTTTCAGTTCAGAGAAATTCTACTTTTTTGGTAAGCGGACAATAAGCCCCCGTCTGGCCTAAAAAATCGAGCATCTCGAAACCGAGATGCCCAACAAAGAATCAAGTAAGATGGCAATATGCAGGAATCGTGTTCGACCACGGGAAGATACGTTCAAGCTGTTCTTCTGCCGGTGGCTTACCCAGTTTCGGGAGTTCCTGTAAGAGAAACAGCAGATAGCCAAATGGATCAAGCCCATTGCGCTTGGCCGTCTCAATCATACTGAAACACAATGCACTGGCATCAGCACCCTTGGCAGTGTCGCAGAACAAGAAGTTCTTCCGGGACATAACAAAGGGTTTTACAGTGCGCTCTGCAATATTGTTTGTAAGTGTCAGCCGTCCATCTATGAGAACGCTTTCCAATGCCTTCCTTTGGTTCAGGGAGTAAGTTCTTGCTTTTCCAAGGTTGGAGTCTTTGCCCGCTTCAAAGCTGTTTAAGAAATCCCAATACTCATCCATGACAGGCTTCAGTTCAGATTGGCGGTGTACTTTACGCTCTTCCGGCGACAAATCTTTCCATTGCAAGTCGAGGGCAAATAACTTTTCGACATACTCAAAGGCTTTTTGAGATTTGCCCCCGTCCACCGGTTTCTTGTCCACAAAGCAATCTAACAGAGTCATAATCAGCGTTTCAGCACTTGGACTTAAGATGAAAATTACTGGAGAAGTAGCAGCAAAGGTGTTATCACAGACAGGCACAAACATCAATTCTGCCATAAGAATTGCACGGAATTTTGTTGAAGCCGTCCAGCCGCCATGGTATACTCTGATACAAAGGGCAGGTGATACGGGATGTACGAAAAGCAGGGAACACCGCCGTGTGGCGCGCTGAATTCTTATATATGGAACAAGTGCATCGGGGAGATTGCAGACATGTAGTTGTTCCGGAGAATAGAGAATGGTGAATGAATAGTAGAGTAAAGTGATCCTTAAATGGAGAAAAGCTATTTGATTGGAGAAAAACGGCTTATATTGGAGAAAAAAACGCATTGCATCGTAAGCGAATCGGTGCTATAATATAAACTGTCGAAAGTTGAATATAAGCAGACGAACAGCCGGTAGGTCGAAAGCCTATCGGCTTTTTTCGTGCTATCTCACAAGGTGCTATGTACATAAAGGGTAGGGTGAATAGATTTGGATAAGGCTTTGAATGTTAAAAAATTGTGAAAGAAACGTGAAAAGTGTCTCCTTTTTGCCCGATTTCGGTGTACAAAGTGAAGGCCTTTATTTCCGAGCCAGATGAAAGGAGAAAGTGAAAGTCAGGGAATTATTGCAGTTCAGGGGAAGACTGTCGCTGATCATTTGTCATGCGGCAGCATGATATGGTGAATATGTGTTACAAAGCAGGCGGCCTTTGTAGGTGCCCCGATCAGTGGGCAAGTGCAAAGGCTGCCTGCTTTGTAGTTCACATAAAAGCAATTGAAATGACCGCAAATGTGATGATTGTGTGAAAAAAGTAGGCAAAATACCTCTTTTTTGCCCGAAAATCGTGCGCTTTATGAAGGTCCTTAATTTTTGGCAGTGGAAAGGGGGATGTGAACTCCAGGAGTTCATTAATCTGAAAGGAAGCATGGTAGAATGGAGGTACGGATATGTAGAGGAAAAGTTTATTGTATACACAAGCTGAAATTATGTAGCAAGCACAGCTGAAAAATCTGGCTGCACGAACACCCTACGAGAAAAGAAGGAGGATGTCTATGAGTTTGTCGAGCATCACGCTGCAGTACAGCAGCGTAAGAGGAAACAAAAAGAATACCAGTTATCCGTTCAAAGCTGAGATCAAGACAGTGGATGACCTGAAAAAGATTGCACAGTTCGACCATGTCTGTGGTGAATACGCGGATGGCACGAACACTCGAAAAAATACAATTAAGGGTTACCGCAGCAAGAAGACTTTCCGAAAAGCTGACTGCTTGCCAGTGGATTGCGATAATACAAATCCTGATCCGCTTGCAGAAGACATTCCGGAGAGCGAGTGGAAAACACCGGCAGATGTTCGGGCGGCGTTTCCGGATGTTCCGTTTTATGTGGTCTATTCTCGTAACCACATGAAGGAAAAGAACGGAAAGACCGCTCGGCCGAAGTTCCATGTGTATTTCATTATCAACGCCATGACGAACGAAAAGCGGCTTGCAAAGCTGAAAAAGGATGTCCGGGAGTATTTCCAGGCTTTCGACCCGGCGGCTCTTGATATGGCGCGATTCCTTTATGGCGTAGAGAACCCCAAGGTGGAGTTTTATGACGGAGATACACCGTTGGATGCCTTCATGGAGCAGCGAACCGTCTTGCCAGAGACGATTCCAACTGGTGAGCGGAACAGTACGCTTTCCAAGTATGCTGCAAAAATTCTGAAGCGGCATGGAGATACGGCAGAGGCGGAAGCACTCTTTTACAAAGCAGCAGAACGCTGCGAAGATCCGCTGGAAGATGACGAGCTGAAAACGATTCTGGGCAGTGCGAGGGCTTTCTACCATGGCACGATTGAAAAATCAGCGGACTATCTGAGCCCAGATGAGTATGAAGAAGCAGATGACGCAGGAAAGAAGCCTGTTACCAGCGATACCATCAAACAGATTTTGCAAAAGATGAGCGTTTGTGTACGGCTGAATCAGATCACCGGAAAGGTGGAAATCGAGGGCATGCCACCGCAGCACTCTAAGGGAAATGCTGCAAATGTGTTGCCGGTGCTGGTCAACGATTATCTGACAAAGCGGCGGATGCCCTGCGCTAAGCAGACACTGGATGACTGTCTGGTACTCATCGAGGATGAAAACCGTTATAATCCGGTCGAGAAGATGTTTAAGTCCACCAAATATGATGGAATCGACCGCCTTAAAGAACTGGCAGAGATTCTGGGCATCGCAGGAAACAAAACGTATGTCCTGTATCTGAGAAAATGGCTGCATCAGTGTGTTGCAATGGCACTGAATGATGAAACGAGCCCTTACGGTGCAGATGGTGTTCTGGTCATCCGTGGTCCACAGGGCGCAGGTAAGACGCTGTTCTGCTCCAAAATTGCAATGAAAGCAGAGTGGTTCGCAGAGGGTGTCAGCATCGATCTTGACAAAAAAGACACAGTGATCCAGGCAACCAGCGTTTGGATCGCGGAGATGGGTGAGCTGGACAGCACCTTGAAGCGTGAACAGCTTGCGTTGAAAGCATTTGTTACCGCATGCTGCGATACCTACCGCCAGCCTTATGCTCGTGTTGCTACTACCAAGCCGCGCCGTACCAGTTTTTGTGCAACGGTCAATCCGCAGGAGTTTCTGAACGATGAAACGGGCAGCAGACGCTGGTGGGTAGTTGAGCCGACAAAAATCGATTGCCAGAAGCTGAAAGAACTCCCGGAATGCTGGTTCCAGCAGATGTGGGCACAGGTGTATACGGAACTGTATCTGCCGAATCCGCAGGGATTCCGGCTGACGGAAGAAGAACGCACTAAGCTACAGGCAGACAATGAAAAGTACAATAAGCCGCTGCCGGGTGAAACGGAGATCCTTGATAAGCTGGCGTGGGATAGTCCGGTGTGCCAGTGGGATTGGTATACAGTAACTGAAGTGCGAGATAACCTTATGCTGAAGCCGCTTACAACATCGCAAATCGGAAAGGTGCTTAAGAAACTGGCCGAAAGAGATGAGCGGATCATGACCAAAAAGCCCGGCAACAAGAGTTGTTATTATCTGCCGCCGATGGATAAGAATGTGAGATTTTATCGCCATGTCGATGATTTCAAGCCGGCCTTGGCAGATGTGAATACGCTGGAAGACGCCGGTGCGCCGAAGGCGAGTTGAGAGAGTATTAGGTTATATTAGGTTGAAATTTTATATAGCAGAAAAAGCTGATAAAGTAGTGGTACTACTATACTATAAGAAATATAGAAAGAATAGGAAACTGCTCTAACACGCCCCTAACGGGCAAGCCCTGATGGAAGATCGGAGAATACAGTGTTGGCCAGTAATGGCGGAAAGGAAAAATGCGATGATAAGTGCAAAAGAATATCTGGAGCAGGTCAGAAAGCAGGCAGATCGTGTGGAAGACCTAAAGCAGGATGTCCAATATCTTGACGACGGAATGACCAGCATTGGGAGTACGTCATTTTGCAAGACAGGTGGACATTCCGGGAGCCCACAGGCCGGGTTTGTGCTCCTTGTGGAGCGGAAAGATGCAAAGCAACGGAAGCTGGATTTTGAGAAGAATCATCTTGCCGAGCTGATTGCACATGCAGATGCTGCAATTGATACAGTGCCAGATCCGAAAATGCGCCGAGTGCTGAAGCTGTATTATCTTGAAAACCTCAGTACGAAAGAAGTTGCTGAGAAGATGAATTACACAGTTCAGCATGTCAATCGTCTCATGAATAAAGGTCTTGAGATGGTACAACTGCCGGAGGAGGATGCGATTCCGGCCTAAATATTGCGGAGAAACACAGCGAAGACCAGTGAACTAGCAACACCGGCGACACAAATCTGATGATAGAACGATTAAAAATGAACTGTTGCCAATGTTGCCAGTCAATACCCTATTTTATTTATATTCTTTTCTTTTATATACTATTTACTTTTTAGTAGCAATAAGAAGAGATGGATGGACATGAAAAGAAGAAAAATAAACGAATTGCAAATGGATTTCTGGATTGTTTCCGATTGCTCCGTGAGAAACTAACTGGCAACACACCGGCAACAAGAAAATAGAGCAAAAAGGAAACGGGATGTGGGGATTTAATGTTCTGAGGGTAATGTGCAACGATTGAGCTCTCTCAAAAAGTGGAGAGCAGATATTCACGAATGTTCAACGATGTTACGACTGAAATGGTTGCATAAGCGTTTTCGGTGTGGTATTATTATGCTGGACAAAGAGAAAAGGACAGTCCGCAAAAATAGAACACAACAACGAAGCCTTTGCAGGGTAAAACCTGTGAGGGCTTTTCTATTGCCCGGAAGTATGTGGAGGTGAAGCATATGCCCAGAAAACCATTGAAGCCCTGCAAGTATCCCGGCTGTCCAAACCTGACGGATGGACAGTTTTGCCCGGAGCACCGGAAGAAAGCAGACAGGGACTACAACCGTTTCTACCGTGACCCAGCGCACAAGGAGCGGTACCATACCGCCGCATGGCAAACGATCCGTGCGGTGCAGCTGGCACGGCATCCGCTCTGCGAAATGTGCATGGAAGAAGGTCGGTATATCAAAGCAACGCTGGTGCATCACAGAATACCGCTGGCGGAAGGCGGAACGAATGCGCCGGAGAATCTGTGCAGCCTGTGTGCTTCTCATCATACCGCACTGCACAATAAAATGCGGCGAGAGGCTGGCAGCGTTTGAATTTGTTTGATTTATTTGAATTTTTGATTTCTGTTTGATTTTCTTTGAAAAACCGAACATTTTCAAACCTCAGATTTATCCCAAGGAGGAGGGAAAATATCTACGTAGGTACGATGGAAAAACGGTGGGCCAGTCGCATGCACAAAAATTGGATTTCAAAAAATCTGGAAATGGCTCAATATTAGAGCAAAAAATGCTACAAAGTTGCGCAGGTATGTACAAAAACTGATATTTGAATTTTTCAAAATGTTTGATTTCCAACACGAAAAAATCAAACAAAATCAAAGAAATCAAACAGAAACGGGGGGAGAAGATGCCAGACCGAAACGGCGCAAACCGTGGCGGCGCACGGCCGGGTGCAGGCCGCAAGAAGAAGCCGCTGACCGAGCGCATTGAAGCAGGGCAGAAAGCAACGGTGCTGAAGATACCGGAAGTGGAAACAGCACAGATGCCGAAAATCAAGGATTATTTCAAGGCTGAGCAGCGGATGGGAGAACTGTATGCTGCTGAAATCTACGAAGAAACGTGGCAATGGCTGAATGAGCGCGGCTGTGCGTCCCTCATCAACCCGATGCTGCTGGAGCAATATGCTATGAGCGCAGCCCGGTGGGTGCAGCTGGAAGGCATCAACTCGCAATATGGCTTCGTCACCAAGACTGCACAGGGTGTTGTGACGGCATCTCCGTTCGTGGCACAGGCGCAGGCCTATATGAAGCAGACCAACCAGCTGTGGTATCAAATCTATCAAATCGTCAAGGAAAACTGCTCTACGACTTTTGACGGAACGCCGCAGGATGACCTGATGGAACGCCTGCTGAAAGCGCGAGATGGAGATGCAGAGAAAAATACGGGAGGGTGATAGATTTTGCAGGATTATACCCCGACGCTTCTGATGGCACCAAACTCGCATTACGATAAGCAGAAAGCAGATTATGCTGTCAGCTTTATCGAATGCCTGCATCATACCAAGGGCAGCTTCTATAATAAACCATTCAAACTTCTGGGGTGGCAGGAGCGCATCATCCGGGACCTGTTTGGAGTTATCAAGCCGAACGGTTATCGGCAGTTCAATACGGCCTATATAGAATGCCCGAAGAAACAGGGAAAAACCGAACTGGCCGCAGCGGTAGCCTTGCTCATGACCTGCGGCGATGGCGAGCAGCGTGCTGAAGTGTTCAGTGCCGCCGCAGATCGACAGCAGGCCAGCATCATCTTCATGGTGGCGGCAGATATGGTAAAGCTGTGCCCAGCATTGGATGCGCGGTGTAAGATTCTTTATTCGCAAAAGCGGATCATTTATAAGCCAACGAACAGCTTTTATCAGGTGTTGTCCGCGGATGCGCCGACCAAGCACGGCTTTTCTATCCACTGCCTGTGCTTTGATGAGCTGCACAATCAGCCGAACGATAAGCTGTTCAATGTTCTGACAAAAGGCTCCGGTGATGCCCGAAAACAGCCACTGATGTTCATCATCACGACTGCCGGAAATGACATCCATTCGGTCTGCTACCAGCAACACCAGAAAGCACAGGATATTCTGGATGGTCGCCAGCACGACCCGACTTTTTACCCGGTCATCTACGGCGCGCCTATGGATGCTGACTGGACAGACCCGGAAGTGTGGAAGAAAGCAAATCCATCGCTGGGCGTTACCATAGACATCGAAAAGCTGGAGGCGGCATGCAACTCGGCAAAGCAAAATCCGGCAGAGGAGAATGTATTCCGGCAGCTACGCTTGTGCCAATGGACAAAGCAGACCGTGCGCTGGATGCCTATGGAAAAATGGGATGCCTGCGCAGTACCTGTGAATGCACAATTGTTAGAGGGCCGCCCTTGTTATGCAGGGCTGGACTTGTCCAGCACGACTGACCTGACCTCGCTGGTGCTGGTATTTCCGCCGCAGGAGGATGGTGAGCCTTATCAGGTGCTTCCGTATTTCTGGGTTCCGGATGAAACACTGGATTTGCGTGTGCGACGGGATCATGTGAACTATGACCTCTGGGCACGGCAGGACTTTATTAAAACCACGGAAGGTAATGTGGTGGATTACGATGCCATTATCCAGTTCATGAGTGACCTCTCCGAAAAGTACGATATTCAAGAAGTGGCGTATGACCGATGGAATTCGTCCATGATGGTATCCCATCTGACAGACCTTGGATTTACTATGGTTCCTTTCGGTCAAGGCTTTGGCAGCATGAGCGAGCCGACGAAGCAGCTGATGCGGCTGGTGTTGAGCGGCGAACTGGCGCATGGCGGGCATCCGGTGCTGCGCTGGTGCATGGATAATGTGGTGGTGCGGACGGACCCTGCCGGTAATATCAAGATGGACAAGTCTCGTGCGGTAGAGCGCATCGATGGCGCAGTCGCTCTGGTCATGGCCCTTGACCGTGCCCTGCGCTGTGGCGGCACTAGCAGCGTGTCTGTGTACGAGGATAGAGGACTTTTGTGCCTATAAAGGGGGAGGACGATATGGGTTTCTGGAATCAGCTGTTCAAGCCGAAAGTTGAAGATTATTCCATCAGCAGTCGGTATCGGTTCCTGATGGGTCCTACTGCGGCAGGAAAGAATGTAAATGAGCGTTCTGCTATGCAGTTAACGGCTGTATACGCCTGCGTGCGCATCCTTGCAGAAGGTGTTGCAGGGCTGCCGCTGCATCTGTATAAATGCGGAAAGAACGGCAGCAGGGAAAAGGCAGTAGACCATCCGTTGTACTTCCTGCTGCATGATGAGCCGAATCCAGAGATGACTAGCTTTGTTTTCCGGGAAACGCTCATGACCCACCTGTTGCTGTACGGCAACTGCTACTGCCAGATCATCCGGGATGGCCGAGGGCAGGTGACTGCCCTGTATCCTCTGATGCCAAATCAGATGTCGGTCGACCGGGATGAAAAAGGCCAGCTTTACTACACTTATCTGCGTAGCAGTGAAGAAGCCGATACCATGAAAAAGGGTACCGTTTATCTGCTGCCGGAGGATGTGCTGCACATTCCGGCCCTCGGTTTCGATGGTCTGGTGGGATACAGCCCCATCGCCATGGCAAAGAACAGCATTGGAATGGGCCTTGCCTGTGAAGAATACGGTGCAAAGTTTTTCGCAAACGGTGCAGCACCCAGCGGTGTGCTGGAACATCCCGGAACCATCAAGGATATCACCCGGCTGCGAGAAAGCTGGAATGCCATCTATGGCGGTAGTAAAAATGCTGGTAAAGTTGCAATTTTGGAAGAAGGTATGCACTATTCTCCAATCTCCATCTCACCGAATGAAGCGCAGTTTCTGGAAACGAGAAAGTTTCAGGTGGACGAAATCGCCCGTATCTTTCATGTGCCGCCGCACATGATCGGTGATTTGGAGCGCAGTACCTTCAGCAACATTGAGCAGCAGTCACTGGAATTTGTAAAGTACACCCTGAACCCGTGGGTCTGCCGCTGGGAACAGGCATTGACGAGATCGCTGTTAAGTCCGAAAGAAAAGCGAGAATACTGCATTAAGTTCAATGTAGACGGCCTGCTGCGCGGCGATTATCAGAGCCGGATGAATGGTTATGCAGTCGGGCGGCAAAATGGCTGGATGTCCGCCAACGATATCCGGGAACTCGAAAATATGGATAAGATTTCTGAAGAACAGGGCGGCGACCTTTATCTGGTTAATGGCAACATGATCAAGATGACGGATGCCGCTACAAACCCCAGAGAAAAGGACAGCGCGTAAGTGCTGACTTTTATAGTACACCTTTTGAATCAAGATATCTACACAATAAGGAGATTTTTATGACGATCAATGAACTTCGGGAAAAACGAAACACTGCATGGGAGAACGCCAAGGATTTTTTGGAAACCCATCGCATGGAAAACGGCCTGATCTCGGCGGCAGATGCCAAGACCTACGACAAAATGGTGCAGGACATCCAGAGTTATGGCGAGGAAATCGAACGGCTGGAACAGCTGCAGAGCATGGAAGACACCCTGCGCAGAGCGACTGCGACACCGCTGACTACACGGCCCGGCAGCAAGGCAGGACGGGCATCGGATGAATATAAAGCTGCTCTCCTGACTGCTCTGCGCACCAACTTCAAGGATGTGGACAACATCCTGCGTGAAGGACAGGATGAATCCGGCGGCTATCTGGTGCCGGACGAATATGATCACCGGCTGGTCGAGGCACTGGAGCAGGAGAATATCTTCCGTAAGCTGGCAACGACCATCAACACCACCGGCCTGCATAAGATCAATGTTGCGGCCGTAAAGCCTGCGGCGGCATGGGTAGAAGAAGGCGAAGCTCTGACCTTTACAGAGGCATCTTTTAATCAGGTAATTCTGGACGCCTACAAGCTGCATGTGGCGGTAAAGGTGTCGGAAGAGCTGCTGTACGATAATGCGTTCAACTTGGAAACCTACCTGCTGAACAGTTTTGCAAAGGCTCTGGGCCACGCCGAGGAAGAAGCATTCCTGACCGGAGATGGCAAGAATAAGCCTACTGGAATCTTGAACGCCACTGGTGGCGGTGAGGTCGGTGTTACGACTGCCGCAGACAGCATCAAGGCAGATGAAATCATCGACCTGGTGTATAAGCTGAAGCGGCCGTACCGGAAAAATGCGGCATTTATCACCAGCGATTCGACCCTGTCGCAAATTCGGAAGTTGAAGGACAGCAACGGCAACTATCTGTGGCAGCCTGCGCTGACCGCAGGAGAGCCTGATCGTATTCTGGGTTACCCGGTGTACACCTCCGCCTACATGCCGAAAATTGCGAAGGGCGCAGCGGTCATGGCATTCGGTGACTTCTCCTATTACAACATCGGCGACCGTGGGACACGCAGCGTTGCAGAGCTGAAAGAACTGTATGCTGCCAACGGCCTGATCGGCTTTGTCAGCAAGGAACGTGTGGATGGCAAGCTGATCCTGCCGGAAGCAGTGCAGATCATGAAGATGAAAGCGGCGTAATGTAGGGCGGGGGAGGCTAAACCTACCACGTAAATGCCGACACAGGGCCTGTGCGAAAAAGCATGGGCCTTTTTACATATAGGTGTCATTTCTCATAAAAAGCTGAAGCGGTTTACATCTCGAATTAAGGAGGAACCGCTATGTCACAGGTTTGCAAAGTTACACAACCGTTGTGCAATACCACGCTTCAGCAGGAGAAAAACTGGGCACCAGAGGAGGTGCAGCGCGACTATGATTATTTTATGGCGCAGAAAGCAGCAGAACTGCTTTTGGAAAACAAGTTGATCGCATTGTCGGAATTTCACAAATTGACCGAACTGAACCGCAAGACATTCTACCCATATCTGGCCGAACTAATGCCGAAAATCGCTTGATAATAAGGTGGATTGAGGGTAGCATACAACATGGAGGAGGTGACGGCAACTCATGAAAACCGTATCAAGAATCGACCTGATTCCAAGAAAACAGAAGAAGCTGCGCGTAGCAGCGTATTGCCGGGTGTCCACGGATATGGATGCCCAGCTGGAAAGTCTGGAAACCCAGAAAAGCTATTACGAAAGCTATATTGGAAGCCGAGCAGACTGGGTGCTGGTGGGCATCTATTATGATGAAGGTATCACCGGAACTAAGAAAGACAAGCGGCCAGACCTGCTCCGCATGATGGAAGATTGCGAGGCAGGAAAAATTGACTTCATCCTGACAAAATCCATCAGCAGACTTTCCCGTAACACTGCTGACTGTCTGGAACTGGTGCGCAGGCTGATGGAACTGCACATTGCCATTTATTTTGAAAAAGAAAACCTGAACACCAGTGAGATGGAAGGGGAGTTTCTGCTGTCCACACTGAGCAGTCTGGCAGAAAGCGAATCGGTGTCCATTTCTGAAAACAGCAAGTGGTCTATTAAGAATCGTTTTCAGGATGGTACGTATAAACTCTGCTCTGCACCGTATGGCTACCGCTGGGATGGCAAAAATCTTGTGGTAGACCCTGTGCAGGCGAAAGTGGTGAAGCGCATTTTTGCGGAGATGCTGGTCGGCAAAGGAGCAGGAACGATAGCTGCCGACCTGAACGATGATGGTATCCCTGCCCAGCGGTGCGACCATTGGACTTCGACTTCCATCCTTGGAATGCTGACCAACGAGCGGTATGTGGGAGATGCCCTGTTACAGAAGACCTTTACGGATGAGCAGTTCAACCGGCACCGGAACACGGGTGAGATGGATATGTACTGTGTGCAGGAGCACCACGAGGCAATCATCAGCCAAGAAGACTTTGACGCTGCTGCAGTACTTTTAGAGCAGAGGGCAGCAGAGAAAAATATTCAGAAAGGCGTAAACAAATATCAGAACCGTTATACATTTTCCGGCTTGATTCGCTGCGCAGAATGTGGTGGTACATTTAAGCGCAGGGTGAACACTGGCAAGGGTGGCAAATATGCCGCATGGTGCTGTGGAACACACATAGCTGACAAAACCAAATGCTCCATCCAGTCTGTCCGGGATGAGGATATCAAGCTGACGTTTACCACCATGCTGAACAAGCTGATTTACGGCAGTCGGCTGGTCTTAAAACCGTACCTGAAAGCATTAAAAAGCACTTCGCAGGATGACAGCCAGCTGCGCATCCAGTATTTGCAGGGGCTTATCACGCAAAATACGGAGCAACGGGAAACTTTAACTCGTCTGATGGCGCATGGGTACATCGACCAGGTGCTTTACAGCCGAGAAAACAATGGCCTGCTTGCACAGTGTGAAGAATTCCGGTCGGAAATCGAAACGCTGAAAAAGAGCCAAACCACAGATGCAGTGCAGACGGCAGAAACAGAAAAGCTGCTGAAGTTCGTAGAAAAAGCAGAAATGCAGGAAGAATGGAATAGCAAACTGTTCCAGCAGTTCGTAGATTTTATCACAGTTTATTCCAGAAACGAAATCGGCGTTGTATTGAAATGTGGGCTGACGCTCAGGGAGAGAATTTGAGATGCTATACGGATACAAAGTTGTAGATGGCAGGGCTGTGGCGGATAAGCCTGCGCAGAAGAAAATACAACTGCTTTTTCAGAATTATCTTGCAGGAATGTCACTTTCCAAAGCTGCCAACGAAGCTGGAATTCATATCCCGCATGGAATGGTGGCAAAACTGCTGTCAAATCAGCACTATATTGGTGATAGCTTTTATCCGCAGCTTATCGACAAAAGCACCTTTGAAAAGGCGGCAGTGGAACGAAAGCACCGCGCAGAAAAGCTGGGCCGGACAAACCTGAAAAAGCCCAAGATTCAAAAAGCGGTGCCCACGGTCTTTACGCTGGCGAAAATTGAGGAGTATTATGATGACCCTGCGCGGCAGGCAGAGTACCTGTATAGTCTGATTCAGGAAAATCCTGAATAACAGTGTAAAAAATCGGGAGGAAGTCGAATGAAAAGTATTACGGTCATCCCTGCACGGAAAACAGCAAAGGGTATACCCCTTGCGAGTCAACAGAAACTCAAAGTGGCAGCCTACTGCCGTGTCAGCACAGACAGCGATGAGCAGGCCACCAGCTACGATGCCCAAATCAAATATTACACCGAGCTGATTGAAAACAATCCGGAGTGGGAACTGGCGGGTATCTTTGCAGATGAGGGCATCTCTGGCACCAACACGAAAAAGCGTGACGAGTTCAACCGTATGATTGAGGAGTGCAAGGCTGGAAACATCGACATGGTGCTGACCAAATCCATCAGCCGGTTTGCCCGTAATACGCTGGACTGCCTGAAATACATTCGTCTGCTGAAAGAAAAAGGCATCGCAGTTTATTTTCAGAAAGAGAACATCAACACGCTGGATGCCAAGGGCGAGGTGATGATCACCATCATGGCATCTCTTGCTCAGCAGGAATCAGAATCCATCAGCAAGAATGTGAAACTGGGCATCGACTTCCGCAATAAGCAGGGGAAGGTGCAGGTGAACCATAACCGCTTTCTGGGGTACACCAAAGATACTGAGGGGCATCTTATCATTGACCCGGAGCAGGCAGAAGTGGTAAAACGCATTTATCGGGAGTATCTGGAAGGTGCCAGCATGGACATGATTTGCCATGGACTGGAAACGGATGGCATCCTGACCGGGGCAGGGAATAAGAAGTGGTACACCAGCACCGTTAAGAAAATCCTTACCAATGAGAAGTACATCGGCGATGCCCTGCTCCAGAAGACCTGCACCATCGACATTTTGAACAAGACCCGTGTGGCTAACAATGGCATCGCGCCACAATATTATGTAGAAGACGACCATGAGGCCATTATCCCCAAGGAAATCTACATGAAGGTGCAGGAGGAACTGGTATGGCGCAGGAATGTGCAGGCCAGCCCCAGTGGTAAAAAGCGGATGTACAGTTGCACGCACTGCTTTTCGCAGATGGTGGTCTGCGGAAACTGCGGTGAAGTTTTTCGACGTATTCACTGGAATAACCACGGCTGTCGTTCCATTGTTTGGCGGTGCGCAAGCAGACTGGAACAGGGTGGTGGGGTCTGTAATGCCAGAACTGTCAACGAAAAAGAACTGGAACAGGTCGTTTTGAAAGCTTTGAACGAGATGTTGGGTTCGAAGACTACATATAAGGAACAGCTCCAGAAGAATCTGATGCAGGTCCTGCGGAATGACACTTCTGCCCAGAAAGACCGCATTGCGGAGCGGCTGCTGGTGCTCCAACAGAAACTGTTGAACCGTGCCAATGATCGGGAAGCCTACGATGATGTTGCCGAGGAAATCTTCCACCTGCGAGAGTTGCAGCAGCAGACGGATTCCGATGAAACAACCAAGGCCATCCAGATGGAGCGCATCAAGGAGCTGCAGGATTTTATCGGGCAGCAGAGCAACGAGCTGACCGAGTTTGATGAGAAGGTGGCCAAACGCTGGTTTCGGCAAATCACAGTCTGGGATGACCATTATACTGTGGAACTGAAATCCGGGCTGAGTATTGATGTGCCTGCATGAAAAATTATGTGAGAGAAGAAAATAAGGAAAAAGGATAAGCCGCCAGTGTACCGTGTGATTAGCACATGATACGCTGGCGGCTTTATTGCTTATTCTTTTTGAAAACGATAACGAGCGTCAATCCATTCAATAATGATATCCTTGAATGCGTGTACAATTTCGATAATTACGATATCACTTAAAGGGCGCGATTCATTTTGAATGTCAAGGATGGTAACGGTAGATTTGTTCTCTTCCATTGGGAAGCCTCCTTTGTTTTGATGAACTAATTTTACCAAAACGAAAGAGGCAACATTAATAACGAAAATTAGGATTTTTGATATCTATATGAGTTTCTTTGTAGATTTCTTTAACGTATCGTATCTTTTTGTTTGACCACTGTTTTTCTGTGATGAAGCAAGAAGCTATGTTATATGTGTCTAATACAGATGACCAATCTTCCGGTGTTGTATTTTTAACGAACCAATTCCTAAAACGTTGGCAAAGGATTGAACATAAAACAAGTGCTTCGGTATACTGCGATTCAATATATCCAAATTCTGTTGGGCTGTAGGATACAAATTCATGAATGAATTTTTTTCGAAGATGGAGCATTCGGCTATCAGCATAGATTCGTCCCTTAAAAAGATGTGAATCAATAGCTACTGAACCACAAAATAGAGAACAACGTCGCCCAAGATCCGGAACGTGGGAGATGTTGAGTCGTTCCATTTCAGAAGCGATTGAGTAATAAAAATCAAACGAATAGTTCCATGCTATGACAAATAAGGCAAGTGAAGAAAATAGTTTATCGGAAGCTAAGGAGGTTTGATGTAAAAGCTTGATGACAGAGTTATCGTACTCGGTAGCACAATCCCGAAACATACGATGACTAAAGTTCTTTCCGTATATTTTTCCGGAGATAATTTCGTCGATAAGCCTTAAGTCTTGAACATTTTGAATTTCCCAGAACTGAAATGCATTAAATTCATAACCACTAAGCCGATCAGAGATATTACTCATATTCTTAGGCACTAAATCGTGAAGTTCTATGCCGGTCTGATCTTTTATAATGCCATATCTTGCTAATCTGTGTTCGTTGATTTTCTTTAGGGTACGATGAATCAGCATCCGCTGGCCATCTTCAAGTAAGTTGGAACGTTGCAAATAGTACCGGAGAGAATGTTTTTCTGCGGTAAAGTCAAAAGCATACTTACAACACTCAACCATGATTTGAACAACCAAATCGCCAATGGTAATGTTTCCGGATAGAACAAAATTTATATAGTCTAATGGAAAAGCAGTTGTCAAGGTGCTTTCAATAGCTATTTTAACAGCGGTCATTTTATCAGTAAGCATATAACATTATATACCACGTTGACGATATCCAAATCCTACACTGAAACCCACCAGATACCTGAGTTGCCGGATTCGCTGTTAGCGTAAACATCCAATCCATATACTCAATTATCTGCTACCCCCGTGGCTATGATTTGGATACTGCCCGAATTCTCAAAAACCGCCCTCGACCTGTTTCCAAGGACGAGAACGGTTCAGACTGTAAAATGATGTCCAAACAATATTGAACGAATCACCGCACAATATTACCGCACTTTTGACATCAAGAGTACGCACTCCACATGCTTCGTCCTCGGGAACAGATCCACCGGCTGCACCTCTTCTGTATGATATCCATTCTTTTCCAGCCATGCGGAGTCCCGGGCGGCGGTGGCGGGGTTGCAGCTGACATAAACTACCCGGCGGGGTGCCATGCGCACCACGGCAGAGAGAGTAGCTTCATCGCAGCCCTTGCGGGGCGGGTCCAGCATTACGATGTCCGGGTGCAGGCCCTCGGCGGCCAGCTGGGTAGCCGCCTGCCCAGCGTCGGCGCAGAGGAAGCGGCTCTTGGCGGCTACGGCCTCGCCTATGCGGGCGGCGTTGGCCTTGGCGCTCTCGATGGCCTCCGGCACGATCTCCACGCCGATCAGCTCCCGGCATTGATCTGCCATGGAAAGGCCGATGGTGCCCATGCCGCAGTAGAGATCCAGCAGCACGTCGTCCGGGGTCAGCTGCGCGTACTGCGCAGCAATCCCGTATAGCCGCTCGGCAGCAAGCGTGTTGACCTGATAGAAGGATAGTGGCCCCAGGCGCACCGGCACGCCGCAAAGAGTGTCCTCAATGTAGCCCGGGCCGTACAGGATGTGATTCTCGCTGCCCAGAATGACGTTGGTATTTTTGGCGTTGACGTTGAGCAGAATGGTGCTGATAGCCGGAAACTGCTCCCGCAGTGCGGTGCAAAGCTGCTCTGCATGGGGCAGCTTTGCACGGGTGCATACCAGACACAGCATGATCTGCCCGCTGTGCGCACCGCGCCGCAGGAAGATGTGCCGCACCAGTCCCTTGCCGCTCTGCTCGTCGTAGGGGCGGATGCCCTGCTGCGCAAAAAAGGCGCACAGCGCGTTGCCGATCTCGTTCAGCACACCGGGCTGCAGCTTGCAGTCCGGGCAAGGGACGATGCGGTGAGTGCGCCCAGCGTAGAAGCCGATGCAGGGCACGCCGGTCTTGTCCACGCCTACAGGGAACTGCACCTTGTTGCGGTAGCGGTCTACCTCCGGGGAGGGCAGAATGTCCAGCACTGGCACCTCCAGCCCGCCAATGCGGCGGAAAGCGTCCAGTACGCTTTCCTGTTTGGCGCGCAGCTCAGCGGCGTAGTCCAGATGCCGCAGGCTGCACCCGCCGCAGGGGCCTGCCACCGGGCAGTCCACCGGAATGCGGTCCGGCGAGGGGGTGAGCAGCTCGTCCAAAATGCCAAAGGCATACCGGCCGCAGTCCTTCACGATGCGCACCCGGGCTTCGTCCCCCGGGGCGGTACCGGGCACAAATACGGCCTCGCCATCGGCACTATGGGCAACGCCGCTGCCGTCGCTGGAAAGGCGTTCGATGCGCAGGGTCAGGATCTGGTTTTTCTGTAAAGGCATGGTTTCTCCTTGTGTGATCGGCTCAGGTTACAGTTGGGCAGGGCTTGCCGGGTCGGCGTCCTGCTGGGCGGCAAAATATTTGCTGGGCGGCACGCCCTTGGCGCGCTTGAACACCCGCGAGAAATAGAACTGGTCAAAGAAGCCTACTGACACCGCCACCTCTGCAATGGAAAGGTTGCCTGCGCGCAGCAGTTTGCAGGCTTCATTGATGCGGTACTCGGTTAGGTAGTCGATAGGGCTCTTGCCCACATTCAGCATGAACACCCGGTACAGGTGGCTGCGGGAAACCCCCACACTTTTGGCTACATCATCAATGGAGATGTCGTGGGAGTAGTTGAACTGGATGTACTTGATGGCGTTCAGCACATACTGGCTGGAGGAGGAGGCCGTGTGGGGCTTGCCTGCGCTGGTCTCTCGCATCAAAGCGGCGATGAACAGGTACAGATACCCCACCATGGCGGCCTCGTCCTGCGGTTGCAGCCCGCGGGAGGAGTAGATGTTGTTCAGGGCGGCCCGCATCCCGTCCGGGTCGCTGGTGTGGTGCACGGGGGCATCGTCCGTAAAGGGAAGCTGCGCGGCAAGCTTGTGGGCACAGGCGCCGTTGAAGCCTACCCAGCTGTACTCCCACGGCTGCTGCTCGTCGGCGGTATAGCGGATCAGCTGGCTGGGACGGGCGAAGAACAAATCGCCCTCGCTCACCTCCCAAGTGCGGCCGCCCACCTCAAAGATGCCCTTGCCGGATACCACCAGATGGATCAGGTAGTGGTCACGGATGCCGGGACCCCATGTCTGACCCGGAGCGCAGCGCTCTAAGCCGCAGTTGAAGATGGACAATTCAATGTTGTTGGTATAGTTCTGCTTAAAGGATTGCTTATAAACGTCTGGCATGGCAGCTTTACCTCCGTCCTGTCACATTCTGCACCCAGTATACCATAGAACACCCTGCAAATTCAACAAAAGTACATCTTATTCTTTGCGCCTGACGACGAAATTTGGATTTTTAAGGCAAATAAATTGAAAAATCGCCCGAAATGCATTACAATAGGCAAAAAAGCAGAATCGTTCATTCTCGAGGGGAGGAGCTGTCATGGCCACCAGTGCACAACTCAGAAAACAGATCCTGCAAGGCAGCTGGGACGACGCACTTGCTGCACTTTATGGGGCAGACCCGGCGGTGCTGCAGCGACAGCGCGGGCGCTATGCGGCTGCGCTGGAACAGTTCGAGCTGTATTTCGGTCCCGGGCGGCAGGTGCAGGTGTACTCTGCACCGGGGCGGGCAGAGCTGGGCGGCAACCATACGGATCATCAGGGCGGCTGCGGCCTTGCGGCGGCGGTCACGCTGGATCTGGTGGCGGTGGCAGCCCGCAATACGGACGGCTATGTGCGGGTCAAGTCCCGGGGGTTCAACAAGCTGGATGTCATTGATCTTGCCACCGCAGAGCCGCAGACAGGGGAGAGCACCCACTCGGCCAGCCTGATCCGCGGCATTGCCGAGGGCTTCCGCGCGGTGGGCAGGCAGATCGGCGGCTTTGACGCCTATACTGCCAGCGATGTGCTGCGCGGCTCCGGGCTGTCCAGCTCCGCGGCGTTTGAGATGGGCATGGCCTCCATCTGGAACGAGGAATACAGTACTGGACTGACCCCGGCAGAGCTGGCCGGCATCTGCCAGTATGCCGAAAATACCTATTTCGGCAAGCCCAGCGGCCTGCTGGATCAGCTGACCAGCGCGGTGGGCGGCATTATCTTTGCGGATTTTGCCGATCCGCGCACCCCAAAGATCGAAAAACTCCACGCGGATGGTCTGCTGCCGGAGGGGATGTTCCTCTGCGTCACTGATACCCGGGGCAGTCACAGTGAGCTGACCGGCGAGTTTGCAGCCATCCGGCAGGAGATGGAGCAGGTAGCCGCCTGCTTCGGCAAGCCGCTGCTGGGTCAGGTGGAGGAAAACGCGTTCTGGGCGGCACTGCCTGTCCTGCGCAGCCGCTGTGGAGACCGTGCGGTGCTGCGGGCGATCCATTATTTTGAGGAGAACGCCCGCACACTGGCACAGCGGGATGCACTTTATACAAAGCAGTTCCCCGTGTTTGCAGGTCTGGTGAAGCAGAGCGGACAGGCTTCCTTTGCACTGTGTCAGAACGTGTATTGCACAGCGGATGTGCGGCATCAGGGATTGTCGGTGGCGCTGGCCTTGAGTCAGAGCATTCTGGAAGGCACCGAGGGCGCGTGGAGGATGCAGGGTGGCGGCTTTGCAGGCACCATCCAAGCCTATGTGCCCGGGCGGCTGCTCAAGCGGTATCATGAAGCCATTGAGCGGGTGTTCGGGCAGGGCAGCTGCTATGTGCTGCGTCTGCGGGAGCAGGGCGCAGTTCGGGTGATCTGAACAAAACAAAAAGCCGTGCATGGCCGGAATGCTCCGGGATGCACGGCTTATTTTTATGGCTTACTGTTGCAGCGAAAAAGGCTGGGGAAGAGAGTTCTCGACCGGCTGGGTGTCTTTCTGCTGCTCATTATCCAAATACTGGACGGCAGTGACGGTAGCCTCGTGGGTGATGCCAAGCAATCGGCCGATCTGTTGAGAGATCTTGATCCCGGTTTGTACACCCGCCTTGACCATGCGGAAAAGCAGCATGGGCACAAAGGTGAAGGAAAACGAGATCAGTCCACCGTTCCAAAAGAAATCGTTAAAGTGCAGACTGTCAAAAAAGCTGCCAATAGCATCGCCGAATTCGCCGCCACCAAAGGCAGCGCGCTGCTCCTCGGGGGAGAGGGCTGCGTAAGAAGAGGGCAGCTGAAGCTTTTTCATAAATAAGAACACTCCTTTCCGGGTCGATTAAAGATCAGCACAGAGCTACCAGTGTAGGCAGGCAATTCTGCTGCTCGGCGGCCTCCTGCTCAGCTTTTTTGTTGGCCTGAATTTCGTTGATCGTATTCTTAAAGGCGTCCACAAGATTCTTGAGGGAGAGATAGATGCTGCGCGCCTGACAATAGGCATAATAACCACCAAGACCAGCCAGACCGATCGTGGCGACCTTGCTCCATGTGTTCAGTTTGCCCCAGTAGTGCCCCACGGCATCACCAACGCTCAAACCATCGTTCAGGGCATTCTGCATACCGGAGACCGCGCCTTCAAACGCATAGCGACCCATCAAGCCCAGCAAGTTTACCGTAACATTGATGCCAAAGGCCATGACCTGCTCCGGGGTGATGTTGATGGAAAGGGCACCGCCCTCGGTGTAGGTCATCTCCTCGGCAGAGAGCACAGAGTAGCCGGCAGGCAGCTGCAGAGGGCGATGATATGTATGATCCATGATGGAAAACTCCTTTCGTACACAGAACTCCCCAAGGGGCAGTTCATCTAGTAACTGAATTGTAGCATATCTGCATAAAAATGACAAGAGAGCGCGGGTTTAAAAACCATGATACATTTGTGAATATATTGTGATGCGGTTTTGAAAAAATGACTTGAATACGATGCAAATACGCGAAATGCCTGCTTTTTTACAGCGAAAAAATGTTGTAGCAAAACGTGCTGAAAAGCTGCCAATAACAAAGGCATCTGCCCGTACCCGCTGCGCAGGACGCAGCAGCGGGCAAAGCAGATGCCTTGTGTATTTTTTACAGGTTGCCAAGCGAAAGGGAAGCGGGAGTCACGGCCTTTCCGGCACGCGCTCATACAGCGTGGTCAGTTCGGCGATGTGCCCGGCTAATGCAGCGGGCAGGGGCTGCGACAGCCGCCAGTGCCAGTTTGCGCCCTGTGTGCTGGGGGTGTTGATGCGAGCCTCGCTGCCCAGATGCAGCCAGTCTGCCAGCGGGATGATGGCGGTGTCCGAAACGCTGGCAAGGCATGCGCAGATCATGCCTTCGGTCAGGGTCTCCGGTGTGCAGCGCAGGTACCGGCAGGCATAGGCCACGTCCTCGGTACTGGCGTTGCTGCGCCAGCCCTCAGTGGTCACATTGTCGTGGGTGCCGGTGTACACCACGCTGTTGCGGGGGTAGGTGTGGGGCAGGTAGTTGCCCGACTCCCGGCTGTCGAAGGCGAACTGCATGATCTTCATACCTGGGTAACCGCTCTCGGCCAGCATGGCCTTCACCTCCGGGGTCAGGAAGCCCAGATCCTCGGCGATGATGTTGCCGCCGCCCAGCGTCTGCTGCATGGCGTGGATAAAGTCCCGGTCAGGGCCTTTTTCCCAGTGACCGCCTGCAGCCGTGGTGTTTCCGGCAGGGATGGAATAGTAGCTCTCGAAACCGCGGAAGTGGTCGATGCGCACCACATCGTAGATGGAGGTGGCGTGCTTCATGCGCCGCTTCCACCAGTCAAAACCGGTGGCCTTGTGGGCGGGCCAGTCGTACAGCGGGTTGCCCCACAGCTGTCCGTCTGCCGCAAAGGCATCCGGCGGGCAGCCGGCTACATGGGTCAGGTGCATCTGTCCATCGGTCTGGAACAGCTCCGGGTGGGTCCACAGGTCGCTGGAATCCGGGCTGACGTAGATGGGGATATCGCCCACCAGCAGGACACCCTTGCGGTTGGCATAGGCCTTCAGTGCGTTCCACTGGGTGTAGAAGAAGAACTGCACCGCCTTGTGGTAGCAGATCTGGTCGGCCAGCTGTGCTTTTGCGGCGGCAATGGCTTCCGGCTCCCGGCAGCGCAGGGCGTCCGGCCAGTCGGCAAGGCCAGCCTGTCCCTGCTCGGCCTTTACCGCCATGAACAGGGCGTAGTCCTCCAGCCAGAAGCTCTGCGCCGCGCAGAAGGCCTCGTAGGCAGGGGAAGGAGCAGCCAGCAGCCGGTCAGCAGCCTTTTTCAGCAGCACCGGGCGCTGGTTGTACAGCGCACCGTAGTCAACGGTATCCACCGGCTGCGCGGCGGGGATCTCTTCGGCGGTCAGATAGCCATCTGCCGCCAGCAGACGGAAATCAATAAAGTAGGGGTTTCCGGCAAAGGCGGAAAAGCTCTGGTACGGACTGTCGCCATAGCCGGTAGGGCCGATGGGCAGGATCTGCCAGTAGGTCTGTTTTGCCTCGGCCAGAAAATCAACGAATGCGGCCGCTTCACTGCCCAGCGTACCGATGCCAAAAGGTCCCGGCAGACTGAACACCGGCATCAAAATGCCGCTTGCACGCATACCGTGCACCTCCTTAGCCCTTTACAGCACCGGCCACGACACCCTCGATGATGTACTTCTGGCAGGTCATGTAGAGGATAATAATGGGGATGATCGCAATGATGATGCAGGCCATCATGGGAGCCAGCTCCACGCGGCCGTAGCCGCCGCGGAAATACTGGATGGCCATGGGGATGGTGCGGTACTTCTTGATATCCAGCACCAGCGTGGGCAGCAGGTAGTCGTTCCATACCCACATGGTTTCCAGAATGGCAGTGGAGATCATGGTAGGCTTCAGGATGGGGAACACGATCTTAAAGAAGATCTGGATGGGGTTGCAGCCGTCGATCATGGCGGCTTCCTCGATCTCCATGGGCACGCTCTTCATAAAGCCGGTGAACATGAACACGGCCAGACCGGCGCCGAAGCCCAGATAGATGATGCAGATGTTCCAGGGGGTGTTCAGCTTGAGCTGGTCAGCGGTCTTGGACAGGGTGAACATGACCATCTGGAAGGGGACGACCATGGAGAACACGATCAGCAGGTTCATGAACTTGCTCAGCTTGTTGTTCACGCGGGTCAGGTACCAACCGGTCATGGAGCAGCACAGCAGGATCAGAACCACGCTGGTAACGGTGATCAGAAGGCTGTAACCCATGCTGGAGAGGAAGTTCATCTTGGTGACGCCGTAAACGTAGTTGCGCAGACCGGCAAAAGTTTCGGCGGTGGGCAGACGGAACACCGTGGAGGTGGTAAAGCTGCCCTCGGTCTTTAAGCTGTTCAGCAGGATCAGCACGATGGGGTAGATCCACAGCAGGCAGAGAAGCACCATTACAACAGTAAGGATGACATCCCAAGTTCTTTTCTGTTTCGACATTACTGCTGCACCTCCTTAGAGCGGGTAAAGTGGAGCTGGATCAGCGAGATGACCACAACGATCAGGAAGAACACCACAGCCTTTGCCTGACCGATGCCCTTCCACTGGGCACCGGAGCGGCCGTAGAAGGTGTTGTAGATGTTCAAAGCCAGCATTTCACTTGCGTTGGCGGGTTCGCCTGCGGTCAGAGCCACGTTCTGGTCGAACAGCTTGAAGCTGTTGGTCAGGGTCAGGAAGGTGCAGATGGTCACGCTGGGCATGACCATGGGGATCTTGATCTTGAACAGGATCTCGCGGTCGTTGGCACCGTCGATCTTAGCGGCTTCGATCAGATCGCCGGGCACGCTCTGCAAACCGGCCACATAAATAATCATCATGTAACCAATCTGCTGCCAGCACATCAGGATGACCAGACCGACAAAACCGGCCTTGGCATCCAGTGCCAGCAGGGGCTTCTGCAGGTTAGCCAGCACACCGTTGAGCAGGATCTGCCAGATATAGCCCAGCAGGATGCCGCCGATCAGGTTGGGCATAAAGAACACGGTACGGAAGATGTTGGTGCCCTTGATGCCGCGGGTCAGCACCAGTGCAATGGCAAAGGCGCACACGTTGATGAGCACGGTGCTCACCACGGTAAAGACTGCCGTAAAGCCGAAAGCGTGCAGGAAGGTGGAATCCTGAAATACCGAGATGTAGTTCTGGATGCCCACAAAGGTGGTTTTGGAAACGGTAGTGAACCGCTGGAAGGACAGATAGGTGCCCCAGATAAAGGGCCAGATGAAGCCGATGATAAAGGCGACCAGCGTAGGCAGCACAAATATCGGCCAGTATTTACTAATGGCTTTTTGCATGATATACCTCCTGAGGGAGCTGTCTGATAAAAAAGAAAGGAGGCGGGCGAACTTATCGCCCGCCTCCCGTTTTAGTTCTTGGGGAGATCTCCGGTCAAAGGCTTAGCCGTTGGCCAGCTTGTACTCCTTGGCCCAGCCATCCACAAATGCGGTGACAACGTCGTCCCACTTGCCGGTGCCTGCTGCGTATGCAGTCAGAGCGCTGCCCACGCCGTTCTTCCACTCCTCGGAAGGCATGGTGGAGAAGCACCAGTCCACACTGGTCTTGCCGTCGGCCACATACTGGTTTGCAATGGTGATCAGGGGGTTGGTGGAATCCTTTGCCTTCTTGAAGGGGATCACGAAGCCCATGTCGTCTGCCATGGCAGAGGTGCCCTTGTCGGAAGTGACACACCAGTACAGGAAGTCCAGAGTAGCCTGAATGTCAGCCTCGGAAGAGGTGTTGTTGACACACCAGAAGTTCTCGGAACCGGTGCACAGACCCTGATTCTCCTCGCCGTCCACGCCGATGTAGATGGGCAGCATACCCAGATTGTCATCGCCCAGATCCTTCACATCGCTGTAAGCCCAGGTGCCGTTCTGGTAGAACACGGCCTTCTTGCCCACAAACTCAGCCACAGCGTCGTTGCCGGTCTTGGAAGCCAGCAGCTTGGGGTCGCAGGTGGAATCGGTGATGTACAGATCCCAGATCTGCTTGTAGTTGTCCAGATAGGTGCCCTTGATGGCGTCGGTGGAGCCGATGCCGTCTGCCTTGTACTCGTAGTAGATGGGCAGGTTTGCCAGATGGGTCTTGAAACGCCAGTCAGAAGAACCGTCCATACCGGCAGAGGTGAAGGCACCTTCCACGCCCAGCTCAGCCTTGCGGGCCTGAATATCGTCAGCAACCTTCTTCAGGTCGGCAAAGCCCTTGATGTCCTCCTGCTTGTAACCGGCGGCGGTCAGCAGTTCCTTGTTGTAGATGATGCCGTAGGTCTCGATGACGTATGCAATGCTGGTAACAGCGTCGCCGTCCTTCAGTGCGAAGGAGTCGCTGGTCAGCTCGCCGTAGACGGGGCTGCCGGACAGATCGTAGCAGTAATCCTTCCAGTTAGCCAGACCAACAGGGCCGTTCACCTGGAACAGGGTGGGAGCCTCGCTCTTCTCCATCTCGCTCATCAGGGTGGTCTCGTACTGGCCGGAAGCGGCGGTCACAACGGTCACAGGCACGCCGGTCTCCTCGGTGTAAGCCTTAGCCAGATCCTGCCAAGCCTGATCCTGCTCGGGCTTGAAGTTCAGGTAGTAGACCTTGCCGTCTGCCTTTGCAGCGGTGCTGGAAGCAGCGGTAGAACCGGCAGCAGAGGAAGCGGTGCTGCTGGAAGAGCCGCCGCAGGCAGCCAGACCCAGAGCAGCGGCAGAAACGCCGGCGGCCTTCAGGAAGTTACGACGAGTGATCATCTTTTTCATAATAAGTTCTCCTTCTTATTAAAATTACAGATCAACTATATACTCTCCGTCCCTCGACGGAGGGGATACAAAATTTAAATTGCCCTTACGCTTTCGCCCTGCTGCAATTCCGGCTGCAAGGTCACGGTTTGGGCGGGGGAGCCATGCTCGATCTGCCGCACCAGCAACTCGATGCTTTGCAGCGCGATCTGTTCGCTAGGCTGGACGATGGTGGTCATCACCGGCACGCAGTAGCGGGACATCGTGATGCCGTCAAAGCCGATCACCGAAACATCCTCCGGCACGCGGAACCCGGCACTCACCAGCGCCCGGATGGCGCCAAAAGCAATGACGTCGCTCATGGCGAACAGGGCAGTGAAATCCGCCCGGCGAGCCAGCAGGCTGTTCATGGCGTGGTAGGCGGACTCGAAATCGTAGTTGGACAGGCCGTACAGCTTATCGTTGAACAGGATGCCCGCATCCTCCATGGCCTGCTGCGCACCTTTGCGGCGCATCACGCTGGGGTAGCTGGTCACCGGGCCGCCCAGAACGGCGATTTTACGGTGTCCCTGCCGGATAAGGTAGTCCACAGCGGTATAGGCCGCTGCCCGGTCATCCACGCCCACCATGGAAAGGTTGGGGAAGGCCAACTCGTCCGTGACCAGCGTGGTGAGTACCGAGGGGACATTGATGGCGTCAAAGCCCCGCTGGAAGTTGGCTACGCTGCCGCCCAGAAAGATGATGCCTTTGGGCTTGATCTCCCGCAGGATCTTTTCGGCGGCGTCGATCTCGTTGGCGTTCTCGTCCAGATAAGAGACAATGCCGTTGTATCCATACAGGGTGGCGGCGCGCTGGAGCTGCACCAGAAAATCGGAAAAGAAGATGTTCCGGGTGCCCTTTACCACAAACACAAGACTGCGGGACTGCTGGATCTTCAGCTGTCGGGCGTTGGTGTTGGGCACGAACCCGGCCTCCCGCATCACCTTCAGAACGTGCTCCTTGGTCTCCGGGCGAACATCCGGCCTGTCGTTGATCACACGGGAGATGGTGCTGACAGAGCAGCCGCTGATCCGTGCAATATCTTTGATGGTCAGGTTTGCCATGTCGGCGAGCCTCGCTTTCTGAAAGTGTTTCGGGAACGTTGTCGGGAACGTTTCCAGTGACATTAGTATGGCACATTCTGTATAAAAAATCAATAAGTGTGATACAACTTTGTATAAGGTGTGCAATGCTGCCCCTCGCGTTTGTGCAGTTTGATTTGCGTGCAAAGCAGCAAAGCTGAAAATACCGATAATTCCCGGTACAAGTCAGAAACACCCGGGACAATCGTACCGGTTTGTAACTTTTTGTGCGGAAAACGCTTTCCGGTACGCAGCTGAATGTGCTATACTATGTGAAAAAAGAGAGAGGTAAAATGTTATGATCTTATCCTTGCAGGGCTGCATGGCAGTGGGAAAGACCACGGCGGCCCGCTATCTGGAACAGCACTGCCAACAGGTACGGGTCTGCTTTGAGGACAACGCTGCCGTCCTTGCAGAGATAAAGCAGCGTGGGCTGAATAAGAACAGCTATGCGGACTATCTGGAGATCCAGCGGCTTTTTTTGCGTAACGAGCTGCGCCGCGGGCAGGAAGCAAAAAAATACCCCCACGCCGTGATGGATTTCGGCGCGGAGGAGATCGAGTTTTACACCTTGAACTATCCCAAAAGCAGGGGGTTGGATTGGGAAATCGAAGCGATCCGGCAAGCTTTAGCCCCAGAGCTTGCAGCAGTGCAGGCTTGTATGCCGGAGCATATTCTGTTTCTGGATGCTTCCGAATCCGTCCTGCGTGCCCGTAAAGCGGGAGATGCCACCCGTTCCCGGGAATTCTTTACGTATTACCTGAACCATCTTCTGCCGCTGAAACGGGAATGGTTCCGGGAAAAGAAAAATGTGACCTTTCTGCTTACCGACGGGCTGACCGCAGCAGAGGTGGGGGAGTGCGTTGTGCACTATTGCAAAAAAGCCCTCCTGCAGCAGGAGGGCCAATAAAGGCTGTGAAGTGTTTTCAGGACAGATAAGGGTGCTGATAGGGAGCCGGTTCCGGGCCGCAATACAGACCGTAGGGGTCGGCGATCCAGTAGGTGCCGTCAATGTTCACGCGGCACCACTGGTGCGAATATTTGCCCTCGTTAACGTGCTCATAGGGAATTCCCAGAATGTTCAGGCAAAGGCCGACTGCGCGGGCACAGCCGGAGCAGGACGCTGTATGCAGAACAAAGTATCCATAGGGGTCGTTGTAGTGCTTGGCACCCATAGAATAGGTCATCTGGGTGTCGAACATTTCGCGCAGACCGCTTGTGATATATTCAAGCTGCATTTCCCGGCTCATCAGGCAGAGCGGTGCTACAAATTCCAGAGCGGCATTGTAGGCAGCCTCAAATTCGGCATCAGTCATTTTGCATTTCAGACTTTTGTAGTTGGCCAGTTTTTTCAGAGGAACAGGGGTCCATATTTTGGCCAGCTGCTCGTCAGTGATCTCCAGAGTATCATCGCCGGGAATGCCGTCGGCGGAAGGCTGTCTGCCCTCGTCTGCACCGTATTGCAAATAATGCAACAGCATGGCGCCTTCGTCATTGCCATATGCAGCAGCAATATCTGGATAGGTGGCAGCGTAGAATACCGGGTCGAAGCTGGAAACCGCAAAGGTGGATACGCCAAGCTGCGTGCAGAGCGCAGTGCTGAGGATCAGTGCCGCAAGGTTGAGATGTTTTCGCTTCATGATTTCTACCTCCTGAAAAATTTTAGGGAATGCTCCCAATGACAGTATAGCATATTTTGCAGAAAATGCAAAACAAAAAGCGCTCTCACCTTGTCATCGGCGAGAGCGCTTTGCTGATTGCTGATTATTTTGATCGGGTTGGTTTTTTAAAGATTAGTCGCTGACGTAGGGCATCAGAGCAACGTGACGAGCACGCTTGATGGCGATGGTCAGTGCGCGCTGATGATAAGCGCAGGTGCCGGTCACACGGCGGGGAATGATCTTTGCACGCTCAGAGACGTACTTACGCAGACGGGGCACGTCCTTGTAATCGATGGTGTCGATGCGATCGACACAGAAGCTGCAAACCTTCTTGCGGCCGCGACGCATGGGGCGTGCGGGGCGAGAGCCTTCGGTTCTTTCAAAAGCCATTGCTTATTACCTCCTATTGGATTTTTAACGGATGGACCGTTTCGTGTCAGAACGGCAGGTCATCGCTGTCGTCGATGACGGCGAAGTCGTCGGCATTACCGGCAGAGTAGCTGGGAGCTGCCTCCACAGCAGCCGGACGGGCAGACGCTGCGTTCTGGTAGGACGGAGCGGCATTCTGATAGCCGTTTCCGTCACCTGCATTGCTGCTCTTGGGGCCTGCAAAGTTGATGTTGCTGGCAACCACTTCAACGGCAGTGCGGTTTGCGCCGGTCTTATCCTGATACTGACGGGACTGCAAACGGCCGTCCACAACGATCAGGGAACCTTTCTGGAAATAGCGGCAGACAAACTCGGCCTGCCGATCCCATGCAACCACATCGATCCAGTCCGCTACGCTCTGCCCATTGGCATCGCGGCGCCCGCGGTCGCAGGCAATGCGGAACGAAGCGACATTCTTGCCGGTAGTGGTCTGACGCATTTCAGGGTCACGCGCAAGGCGGCCCATGATAGCAACAACATTCAACATAGTACGGTCTCCCTTTCTGTCACAGAAGAATTACTCCTCGTGAGCAATGATCAGGCTGCGCATAACGCCTTCAGTGATCTTGTACACACGGTCCAGCTCAGCGGGGAAGCTGGGCTCGCTGGTGAAGTTGATCACGGTGTAGACGCCCTCTTCCTCGTCGTTGATGGGGTAGGCCAGACGGCGCTTGCCCCACTCGTCGATAGAATCGATCGTACCGTTAGCCTCGATCAGGGACTTGAACTTACCCACCAGAGCGGCGGAAGCCTCCTCATCGAGAGCGGCGCTGGTAATCAGCATGGTTTCGTACTTTGCCATTTTTGTAGCACCTCCTTTTGGACTTGAGGGCCCTGCGGATCTGCAAGGCCAAGGGTACACAGGCTGCGGCATCGCGGCCTGTGCGGCGTGTCTGTTCAGACAGCAATTTATTATAGCAAGCTTCTTTGCTTCTGTCAAGCTTTTTCGGCAAAAAGAACGATAAAAAATGTTTTGCATTTTTTGGTAAAAAGGACTATAATGTAGACGCTTTCCTGTATTATGGCAGGGCCGGGGTTCCGGCAGTGGCAGGGAAGTGGGAAAAATAAAAGGAGGGTAATCCATGTATTCGTTGTTTCGAGATCTGGCAATTATTATCTTAAGCGCGAAATTCTTCGGACTGGTGGCGCGCAAGTGCAAGGCGCCGCAGGTGGTGGGCGAGATCATCGCCGGCCTGCTCATCGGCCCCTGCGTGCTGAACCTGGTGCAGATCAGTGACTCCATCTCCGTCTTTGCAGAGATCGGCGTTGTGATGCTCATGTTCACCACCGGCCTCGGCACTAACCTGAAGGAACTAATCAAGGCAGGCCCCATTGCCACCCTGATCGCTACCGTTGGCGTGGCTGTGCCTCTGGTGGGCGGCACCTTATTATATGGTGCGTTCTACGGCTTTGCCGCAGTTGGCAGCCCGGAGTTCTACCGGGCGCTGTTCATCGGCACCATTATGACCGCTACCAGTGTGTCCATCACGGTGGCTACCTTGCAGGAACTCGGACACCTGAAGAGTTTTCTGGGCACTACCATCGTCAGCGCTGCTGTCATTGATGATGTCATCGGCATCGTGGTGCTCACCTGTGTGCTGGGCGCCAGCAGCGGCACCGGTACGGGTCTGGGCAAGGTTCTGTTCAACACTGTGCTGTTCTTTGCCACCGCATTGGGCGTTGGCCTTGTGGTACATTATGCCATGAAGTGGCTGGATCAGCGCAACCCCCACACCCAGCGTATCACCATCGTAAGTATGGCGTTCTGCTTTGCCATGGCCTACATTGCAGAGGAGTACTTCGGCATCGCCGATATCACTGGTGCTTACATTGCAGGCATCGTGCTGTGCACCATGGATGACGCACCCTATGTGGAGCGCCGGGTGGATATCAGTAACTACGTCCTCTTTGCACCGATCTTCTTTGCATCCATCGGTCTCAAGACCGATATCAGCGGCCTGACCCCGGAGATCTTACTGTTCTGTGTCTGCTTTGTGGTGGTGGCACTGATTACCAAGATCATCGGCTGCGGTCTGGCAGCAAAGCTCTGCCGCTTCAACTGGGACGATTCCCTGAAGGTCGGCGTCGGCATGATGACCCGCGGTGAGGTGGCACTGATCGTGGCACAGAAGGGTCTGGCCATCGGCGTTGTAGACCCGGTCTACTTTACCGCCGTGATCCTGTTGATCGTGGTGTCCAGCGTGACCACCCCACTGGCACTCAAGGCCATGTTTACCAAGCATCCGCCCGTGCCGCATCCCAGTCAGGCAAACTAGATTTGATTTTCATATTTGGGGTTCAGAAACACCTACGGGAGTTTCTGAACCCCTTTTTCATCTGAATATAGGTAAAAAACGGGGCCGCTGCACATGGTTTCGTGCAACAGCCCCGTTTTTATTATTTATGCAGCGTCTTTACAGCGTTTTGCAGAACTCCTTCAGGTAGGCGCGGAACTCCTCGCCGATCTCGGGGTGCTGCAATGCCAGCTCCACCTGAGCCTCCACGACCTTGAGCTTGTTGCCCATATCGTAGTGCTTACCGGTGAACTCCACAGCGGTCATGCCGCCGCGGGTGCGGGCATACTCTGCCATGGCATCGGTCAGCTGGATCTCGCCGCCGGCACCGGGCTTGGTGTTGGCAAGGATCTCGTAGATCTCCGGGGTCAGCAGCACACGGCCCAGGATGGAATAGTTGCTGAACTCCTGCCCCTTCTTGGGCTTCTCGATCATATCATCCACAAAGAAGTAGTTGTCGTGGAGGGGAGTGGTCTTTAAGCTGCAATAGCGGCTCACATCCTCCCAAGGCACAGCGGATACACCGGCGGCCGGACGGCCGAACTCCTCGTAGGCACGGATCAGCTGGGCGCAGACCGGGTCCTCGCCCCAGATCACGTCGTCGCCGTAGATGACCACAAAGGGATCATCGCCGGTAAAAGCTTTGGCGGTGTTGACTGCATGGCCCAGACCCAGAGTTTCCTTCTGGCGCACGAACAGGATGTTGGCCAGATTGGCAATGCCCAGACACTCTTCCAGCATCTTTTCCTTGCCGGGCTTGGCCAGCTTTTCCTCCAGCTCGGGGCTGCGGTCGAAGTGATCCTCGATAATGCTCTGGTTGCGGCCCAGAATGATCAGGATGTCGGTAATGCCGGAGCGGACGGCCTCCTCCACCAGATACTGGATGGCGGGCTTGTCCACGAGGGGCAGCATGCCCTTAGGCATTGCCTTGGTAGCGGGCAGTACGCGGGTGCCAAGACCCGCAGCCGGAATAACAGCTTTGGTGACTTTTTTCATAATGATTCTCCCATGTTCTCATTTTATGCACGGCGAACCGCGCTTTTCAGCAGGATCCCCATCCTGCGTGAAACATATTAAATAAAGGTGCCTACCAGTGCGTTCAGGTCCGGCCCCAGCAGCATGGAGCAAAGGCTGCCAACGATCATCAGCAGGATGAATGCGCCAATGCAGGCTGCAATGCTGACACCGCCCTGTGCATTCAGCACGGCGCGGCGCTGCTCCGGGTCCGGGAACTCGGCACGGATGCGGCGGATGCGTGCCGCTGCGCTGCGGCGGTAAAGCCACTTGCCATACAGCCCCCGTACCAGCATCAGTACAAAGCTGAGAAGGGACATGATGCGGCTCAGCACCACCAGTGCGGAAGCACTGATCCCGGCGGTCAGCGGACTGCCGGTGGTCTGCATCATGCTAATTAAGGTGGGGACGAACAACAGCAGCTCTGCGGCCAAAAAGCCGAAGGCCGGTTTCCATGCCTTACGGTAGAAAAAGTAGAAGGGGCCGAACAGCAGTGCCGAAAAGCTCATGGAGATCTTGGAGTGTCGCAGATGCATCTGGCTGTAATCGTTCAGGTAGACCGGCGCGGCTGTGCCGATAAAATCCACCCAGTCCTGATAAGGAATACCGTCGATCAGCTCGTCCTTGCCAAAGGCGGCGCGCACGTTGCGGTGCACCGGGTCAACGACTTTTTCCGTGAAATTCCGGTACATTTCGTCCCGGTACATCTCGCTGTAATCAAAATCCCGGTTCTGCTCGGCGCTGGCGGCAGCACGGTCGTTGGGCTGTTCTGCGCTCTCAGGGGGCAGGGCAGCGCCGCAGCAGCGGCAGACGCTCTCGCTGCGCAGGGTGCGCTCCCCACAGGTGGGGCAGGTGCGCAGCTGTGCATCCTGATAAGGGAACTTCCACTCGTAGCCTGCACCATGGGCAGGGGCATGGATGCACAGACCCATCTTCTCATAACAGGTGCGGTGGTAGGGTGCACCGCAGTCCGGGCAGACCACAATGTCGTCCTGAAGGGTCAGCGGCTTGCCGCAGCCCTCACAGGGACAGCCATAATATTTCGGCATGATATCCTCCTGTGAAATCGATCATACTGGTATTATACTCCCCCGGGAATGAAAAGAAAAGGTGAAAATCTTTAAAAATCCGGCAAGATAGTATTTTTCCTCTTTACTTTATCACAGATTCTCGGTATACTAATGAAGTATCTGTGTATAAACTGTGTCTTTTGGCGGGACAGAAAATGCACGCTGTGCGTGCGTTTTGCGCCCTGCCGGGGATGTTATCTGCTATGATGGAAACCCTTGAACGAGAGGAACTTAGAGAATGATCACGACTGATGAACTGAAAGTGCAGCTGGCCGAGCACGCCAAGGCCGTTAAGGACTTGGAAGAAGCACTGGCCATTGAAGCAAGCCGCAAGCGCGTGCAGGAGCTGGAACACACCATGTCCCGCCCCGGCTTTTATGATGATGCAGAGCTGAGCAAAAAGGTGTTTGACGAGGTCGGCGACCTGAAGGGCAAGCTGAACCGCTTTGAAAAGCTGCAGGGCCTGTACGATGACGCCGAGACCATGCTGGAGATGCTGGACGAGGAGTACGACCCCGCCATGATCCCCGAGGCCGAGGAGGCTGTGAACACCGTGGGCAAGGCTGTGGAGGAATTGCAGCTGATGACCATGCTGAACGGCGAGTACGACCACAGCAATGCCATCCTTACCTTCCACGCAGGCACCGGCGGCACCGAGGCACAGGACTGGGCCGAGATGCTGTATCGTATGTATAATAAGTGGGCACAGGCACACGGCATGACCGTGGAGGTGCTGGACTATCAGGACGGCGACGAGGCCGGTCTGAAGAGCGCTTCCATGATGGTCAAGGGCGCCAACGCCTACGGTCTGCTCAAGAGCGAGAACGGCGTGCACCGTCTGGTGCGTGTTTCTCCCTTTGACGCCAACGCCCGCCGCCAGACCAGCTTTGCCTCTCTGGAAGTTATGCCGGAGCTGGACAACACCATTCAGGTTGACATCCGCCCCGAGGATATCGAGATGCAGGTGTACCGCTCCTCCGGTGCCGGTGGCCAGCACATCAATAAGACCTCTTCCGCTGTCCGTCTGATCCACAAGCCCACCGGCATCGTAGTCAGCTGCCAGACCCAGCGCAGCCAGTTCCAGAACCGCGACTACGCTATGGAAATGCTGAAGGCCAAGCTCTACCAGATCGCCAAGCAGCAGCACATGGATAAGATCGACGACATCAAGGGCGTGCAGAACGAGATCGCCTGGGGTCACCAGATCCGCAGCTATGTGTTCATGCCCTACACCATGGTCAAGGATCACCGCACCAACTACGAGACCGGCAACGTGGATGCCGTGATGGATGGCGATATTGATGAGTTTATCTTCGCCTACCTCAAGGCCGCTAGCCGCGGCGAGCTGCAGGACGCATAAGCGCCTGTCCCTGTAAAATCATGACCGCACCTGCGTCCATTTTTGGATGCGGGTGCGGTTTTTTTGTCCCTTTCTGCGCATACTAACCCCGAAAAATGCGCAGGGAGGCCGTAAAATGTCCAAGCACAGCATCGTCCGGTGGATAAAAATTATAGGCGTTTATCTGCTGGTGGCCGCCGTGGCAGCGCTGGGCTGGCTGTGGTGCGCCCTGCCGGAGCAGGTCTATCTGGAACCGGCGCAGCAGCTCACGTTGCCCCGCTTTGGCTGGGTGGAGCCGCTGCGCGGGCACGGCAGCCGCAACGTGGCCAGCACCCGGGCAGCGGGCAGCTATCAGACCACGCTGGCGCTGGGCGGCTGGCTGCCGGTCAAGACCATCCGCGCCACCGTGATGCAGCGCCCCACGGTCACGGTGTGCGGCACGCCCTTTGGGGTGAAGATGTTCTCAGAGGGGGCGCTTGTCGTGGGCTTTTCCGAGGTGCACACTGCCGCCGGTACAGTGAACCCCGCAAAGCAGGCGGGACTGCGGCTGGGCGACAGGGTCATCCGTATGGGGAACACCGTCACCGAGACCAACGAGCAGGTCCACGCCGCGCTGGAAGCCGCTGCCGGTGCGGCAGTGGAGGTGGTCTACGTTCGCAAAGGCGAACAGCGCCAGACCACCCTTTTGCCGGTGTGGGATACCCAGAACGCCCAGTGGCGGGCGGGGATGTGGGTGCGGGATTCCTCCGCCGGGGTGGGCACTCTGACCTTTGTGGACGCGCAGGCCGGGGTGTTTGCCGGGCTGGGGCACCCCATCAGCGACAGCGACACCGGCGAACAGGTCGCCCTGCGCAGCGGCGAGATCGTGGCCTGCCAGATCGTGGGCTGCACCGGCGGCACCGCCGGAAGCCCCGGGGAACTGAAGGGTAAATTTATCAGCGACCACGCCCTTGGCAGGATCTGCATCAACGGCGAAAACGGCGTCTACGGCACGGTAAGCACTGCGATTGCGGGGCAGCAGACGGAGCTTGCCTTTGCGCAGGAGGTGCTGCCCGGCGCGGCAGAGATCCTGACCACTACCAGCGGCGAAACGCCCCGCAGCTACCGCGTCTATATTGAAAAGGTGAACGATGCCGACCCGCGCCGCAACATGGTGCTGCGCGTTACCGACCCGGCACTGCTGGCGCAGACCGGCGGCATCGTGCAGGGGATGAGCGGCAGTCCCATCCTGCAAAACGGGCGGCTGGTGGGTGCGGTGACCCATGTGCTGGTCAATGACCCGACACGCGGCTACGGCATTTTTGCACAAACCATGCTGGAACAGGCACATTCCGTGCCCGGAACGGACGCGGCAGCATAAAAAAGTAGGACATTCGAGTGAAATTTCCATAATTTCCCAAAATAAACCGTTGAACTGTCTGGAAAATTATGGTAAAATCCATGGTGTTAAGGGAACTGCACACATTGGAGGAAACAACCATGGATAAAGTGAGATTCTTGATGTCGGATACCGGTGCTCAGATCACAGAAGCCTGCCGTGAGGCGCTGGAGCAAAAGGGCGTGGAAGTGACCGTTGTAGAAAAGGATGGAAACAAGGTTTTACAGAAGATGCTGGCCGTTCGCCCGCAAGTGGTGTTGCTGGATGCCTTTATGCCCGGGTTGGATGCACTGGCGGTCAAGCAGCGCTACAACGCCGCAGGCGAGCGCCACACCTCGTTTTTTGTTACCGGCGCGTTCCAGAGCGAGGAAATGGTACAGGAGCTACTGGACGAGGGCTTTGCCTACTATTTTGTCAAGCCCTTTGACGAAAGCGTCCTTGCCGCCCGGGTGCTCAAAGCAGCCAGCGGACAGGAAAAGCACCTGCTCCACACCAGCGTGGACAGCGACGAGCTGACAGTCACCGAGATATTGCACCAGATCGGCGTGCCCGCCCACATCAAGGGCTACCAGTTCCTGCGGGATGCCATTCTGCTCACCATGAACGAGCCGGAGTACATCAACGCCGTGACCAAGCGCCTCTACCCGGAAATCGCCAAGAAAAACGGCACCACCGCCAGCCGCGTGGAGCGCGCCATCCGTCACGCCATCGAGGTGGCATGGGACAGGGGAGACGTGGATACCCTCAACAGCTACTTCGGTTATACCATCCATAACCTGCGCGGGAAGCCCACCAACAGCGAGTTCATCGCAATGATTGCTGACAAGATGCGGCTGGATAAACGCCAGAGGGTGGGGTAAACAGCCAATAAAAACAGAGATGGACGTACAATCATAAAAAGCGCGGGATAACCCAAGGGCTTCATCTGAAAAAGGTGAAGCCTTTTCTCTTTGCATTTCCCCTCCCATCTGGTACAATGGTGCAGAAGGGAAGTGACAAAATGTCGGAAGTGGATGCGATCCGTGCGCAGCTGTTTGTGCTGCAAGATAAGGAATATCAGGTCTTTTACAGCCGCCTGATGCCCACCCTGCCGCCGGAAACGGTGATCGGGGTGCGGGTGCCGCTGCTGCGCAGGTTGGCAAAGCAGCTGGCAGACGCCCCGGAAGCGGAGGCGTTTGTGCAATGCCTGCCGCATTTTTATTATGAAGAAAACGCGCTCCACGCCTTTCTGCTGGAGCCTGTCCGGGATTTTGGCGCAGCGCTGGCGGCAACGGAACGCTTTTTGCCCTATGTGGATAACTGGGCGGTCTGCGATAGCTTCAGCCCCAAGGTGTTTGCGCAGCATAAACCGGAGCTGCTGTCTGTTATCCGGCGCTGGCTGGGCTCTGACCAAGTGTATACCGTGCGCTATGGCATCGGGATGCTGATGCGGTATTATTTGGACGATGCCTTCAGGCCGGAATATCTGGCTTGGGTGGCGGCGGTGCACAGCGAGGAATACTATGTCAATATGATGCGGGCGTGGTATTTTGCCACTGCACTGGCGAAGCAGCCCGCAGCAGCGCTGCCGTGGCTGACCGAAAAGCGGCTGGACGTGTGGACGCACAACAAGACCATCCAGAAAGCAGTAGAAAGCCGTCGTATCACCCCGGAGCAAAAGCAGGCTTTGCGGGTGCTGCGCATTCGTTCACAAAAGCTTTGCGAAGAACGGTGCGTTTGACTGTTTACATTGTGGCGAATTTATTGTAAAATATAGTATAGTAAAACTGCCGGGGCTATCCGGCGAAAGATAAAACAGGTGGTGTTTGGATTATGGCATTGAAATATAAGCGTATCCTTTTGAAGATCAGCGGCGAGGCGCTGGGCGGCGAAAAGGGCATGGGTTTTGACGAGCCCACCATGGACGCCATTTGCGGCGGCGTGAAAAAGGCCTACGAGCTGGGCGTGCAGATCGGTATCGTTGTGGGCGGCGGCAACTTCTGGCGCGGCCGCTCCAGCGGTAAGATGGAGCGCACGCTGGCCGATAAGATCGGTATGCTGGCTACGGTGATGAACGCACTGGCTGTCTCCGATAAGCTGGAGCAGCTGGGTGTGCCCACCGAGGTGTTTACCTCGATCACCATGCCGCAGGTGGCCCCTGCCTTTACCCGCAAGGACGCTCTGCGCGCCATGGACGAGGGCAAGATCGCTGTGTTCGGCGGCGGCACCGGCAACCCCTTCTTCTCTACCGATACGGCTACCGCCCTGCGCGCCGTGGAGGTGAGCGCCGACGTGATGTTCAAGGCGACCATGGTGGATGGCGTTTACGATAAGGATCCCCACAAGTACTCGGATGCCAAAAAGTACGATACTCTTACCTTTACCAAGGTGCTGGAGGATCAGCTGGCCGTTATGGACGGCACCGCAGCTACCCTGTGCCGCGACAACAAGCTGCCCATTCTGGTGTTTGATCTGGCCGACCCGGACAACATCGCACGGGCCGTGCAGGGCGAAAACGTGGGCACACTGGTCTACGAGGGCTGAGCATAGCACCCCGGTGCAACTGCATACGATTGGATAGAGCAGCAGCGGCGCAGTGCGCTGCCTGCATGGATCAATAGAATAAAGAAACAGGAGAACAACGACAATGAGCAGCAACACCAAGGTTTACGAAGATAAGATGAAGAGCTCTGTGGAGCACCTGAGCCGCGAGCTGGCCGCTGTGCGCGCAGGCCGTGCAAACCCCGCTGTGCTGGATAAGGTGCTTGTGGATTACTACGGTGCACCCACCCCCATCCAGCAGGTGGCCGCTGTGGCCGTCTCTGAGGCACGCACCCTCACCATCACCCCTTGGGATCGCAGCCTGCTGCGTCCCATCACCAAGGCAATCATGGCCAGCGATGTGGGCATCACCCCCATTGACGACGGCGTTACCATCCGCCTGAACTTCCCCGCACCCAACGAGGAGCGCCGCAAGCAGCTGGCAAAGGAGGTCTCCAAGCTGGGCGAGGATGCCAAGGTGGCTGTGCGCAATGTGCGCCGCGATGCCATGGATAAGGCCAAGGCTATGAAGAAGGCCGGCGAGCTGACCGAGGACACCCAGAAGACCATGGAAGAGGATGTCCAGAAGCTGACTGATAAGTATATCAAGAACATTGATGCTGCCGTGGAAGAAAAGCAGAAGGAGATCATGGCCGTCTGATCCGCAGTACACAATAACAACTGGGAGGTGCCGTGCGCTGGTGAAAGGTGCGCGGCACTTTTTGCAGGGCAGCCCTGCTGCCGGGAGGTATAAATGGCACACCCCAAAGAATTTGCCGAGGGGCTTTCCATCGGCATCATCATGGACGGCAACGGCCGCTGGGCGAAAAACCGCGGCCTGCCCCGCACTGCAGGACACAAAAAGGGTGCGGAGGTGTTCAAGGATATTGCAAACTACTGTGATGAACTTGGCGTAGCATCAGTGTATTTCTATGCTTTCTCCACCGAGAACTGGAAGCGCCCGCTGGAAGAGGTGGGTGCCATCATGAAGCTGTTCGCCCAGTACCTCATCGAAGGCTTTGACTACAAGAACCGCAATATCCGTATTAAGTTCTTAGGCGACCGTACCGCACTGAACCCCAAGCTTCAAAAGATGATGAACGAGCTGGAAGGGGACTCTGCCCATAAGACCGGCATGACCCTGAATATCGCCATCAACTACGGCGGCCGTCCGGAGATCGTGCGGGCAGCGCAGCAGCTGGCCGCAAAGGCTGCGGCAGGCCAGATCCGTCCCGAGGACATCAACGAACAGATGATGAGCGATGCTATGTACACCGCCGGACAGAAGGACCCGGACTTTATTCTGCGTCCCAGCGGAGAAAAGCGGCTGTCCAACTTCATGCTCTGGCAGGCCGCCTACGCGGAGCTGGTGGAGATGGATGTGCTCTGGCCGGACTTCACCCGCGCCGATCTGGACACCGCCATTGAGGAGTTCAACCACCGCAGCCGCCGGTTCGGTGGCATCTGAGCGGCGCAGTGTCCGTATTGCAAACCCTGCACCTAGGGTGCAGCCCCGGCAGACCCGGTACTTCCTCGGGTCGGAGTGCGTTGCCCCGCAAAGGGCTGCTGCCGGAAGAACAAAGGAGATCGAAACCTATGAAAACACGCATTATTACTGCAATCGTGGGCATTCTGGTGCTCATCGGCGTGATGTTTACCTTCAACACCATGGTGTTCAATCTGGTGATCGCAGCCATCACCCTGATCGCCGTCCACGAAATTTACAACGCCCTCGGTTTTGAAAAAAAGGACTGGCTCATGTACGCAGTGCTGGTACCCTACACATTGCTGGTCATGCTTTCCAGTTACAGCGCCATGCGCAAGCTGGTCATGCCCATGTCCTTTGTGCTGGTAACCTTTTTTGCCATCTATCTGGTGGTGCGCAACGGCACCATCAGCTACCAGAAGGCCAGCGGTCTTTTGGTGTTTTCGGGCATCGTGATCTTCTGCTTCTACTCCTTCATCCTGCTCAAGGAGCGTCTGCCGGTGGAAAAATTCGGCTATGATGCGGTTTTCTTTATTCTGCTTATCCTTTGCTTTGCATGGGGCGGCGACACTTGCGCCTACTTTGCAGGCCGCGCCTTCGGCAAACATAAGCTGTGCCCGGTGGTCAGCCCCAAAAAGACGGTGGAGGGTGCCATCGGCGGCGTGCTGGGCACCATGGTGTTCGGCGTGGTCGCTACCATCATCTACTCCATAGCGGCAAATCGCATGGAGGCCTTTACTCGTTCTAATATCGGTGTTTCCATGTACGTTATCATCGCGCTGCTGGGCTGCATCGCTGCGGTGCTGGGCATCTACGGCGACCTGTTTGCCAGTGTGGTCAAGCGTCAGTGCGGCATCAAGGACTACGGCACCATCTTCCCGGGCCACGGCGGCATTCTGGATCGCTTTGACAGCGTGATGTTCATTGCGCCCTTCGTGACCATGGTCATCACCGCCGTGTTCTACGCCTGATACAGGGGAGGAAACTATTATGTCTAAAAAAATTACGCTGCTGGGCTCTACCGGCTCCATTGGCACCCAGAGTCTGGATGTCATCCGCGCCCAAGGGTACGAGGTGTACGGCCTTTCTGCCCATAGCCATGTGGAAAAGATCTTACAGCAGATCGAAGAGTTCCACCCGAAATACGTCTGCATGACCGACCCGGACGCCGCCGCAAAGCTGGACGCCGCGCTGGCAGGCCGGGCAAATGCGCCCAAGCTGCTCACCGGCCCGGAGGGGCTGAAGGAGCTGGCTGCGCTGGACGGCCCGGATGTGGTGCTGAACAGCGTGGTGGGCATTGCCGGCCTTGGAGCCAGCCTGTGCGCCATCGAGAGCGGCCACGACTTGGCACTGGCCAACAAGGAAAGCCTTGTCACCGGCGGTCATCTGGTCACGCAGGCTGTGGAAAAGCACGGTGTACAGCTGCTGCCTGTGGACAGTGAGCACTCTGCCATCTTCCAGTGCCTGCAGGATAAAGAGAGCGCTCCCAGCCTGACCAAAATTCTGCTCACGGCCTCCGGCGGTCCCTTCTTCGGCATGACCACCGAGCAGCTGCGCGGCAAGACCCGTGCAGACGCCCTCAAGCACCCCAACTGGAATATGGGCGCAAAGATCACCATCGACTCTGCCACCCTGATGAACAAGGGTCTGGAGCTCATCGAGGCCGTGTGGCTCTTCGGTCTGCCGCCGGAAAAAATTCAGATCGTGGTGCAGCGCCAGAGCATCGTCCATTCTGCGGTGCAGTTCAGCGATAATTCGATCATTGCTCAGCTGGGTGTGCCGGATATGCGCATCCCCATCCAGTACGCCCTGACCTACCCCAAGCGGGTGCCGGGCGTAGTGCCGGAGCTGGACTTTACCACCCTGAAGCTGCTCACATTCGATGTGGCTGACGAAGACACCTTCCGCTGTCTTGCCGCCTGCAAAAAGGCCATCCGCAAGGGCGGTCTTGGCCCCTGCGCCGCCAACGGTGCCAACGAGGAAGCCGTTAAACTGTTCCTTGAGGACAAGATCGGCTTTTTGGATATCGGCCGCTTGGTGGAGGCTGTTGTGGACAGCGACAGCTTTGGCGGCGACTATACGCTGGCAGACGTGTACGAGTGCGACCGCATGGCGCGCGCATTCGTGCGGGCACACCTGTAACGCTTTATCAGCAATATGCGTCCCGGCGCTGTTTTTTGAGATGGCTCCGGGGCGCTATGGGAGAACGAATGTCATTTATTATCACCATCCTTGCCGCGCTGCTTGTGTTCAGTGCGGTGATCGCCATCCACGAGTTCGGGCATTTTACTGTGGCAAAGCTCTGCGGCATTCAGGTCAACGAGTTTTCCATCGGCATGGGGCCGGTGCTCTGGAAAAAGAACCATAAAGGCACCCAGTACAGCCTGCGTGCCCTGCCTGTGGGCGGCTTTGTGGCGCTGGAAGGGGAGGAAAGCCCCGAAAGCCAGCAGGCAGAAGCCAACCACGCTGCGCAGGAGCAGCCTACCCCGGAGACGGAAGCACCCGTGCAGCCCACTGGCGTCCCTTTAAACGAAGCGCCGGTATGGCAGCGGGTACTGGTCATGGTAGCCGGTGCGGTCATGAACTTTGTGCTGGGCTTTGTGGTGCTGGTGATCCTCATCGCCGCCCAGAACGAGCCTATCACCAGCAAGACCATCTACGCCATTCAGGACGGTGCACTCTGCGGACAGACCGGCTTGCAGGCGGGGGACAAGGTTCTGGCAGTAAACGGCCGCCGCTGCTTTGTGGCCAACGATATCCTGTACGAGCTGGTGCGCACCCAGTCTTACAGCGCGGATTTCACCGTACTGCGGGACGGCCAAAAGGTGCAGCTGCCGGGGGTGCAGTTCGACACATGGCAGGACGAAAAAGGCGAGACCCACATGAGCATCGGCTTTTCCGTCTACGGGCTGGAAAAGACCCCCGGCAACGTGCTGCGGGAGGCGGGCAACAGCGTGCTGTACTATGGGCGCATCGTGTTTACCTCCCTTGTGGACTTAGTGCGCGGGCGGGAGAGCATCAACAACCTTTCCGGCCCGGTGGGCATCGTGTCGGCCATCGGGCAGGCCGCCAGCTATGGCTGGCAGGACCTGCTGGAGTTGTTGGCGCTTATCACCGTCAACCTTGGCATCTTCAACCTGCTGCCTTTCCCGGCGCTGGACGGCGGCAAGGTAGTATTTTTGGTCATTGAAGGCATCACCGGCCATGCAGTGCCGGAAAAGCTGCAAAGCGTGCTCACCCTGGCAACCTTCGGGCTGCTGTTCGGGCTGATGCTCTTTGCAACCTACAACGATATTCTCCGGCTCATCACCGGGACAGTATAAGAAAGGGGAACCCTTATGCGGCAGAAAAAACGTGAAGTGAAGATCGGCAATGTGACCATCGGCGGCAGCAACCCTATTGCGGTGCAGACCATGCTCAATGTGCCGGTGGAGGACATCGAGGGCAATGTGGCACAGGCCAAGCGGTGCGAAGCTGCAGGCTGCCAGATCCTGCGGGTGACCTGCCCCAGCCCAGCAGATGCAAAGTGCATCGAGGCCGTCAAAAACGCAGTGAGCATCCCCATCGTGGCGGACATCCACTTTGACTACAAGGCAGCACTGGCCTGCGCAGACGTAGGCGTGGACAAGATTCGCATCAACCCGGGCAACATCGGCGACGACGATCGGGTAAAGGCGGTGGTGGATGCCTGCCAGCAGAAGAACATCCCCATCCGCATCGGCGTCAACGGCGGCAGTCTGGAAAAGCACATTCTTGCCCGTTACGGCGCACCCACCCCGGAGGCCATGGTGGAAAGCGCTTTGTACCATGTGCGGCTGCTGGAAAAGTTCGATTTTAACAACATCGTCATCTCCATCAAAAACTCCAACGTGCCCCGCATGATGGAAGCCTACCGCCAGCTCAGCGCCGTCACCGACTACCCGCTCCATGTAGGCGTCACCGAGGCCGGTACCTACCAGATGGGTCTGCTGAAAAGCGGCATGGGCATCGGCGGAATGCTGCTGGAGGGCATCGGCGACACCATCCGCGTGTCGCTGGCTGCGGAGCCGGAAAAAGAGGTAGAGGCAGGCTTCAACATCCTGCGCGCCGTGGGCTTCCCGGTCACCGGGCCGGAGGTCATCACCTGTCCCACCTGCGGCCGCACCCAGTATCCCTGCACCGAGATCGCCAACGAGGTGGAAAAGCGGCTGCAGGGCTACAAAAAGTCCATCAAGGTGGCCGTGATGGGCTGCGTTGTCAACGGTCCCGGCGAAGCGCGCGAAGCCGATATCGGCATTGCGGGCGGCAAGGGTGAGGCTGTGCTGTTCATCCACGGCCAGCCCATCAAAAAGCTGACCGGCGATAACATTCTGGATCAGTTCATGGACGAGATCTATAAACTGTAAGACGGGAGCTGTTTCATGGCACTGCAAAACAAATTGGGGCTGACCGATGAGGTCGCCTTTGCCCGCGCAGAGGAAAAGCTAAGCAAGCAGAAGGCGCTTGCACTGTACGATACGGGTCTGCTGGACACCTTTCCGGTAGGCACCTTTGCAGGGCTTGCAAAGATCCATGCGTATCTGTTCGGGGAAATCTACGATTTTGCCGGGCAGCTGCGCACAGTGAACATCGCCAAGGGCAATTTCCGGTTTGCACCGGTCATCTACCTGCACGCGGCACTGGAGGGCATCGACGCCATGCCGCAGTCAACCTTTGACCAGATCATTGAAAAGTATGTGGAGATGAACGTTGCACATCCATTCCGGGAGGGCGATGGCCGCAGCACCCGCATCTGGCTGGACTGCATCCTGAAAAAAGAGCTGCATCAGGTGGTGGACTGGAGCCGCGTGGACAAGGAGGATTATCTTCTTGCCATGGAGCGCAGCCCCATCAGGGACTTGGAAGTCAAGACCCTGCTGCGTGCAGCGCTGACGGATAAGATCAATGACCGTGAAGTGTATATGAAGGGCATTGATGCAAGCTACCATTATGAGGGCTATCAGGTCTTTAAAACAGAGACACTTGCACCGGATTGACATCGAACCTTTCCCTACTGCCACACCCGCAAAAGCAGGTGCGGCAGTTTGTGCTGTAAAGAACCCACCAAAAAGGAGTACCATTTGTGAAACCACTTGTTTCCCAGCTGTGGCCGCAGTTTATGGCGGACCCGGATTTTGCGGCCTGTTTCGGGCAGGTGATCGTGGAGCACGCCCGGATGCTGCGGCAGGACCGGCAGGTCGAGTTTACCCTGCGCAGCGCTGTCCCGCTGGATCAGAACCTCTGCGCCCGGCTGCTGGCTTCCCTGCAGCCGGACTACGAGGGCTTTGAGCTGAAGATCAAAAACCTGTTCGGCTATGCCATGCTGGACGAGCACGCCCTGCGCACCCTGCTGGAGGACATGAAGCGGGACGGTGTGCCCATCAACGGCTTTCTGGACAGGAGCAGTATCTCTATCACCGGGCAGAACATCACGGTGGGGGTGTGCCACGGTACAAAGTTTTTGCAGGAGATGGGCTTTGAGGAACTGCTTGCCAAGCGCATTGCCGAGCACACCGGCGTTACCCCCAAGGTGACGCTGCAAAGCGCTGTGACTGCAGCTGAGCAGCAGCAGATGGAAGAAAAGCTGGAGCGCAAAATCGCACCGCCGGTGGTCAAGTTCGAGAAAAAGAACACCGCACCGTCCATCAAGGTGGAGGGACTCAACCTGACCGACAAGCCGGTCACCATCTTCCACGGCAAAATGTTCACCCCCAAAAACCTTACGCCCCTCAAGGACTTGGGCGGCGAGGGCGGCAAGTGCATGATCTGGGGCGATGTATTCTTTACCGAGGTCAAGGGCAACTACCGCAAGATCTACACTGTGTCCATCACCGACTATACCGGCTCGATCAACCTGAAGGTCCGCGCACAGGAAGGGGAGGACTGCTCCAAGTGGGAGAGCATCGGCAAGGGCAGCACTGTCATTGTGCGGGGCGACTGCTCCTACGATAAATACGAGCACGACTACATCGTGTACCCCTACGATGTGCTGATCGTGGAGCGCAAAAAGCGGGAGGATACTGCCCCGGAAAAGCGGGTGGAGCTGCATCTGCACACCAAGCTTTCCAGTATGGACGGCTTCTGTGACCCCGGCGGCATCGTCAAGCTGGCGCACCGCATGGGACATCCCGCCATTGCCATCACCGACCACGGTGTGTGTCAGGGCTACCCGGAAGCCATGCTGGCAGCGGATGACATCCACAAAAAAGACCCGGATTTCAAGCTGATCTACGGCTGCGAAGCCTATTTTGTGGATGACATGGTGCCCTGCGTCTACGGCGTAAAAGATCAGCCGCTGGACGGCGAATTCTGCGTGTTCGACACCGAGACCACCGGTCTTGACCCCGGGGTGGAGTACCTTACCGAGATCGGCGCGGTCATCATCCGCAACGGCGAGGTGGTGGAGGAGTTCGATACCTTCGTCAAGCCCGGCAAGCCTATCACTCCCAAAATCACTGAGTTGACCGGCATCACCAACGAGATGGTAGCGGATGCCCCCAGCGAAAAGGAAGCGCTGGAAGCTTTTCTTGCCTTTGCAGGCGACCGCATTCTGGTGGGTCACAATGTCCACGCTTTTGATATGCGCTTTCTGCGGGCAGCTGCCAAGCGCAGCGGCATCAAGCTGGAGCCTACCTATATCGACACCCTGACCATGGCGCAGACCATGTACCCCGGTCTGCACAACTATAAGCAGGGCACCATCAACAAGCATCTGGAGCTGCCTACCTACGAAGCGCACCGCGCCTGCGAGGACTCCGCTGCACTGGGACGCATCTTCTGCGTGATGCTGAACGACCTTGCGGAAAAAGAGGTGACCAAGGTCAGCGAGATCAACACTGGCCTTGGCGGCAACCGCGAGGTGCTGAAAAAGAAATACTACCACCTGATCATTCTGGTCAAAAACCAGATGGGGTTAAAGAACCTGTATAAGATCGTCAGCGAGGCGCACGTCAACTACTTCTTCAAAAAGCCCCGCGTGCCCCGCAGTTTGCTGAACAAGTACCGGGACGGCTTGCTGCTTACCAGCGCCTGCGAGGCAGGCGAGCTGTACCGCGCCATTGTGGACGGTACCAGCTACGAGGAACTGAAAAAGATCGCCGCCTACTACGATATCCTTGAGATCCAGCCGCTGGGCAACAACGCCTATATGGTGCGGGATGGCAAGGTGGACAGCGAGGAGCGGATCAAGGAGTTCAACCGCACCGTCATCAAGCTGGGCGAGGATCTGCACAAGCCGGTTATTGCCACCGGCGACGTGCACTTTACCGAGCCGGAGGATGCGATCTACCGCGCCGTATTGCAGGCGGGCAATGGCTTTAAGGATGCCGACAACCAGCCGCCGCTGTTTTTCCGCACCACGCAGGATATGCTGGCGCAGTTCTACTATCTGCCCAAGGAAAAGGCCTATGAGGTGGTGGTAAAGAACCCCCGCAAGATCGCCGCCATGATCGACAACAATGTGCGTGCCATCCCCCGGGGCACCTACCCGCCCAGCATCGAGGGCGCAGAGCAGCAGCTGCGCGATGCCACATGGGAGCACGCCAAGCGGGATTATGGCGACCCTTTGCCCGAGATCGTGGAAAAGCGGCTGCAAAAGGAGCTGGACTCCATCTGCGGCCACGGTTACGCGGTGCTGTACGTCATTGCGGTCAAACTGGTGGCCTACTCCAATGCGGGCGGCTATCAGGTGGGCAGCCGTGGCTCGGTCGGCTCCTCCGCCGTGGCGCACTTTTCTGGCATTTCGGAGGTGAACAGCCTGCCGCCCCACTACCGCTGCCCCAAATGCAAGCACAGCGAGTTTATCACCGATGGCAGCGTGGACGACGGCTTTGACCTGCCGGACAAAAACTGTCCCCATTGCGGCACCCGGATGCTGGTGGACGGCCACGACATCCCCTTCGAGACCTTCCTCGGCTTCTACGGCGATAAGGAACCGGATATCGACCTGAACTTCTCCGGCGAGTACCAGTCCAACGTGCACCGCTACACCGAGGAACTGTTCGGCAAGGCCAACGTGTTCAAGGCTGGCACGGTGTCCGGTATTCAGGATAAAACCGCCTACGGCTACGTTAAAAAGTATCTGGACGAGCGGCAGCGCACCGTCAACCACGCCGAGGAAAACCGCCTGACGCTGGGCTGCACCGGTGTCAAGCGCACCACCGGTCAGCACCCCGGCGGCATGGTCGTTGTGCCGGACACCTACGAGATCTACGACTTCTGCCCCATCCAGCACCCGGCGGATGACGTGGCGGGCGGTCTGCTGACTACTCACTTCGAGTTCAAGTACCTGCACGACACCCTGCTCAAGCTGGACGAACTGGGTCACGATATGCCCACCTTCTACAAGTATTTTGAGGAATACACCGGCATCCCGGTGGACAGCATCCCCATGAACGACCCCAAGGTGTACAGTCTGCTGACTAGCCCGGAGGCGCTTGGTGTGACCCCGGAACAGATCGACAGCCAGACCGGTACCTTCGGCATCCCGGAAATGGGCACGAACTTCGTGCGCGGAATGCTGGTGGAGGCACGGCCCAAGAATTTCTCGGAGCTGATCCAGATCTCCGGTCTGTCCCACGGTACGGACGTGTGGACGGGCAACGCGGACGAGTTGATCCGCAGCGGTACCTGCACCATTGCAGAGGTCATCGGCTGCCGTGACAGTATCATGCTGTACCTGCTGCGCAAGGGGCTGGAGCCCAAGATGGCTTTTGATATCATGGAAGCTGTGCGTAAGGGCAAGGTGGCTAAGGGCGGTTTCCAGCCGGGCTGGGAGGAGGCCATGCGGGAGCATGAGGTGCCGGACTGGTATATCGAGAGCTGCCGCAAGATCAAGTATATGTTCCCTAAGGCTCATGCTGTGGCCTACCTGATGAGCGCCATTCGGCTGATGTGGTACAAGATCTACAAGCCGCAGGCGTTCTATGCGGTGTACTTTACCGTGCGCGGCGACGATATCGACTACGAAGCCGCCATCGGCGGTGCTGCCGTGGCTCGCGCTCACATGGAAGCGGTCAAGCGCCGCCTGAAAGAGGAAAAGAACGCCAAGGACGAGGACGTGCTGGTCAGTTTGCAGCTGGTCAACGAGATGCTGAGCCGTGGGTACGAGTTTTTGCCCATCGAACTGGGCAAGAGCCGCGGCTCCAAGTATGTGGTGGAGGACGACAAGGTGCGTCTGCCCTTTAGCGCCCTGAAGGGTCTCGGCGGTGCCGCTGCCGATGCTCTGGAGCGGGTGACCATCCACGGAGAGGAATATATCTCGGTGGAGGAGCTGCAGCAGGCTTCCGGCGTGGGCAGCAGCATTCTGGACCGTCTGCGTCAGGTGGGTGCACTGGGCGACCTGCCCGAAAGCAGTCAGGTGAGTTTTTTCTAAAACAGTCATAAAACTAAAAATCTCCGCATTGGGTGCGATACCCAATGCGGAGATTTTTGTTTGTAGTGATACAGATCAGAGCAGGGGAGTGCTTACTCCACGCTGATCATATAGTAGTAAACGGGCTGGCCGCCGCGGATGTGGCTTACTTCCACATGGTTGGGGCACTTTGCCTTGACGATCTCGGTAACCTTTTCAGCGTCCTCGTCGCTCACGTCACAGCCGGAAATGATGGTGACAAAGCTGGAATCCTTCTTGCACATATTGCGTGCCAGACGGTAGGTGGCCTTGGTGATATCGGTGGAGGTGGAAACGATCTTGCCGTTTTCCAGCGCCATGATCTCGCCCTTGCGGATGCGCTTGCCGTCGTACTCGCTGTCGCGGGCGGCGTAGGTGATCAGACCGGTGGACACTTTGTCGGCAGCAGCCATCATGTTGATGGTGTTGGTCTCGGCGTTCACAGAGGGGTCAAAGTTCAGCAGTGCGGTAATGCCCATGGGCACGGTGCGGGTGGGCAGTACGACCACCTGACGGTCGGCCAGCTTCTGTGCCTGCTCGGCAGCCATAATGATGTTCTTGTTGTTGGGCAGCACGAACACGGTCTTGGCGGGCACGCTCTGGATGGCTGCCAGAATATCCTCGGTAGAGGGGTTCATGGTCTGGCCGCCGGACACCACAGCGTCTGCTGCCAGATCGGTAAACACGGCCTTCAGGCCCTCACCGGCGGCAACAGCCACAAAGCCGTAGTCGCGGCTGGGATCCACGGCAGCATAGATGAACTCGTTGGCCTGAGAGGGAGCCTTCTCGGCAGAAGCCTGCTTTTCAAGGCTCTTGCCCTGCTTCTGGCGGGCAAGGAACTGCTCGTGCATATTCTCGATCTTGAAGTTGGTCAGGTAGCCGTACTTGATGGCTTCGCTCAAAATCTTGCCGGGGTCGGCGGTGTGAACGTGCAGGTTGATGACGTCATCATCCTCAATGCAGACCACGCTGTCGCCGTTGGACTCTGCAAAGGCGCGCATCTTGGCGGCGCTGGCACCCTCGTACTTGTTGATGAGGAACTGGGTGCAGTAGCCGTTGGTAATGTCCTCCACCTTCATCAGGTCGTCAGTGAACACGCCCTTACCGGCATTTTCGGTGGACAGCTTTGCCTTGTTGGGGGCAGCCTCGCCACCGGCAATAATACCCTCGCCGTGGAACACCTTGCCCATGCCCTCAAAGATGACCATAATGCCCTGACCGCCTGCGTCCACAACACCGGCCTTCTTCAGCACGGGCAGCAGGTTGGGGGTGTCCTCCAGTGCCTTCTGGCCGGCAGTCAGCACCACGTCCCACAGTGCGGGCACATCAGCGGCATCGCTGGCAGCAGCTTCCTCAGAAGCCACGCGTGCCACAGTCAGGATGGTACCCTCGGTGGGCTTCATCACGGCCTTGTAGGCGCCCTCAACGCCCTTCTGCAGGGCAGCCACGATGTCGGCAACGTCAGCCTCTTTTTTGCCCTCCAAAGCCTTGGAAAAGCCGCGGAACAGCAGGCTGGTGATAACGCCGGAGTTGCCGCGTGCACCACGCAGCATGGCAGAGGCGGCAGTCTTGGCAGCCTCGCCTACGGTGCAACTGTCGTCCAGAGCTTCCAGCTCACGCACGGCAGCGCCCACAGTCATGCTCATGTTGGTGCCGGTGTCGCCATCCGGCACAGGGAAAACGTTCAGCTCGTCCACGCGGGAACGCTGGTTGTTGATGTTGTTGGCGCCGGAAATGATGGCGTCGCGCAGGATCTTACCAGAAATCATTGTACTTACTCCTTAGTAACTGGCCGGAAAAGCCCGGCTCGGGTTTGCAGACAAATCAGGCGATGACGTCATCCACGGACACCACCACGCGGGCGACCTTCAGCCCGGTGGCCTGCTCCACCTCGTCCTTGACGCGGTGGGAGATGCTGCGGGCGGCGGTGGAAATGTTCAGACCGTAGCTGACGGCAATGTGCAGCTCGATGACCAGACGCCCATTCTGCTGGGTCACGCGCACACCCTTTTCCGGGTAATCGGAACCGTATACCATGCTTTTCACAGCGTCAGTCATATCACGGGGAGCCATGGCAGCAACGCCATAGCACTGTTTGGTGGCTTCACCCACCAAGGTGGAAAAATACCCATCAGTAAAGCTGACATTCCCAAGCGGGAAACGGGAAGTGATCATAGTCGCTCTGCTCCTTTATGTTATTTTTTATAAAAATACATGCAAGGGTCGGGGGCATTGGCTGCGCAAAACGAAATTTGCCACAGATAAACACCCACCCTATTATACAACTTTGCACCGTGGTTGTACAGTTCAAATTGTTGGATTTACTGCTTTTTGCGCTCTTTTTGCATGGTTTTTGTAAAGAAAAAAGAGAGAGCCGCGCTCGACAGCCCTCGCGTCGCTTTGCGCAGCGGGCGTAGTATGCTAAAGGCAGGCTGTGCGGAACCCATCAAAACGGAAAGTATGACAAATAAAGAAAAACAATCTGTGAATAAATTATAAAAGCTTCCTTGTCTGGCTTTCTTTGTCTATGAAAAAGTGCTAAAATAGAACCAGAGAGGGAAAGGGGCTGCCAGCCCCCTTTTTCCATGATACTTCCCGGAATACGCCGGACGCACGGCACATTACATAGCGCAGGCAGACCGTCCCAACCGGTGCTGCCTGCAAAAAAATGCGATAGGAGTTGTTGGCATGAACATTCTCTTTTTTCTTTCCCCAAAGCAGGATCTGATGTACGTTTACGATGATTTCACCCTCCGGCAGACGCTGGAAAAGTGGGAAAACAACCGCTACGCCTCCATTCCGGTGCTGAACCGCAAGGGCGAATATGTGGGCACCCTGACCGAGGGGGATATCCTGTGGGGACTGAAAAAATACCATGGTCTGGATCTGGAAGCTGCTGAGGACATCCCCATTTCTGAGTTTGCGCACAAGCGGGACTACAAAGCTGTCACGGTGACCACCAGTATGGATGAACTGGTGGAAGCCGCCATGAACCAGAACTTCGTCCCGGTGGTGGATGACCGGGGCAGCTTTATCGGCATCGTGCGGCGGCAGGCCATCATCCGCTACTGCTACGATAAATCCCGCAAGATCGAAATGACCCGTACCGGCCGTCCCGTAAAGGAACTGGCTGGCGTACATTAAAACATAAAATGAGGGCGCTGCACGGTAAATGTGCAGCGCCCTCATTGCTGTTTGTTACTTATTGCGGATGTACTCGTCCATGGCCTTTGCAGCTGCCTTACCGGCACCCATAGCCTTAATGACGGTAGCAGCGCCGGTCACGGCGTCGCCGCCGGCGTACACGCCGTTGCGGCTGGTCTTGCCCTCGTCGCCCTCGGTCACGATGCAGCCGTGCTTGTTGGTCTCCAGACCCGGGGTGGTGGAGCGGATCAGCGGGTTGGGGCTGGTGCCCAGACTCATGATCACGGTATCCACGTCCAGCTCAAACTCGCTGCCCTGCTTTTCAATGGGGCGGCGGCGGCCGGAAGCATCCGGCTCACCCAGCTCCATCTCGATGCAGGTCATGGAGTGCACAAAGCCGTCCTCATCCGGGTGGATGGCAACAGGGTTGCACAGGGTCTTGAAGATGATGCCCTCTTCCTCGGCGTGCTCCACCTCTTCCTTACGGGCAGGCAGCTCAGCCATGCCGCGGCGGTAGACGATGTACACGCTCTCGGCACCCAGACGCAGGGCGCTGCGGGCAGCGTCCATAGCCACGTTGCCGCCGCCCACAACGGCGACCTTCTTGCCGGTGCGGATGGGGGTCTTGCTGGTGGGCAGGTAAGCCTTCATCAGGTTGGAACGGGTCAGGAACTCGTTAGCGGAGTACACGCCCTTCAGGCTCTCGCCGGGGATGTTCATGAAGCGGGGCAGACCGGCGCCGGAGCCTACGAACACAGCCTCGTAGCCGTACTCGCCCATCAGCTCGTCAATGGTCAGCACCTTGCCGATGACCATATTGCACTCAAAATCCACGCCCATCTTCTTCAGGCCGTCGATCTCCTGCTGGACGATGGCCTTGGGCAGACGGAACTCGGGGATGCCGTACATCAGCACACCGCCTGCAACGTGCAGAGCTTCGTAAACGGTCACCTTGTAGCCCAGCTTTGCCAGATCACCGGCGGCGGTCAGGCCGGCAGGGCCTGCGCCGATGATGGCCACTTTATGGCCGTTCCATTCGGGCACGATGGGTGCGGTGTGCACGTTCTCGCGGTGCCAGTCGGCCACAAAGCGCTCCAGACGGCCAATGGCCACCGGCTCGTTCTTAATGCCGCGAGTGCACTTGCCCTCGCACTGGCTCTCCTGCGGGCAGACACGGCCGCAGACAGCAGGCAGGGAAGAGGAGCGGTTGATCACCTGATAGGCGGCTTCAAAGTCGCCCTCTGCAACATGCGCGATAAACTCCGGGATGTCGATGCCCACGGGGCAGCCGGACTGGCAGGGTTTGTTCTTGCAGCCGATGCAGCGCTTGGCTTCGTTCACAGCCATCTCAGCGGTGTAGCCCAGAGCCACTTCCTTAAAGTTCTTGTTGCGGACGTTGGGGTCCTGCGTGGGCATGGGGCACTTTTTGGGGTCCATATTGAAAGCCATTTTACATTCCCTCCTGAGTCTTGAACAGGTTGCAGGCTGCCTCACGGGCGTGTGCCTCAAACGGGCGGTACATGGTGCCGCGTGCCATTGCTTCGTCAAAATCCACCAGATCGCCGTCAAAGTCGGGGCCATCTACGCAGGCAAACTTGGTCTGACCGCCCACGGTCAGACGGCAGCCGCCGCACATACCGGTACCGTCGATCATGATGGGGTTCATGGAAACGATGCTCTTCAGACCATGCTTCTGGCAGGTCTTGACCACGAACTTCATCATGATCAGTGGGCCGATGGTGATGACCAGATCGTACTGGTTGCCGGCAGCTACCAGCTCGTCCAGCGCAGCGGTGACCACACCCTTGGTGCCGTAGCTGCCGTCGTCGGTCATAATGCGCAGCTCGTCGCTGCAGGCATTGAACTCGTCCTCAAGGATCAGCAGATCCTTGTTGCGGAAACCGACCACGCTGTGCACCACACAGCCCTGATCGTGCAGCTCCTTGGCGATGGGCAGTGCAATGGCGCAGCCCACGCCGCCGCCCACGACGCACACCTTCTTCAGACCCTCGGTCTCGGTGGCGCGGCCCAGCGGGCCGACAAAGTCGTGGACACAATCGCCTGCGTTCAGGCTGTTCAGCTCCATGGTGGTACCGCCCACGATCTGGAAAATAATGTCCACAGTGCCCTTTTCGCGGTCGTAACCGGCCACGGTCAGGGGGATACGCTCGCTGTCCTCAAACGGACGTACAATGATGAACTGACCCGGCTTTGCCTTTTTGGCAATCAGCGGGGCTTCGATGACCATCTTTGTCACGGTGGGGTTCAGCGCGACCTTTTCAGTGATCTTATACATTGCGTTAGCTCCTTTTTGCTGGCAATTCCTTTTTCTTTTCTATAAATGGAAGCTGCATCCGCGCGGGTGCATTTTCCGTTTGACAAAGCGTCCTCTTTATTATAATAGTTTGTGAAATAGAAAGCAACTGTATTTTGCTCGTGCACACAGCCGTGCGAAATAGGGCAAAAAGGCAGGGCTATCGCCGCACGCAAAATAAAAAAGAACGTACCAGAGCCAAAAGACATTCTTTTTCAAAAAAATGTAATTTTGTGGTTGACAACTGGCGGAGTGTGCGGTATAATAACCAACGTCGCCGGACAACAGACCGGCAAAAACAAATGGAATGTGCGGCCGTAGCTCATCTGGTAGAGCGCCACCTTGCCAAGGTGGAGGTAGCGAGTTCGAGCCTCGTCGG
>CAKTGQ010000010.1 GCA_934561555.1 uncultured Faecalibacterium sp. | reverse complement strand
CCCACCGGCGACACCGTATACGCCCCCTTTGACGGCACTGTGACCCAGATCGCCACCACCCTGCACGCTGTGGGCATCACCAGCAACGACGGCATCGAGCTGCTGATCCACGTCGGCATGGACACCGTGGACATGAAGGGTCAGGGCTTTACCGCTCTGGTCAAGGAGAACCAGAAGGTCTCCGCAGGCACTCCGCTGCTGAAGGTGGATCTGGATGCCATCCGCGCCGCCGGCCACCCCACCGCCACTGCCATCATCGTGACCGATGGTGCGGACGACGAAGTGAAGATGCTGGCAGAGGGCGATGTTGCCCCCGGCACCCCGCTGTTCAAGGTCTGATTTTTTGCATCACAAAAGAGGCCGCTGCTCATGCAGCGGCCTCTTTTATTATAACGAAATAGCGAAGATTCATTCCTCGAAGTGAAGGTCAAGAGCATCGCCGGAAAAGTTTGCTTTTTTTCATTTCAGTGACAAGCATCATGGCTTGGCTCTCCCTTTGGGAGAGCTGGCGCGGGAGCGCCTGAGAGGGCGAAAACGCGCTCTTAACAATATCAGACGATACGGACGCCCTTCTGGATGACGGCCTTGATGTTCAGCTCCTTGTCCGCAAGGATGACGTTGCCGTAGCGTCCGGCGGCAAGGCTGCCGTAGTCGTTATCCACACCGATGCTCTTGGCGGGGGTCTCGCTGGCGGCGCGGACGGCGCTTTCCAGCGGCACATTCATCTCCAGCACGGCACGCTTCATGCAGTCGTACAGGCAGGTGTTGCTGCCCGCAATGGTGTCCGGGTGCTCGGTCAGGGTGGCGCGGGGTCCCTTGACGGTAATGGCCTGTCCGCCCAGACTGTACTGACCGTCCGGCAGGCCGCAGGACATGGCGCTGTCTGCGATCAGGCAGACGCGGTCGTCCCCGAAGGTGTTGAAGGTGAACCGCACCATGGCGGGGTGGATGTGCACGTTATCGGTAATCAGCTCCACCTCGGCATCGTGCTCCATGGCCGCAATGATAGGGCCGGGTGCGCGGTGGGTGATACCGGGCATGGCGTTGTACAGGTGGGTCATGTGGGTAGCACCGGCTTCAAAGGCCTTGACGGCGGTGTCGTAGTCGGTGCAGGTGTGGGCGATGGAGATGCGCACCTCGTTATGGCACTCCTTGATAAAGTCCAGATTGCCCGGCTCCTCGGGGGCAACATCCACCAGCTTGATCAGGCCATTAGCACGCTTCTGCAGGCGGCGGAACATGGCGGCGTCTGCGCCCTGCACATACTCCGGGTTCTGCGCACCCACCTTTTTGGGGCTGATAAAGGGGCCTTCCATGTTGATGCCCACAAGGTCAGCGCCCTTGCCGTTTTTATGGGCGGCAGCGGCGTCCATCACCTTGTTCAGAAACTCCTCCGGGTAGGTCATGGTAGCAGGGCAGATGGCAAGCACGCCCTTGCTTGCCTCGAAATCTGCCAGCGTCTGGATAGCCTCCTCGGTGCCGTCGCAGAAATCCTTGCCCATAGCCCCGTGGAAATGGATATCCACAAGGCCCGGCAGGGCGTACAGCCCCTCGGCGTCCAGCACCTCCTCGCCCTCTTCCGGGGCGGCAAAGGGCACGATGCGGCCATCGCGGATGACGATGGTGCCGCGCTCAAAGGTGTGGCGCGGGGTATAGACCAGTGCATTCTGAAGGATCATACAAAACACCTCGTTCTTTTTTTCTTTTCACCCAGTATAGCACGCCGGGTGTTTTTTCAAAAGTCCTTTTGTGTGAACATTGTACCGCCGTGCAAAAAGAGCGGGCCGCCGGGAGGGGGCGCTGTGCACCCCGCCCCCGGCGGCCCGGTTCATACTGCAAAATCAACCAGACTTTTGCAGTTCATTCTTTTCAGAAGTGCAGGATCACAGCATCTTCTTCAGCTCGTCGTACACGAACTGGACCTTGGTGCCGATGATGACCTGGCAAGCGTTCTTGCTGGGACGGATGACACCGGCAGCACCGGCAGCCTTGACAGCCTTCTCGTCAACCTTGGCGTTATCCTTCACCTCAAAGCGCAGACGGGTTGCGCAGTAGCCAACGTCCTTCACGTTCTCCTTGCCGCCGACAGCAGCCAGAACAGCAGAAGCGACTTCGGTGTAGTTGTTGTTAGCCAGAACGACCTTCTTCTCAGCTTCCTCGTCGTCATCCTCACGGCCGGGGGTCTTCAGGTCGTACTTGGTGATGGCGAAGTAGAACACGAAGTAGAACACCAGGAATGCTGCGATGCCCAGAGGAATGATCATCCAGGTCTTAGCAGCTGCGGGCAGGGATGCAGAGAAGATCAGGTCGGTAGCGCCTGCGGAGAAGCAGAAGCCGGCACGGAAACCGGAGTAGTAGGTGATGACGGTGAAAATGCCGTACAGAGCGGAGTACACAACGTACAGCGGGAAGCACAGGAACATGAAGCCGAACTCGAAGGGCTCGGTAACGCCGCAGACGAATGCGCAGATTGCAGCGGACAGAACCAGACCGATGGCGGCCTTCTTGTTCTTAGCGGTCTTGATCATAGCCAGAGCAGCGCCCATGATACCGAACATCATGCAGGGGAAGAAGCCGGACATGTACATACCAAGGCTCCAGCCCACATCAGCGGAAGTCTCGCCAGCCCAGAAGTGGCTCAGATCGCCCAGACCAATGGTATCGAACCAGAACACGTTGTTCAGAGCGTGGTGCAGGCCGGTGGGGATGAGCAGACGGTTCAGGAAGGCGTAGATGCCGGCGCCGATGCCGCCCATGCCGGCGATGCCCTTGCCCAGAGCGACCAGCGCGCCGAAGATGACGGGCCAGACGAACAGCAGAACAACGGACACCAGAATGGAGATCACGCCGGTAGCGATCGCAACGAAGCGCTTGCCGGAGAAGAATGCCAGCCAGTCAGGCAGCTGGGTATTCTTGAACTTGTTGTAGCAGGCAGCACCCACAACAGCGGCCAGAATGCCGATGAAGGAGTTGCCGGCGACCTTCTGGAAGGCAATGTAGGTAGCGGTGCCCTCTTCCAGAGTGCGCACCATGCTGACCACACCGGGGTTCAGCAGCTGCTGCATCATCAGGAAGCTGACCAGACCGGCCAGACCTGCGGTACCATCGTTGTCGGCAAGGCCGACAGCGGCACCAATGGCAAACAGCCATGCCATGTTATCGATCAGAGCGCCGCCTGCCTTGACCAGCAGGAAGCCGACGGTGTATGCTGCGCCGGAAGTCGGTGCACCGGGAACGCCCATAACGCCCGGAGCGAGGGCATAACCAAGACCCATCAGGATGCCGCAGATCGGCAGCACAGCGACGGGAAGCATCAGAGCTTTGCCCAGTTTCTGGAGATACTTCATCATAAGACACATTCCTCCTTAAAGAATGTTTGTGTTTACAGACAGTCTCTGGTTGCAGGCTGTCCATAGTTCCGTAACAGAATAGTAACATATTTTTGCAAAAAAAGAAAGTGGTTTTTTCTTTTTTCTATCAAAATGCGTCAAAAGTCCTTATTTGATGGCACATCTGTCAGTATTTTTTGTTTTTTCTGCACGCGTCCTGATTTAAGTGCTGAAAAATCTTTTCTTTTTATGTCTATTTTATCCAAACAGTTGCATCCCACCATAGGTCTCTGCATCCGTACATTTTTAAACGATGCGTTTTCCGTCCAGCACGGCCTGCTTGAGGGTATCGCCGTCATACACCAGCTTGAGGGAGAAGTAGGGGTGCTCTTCCTCCAGCAGACGGAAAAAGAGCTTGTCTCCCTCCCAGATGGGCAGTTTTTGCACCTCGGTCTTTTGCACCCACTGCAATTCGCCCTCGGCGCAGGCATCGCCTCTTATCATCTCCCCCTCCCACCGGTCGGCGGTGTACAGGTGGATGAACTCGGTCATGTTGCCCCACACAAAGGTCAGCAGTCCCCGGGCGCGGTAGCGCGTCAGGGTAAGGCCGGTCTCCTCCCGCACCTCCCGCACAAGGCAGTCCTCCGGGCTTTCAAACCGCTCAAATTTGCCGCCCACGCCCACCCATTTGTCGTGGTTGTAGTCGTCCTGCTTTTTGATGCGGTGCAGCATCAGGTAAGCGTCCTCCCGCTCCAGATAGCAAAGGGTGGTGCTGAAGATGGGAAATTCCGGGTTCATAAATGCGCCTAAGTTCATGGGGTGTTCTCCTTTTTTTGTTTTTTGTCAGCGTGCACGCCCTCTCAGGCGCTCCCGCGCCAGCTCTCCCAGAGGGAGAGCCAAGATTTAAAGCCCGTTGCTAAAGTGTCAGGTTCAATGATGAAGTTTTCGGCAGTGCTCTTGCCTCTCCCTTTGGAGGTGGCTTTGCGAAGCAAAGACGGAGAGGGCGAGGCCGCTGACCGTATCCTTTTTCATAAGAAAGGGCTGCTGCATGAAACGCTGTGCAGCAGCCCTTTGGGAAGTGTTTCCGCCGCGGATACCCACAAAGCAGCGGAAGCGTTTTTCGATTTATGCCTTGCGTCCGGCGCGTCCCTTGCCTGCGCTGTTCAGCTTGCGCACCAAGTCGTTCTGGTGCTTGCGCTGGCTGGGTGTGGGCTGGGAGTCCTTAGCCTCCCCGGCGCGCTTGCCGGTCTGAGCAACGTCGGGGTCGATGCGTTCCAGCGTCCACTCCTGATTGCCGCCCGCCACATAGTTCCAGATCTGCGCCTGTGCGCCGTTGGCGGTGTTCATGCCCACAAGGTCGATGTACTTATCCGACAGCACATTGCGGATGCGGGTGCGTCCGCTGCGGGTAGGTTCCAGCGCCCAGCACTGGCTCAGCCCGCTGGTGCGGCTCCACTGGTGCAGCCATGTGCCCTCCACCACGCCGCCAAGTGCCAGATCGATCATCTTGCCGGTAAAGCGGTTCTGGATGCGCCAGCGTCCCTCGCCCGCGTCCACAAACTGCCACTGCTGCCACGGATGACCCGCATAGCTCCACAGCTGGATGCCGGCGCCGTTCTCCGTGTTGAAATCCTTTACTTCCAGTACCTTCCCGTTGGGGGCCTTGATAATGTAGTATTCCCCCTCCATAATGACGACCTGCGATGCCTTTGCCATAGAGCACAACTCCTTTCCGCTATGGTAGCCCTATTATACCCGATTTGCCCGCTGGCAACAAGAATGCTTTTCCATAATCTTTCTTTTGTTTTTTGTGCATTCTGTCGTGTTTTTGCAGCGCAAACGTTTTCGGAAACCAGCAATGTTTTTTACCGGCGGGCACTTTGCACTCCGGCGCAGGTTGTGGTACAATAAAGCCATCCACTATTAAGGAGGGGATCTTTCATGACCAACGAGACATTACAAACCATTTACAGCCGCCGCAGCTGCCGCGCCTACAAGCCCCAGCAGATCACGGATGCAGAACTTGACGCCGTGTTGGAGGCCGGCACCTACGCCGCCAGCGCTATGGGACGCCAGAGCGCGAAGATCGTGGTCGTGCAGGATGCCGCTACCCGCGCCCAGCTGACCCGGATGAACGCCGCCGTCATGGGCACCGACAGCGACCCCATGTACGGCGCACCCACCATTCTGGTGGTGCTGGCCGATGCCCACGCAAACTGCGCCGTGCAGGACGGCAGCCTTGTCATGGGCAACCTGATGCTGGCCGCCGCATCGCTGGGGCTGGGCAGCTGCTGGATCAACCGTGCCCGGGAGGAGTTCGACTCCGCCGAGGGCAAAGCACTGCTGAAAAAGTGGGGCATCGAGGGCGACTGGATCGGCGTAGGCCACTGCATTCTGGGCTACCCCGCCGCCGAACCCAAGCCCGCCGCGCCCCGCAAGCCGGACTACATCGTAAGAGTATAAGGAGTTTTATGAAGCCTGATTACAAGCTGGTCGCAAAGGCCAAATACATCCACAACACCGCCGACCTTGCCAGCGAGCTGTGGCACGAGGTCTACAAGCGCTACTACCCCGCAAAGCAGCTGGACACCCTTGTGGAAGAGCTGCAGAGCGCCGACGCCATTGAAGAGGACATCGACAATGACGTGAACTATTTTCTGGTGTTTCTGGGGGGCAAACTCATCGGCTACTTCGCGTGGAAGATGGAGAACACCACCCTGCACCTGATGCACCTGTACCTCAAACCGGAGTACCGCGGCAAGGCCATCGGCAGGGATATCGTGCAGACCTGCGAGCGGCTGGCCAAGGGCGAGGGCAAAGGCCGGGTGTGGTGCACCATCCACGCCAAGGCACTGCCGGTGCAGCAGTTCTTCAAGGCGCTGCGCTACCGCGAGCTGCGCCCCGCCGAGCAGGAAAATGGCACCGTGCCCCGCAATGAGCTGGTGTATGAGCACACCCTGAGCTGATTTCCGAAAAATCACAAAATAGCCATTGAAATTTATCCGCATTTGTACTACACTGATGTAGTGTAATAAAGCCGCTGTCTGCGGGCATTCTGTGCAAAAAAGGAGACTATCATGGCGAAAGATCATCCCACCGGCAACTCCGGTCTGTATCGAGCTTTTCTGCAGCTCAAGACCCCGGAGGAATGCTATCGTTTTCTGCAGGACGTGTGCAGCTATTCGGAGCTCAGCGCAATGGAGCAGCGCTACAATATTGCCGAGCTGCTGGCTGACAAGCGCATCTACACCGAGATCATGGACAAGACCGGTGCGTCCAGCGCCATCATCAGCCGGGTCAGCCGGGTGCTGAGCGCGGACGACAGTGTGCTGCGTGCGCTGTTGGAAGCTGAAAAAAAGTCCGCTGACTGATACAAAGGCCGCGTACCGCCAAAAGGGCTTTGCCCAAAGCTGCGGCACGCGGCTTTTCTTTTTGATATTTTGAACAGGAGGTTTTTCTTATGGCAAAAGCTGTTGTATTTTTTGCAGAGGGCACCGAGGAGTGCGAGGCTCTGCTGGTGGTGGACTTGCTCCGCCGCGCCAAGGTGGAGGTGCTGGTAGCCAGCGCTTCCGGCAGCCGGGAGATCCTGAGCAGCCATAAGGTGCACATCACCGCCGATGCGCTGGCAGAGGAAGTCGATTATTCCGACGTAGATCTGGTAGTGCTGCCCGGCGGCATTCCCGGTACGCCGAACCTTGCCGCCAACAAGACGGTGACGGATACCTGCGTTGCCTTTGCAAAGGCGGGCAAAAAGGTAGCCGCCATCTGCGCCGCACCCAGCGTGCTGGCGGCACTGGGTCTGCTGGAGGGCAAAAACGCCACCGCCCACGCTGCATTTCAGGATCAGCTGGCCGGTGCTCATGTGCTGGACACCGAGGTAGTCGTGGACGGCAACATCACCACCAGCTACGGTCTGGGCGGTGCCATCCCCTTTGCGCTGGAGCTGGTGCGTCAGCTGGCCGGAGAAGCGGAAGCCGAGCGCATCCGCGGCGCCATCGCCTACCGGCACTGAGGGGAGGGGACTGTATGCGTTTTGTCACCTGCCGCCTGCCGGACGGCGTGGAGGACCCCGCCATCCTCTCGCAGGACGGTACACAGGTCTGGCCGCTGAGCTGGCTGGGGCTCTCCTACGAGACCCTGTCCGACGCCATCCCCTTCCTCACCCCGCAGGTGCGGTTCGGCTTGCAGCTGGCCATCAGCGGCATCCCCGCGCTGCCGGTGGAGGCTATCGCCCTGCAAAGTCCCATCCCCTGCCCCGCGCAGGACGTGGTCTGTCTGGGCATCAACTATATGGCACACTCGGACGAGGCCGAAAAATACTCTGCGGACGCCTTTTCCACCCAGCATCAGGATGCCATCTACTTCTCCAAGCGGGTCACCCGGGCAGTGCCGGACGGCGGCTTTATCGAAGCGCACACCGACCTTGTGCAGAAGCTGGACTACGAGTGTGAGCTGGCTGTGGTGCTGGGCAAGGACGCCAAGGACGTGCCCGCCGGGCAGACCAAAGACTATGTGTTCGGCTACACCATCCTGAACGACGTCTCCGCCCGGGACGTGCAGACCGCCCACAAGCAGTGGTACTTCGGCAAAAGTCTGGACGGCTTCACCCCCATGGGACCCTGCATCGTCACCGCCGATGAATTTGACACCTACCCGCCCGCGTTGCCCATCCGCAGCCGGGTGAACGGCGAGCTGCGGCAGGATTCCAACACCAAGCTGCAAATTTTTGATATCGACCATGTCATCCACGAGCTTTCGCAGGGCATGACCCTGAAAGCCGGTACCATCATTGCCACCGGCACCCCTGCCGGGGTAGGCATGGGCATGGACCCGCCGCAATTTTTGCACCCGGGCGACACCGTGCAGTGCGAGATCGAGGGAATCGGCACGCTGACCAACACCGTGCGCTGAATTTCCTTGTGGAACTGCCCAAAATTTTACATGGATTTCAGTCCGATTGCACGAAATGCCGCCGCGGTACTGCTCTTTTGCGGAAAAATATGGTATACTATGGAATACTGATAAAAAATGCGGCGCATCCGCATCAAAGGGGTAAATGACATGAAGGAATACGCATTTGGCATCGATCTGGGCGGCACCACTGCCAAGGTCGGCCTGTTCACCACCAGCGGCAAGCTGCTGGAAAAGTGGGAAGTAAGCACCGATACTTCCAATAACGGTGCTCACATTCTGGAAAATCTGGCTGCTGCCGTGCAGCAGAAGATGCAGGAAAAGGGTCTGTCTGCAGACGAAGTCGAGGGTGTCGGTCTGGGCGTGCCCGGCCCGGTGCTGGATTCCAGCATCGTGCCCATCGTGTGTGCAAACCTTGGCGGCTGGGGCAACCGCAACGTCTCCATTGAGCTCAGCGAGCTGCTGGGCGGCATCCGGGTGCTGGTGGGCAACGACGCCAACGTGGCTGCTCTGGGCGAGATCTGGATGGGCACGGCACAGGGCTGCCGCAGCGCCGTCATGGTCACACTGGGCACCGGCGTGGGCGGCGGCGTTATCGTGAACGGCAAGGTCATCGACGGTGCGCACGGTGCCGGCGGCGAGATCGGCCACATCACCGTCAACCCCCACGAGACCGCCGTCTGCGGCTGTGGCAAGCGCGGCTGTCTGGAGCAGTATTCCAGCGCCACCGGCGTTGTGCGCTGCATGAAGAAGCTGCTGGACGAGAATCCGGACACCGCCTGCACCCTGCGCGGCAAGGACTTTGAAGCCAAGGACGTGTTCGACGCCGCCCGCGCCGGGGACGCACTGGCCGCCCGCGAGGTGGACGAGATGGCCTCCACGCTGGGCATGGCACTGGCCAACATTGCCGCCACCACCGACCCCGAAATGTTCATGATCGGCGGCGGCGTGGCCCGCGCCGGAGAGGTTCTGTTCGATCCGCTGGTGCGCCACTACAAGGAGTACGCTTTCCAGTCCTGCAAGGAGACCCCCATCAAGGCTGCCAGCCTTGGCAACGACGCCGGCATCTACGGCGCCGTGCGCCTGATCGTGGGCACCTGATAAGGGAATAACGATAGCTTTCAAACCAGCCAAGCCTGCGGGCTTGGCTGGTTTTGTTTTTGCGGGGGAAGGTTCTGCTTGCCGAGGGATGTTCTCTTTTGACACCAAAAGAGAACCAGAAAAGTGCCAGCGATTTCGACGCGCTGGAGCCACGAAAAAGGGGCTGCTCGCCCCTTTTAACCCCAAAGAAGTGGGCTACACCGGAAAAAACTGAAGATTCACGCCTGTTCGGCGTGAAGATCTTTTAACCGTTTTTTCCGGCTCCGCCGATTTGAAGCCCCTCAGTCGCTACGCGACAGCTCCCCCAAGGGGGAGCGGGCACGCCCGCAAGCTTTGCGGTTTAGCCGGGAACTTTCCCGCCATGCCAAAGGCTCCCTCCTCGAGGGAGCTGTCAAAACCGTCAGGTTTTGACTGAGGGAATTAAGCTCCCCCCTTCGGGGGAGCTGGCATCGAGCGAAGCGAGATGACTGAGAGGGTTCGTCCCCACAGAGCTAAAACAAGTCTGATTTTCCAAAAGCGTTGCATATCGGTGCAAAAAGCCAACTGCCGTCTTGTTTGTTTTGTACATTTATGCTAAAATAGCGGACAGATAGTTGATTTTTATAGAATGGTATTACTTTTTCTGATGCTGTAAAAATTCGGCTGAGCCGAAAAAATAAGGACGCAACAAAAGGAGAACACACCATGAAAAAACTTTTTGCCATGACGGCGGCCGTGCTGCTGCTGTTTTCAGTGCTGCTGGGCATTCCCGCTGCCTATGGGCAGGCACCGGAGACGGGCAAAACGCTGGACATCCTGTTCAGCCACGACACCCACTCCCACCTGAACACCTTTACCACCGTGGTGGAGGACGAGGAAACGGACATCGGCGGCTTTGCCCGCGCCAACACCCTCATCAAGGCGCAGCGCGCCAAGGACCCGAACGCCCTTGTGATCGACGGCGGTGACTTTTCCATGGGCACCCTGATCCAGACGGTGTTTGAAACGCAGGCCGCAGAGCTGCGGATGCTGGGCTACATGGGCTGCGATGTGACCACCTTCGGCAACCACGAGTTCGACTACCGCTCCAAGGGGCTTGCCAATATGCTTACCAGCGCCCGCACCTCCGGCGATGCCGTCCCGGCCATCGTGGTCTGCAATGTGGACTGGGACGCCATGGAAAGCGCCGATCTCACCGAGGGGCAGCAGATGCTCAAAGACGCCTTTGCCGCCTACGGCGTGCAGGACTACACCGTGCTGCAGAAGGGTGATGTGCGCATTGCCGTGGTGGGCGTTTTCGGCAAGGATGCCCTCTCCTGCGCGCCCACCTGCGAGCTGAAATTCAAAGACCCTGTGGAGGCGGTAAAGGCCATCGTGGCAGAGATCAAGGCGAGCGAAAACGTGGACATGATCGTCTGCGTTTCCCACAGCGGCACATGGGACGACCCCAAAAAGTCCGAGGACGAGCTGCTGGCCAAGGGCGTACCTGACCTTGACCTCATCCTCAGCGGCCACACCCACAGCCGTATCCGGGAACCCATCCGGCACGGGGACACCTATGTGGTGTCCTGCGGCGAGTACGGCAAAAATCTGGGCAGCCTTTCCATGGCGCAAAAAGCGGATGGCCGCTGGCAGGTGACCGATTACCAGCTGATCCCCATCACCGCAGACATCCCCGCCGATGCGGACACGCAAGAGGTCATCGACCGCTTTATGGACACGGTGGACGCGGATTATCTGGCGCAGTTCGGCTACACCAAGGATCAGGTGCTGGCAGAAAACGATGTTGTTTTCTCCAACCTGAAGGATCTGGGCAAGGTGCACACCGAGCACAATCTGGGCGATATCATCGCGGACGCCTATGTGTACGCGGTGGAGAACGCCGCCGACTATGACGGTGTGCCGGTAGACTTGGCGGTCGTTCCCAGCGGCACCGTGCGCGACACCTACGCCCGGGGCGATATCACGGTGGAGCAGGTGTTCAACTCCTTCTCGCTGGGCATCGGCGCGGACGGCGTGCCGGGCTACCCCCTTATCGAAGTCTACCTCACCGGCAAGGAGCTGCGCACCGCCGCCGAGATCGACGCTTCCGTGTCGGATTTCATGACCACCGCGCGGCTGTATTGCAGCGGCCTGAACTTTACCTATAATCCCCACCGTCTGCTGCTGAACAAGGTGACGGACGTCTATCTGGTCAAGGACGGGCAGCGCGTGGAGCTGCAGGACGACAAGCTGTACCGCATCGTGGCAGACCTTTATAGCGGGCAGATGCTGAGCGCTGTGACGGATATGTCCTACGGCATTCTGTCCATCGTACCGAAGTACGCCGATGGCACCCCCATCGAGGACTTTGAGGACGTGATCCTTACCGAAAACGGCAGGGAGCTGAAGGGCTGGGACGCCATTGCGCGGTATATGGCGTCGTTTGAGGACACCGACGGCGACGGCATCGGCAACGTACCGGACTATTACAACACCCTGCACGACCGCAAAAAAGTGGAGGACAGCCGCAGCCTTTCCGCACTGCTGAAAAAGCCCAACCGCTTTACCTTTATCCTCCTCGGCCTGATCCTCACCGTGGTTCTGCTGGTGGTGTGTATCGTACTGCTTCTTCGTAAGCTGGTGCGCAAACTCCGGCGCAGAAAAAAGGCGCGGGGCTGAGCCTGACGATTTGAATGCGCTCCGCGTTTGCTTTGCGCATCAATAGCGGAAAAATTATTTTTAATAGAGCAATGCCGGAGCGTCTGCGGACGCTCCGGCATTGCATTTTCACGGGTGGGGTCGTAATGGAAAACGGCATTTGCAGCAGCGCGCACTTTCTCGCTCAGAACCTCCCCTTCTTCACCCCGTCCAGCACCTCGTACAGGTCGCGGCACTCGGCGGTGTACAGGCGGCGCATCTCGTCGTTGGCGGGGGCCATATCCGGCACCATTACGGTGACAAAGTGCCCGGCGGCACCGGCGCGCACGCCGTTGTAGCTGTCCTCCAGTACAAGGGTGCGGCCGGGCTGGGTGCCCAGTGCCTCCGCTGCCCGCAGAAAGATCTCCGGGTCGGGCTTGGAGGCCGAGAACTGCTCGCCGGAGACGATCACCTTGAAGTAGTGGGTCAAGCCCCAGCCGTCCAAATGATGCCGGATAGACGCCATCCGGCTGGATGATGCCACCGCCATGGGGATGTGCTGCGCGTCCAGCCATGTCAGAATTTCGTCCAGCCCGGGCTTTTTGGGCGGCGGTGCCTGAAAGGCCTTTTCCGCCTGTGCGTGCAGCGCCGCAATAATGGCGTCCGTGTCGCAGTTTTCCCCGTAGAAGCGGCGCAGCACTGCCCGCATAGAGTCCCCTGCCGTGCCGCGGGCGGCAACGTCCAGCCCTTCCTTATAAGAAAGCCCGAGGGTGGCAAGCGCAGGCTCCCACAGGGTAGCCCACACCCGCTCGGTGTCAAACATCAGGCCGTCCATATCAAAAATAACGCCGTCGATCATGGCAGTTCTCCTTCCGTAGAAAAGCGGGGCTGTGCCCCGCAAAGTGCTCCGTGCCCCTATTGTACCATAGATTTGGCAGTTTGCACACCATTGTGCTCATAATCTGGTGCAACTTACCGGGTGGAAAGATGAAACATTTTGCGATTCCTTGCAAAACCGGCTGGGAATATTATAATAGAAACCAACATTTGTGTCATAAAGCGCCGGAAATCGTGCGCACGCGCATAAAAGGAAAGAGGGAAACTCACTATGTTGGATATCAAGATCACCCGCACGGCTGCGCCCAAGGCAAAGCCCACCGATGAGACGAAGCTCGGCTTCGGCAAAAAGTTCTCCGACCACATGTTCGTCATGGATTACACCGAGGGCGAAGGCTGGCACGATGCCCGCATCGTCCCCTACGGCCCCTTTGAGCTGGACCCCGCTACCGTGGTGTTCCACTACGCACAGGAGATCTTTGAGGGCATGAAGGCCTACCGCACCGCCGACGATACCGTGCAGCTGTTCCGCCCGGATTGCAACGCCAAGCGTTTTCAGGATTCTGCCGACCGTCTGTGCATCCCCAAGATCCCGGTAGAGGACTACATTCAGGCTGTCGAGGCTCTGGTGGATGTGGACCGCGACTGGGTGCCCCACACCGATGGCGCTTCCCTGTACATCCGTCCCTTCATCTTTGCCAACGATGTGGGTCTGGGCGTGCACGCCTCCAAGCACTATATCTTCTGCATCATCTGCGCTCCCTCCGGCGCTTACTACGCCGAGGGCATCAACCCCGTGCGCATCTACGTGGAGGACGAGTACATCCGCGCCGCCCCGGGTCTGACCGGCTTTACCAAGTGCGGCGGCAACTACGCCGCTTCCATCAAGGCCGGTGAGCTGGCCGAGGAGCAGGGCTACGCACAGGTGCTGTGGCTGGACGGCGTTGAGAAGAAGTACGTTGAAGAAGTCGGCAGCATGAACATCATGTTCAAGATCGACGGCAAGGTCTACACCGCCGCTACCGTGGGCACCGTGCTGCCCGGCGTTACCCGCCGCAGCTGCATCGAGCTGCTGAAGGACTGGGGCTACGAGGTCGTTGAGGGCAAGATCGCCATTGCCGACATCATGGCTGCTGCCCGCGAAGGCAAGCTGGAAGAGGTGTTCGGCACCGGTACTGCCGCTGTTGTCTCCCCCGTCAAGGAACTGGTCTGGAAGGGCGAGCACGCCTTCATCGGCGACGGCAAGATCGGCCCTGTCACTCAGAAGCTGTACGATACCATGACCGGTATGCAGTGGGGCAAGCTGCCCGACACCAAGGGCTGGATCGTGCCTGTGGAAAAGAAATATTGAGCCGCCTGTCACCCTACGGCTTTTAAAGGGACTGTTGCACACCGTCTGGGGCAACAGTCCCTTTGCTCTATAATCATTGCAATTCCCGCCGCATGGTGCTACACTACCTATAAAGGGCATGGGCTTGCCGCCTGTGCCCTTTGCAGGAAGATTTGAGAGGAAAGAAGCACCATGATCAAGAAATGGAGCATGAGTTACCCGGCGGTCAACGGCACCGAGCAGCGCCGGGCGTATGTCTACCTGCCCACCATGTACGAGGCACAGCCGGAGCGCCGATTTCCTGTGCTGTATATGTTCGATGGGCAGAACGTGTTTTTCAACGAGGATGCCACCTACGGCAAAAGCTGGGGCGTGGCAGATTATCTGGACTATACCGACACCCCGCTGATCGTGGCGGCCATCGAGTGCAACGCCGGAGCAAACAACGAGCGTCTGGTGGAGTATTCCCCCTACCGCTTCGATGACCCCACCTACGGCCACTTTGACGGCAAGGGACAGGCCACCATGAGCTGGTTCATCCACCGGTTCAAGCCTTTGATCGACCAGAATTTCCGCACCCTGCCGGACAGGGCACATACCTTTATCGGCGGCAGCAGCATGGGCGGGCTGATGAGCCTGTACGCCCTGCTGCAATATAACGATACTTACAGCCGCGCGGCGGCACTGTCGCCCTCCATCTGGGTGGCACCGGATAAGCTTTCCGGACTTGTGGGGCGTGCAAAGCTTGCCCCCGGCACGGTGCTGTACATGGACTACGGCTCCCGGGAGATGGGCAACCACGATGGCATCCGCCGGGAGTTCTCTGCCTTGAGCGGCAAGCTGATGACCCGGGGCATCCACCTGACCAGCCGCATCGTGCCCGGCGGCACCCACAGCGAGGCCAGCTGGGAAAAACAACTGCCCTTTGTGTTCCACACCCTGCTGTATGAGGTGGAGGAATAAAAGAAGGGTAACACCATAACCACACCAAAGGAGGAAACACCATGGAGATGCAGTATTTCAAGGAGTACAGCCCGGAACTGGGACGGGATATGGAGTGCAAGCTTTACGGCCACGCAGGCCGCCCGGTGCTGTATATCCCCTGTCAGGACGGCCGTTTTTTCGATTTTGAAAACTTCCACATGACCGACACCCTTGCCCCGTGGATCGAGTCCGGGCAGATCATGGTGCTTTCCATCGACACCATGGATCAGGAAACATGGTCGGACGCACAGGGCAACCCCTACTGGCGCATCCGCCGCTATGAGCAGTGGCTGCACTATATCACCCGCGAGGTCGCCCCGAAGCTTCAGCAGCTGGCGCAGCAGCGCAACGGCTGGAGCGATCTGCCCGGCATCATCGCTTTCGGGTGCAGTCTGGGCGCCACCCACGCGGTAAACCTGTACCTGCGCCGCCCGGATATCTTCTGCGGCTGTCTGGCGCTCAGCGGCATCTACACCGCCCACTACGGCTTCGGCAACTACATGGACGAGCTGGTGTACATGAACTCCCCCGTGGACTACATGAAGAACTTCCCGGAGGATCACCCCTATATGCAGCTGTTCCGCAATCAGAAAGCGGTCATCTGCTGCGGTCAGGGCGACTGGGAACAGCCGGACACCACATGGCTGCTCAAGCGCATCTTTGAGGCAAAGCATATCCCCATCTGGGTGGACCTGTGGGGTCACGATGTCAACCACGACTGGAACTGGTGGTATAAGCAGGTGGCATATTATATGCCCTACGTTCTGGGTCAGCAGTGACCCTTGCCCCGCCGGGTGCAGCTTCTGGCAGAGCTGTGGCTCTCTCGTGAAAATGGCACAACGGCGCGTCCGCAGACGCGCCGTTGTGCCCCAGTTTAAAGTTTGTCCCGCCCCGTAAGGGCATTGTAATCATAGAGGTAACGGAAAGAGGAATCAACAAATACTATGCAGAACTTTATTTTTATCTCCCCCAACTTCCCCACGAACTACTGGCAGTTCTGCCGGGAGCTGAAGAACAACGGTCTGAACGTGCTGGGCATCGGCGACCAGCCCTACGAGGAACTGAAGCCCGAACTGAAGGCAAGCCTGAACGAATACTACAAGGTGAACAGCTTGGAAAACTACGACGAAGTGTACCGCGCCGTGGCCTTTTTCACCTTCAAGTATGGCCGCATCGACTGGCTGGAGTCCAACAATGAATACTGGCTGGAACGGGATGCCGCCCTGCGCACCGATTTCCACATCACCAGCGGCTTCCAGACCTCTGATATGCCCCGCATCAAGTACAAGAGCAAGATGAAGGAGTACTACCAGAAGGCCGGCATTGCCACCGCGCGCTACCACATGGTAGACGACCTTGCAGGCTGCAAGGCCTTTGTGGAGCAGGTGGGCTACCCGGTGGTGGTCAAGCCGGACAACGGCGTGGGCGCTTCGGATACCCACCGCCTTTCCACCGACAAGGAGCTGGAAGAATTTCTGGCCTACAAGGAAAAAGAGCACCCGGATGTGGCCTACATCATGGAGGAGTTCGTGCGTGCTGAGGTGAACAGCTACGATGCCATTATCGACGCCCACGGCAACCCCATCTTTGAGGCGGGCAACGTAAGCCCCGTGTCCATCATGGACATCGTGAACAACGATGATAACTCCATCTACTACATCATCAAGGATCTGCCGGAGGACACCCGCGCCGCGGGCCGTGCCGCTGTCAAGAGCTTTGGGGTGAAGAGCCGCTTTGTCCACTTCGAGTTCTTCCGCATGACCGAGGATCAGGCCAGCATGGGCAAAAAGGGCCAGATCGTGGCGCTGGAAGTCAACATGCGCCCCTGCGGCGGCTTTACCCCGGACATGATCGACTTTGCCCGCTCCACCAACGTGTACAAGATCTGGGCAGACATGATCGCCTTTGGCGGCACCGATATGCCGGTGGGTGAGCACTACTACTGCGCCTTTGCCGGCCGCCGGGACGGCAAGAGCTTCGTTTACAGCCACGAGCAGCTGATGCAGAAGTATCAGGACAATATGCGCATGGTGGACCGCATCCCCGAGGCACTGTCCGGTGCCATGGGCAACCAGATGTATGTGGCCACCTTCTCCACCCGTGACGAGATGGAAAAGTTCTACTCCGATGTGCTGGCCGTCACCGATGCCACCAACGCAAAGGTGCAGGCTGAACTGACGAAGGTTCTGGCTCTGGGTGAGCCGGAGGCTGTTTAATAGCCCTCTCAGCGCCGCGCTTTCGCAGAAAGCGGCGCTGCAATGCCGTTTGCCGTTACGACCTCTTCTGTAAAAAAGTGGCTCAGAAACGCCCGCAGGCGTTTCTGAGCCACAAATTATAATAATATTTTTTCCGCGGGTCAAGCCTTCTCAGAGGGCTTGCTCAGGTCTACGCTGCGGATGATCTTGCGCACCGGCAGGATGCTCTTGGCGTTCATGGACAATTCGTCCACGCCCATACGCAGGAAGGTCTCGGTCAGAGCGGTGTCGGCGCCCAGTTCGCCGCAGATGCCTACCCAGATGCCGTGGCGGTGACCGGCTTCAATGGTCATCTTGATGGCGCGCAGCACGGCGGGGTGATGGGGGTTGAAGAAGGGCTCCAGCTTTGCGTTCTGGCGGTCCAGTGCACAGGTGTACTGGGTCAGGTCGTTGGTGCCGATGGAGAAGAAGTCGCACTCGGCGGCCAGCTCGTCCGCGATGAGCACGGCGGCGGGGGTCTCGATCATGGTGCCCACTTCAATGTTCTGCCCCATCTTGACGCCCTCGGCGGTCAGCTCGGCGCGGCACTCTTCCAGAACAGCCTTGGCGTCCTGCAGCTCCCGCAGGCTGGTAATCATGGGGAACATGATGCTCATGTTGCCGTAGGCGGAAGCCCGCAGCAGCGCGCGCAGCTGGGTCTTGAAGAAGTCCTTGCGGGTCAGGCAGATGCGGATGGCGCGGTAGCCCAGCGCGGGGTTTTCCTCGTGATCCAGCTTCATGTAATCCACGGTCTTGTCCGCGCCGATATCACAGGTGCGCACCACCACCTTGCGGGGTGCAAGGCTTTCCACCACCTGCTTGTAAGCCTCGAACTGGTAGTCCTCGGTGGGGAAGTCCTTGCAGTTCAGGTAAACGAACTCGGTGCGGAACAGACCCACGCCGCCGGCGTCGTTCTGCTGCACAGCGCCCACGTCGCCCATGCCGCCGATGTTGGCGAACACGTTGATGGTCTTGCCGTCCAGCGTGGTGTTGGGCTTGCCCTTCAGCTCCTGCAGCAGGGCCTGCTTTTTCTGGTCCTCCTGCTGGCGCTTTTTCAGGCTCTTGAGCAGGTCGGGGGTGGGGTCTACATACACACAGGCGTTGTAGCCGTCCACCACAGCCATCTTGCCGTCCCAGTCGTCCTGAATATCCTTGCACTGGATCAGGGCGGGGATGTTCATGCTGCGTGCCAGAATGGCGGTGTGGCTGTTGGAGCTGCCCTCGCGGGTGATAAAGCCCAGCAGCAGGCTTTTATCCATGCGCACCGTCTCAGAGGGAGCCAGATCTTCGGCTACCAGAATGCTGGGCTCGGTGCCCTGCAGGGAAGCGTTGTCCACCCCCTGCAGAATGTCCAGCATGGCCTGCGCGATGTCCAGCACGTCGGCGCTGCGAGCCTGCAGATACGGGTCGTCCATGGCAGAGAACACCGCAGCCTGATTGTTGCCGGCGGTCTTGACGGCGTACTCGGCGCACATCTTCTGCCCGTTGATGATCTCCTTGATGGCGTCCACAAAGTCGTCGTCATCCAGCATCATGGCGTGGATGTTGAACACCTCGGCGATGTCCTCGCCGGCTTCTGCCAGTGCCTTTTCGTACAGGGCGGTCTGCTGCTCAATGGCCTTCTGGCGGGCAGCTTCAAAACGCTCCAGCTCCGCAGCAGTATCTGCCACGGGAGCGGTGGAAATAGCGGTATCTTTCTTCTTGTAGATCTTCAGCTTGCCAATGGCGATGCCATTGAGCACGCTTTTGCCGGTGCCTACCTGCATAGCACTTTCTCCTTCCACTTACAGCCGGACGTACAGCGCCCGGCGTTTTGTCAAAAAAAGCCCCCGCAGTTTTCCCGCGAGGGCTCGGCTTTTAAGCCGCGGCTCAGACGTTCTCGCTCAGGAACTTCTGGATGGCCTCTGCGGCTGCTTCTTCATCATCGCCCTCGACCTTGATGGTCACGGTCTCGCCCTGCTTGACGCCCATGCCCATCAGAGCCATCAGCTTGCGCATATCGCAGCTCTTGCCGTCCTTCTCGAGGGTGGCGGTGCTTGCAAAACCCTTCACGGTCTTGACCAGCAGACCGGCGGGACGGGCATGGATGCCGCAGGCATCCTTAACAGTGTACTGAAATTCCTTCATAATCATTTTCTCCTTACTTGATCCCTCTGCCCGGACTGCACATTCAGCCCCGGAACATGGCTTTGCCAATGGGGATTGGTATACTACTATTATAAACCCGTACCGGTTTTTTTGCACCGTTCCATATTGCCGATTTTTACAAGAAAATTTTGTTACATTTGAACATACGGATGCTACAAAAATCCGTGTTTTGTCTAATTTTTGTCGAATCGTTTGTAAAAACTAGGCAGTTTGTGCAACTGCCGGACAAGAGATTAAAAAAGGTCGTTTTTCCCCCGAATGCCGTCCCTATTCCACGGGATACCCCTCCGCGTCCAGCGGCAGCTCGGTGTAGGGCGCTGCCTGCGGGGCGGCGTCGGGCTCTGCGTCCGGCTCGCCGGAGGTCTGCTGCGCGGTGCTGTCGGTCAGCTGCTCATCGTGCCGCTCGCCCCAGTCGCCGCTGTAATCCTCGCCGGAGGTTTGCTTTGCCAGCTCGTTCTGGGCGTCCTGCAGCCCCAGCACCGTGCCGGAGGGCTTTTCCAGCAGATACGCGCCTACGGCCTTCTTTTTATACACCAGCAGCACCCCGTAGCGGCTGGTCTCGCCGCTGCTTGCCGCCGGGAGCAGCGCCGACCACTTTTCCACCGTTTTGCCCTTGTAGCGGGCGAGATCCATGCCGCTTTGTTGCACCACCCCGTTGAAGGCAGAAAAGCTGTCGTCCCACCTGCGGGGGATCTTGACCTTATCCGCTGTAATGGATGCGCCGTCCACTTCCAGCCCATAGCCGGTGAACCATGTCTGGATGTCCTGTGCGCTCTCAATACGGTTCACCGGGGCAGCCACCGCCACCGTCCGGGTACTGATGAACCGCCCCAGCATGGCGCTGAACACCACCAGCGCGCAGCATGCCGCCCCTGCTCCCAGCTTTTTCAGGCTCGTCTTGCTCAGTGTTACCACAAACATATCCCCATGCCTCCCCGCCATTTGCGCTTGCATACTCTGCCACCAGCTTATGCGGGGCACCGGGCAGATATGCCGGAGCAGTCTGCTTTCCCCCAGCGGCAGCAAAAAGCCCCCGGTCGGTGCCTGACGGCGCAGACCGGGGGGAGCTGTTCATGTTCTTATAAAATCAGCCGGGCAGACCCAGCCATCCTGCGCAAGCACCCTGTGCAAAACCTGCATCACACCGGCCTGCGTATGGGGCGGTGCAAGGAACGGCACCTTTGCCCGCAGGGGTGCACTGCCGTTTTCCATCAAAAAGCCGTATTTTGCGGCAGTCAGCATCTCGGCATCATTGTAGGTATCGCCAAAGGCCATCATCCCCGTGGAAGGGATGTTGAACTGCCGCCCCAACTGCTCCAGCGCGGCTCCCTTGTGGACACCGGGGTTCATCACATCCACCCAGTTCTTCCCGGCTACCGCCACCGAAAACGCCCCGCCGCAGGCTGTACCGTATACGGAATCAAAGGCCTGCTGGGCATTCCCTGCAGGCAGGTAGATGGTAAATTTGTCTGCCGGGGCCTCTACGGCCAGCAAGTCGTCCACATAGGTCACGCGGGTGTAAAAGTTCCGGAACACGGCATCATAGCACTGCCAGGGCTTTTCCACGTATACGCAGTCCAGCCCGCAGAGCATCCCGATGTCCCGGTTTTCCCGGGCCAACTTTGCCAGCTGCCGCCAACCCGCGGCAGGCATCTCGGAAACGAACAGGTCTTTGCCCTGCCAGCGAATGGCGCCCCCGTTGTCTCCGATGAGGATGACCGTGTCCAGCAGCCCGGCAAACATTTCTTCCAGAGTATACAGAGGCCGTCCGCTGGCAGCGGCAAACCGGATATCCTTCTGTGCCAGTGCGTGCACCATCCCGGCAAAGCCCTGAGGCAGGCAGCTGTGTTCATCCAGCAAAGTCGCGTCCATATCAGATGCGACCAGGCGAATGCAATCCGTAGCCATCGTTTTTCTCCCTTTATCCGATATAGCTGATATTGGCGTCCAGCTCGCCGCTGTAGCCGTTGATGCGGGCTTTCTCGGTGCCCTGCCACATATCGCAGCCGATGGGGCTGGAGGAGACGCCGTAGTGGGCGTTCCAGATGGTGTAGCGGCTGCGCAGGGTGTTGTAGTCCACCCGCTTGCGGTACCATGTGGTGGAAGCGTACACGCCGGGCTTGTAGCCCAGCTCCTTCACCCGCTCGCAGAAGGCGATGGCGCACTTGGTGCGGTCCTCGGCGCCCAGACCGTCGGCGCGGCCGGTGCCGCCCGGGGCGGTGGAAGCTTCGGTGTCATAGAAGATGGGATAGTCCAGCATCCGGCCGTTCAGCGCCCAGTTGCAGGCCTCGGCCTCCTCCTGCGCCTCGGCTTCGTTCACAGCCTGCGTAAAGAAATACACGCCCACCTTCAGTCCCGCGTTGCGGGCGTTGGTGAAGTGCTCCTCGAACATGGGGTCCTTGACCAGCTTGCCCTCGGCACCGTAGCCCCGGTAGCCGATGCGGATGATGACAAAGCTCACACCGGTTTTTTTGATCTTATTCCAGTCCAGCCCGGACTGATATTTGGACACATCGATGCCAAAGGTCACGTTATCCTGTTTTACGCCGTTGGCATCGAAATAATACAGCTTACCGTCAATGGAGCGCAGACCGGTGACCTTTTTGTTGGTATTCTGCGCATAGTAGTAGGTTTTGCCGTTCTCGGTGCGCCAGCCGGAATAGGTCGGCACTGGTTCCTCTTTTTTTTCCTCTTCCTTATCCTTGATGCCGAACAGCCAGTTGAACAGCCACCGGAAAAAGCCGTTTTCATCGCTCAGGTCGATGCACTGCGCTTCGGCATCCTCCAGCGCGCCGGAATCCAGCGCCTGCTGGATCTGCTCCGGGGTCAGCAGTACGCTGTCCTCCGGGGTGTGCTGGCTGGCGGTGTCGTTCTGGGCGGTGCCGTCCGCTGCGGGAGCCTGCGGGTCCTGTGCGGCCAGCTCCGGGGTCTCCTCCAGCAGCAGGGCGGGGGAGCTTTCCTCCTCCGGTGCAGCGTCCCCGGCGGGCTGTGCCGGTGCTTCCGGTGTTTCGGCAGCTTCTTCCGGTGCAGCCGGTGCAATCTCGGCAGTTTCCGGTTTTTCCGTCTGTTCCGGGGCGGGGGCTGACTGCTGCGGCTGCGCGGTGCTTTCTGCTGCCTGTTCCGGGGCGGTCACTGTGCTCTCCGCTTCCGGGGCAGGGTCAGCTGCTGCCGGGGTCTGCGATGCCCCGGCGGTAATATGGGGCACGACTGCGCCCACGGTCAAGGTCTGCGTCTGTGCAGACAGCAGGGTCGCTGCCCCTGCGCCGCCCACAGCCAGAACCAGCGCCATGGTCAGCGCTGCAACGGCTGCCGCCGCTTTGCGGCGGGCTGTGCCGGATCGTTCAAATCGCTTTTTCATCTGTTGTCTCTGCCTCCGAATCTCCCGGTGGTGCAGTGTTATGCTGCACCGGGCCCTTGCCCCTTGCCCGGGGCAGACCCGCTTTTATTCCACGCCGCCCATGGGTTCAGAATAAAAAGGACGGCGGATGATAACTTTACTCTTCTTCTAGTATACACCCGCACGCGGGGAGCAGTCAACGGCACAGCGGGCTTCTACACAAATTCTCCACCGGGGCAGTGTGTCGGAAAATGTTCCAAATGGAATACGTTCCGGCGGGTCAGAACATTGCACAAAGCCGAAATTTCACAATTTTTCCAGCAAGCTCTTGCTGTCTTGACAGGTGTATGGTATGATACAGAGCATACGTTCGTAACTTTAACGATCTGTTTTGGATAGAAAGGCAAGTTTTATGTCGAAGCTGAAAGAATTTTTGGCGCGGAAGGATATCGTCATCTCTCCGCAGCGTTACCTCATTGACGCGCTGGGCGCAATGGCACAGGGTCTGTTTGCCAGCCTGCTGATCGGCACCATCATCAAGACGGTGGGTCAGCAGACCGGTCTGGAACTGCTGGTGGATCTGGGCGGCTACGCTACTGCCATGAGCGGCCCCGCCATGGCCTGCGCCATCGGCTGGGCACTGCACTGCCCGCCGCTGGTGCTGTTCAGCCTGATTACTGTGGGCTACTCGGCCAACGCACTGGGCGGCGCAGGCGGCCCGCTGGCCGTGCTCATCATTGCCATTGTGGCGGCAGAGCTGGGCAAGGCTGTGAGCAAGGAGACCAAGGTGGATATCCTTGTCACTCCGCTGGTGACCATCTTTGCGGGCGTCGGGCTTTCCATGCTCATCGCCGCACCCATCGGCGCAGCCGCAAGTCAGGTGGGCACTCTGATCATGTGGGCCACCGAGCAGGCTCCGCTAGTCATGGGCATTCTGGTGTCGGTCATCGTGGGCGTAGCGCTGACCCTGCCCATCTCCTCTGCTGCCATCTGCGCCGCACTGGGTCTGACCGGCCTTGCAGGCGGCGCTGCCGTGGCGGGTTGCTGTGCCCAGATGGTGGGCTTTGCCGTGATGAGCTACAAGGAGAACGGCGTGGGCGGCCTTGTCAGTCAGGGTCTGGGCACCAGTATGCTGCAGATGGGCAACATCGTCAAGAACCCCCGCATCTGGATCGCTCCCACGCTGGCCAGCGCCATCACCGGCCCGCTGGCTACCTGCCTGTTCCACTTTGAGATGAACGGTGCGGCGGTCTCCTCCGGCATGGGCACCTGCGGTCTGGTGGGTCAGATCGGCGTCTACACCGGCTGGGTCAGCGATATTGCCGCCGGTACCAAGGCTGCCATCACCCCCATGGACTGGGCTGCCATGGTGCTGCTGTGCTTTGTGCTGCCCGCCGTGCTCAGCGTGGTGTTCTGCGCGGTAGAGCGCAAGCTGGGCTGGATCAAGGACGGCGATTTGAAGCTGAACTAAATTATTTATAGGAAAACCACCGGAGCGTCTGCGGATGCTCCGGTGGTTTTGTTTATAGGGGGACGAACCCTCTCAGTCTCGCATACGCTCGCCAGCTCCCCCGAAGGGGGAGCTTTTTGCATCTGCCGGTTTGCAGCGTAAAACCTCCCCCTTTCGGGGGAGGTGGCATCGCGCAGCGATGACGGAGAGGGTTTACTCCCGCAAACCTCCATGAAAAAATACACCCCGATTGCATAAAATGCGAATATATTTAAAAATATTTGCATAAAGATACAGATTGAACCAAAAGAAAAGCGAAACGGGCGCTATGTTTGGCGGTTTTTAGCATTGACGAAAAACCCGCGCTGCGTATAATAAAAGCATCAACCGCAAACGAAAGACAGAGGATGCGAAGGGAAATGCGCATCAGAGAACAAAAGTGTATTTTTATTAAAGGAGCGCGTTTATCATGAAAAAGGAAAACATCAAAAAAGTCGTGCTGGCTTACTCCGGCGGTCTGGATACCTCCATCATCATTCCTTGGCTGAAGGAAAACTACAACAACTGCGAGGTCATCGCTGTTTCCGGTGATGTAGGTCAGGGCACCGAGCTGGACGGTCTGGAAGAAAAGGCCAAGGCTACCGGCGCATCCAAGCTGTATGTGCTGGACCTGAAGAAGGACTTTGTGGAGAACTACATCTTCCCCACCCTGAAGTTCGGCGCAAAGTACGAGGACTACCTGCTGGGCACCAGCTTTGCACGTCCGTGCATCGCCAAGGCACTGGCAGACATCGCCATCAAGGAAGGTGCAGATGCCATCTGCCACGGCTGCACCGGTAAGGGCAACGATCAGGTGCGTTTTGAGCTGACCCTCAAGGCCTTCTGCCCGGATATGGCCATCATCGCTCCGTGGCGTGAGTGGGACATCAAGAGCCGTGACGAGGAAATCGACTACGCCGAGGCGCACCACATCCCCCTGAAGATCAACCGCGAGACCAACTACTCCAAGGACAAGAATCTGTGGCACCTGAGCCACGAGGGTCTGGATCTGGAGAGCCCCGCCAACGAGCCCCAGTACAATAAGCCCGGCTTCCTGGAGCTGGGTGTCAGCCCCGAGCAGGCACCCGATGTTCCCACCTATGTGACCATCCACTTTGAAAAGGGCATCCCCACTGCCGTGGACGGCAAGGAGATGGGCGCTGTGGAGCTGGTGGAGTACCTGAACCAGCTGGGCGGCGCAAACGGCATTGGTCTGCTGGACATCGTGGAGAACCGTCTGGTGGGCATGAAGAGCCGCGGCGTGTACGAGACCCCCGGCGGCGCTATCCTGTACAAGGCCATCGACGTGCTGGAGACCATCACGCTGGACAAGGAAAGCGCCCACTTCAAGGCACAGCTGGCACAGAAGTACGCCGATATCGTGTACAACGGCCAGTGGTTCACCCCGCTGCGCGAGGCACTGGATGCCTTTGCCGACAGTCTGGAAAAGACCGTGACCGGCGATGTGAAGCTGAAACTCTACAAGGGCAACATGATCAACGCCGGCGTCACCTCTCCGTACACTCTGTACGACGAGCAGACCGCTTCCTTTGGCGAGGATGACGATTACAATCAGGCAGATTCCGCCGGCTTCATCAACCTGTTCGGCCTGTCCATCAAGGAGCGCGCAAAGCTGTCCAAGAACTGGCCGGAGGTCAAGTAACCGCAACATTTTCGACTGCGTGTGTTTTCACACTTTCACACGTGGGTTCTCACACCGGCATCGTTGCCGGCGGCACCGCCGCAGGAGCGTTTTCCCCTGCGGCGGCTTTGCCGTTTTTATAAGAAATTGACGAATGGCTGCTGTATGTGGTGACGGGCTCGCCCTCTCAGGCGCTAACGCGCCAGCTCTCCCAAAGGGAGAGCCCTTGGCATAGCGGCAAAGTTTCCGGTCAAGCCGTGAAGTTCTCGGTTGCGCCAGAGCCTCTCCCTTTGGGAGAGGTGGATGCGAACGCAGTGAGCAGACGGAGAGGGCGAGGATGCTTGCCGCAGGGCAGCTGTTCCCGGACATAAAGTAAAGGATAAGTATTATGGCAGAACAACTCTGGAAGGGTCGGTTTTCCAAGGCGGTGGACAGCCGCGTCAACGACTTCAACTCCTCCATCCGCTTCGACCAGCGGATGATCGCGCAGGATATGCGCGGCAGCGGCGTCCACGCCGCCATGCTGGCGCGGCAGGGCATCATCTCGGAGCAGGACTGCACGGATATCCTCAGCGGTCTGGCTTCCATCGCGGACGATCTGTCCAGCGGTGCGCTGACCATCGACCCCGCCGCCGAGGACGTGCACACCTTTGTGGAGCAGACCCTGACCGCCCGCATCGGGGATGCGGGCAAGCGGCTGCACACCGGCCGCAGCCGCAACGATCAGGTGGCGCTGGATATCCGTCTGACTTTGCGGGATTACAGCAAGACCTTGCAGGCCTACATCGTGGAGCTGGTGCGGGTGCTGTGCAAAAAGGCGGCGGAGAACACCGCCTCCGTCATGCCCGGCTACACCCATCTGCAGCGTGCCCAGCCCATCACCTTCGGTCACGCGCTGATGGCCTACGCTTCCATGCTGCTGCGCGACCTTGACCGCTTTGCGGACGCCACCGCCCGCATGGACAGCCAGTGCCCGCTGGGCTCTGGCGCACTGGCAGGCACTACTTACCCGCTGGACCGGGATTTCACCGCCGAGAAGCTGGGCTTTGCCGCCCCCTGCGCCAACAGTCTGGACGGCGTGTCCGACCGTGATTTCTGCATCGAGCTGGCAAGCGCCATCTCCATCTGCATGATGCACCTGTCCCGCCTTTCGGAGGAGATCATCCTGTGGTGCAGCTGGGAGTTCAAGTTCATTGAACTGGACGATGCCTTTACCACCGGCTCGTCCATCATGCCCCAGAAGAAGAACCCGGATGTCACTGAGCTGATCCGCGGCAAGACCGGCCGCGTGTACGGCGACCTGAACACCCTGCTGGTGATGATGAAGGGTCTGCCGCTGGCGTACAACAAGGATATGCAGGAGGACAAGGAAGCCATCTTTGATGCAGTGGATACCCTGGAGCTCTGTCTCAAGACCATCACCCCCATGCTGGACACCATGAAGAGCCTGCCCGCCAATATGCGCCGCGCCGCCGCAAAGGGCTTTATCAACGCCACCGACTGCGCCGACTACCTGACCAAGAAGGGAATGCCCTTCCGGGATGCCTACAAGCTGACCGGCTGCATGGTGTCGGACTGCATTGCCGCCGACAAAACGCTGGAGGAGCTGACCCTGACCCAGTTCCAGAGCTACAGCCCGCTGTTTGAGGCCGATATCTATGATGCCATCGACCTTGTGCACTGCTGCGAGGGACGCACCAGCTACGGCGGCCCCAGCGCCGCCAGCGTAGAAAAGCAGATCGCGCTGGCAACGGCACGGCTGGACGCATGGGAGGAGGAAAACGCATGAAGGTAAAGGTATTTATTGATGGCTCTTCCGGCACTACCGGCCTGCGCATCTCCGACCGTCTGGCCGAACGGCCGGAGATCGAGCTGCTGTCCATCTCTGCCGAGGGGCGCAAGGACGTGCACGAGCGGGCAAAGGTCATCAATTCTGCCGACCTTGCCTTCCTCTGCCTGCCGGATGCAGCTTCTAAAGAAGTCATGCCCCTGCTGCGCCCGGACGTGAAGGTGCTGGACACCTCCACCGCCTTCCGCACCGATGCCGCATGGGACTACGGTTTCCCGGAGCTGGCGGGACAGAAGGAAAAAATCAAAAATTCCTGCCGCGTGGCAGTGCCCGGCTGCTATGCCAGCGGCTTTATCAGCATTGCCCGCCCGCTGGTGGAGCTGGGTCTTGCACCGGCAGAGTATCCCTTCAGCTGCACCGGCATCTCCGGCTACTCCGGCGGCGGCAAAAAGATGATCGCGGACTACGAAAGCCCCGACCGCCCGGCGCACAGCAAGCTAGATGCGCCCAAAAGCTACGGCCTGAGCCTTGGCCACAAGCACCTGCCGGAGATGCAGAAGATCAGCGGCCTTGCGCACACGCCGATGTTCGTGCCGGTGGTGTGTGACTACTACTGCGGGATGCAGGTGCTGGTGCCGCTGGATCTTACCCTTGCGGGCACCACTGCCGAAGCCGTAGCCGCCGCCCTTGCGGACTACTACAAGGACGCTGCCACCGTGAAGGTGCACGGCTTGAACGAGCCGCTGCCGGAAAACGGCCTGTACTCTAATGCCATGGCGGGCACTGACCGCATGGAGCTGTACCTGACCGTGAACGCCGCCGGGGACCAGATGATGCTGGTCTCGCTGTTTGATAATCTGGGCAAAGGCTCCTCCGGTGCCGCCGTCCAGTGCATGAACCTGATGCTGGGTCTGGAAGAGACCAAGGGCTTGGAATAAACTTGTTTTTCTTTGTGGGAAAGGAAAATCGTTATGCAGTATAAGGAAGTTGCGGGCGGCATCTGCGCGCCCAAGGGTTTTGCCGCCGCCGGTGTCCATTGCGGCATCCGGGCAAATCACAGCGAAAAATATGATCTGGCGCTCATCAAGGCCGAGGTGCGCTGCGCTGCTGCGGGCGTGTACACCACCAATAAGGTCTGCGGTGCGCCCATCAAGGTGGACCGCGCCCATCTGACCGATGGCTACGCACAGGCCATCGTGGTCAACAGCGGCAACGCCAACACCTGCGCCGCCAACGGCGTGGCGCTGGCCGAGGAGTGCTGCGCCCTGGTGGGCAAGGCGCTGAACATTGACGAAAAGGACGTTCTGCCCGCCTCCACCGGCGTCATCGGTCAGCCCATGGTCATCGACCCCTTTGCCCGGGGCATCCCGGCGGCAGCGGAAAAGCTGGCTGCCACCGCGCAGGGCAGCACGGACGCTGCCACCGCCATCATGACCACCGACACCCATAAAAAGGAGTACGCCATCCAGTTCGAGCTGGGCGGCAAGGTGTGCACCGTGGGTGCCATCGGCAAGGGCAGCGGCATGATCGCTCCCAACATGGCCACCATGCTGGCGTTCTACACCACCGACGCTGCCGTCTCGCCCGCGCTGCTGGAAAAGGCGCTCAAGACCGTTGTGCCCGGCACCTATAACCAGATGAGCGTGGATCTGGACACCTCCACCAACGATACCCTCATCATCATGGCGTCCGGTCTGGCAGGCAACCCGGAGATCTGCGAGGAGAACGCGGACTACGCCGCCTTTGTGGCAGCGCTGACCGCCATTGCAGAGCACATGTGCGCCGAGCACGCCGGAGACGGCGAGGGGGCCACCCACCTCATCACCTGCGAGGTGACCCACGCACCCGACCTCAAGACCGCCCGCGCCGTCAGCCGCAGCGTGGTCTGCTCCAACCTGTTCAAGGCGGCAGTCTTTGGCCGCGACGCCAACTGGGGACGCATCCTGTGCGCCATCGGCTATACCCCCGGGGACTTCTCCATTGATAAGGTCTGCGTCTGGCTTTCCAGCAAGGCGGGCGAGGTGTATGTGTGCGAGAACGCCGCCTACCATCCCTACAGCGAGGACGAAGCCGCCAAGGTGCTGGCTGAGCACGATATTCTGGTCAAGGTGGATATGGGCACCGGCGAGGCAAGCGCCAAGGCATGGGGCTGTGACCTGACCTACGACTATGTGAAGATCAACGGCGATTACAGAACCTGATGCTGCGCCCTCTCAGTCACCTACGGTGACAGATTCCCCCTTTTGTCACCTACGGTGACATCTTCCCCCGGAGCGGGGGAAGTCTTTCCTCAAAGGGAGAGCCAAGAACGCTAACGGCAAGGAGCAACGGAGAGTATATGAAAAACGAAGAAATGGCGCGGCTTTTTTCGGAGGCCACCCCTTATATCCAGAAATACCATGGCAGGACCATGGTTATCAAATACGGCGGAAACGCCATGATCAACGAGACGCTGAAAAACGCCGTGATGAACGACCTTGTCACCCTGACGCTGCTGGGCGTGCGGGTGGTGCTGGTGCACGGCGGCGGCCCCGCCATCAACGAGATGCTCAAGAAGGTGGGTGTGGAGAGCCACTTTGCCAATGGTCTGCGGGTGACGGACGATGCCACCATGGAGATCGTGCAGCAGGTGCTGGCCGGTAAGGTGAACAAGGATCTTGTGGCAAAGCTGCGCGGGCGCGGCGTGGGTCTGTGCGGCATGGACGGACAGATGCTCCGCTGCACCGAGCTGGACCCCCAGCTGGGTCATGTGGGCGAGATCGTCCATGTGGACGCTACCCTGATCGAAAGCCTGCTGGACGGCGGCTTTATCCCGGTCATCGCCACCGTGGGCATGGACGACCTCGGACAGGCGTATAACGTCAACGCGGATACCGCCGCTGCCCAGATCGCCATTGCCCTCAAGGCCGAAAAGCTGGTGTCCATGACCGATATCGCGGGTCTGCTGCGGGATAAGGAGGACGAGACCACCCTTATCCCCGAGGTGGAGGTGACCGAGATCGAGGGCTACAAGTCTGCCGGCATCATTGCGGGCGGCATGATCCCCAAGATCGGCGGCATGGCGGATGCCATCTATCAGGGCGTGCACGAGGCGGTTATCATCGATGGCCGTGTGCCGCACTCCATCCTGTTGGAGCTGTTCTCCGACCGCGGCTCCGGTACCCGCTTTTACCGCCGCAGCCATCGGGAATGATCCGTGTGAAATTTTAACTTGCAGGCTCTGAAAAATTCTGCTACAATGATTCCAGAATATGCGGCACTTAGCCGGAAATTAGGAGGAGCTATGAAAAAAATGCGGATCACGGCGCTGCTTCTTACGGCGGCGCTCTGCAGTAGTTTTGCACTGGGTGCTGCTGCGGAAGAAGTCAAACTGGCAGAGCCTCCGGCAGCAGTGGCAGAAGAGGAAAACGGATTCTTTCAGGATCTGCTGCACTGGCTCTTTGCGCAGGAAGAATTTCATGACAGCGGATGTCTGGATATGCCAAAACTGAGTGAGCAGGAAATCGTGCAGCTGCTGGCGGAAAACCCGACGAATACCCCGAATGAGGTCTACGAATCCGAACCACTGTGTACAGCACCTTATGCAGCTGGCAAGGTGAAAACAGAAGTGCTGCAAGCAGCGGCAAACCGTCTGACGGCGCTGCGGCGGCTTGCGGGACTTCCGGCTGTGGAACTGGATCTTTCCCTGAGCGAAAATGCTCAGTATGGTGCTGTGATTTTGGCAAGAATCGGCGAGTTGGATCATACGCCGTCTAATCCGGGCGATATGCCGGACTGGTTCTATCGGGAGGCTTATAAGGCAACTTCCAGCAGCAATCTGGCCCGTCGGAGTGTTGGACTATCTGGACGGTGGCTAGACCCGATCAATAATGCTCTCGCAAAGACAGGTCCGGCACAGGCAGTTGATGACTTTATGATGGATAACTTTGTGCTTTCTGTGGGACATCGGCGCTGGCAGCTGAATCCTTCGCTGAAAAAGGTTGGCTTTGGCTATGTGGCAGATCATGTCATAAGCTCTGCAGAGGATGGAACGATATCAGAGCGAATGTCGGAGTACACGGCAGAAAAGGTCTTTGATACAAGTGGAAAAGCTGGAAACTATAACTTCATTGCCTGGCCTGCTTCCGGCAATTTCCCGAATAGTCAGCAGCCGGGCGTATGGAGTATTTCACTGAACCCGGAAAAATTCCAGCAGCCCATACAGAGCAGGGTGCGTATTACACTGACACGTGAAAGCGATGGTGCAGTTTGGAAGTTTGGTGGTTCTGACGGCTGGCTGTCTGTAGATACAGACGGATACGGCATCGATAACTGCATTATTTTTTCGCCAATTGGAATCAGCGATGTTCCAAACAGCAGCAAATGCATTGGCACCTATACCGTTCGGGTTGATGGACTGGTATCTGCCAGCGGAAGAACGGTGAAAACCTTTGAATATCAGGTGAACTTTGTGGACGCATGATCTCCGCAAAGGAATCGCAGGGAGGGTACACCTATGGATTCTGAAAAAGTCATCAAGCGGGACAACGAGTACGTCCTGCACACCTATAACCGCAACCCCATCGTGCTGGAAAAGGGGCACGGGCTGTACGCCGAGGGCCCTGAGGGACAGAAGTATCTGGACTTCACCAGCGGCATCGGGGTGAACAGCCTTGGCTACTGCGACCTTGCATGGGCAGAAGCCGTGTCCCAGCAGGCACACAAGCTGCAGCACACCTCCAACCTCTACTACACCGCGCCCTGCGGCAAGCTGGCAAAAAAGCTGTGCAAGCGCACCGGCATGAGTAAGGTGTTCTTCGGCAACTCCGGTGCCGAGGCCAATGAGGGCGCCATCAAGGCCGCCCGCAAGTACAGCGTAGACCATTACGGCAAGGACCGCTACAACGTCATCACGCTGGTCAACAGCTTCCACGGCCGCACCATCGCCACCCTGACCGCCACCGGGCAGGGGGTGTTCCACAACTACTTCGGTCCCTTTAACGAGGGCTTCCAGTACGTCCCGGCGGGCGATATTGAAGCGCTGCGGGAGCTGGTGGACCGTCACACCTGCGCCGTGATGATGGAACTCATTCAGGGCGAGGGCGGCGTGATGGCGCTGGACCCGGAGTATGTGCAGGCTGTGCGCACCCTGTGCGACGAAAAAGACCTTGTGCTCATCGTGGACGAGGTGCAGACCGGCGTAGGCCGCACCGGCACCTTCCTGTGCTGCGAGCACTATAACCTCAAGCCGGATATCGTCACCCTTGCCAAGGGGCTGGGCGGCGGCTTGCCTATCGGCGCGGTGCTGATGAATGAAAAGGTGGCCGAGGGCATGGGCCCCGGCACCCACGGCTCCACCTTCGGCGGCAACCCGGTGGTATGCGCCGGTGCCAACGTGGTAGTGGACCGTCTGGACCAGAGTTTCCTTGCACAGGTCAGCGAGCGCGCCGTACAGCTGCGCACCGGTCTGGCAAAGCTGCCTCATGTCAAGAACATTTCCGGCATCGGCCTGATGGTGGGCATCGAATTTTTTGACGTGCAGGCTGCGGATGTGCTGGCTGCCTGCCGCGAAAAGGGCTTGCTGGTGCTTACCGCCAAGACCCGGCTGCGTCTGCTGCCGCCGCTTACCGTCTCGGAGCACGAAGTAGACATGGCGCTGGAGGTGCTGGCCGAGGTGCTGGGCAGTATGGAGCCGACGGCTCCGAAGGAGCAGGCATGAAAAATCTGCTGAAAATGAGCGACCTTTCCCCTGCCGAGCTGACCCACATTCTGGATGTGGCCGACCAGCTGAAGGCGGACTGCAAGGCAGGCCGCACCGAGCCGCTGCTGGCGGGCAAAAGCGTGGCGCTGCTGTTCTCCAAGGCGTCCACCCGCACCCGCACCAGCTTTGAGGTGGGCGTGTACCAGATGGGCGGTCTTGGCAACTACATGAACACCGCCGAATTACAGGCCGGGCGCGGCGAGCCCCTGCGGGACACCGCCCGGGTGCTGGGGCGCTACTACGACTGCGCCGTCTGGCGCACCTACCGCCAGCGGGATTTGGAAGAGCTGGCGGAACTTTCCGGTATTCCGGTGATCAACGGCCTTACCGACTACGCCCACCCCTGTCAGGTGCTGGCTGACCTGATGACCATCCGGGAGCGTCGGGGCACGCTGGCAGGGCTGAAGCTCTGCTTTGTGGGTGATGGCAGCAACATGGCCAACAGCCTGATCGTGGGCGGCCTTTTGGCGGGGATGCAGGTGTCCTGCGTCTGTCCCCCGGGCTACCGCCCGGCAGCGGATGTGCTGATGTTTGCCCACAAATACGGCAATGCCTTCCACCTGACCACCGACCCCGCCGAGGGCTTGCGGGACGCGGACATCGTAGCCACCGCCGCGTGGAACACCACCGCCCCCGGCACTGCCGAAAGCGAGCAGCGTCTGCGGGATTTTGTGGGCTTCCAGCTCACCGGCCGTCTGCTGGAAAACGCCAAGCCGGACGCGCTGGTGCTGCACTGTCTGCCCGCCCATCGGGGCGAGGAGATCTCCACCGCCCTGTTCGAGCAGCACGCGGACGAGATCTTTGACGAAGCGGAGAACCGTCTCCACGTCCAGAAAGCCGTGCTGGCTGTGCTGCTGGCGGGAAAGTAAAACAACACAATAACAAAAAGGGACTGCTGCACAGTTACAGTGCAGCAGTCCCTTTTTTTGCGCCCGTACAAGCCCGCCGCAGGCGCTTTTGGCGGCTTTTGGGGACGATTCGTGTCATTTTAAGGAGATTCGTGCAAAAAGGCTCTACTTTTTCCGCCACCGGTGGTATAATGCAGGTGTAGAGAAGCACTCTGAAAATATGCCATTCCCATAATTCCTATAGAGCAGAAAACCGTCCGGTAACCGCAAGCCGGGCGGTTTTCTGTTTCTGGAGGTACACCTCAGCAGCACGCATTTCAAATCGTCTTACCCGGACACCCGGCGGCGCGCCATGCGGTGCAAAGAACTTCTTTTTCTGGTTTGGAGAGCTTTTTCAGGGCGGCTTCCCGGCGCAAAGCGGCGCTTTTGTTCGCGCAGCGCTCCAGATAGGCAAAGCCCACCGCGCCGTGGGCGCGGGTGTAGCGGGCGCCCTTGCCGCTCTGGTGCGCTTTCAGCCGGGCGGCGGGGTGGTTCGTCCACCCGGTGTACAGCTGCCCGCCGGTGCAGCGCACCATGTAGACGTAGGCGGCGTCAGGCAAGGCGTCCATTGTTTTTCAGCACCTGACGGCAGGCGGCAAGGGCGGTCTCCTTGTCCTTGGCGGTGATGAGAAAGCGGCTGGCGTGGCAGAAGCTGATGCCCGGGATGCCGCTCTTCTGCTCGATGACCTCCTGCGGCTGCCCCGCCCAAGACTGGGGGAAGGGCAGCTTGGACTTTTTGGTCTTGTGGTCGGTGACGCACTGGGCACTCCACCCGCCGCGCTGGCTGGGGTACACCACAAACAGGGCGTCTGTCTTGTACAGGCCGTTTTTCCACGGCAGATAGCAGGGCAGCACCACGATGCCGTCGCGGGAATTGCGGTAGGCCTGCTGTACTTTTTCGTCTGCGCGGTTCACGGCGTTGGCGCTGTCGATCTGGTTTTCCAGAATCTGCTTTGCCACGGCCACCGCCTTGAAAAAGCAGCTGTCCTGATCCTCTTTGGAGTCCCACACCGGGTTGAAAAAGCCGATGGCATCGCAAAGACTGTTCTGCTCGCCGGTATTGTCGTTCAGGTCCAGCGGCTGGATGAAGTTTTCGTCAATGAGCCGCGCCTGCCGCTCGCCCACAAGGCCGGGGCCCAGTACCCGCCACAGCAGGCCAAAGGCCGCGTAGGGCACGCCGTTGGCGCGGTACTCTCGGGGCTCCTGATGGTGGTCGAACATCCCGAAGCCGATGTCATACACGATACCGTCAAAATCGTCAGGCACGGTAAAGCCGCGGGTGATCTTGATATCCGGGCGCAGAATCTGCAGCAGCGCCGTAGCAAACACGTCATCGGCATGGAACTTGCCGGCGTGGGTAAAACCGTTTGCGGGAATTTTCATGGACTTGATACCTCGTTCTCTAGTTTCGTCTGGTATCAGTATAGCACAATCCCGCCCGCGGGACAACAAAAAGGAGCTGCAGCAATGTTGCCGCAGCTCCAGATTGGTTCTATTTACAGCGCCGAATAGCCGAAGCTGTTTACCAGCGCATCGATGTGCTGCCCGGCCTTGCACAGGGGGCAGTCGCGGGAGTCGAAGCTGGCGTAATCCGGCAGACTGGTGGGGTCGAAGATGGAGTTGACCGGGTAGCCGAGGCACTCGTGGGTGGTGGCGAAAATCGCCGAAAGCCCGGCCACGATGCCGCCGTAGTAGTTCACGGCTTCCACGGCTGCCTGAATGGTGTAGCCGGTGGTGATGGATGCGGCCAGAATGAGGACGTGCTTGCCCTTGACCATGGGGGCAAGATTATCCCGCAGAATGATCTGGCTGCCGGAGGTGTATTCCGGCGTGACGATGTAGATGGTCTTGTGGGCGTTCATATTGGTAAAGCCGTCCTTGGTCAGCTCGTTGGCAAGGCAGGTGCCAATGACCTGTGTGCCGTCCAGACAGAGCACGGTATCCACGATGGTGCTGTGCTGGTAAGCGCTGACCAGCTCCTTTGCCACGGCCTTGGCCTCGGAAAGGCGGGTCTTTTGGGTGGTCACGTCGATATAATAGTTAATGTGGCTGTGGCTGGTGGCAAAATGTCCCTTGGCCACCCGCAGGAACAGTTCGCTTTTGCTGGTGGGAAGCTTGACCATGTTGATCATTGTACAGCACTCCTTTTTTCACCGGGCGCAGCTGCGCCGCAAAATACAAAACAGCGCGGCAACGCATTCTGGTTGCAGCGCTTATTTTTCTTCTCTACTTCTTTATTGTACTGAAAAATGCCGCTGTGCACAAGACACAAACCTAACGAAAAACCTTGCTTTTTTACAGACATATCGCCGAAAACTTGGATGCAAAGGCCGCGGCCGCCCGGAATGCCGCACCGCAAAGGAGCGCGCAGCAGCAACACCGGCGCTGCGGCAGGGGAGAAGGGCACTTTCTTGCGCAGCACGGAAAATTTTGAAAAAGGGGCTGGTATTTTTGCGGGTTTTGAGTATAATAGGAAGGAAATAGTTCAAATTTGAAATAAAAGGAGAATCACATCCATGGCACAGGCAAAACAGGATATGGGCTCTGGCAGCGTAAAAAAGCTGATGCTGCAGCTCATGATCCCTGCGGTCGTTGCACAGGTGGTCAACCTGCTGTATAACATCGTGGACCGCATTTACATCGGACATATCGCCGGCATCGGCGCGGCAGCGCTGACCGGCGTGGGATTGTTCACCCCCATCCTTATGCTGCTGAACGCGTTCGCTATGCTGGTGGGCGCGGGCGGCGCACCCCGCACCGCCATTGCGCTGGGGCAGGGCGACAAGGAGCAGGCAGAGAAGATCATCTCTAACAGCTTTACCATGCTGCTGCTCTTTTCGGTGGTGCTGACTGTGGTGTTCTACGCCGGAGCACCCACCCTGCTGCGGCTCTTTGGCGCCAGTGACGCTACCCTGCCCTATGCGCTGGCGTACAGCCGCATCTACATTCTGGGCTCGGTGTTCGTGCTGCTGGTGCTGGGCATGAACCCCTTCATCACCACGCAGGGCTTTGCCAAGACCAGTATGCTTACCACCGTCATCGGTGCGGTCATCAACATTATCCTCGACCCCATCCTGATCTTTGGTCTGGGGATGGGCGTGCGAGGCGCTGCCATTGCCACCGTGCTCAGTCAGGCCGTGGGCGCGGTGTGGATCCTGCACTTCCTCACCGGCAAAAAGACCATCCTGCGCCTGCGCAAGGACTATATGCGCCCGGAAAAGCAGGTCATTCTGCCAGTGATGGCGCTGGGCATCTCCACCTTTGTGATGATGTCCACCGAAAGCCTGCTGTCCATCAGCTTCAGTTCCAGTCTGGCGCGGTACGGCGGCGATGTGGCTGTGGGTGCTATGACTGTCATCACCAGCGCTTCTCAGCTGTGCACCCTGCCTATTCAGGGCATCTGTCAGGGCGGTCAGCCGGTGATGAGTTTCAACTTCGGTGCGGGCAAAAAGTCCCGTGTCAAGGAGGCGTTCCACTTCCAGCTGCTGCTGTGCAGCTGCTACACCTGCCTGTTCTGGCTGCTCATGATGCTGGCGCCGGGCGCTGTGGCGGGTATCTTCACCTCGGATACGGCGCTCATCGACTACACCACATGGTCCATGCGCATCTACATGGCCGGTATCTTTGCCATGGGCTTCCAGATCGCCTGCCAGCAAAGCTTTATGGCGCTGGGTCAGGCCAAGGTCAGCCTGCTGCTGGCCTGCCTGCGCAAGATCATTTTGCTGATCCCGCTCATCTTCATCCTGCCGCACCTGCTGCCGGACCCGGTGTTCGGCGTCTTTCTGGCAGAGCCGGTCAGCGATATTCTGGCCGCCACCATCACCACCATCACCTTCTTCTCCCGCTTCAACGGTATTCTGGAGCGGGGTGCTGCAAAGGTGTAACGCAGACGATTGGAATGCGTGCCGCTAACGGGTTGCGGCATCCAGCATCCGCTTCGTGCCTTGGGCGGCACTCGCGTCTTGCTGGCCGCTGCCCCAACAACTCCTCCCTGTTTCCGCCACTGGCGGCGGTCGTCGTCGTTGCACTTTGCGCATCATCAGCGGAAAACTGTTTTTAATAGAACAATGCCGGAGCGTCTGCGGACGCTCCGGCATTGTATTTTCACGGGAGGGGTTTGGGGACGAACTCCCTCAGTCATCGCTACGCGATGCCAGCTCCCTCTGGGAGGGAGCCTGACAGATTATAATATCAAGTGCAACAATCAAAAAAATAAAGACAACATAGCAGACTTCGTGTAAAATAGAGTTACCACACAAAATCTTACGAACAGATTTTGATAGGGTGATTGATTTGCTCAATCACCGCCCCAGGAAATGTCTTGGTTGGAAAACCCCTGCTGAAGTCTTCTTTGAAAGTGTTGCACTTGATTGACAATCTGCCCAGACTGAGAGGGTTCAATCATCGCGCATTCCCAATCATTTCCGCTGTTCCAGCATGGTCTGGATACGGGTCTTGGCGCGGTAATAGGTCACCCGCGCCCATGCGGCATTGTGACCGAAGATGGCCCCGATGCGGTCAAAGGGAAGTTCGCCAAACACCCGCAGGCTGAACACTTCTTTATAGGGCTCTTCCAGCGCGTGCAGGCACTGGTGCACCGTAAAGGCGGCGTCTTTATCCACCAACAGCTGCGCGATGTCCAGGGTATCGGCGGCTTTTGCTTCGGCATCCTCCAGCGGGGCGGCGTGCTTTGCGCGGCGGCAGTGGTCGTAGTAGGCGTTGCGTGCCACGGTGAACAGCCACGCCCGCACATCCTGTCTGCCGTCATAATCTTTCAGACCGTCCAGCGCCCGGAAAAAGGTCTCCTGCGTCAGCTCCTCCGCCAGCGTCTCGCTGCGGGTAAGCCCCTGCAAAAACAGGCAGACGTCCCGGAAGTAGAGCCGGTAGATGGTTTCAATGTCCATAGGCATCACTCCGGCCATTCGACCTCATCCCATGCCACAGGCTCGCTGCCCACCGCATACCATGTGCCGTCCTGAGCGTTGAACGCCACCATCATGTCCGCTGTCTCCACCACCGCCGAGCGGTTGGTGCGCATCCATCCGGTGCTGCGGAGCAGGTCTGTGTCCTTTTTCAGCAGCTTATCAAGGGCATCGTGCACCCATGGAATGCGGTAGCGGATGGCCTCGTAGTGCTCCTCGGCATGGGTCGGCTTCAGATATACGTCCTCGGCGCGGGTCTCCAGCACCCAGCCGTTTGCACCGTTTTCTGCCTGCTGGTAGTAAGCCTGCAATCGTGCATCAAAAAAGGATACCCGGTCGTAGGCGGTATAGCCGTACCAGCCAAAGCCGCACACCGCCGCCAGCGCCAGCGCTGCCGCAAAGCTGCACAGCATAGTGCGCAGACGGCGGCGGTTCAGGCTGCTGCGGATGTTTTTCAGCGGTGCATCCGGCTGAGGTTCCGGCTGCACCGGCACCGGCTTTTCCATCTGTTCCAGTTCCGCACGGCAGGCGGAGCACTCTGCAAGGTGCTGCTCCACCAGCGCACTGCTGGCGGGGCTGGCAAGCTTTTCGGCGTACAGGGGCAGTAAGTCGCGGATCACGTCACATTCCAGTTTCATGGTCATTTCCTCCTTTGCGGGCTTTCGTGTGCCCTTTCACCCCAATAACGCACAAAGAGGAAAAACGTTACAAGAACTCTGCAAATTCACCTGACCGCGGTCTTTTCCCGCAGTTTTTTCGTTCCTTTGAGGAAGAGCCACACCAGCACCCCCAAAAGCAGGCAGATGCCGGCGTGCATGGCGGCCATCATGTAGTAACCCTGAAAATCGAACCGCACCGTCCCGGCCATCAGGTAGGGCTGATGCCCCGCCTTATACAGGGTGACAAAGCAGGAGATGGCGTTGTACAGGCCATACAGCCCCGCCGCTGCGCACACGATGACCCGCAGCAGCTTGCTTGTAATGAATCTTACGAACATAATTGCAGCTCCGTTCTCTCTCCGTCCTTGTAGCAGTAGATGCCCCCTGCGCGGGAGAAGTCCTTGTTTACCTCAACACAGTCGAAGGCGCTGAAAGCCTGTTCAATTTTTTCGGGCGTGCAGACAAAGCCCCGGATCTTTAGAGCAGCCTCCTCGCCCACCACCGCGTTCCACAGATGGATCGACCAGTAGCTGCAATTTTTGTTCACCGTCCATTTGTCGTGCTGTTCCATGTAGTCCTCGATGACCTTCAGCTGCTCTTCCCCGATATTGGTGCTCAGGGACAACCTGCCGGTGTAGCGGCCGTAATTGGCGATATAGCACGGTTCCAAATCGAACAGCAGCCCCGAAAGCCCCGACACCGCCCAGACCGAGAAGGTGACCATCTCGCCGTCCGGGATGGCGCGGTCTTTCAGGTAGACCGTGTGCCCGGTGCGGTTGTCCAGCCCGATCCATGTATGCCCGAAACACTTGAGGAAGGGCTTGGATTCGCTCTTGCCGTCAAAGGTGGTGATGGAGAGGATAAGTCCCTCCTCCTCACAGGACAGGGTGCGGGCAGTTTTGCCTGCGGCGGCGCTGCACCACAGCCCAAGGGCTGCTGCGCACACCGAGAGCAGCACCGCCCATGCAATGATCCTCTTTTTCAATGTCGTTCCTCCTGCATCCTACGGCTCAGCCGTTTTCCTTCCAGAACAACCCGCCAGAGGTCTGGAACAGCAGACGCGGGTTCACGCTCCTGCTGCCCAGCTTGAAATCCATGGTCAGCTCTTCGCCCAGTACGCCCACAGCCTGTCCCTTTTCCACGGTCTGTCCCTTGCTGACCGAAAGCTCCTGCAAGCCGTACAGATAGCTGCGCAGCCCGCAGCCATGGTCGATGACCACCGTGTTGCCGGTAAGTTCCAAATTGCCCGCAAACACCACCGTGCCGTTGGCTGCGGCGCGGCAGGGCGCACCGGGGATGGTGTACAGTTTTGTGGAGTTGGAGCGGCTGCCCTGCTGGCCGTTCGTTACTTTAATTTGCCCGTAGTCCACCAGGGTCATGGAATCCTCGGCCGGGGGCACAAAGCCGCCCTGCCACTGCTTGGCGGTGGCGGCAGCTTCGTACAGCGGCCAGATGGCGCTGCGGAACTGTGCATTGGCGCTCTCCGGGGCGGGCTCTTCGGCCTCCGCCTCCACCGTGCCAAAGTCCTTCGGCAGCACGGTCAGGGTGCGGGTGATGGTCTCGCCGTTCACCGTGATGTTCACCTCGTGCCCGCCGGAGGAGGCGTTATACGCCGCCGGGATATAGGCGCGCCAGCCCTCGGCGGCGCGCACGCACTGCACGCTGCCAAGGTCGGTCTCGATGGTGGGCACGGCGTCCCCGGTCATGCCGGAGATGCGCACGCCCACCGTGCCGCCCTGCTCCACCCGCTCAGCGGAAAGCTCTACCTCCGCGCTGGCCTGCAAGGTGAATCGGAAACTGTACCGGTACCAGCCGGTGGGTTTGGCCGGGCGCTCCAAACCTAAGTTTTTGCGCAGCTGCCCGGTGCTGCCGCCCTCGAACTGGGTAATGACCCCGCCCTTGGGCACACGCCATGCGGTCAGCTCCGCCTTATACTCGCCGTTCGCGGGGAAGAGGAAGTTCTGGTACTCCCCCGCGCTGCCCGCAAACAGCACATCCCCCGCCGCATTCTGGATGGTCAGGGCGGTGTAGCCCGTCCACTCCGGCACTGTAAGCTCCGGGTGGGCGGTGTACAACACCCCCAGCTTCTGCACGGTCAGGGTGGCGGGGCTGGCAAATACCTTATCCAGCTGCCCACCCAGCAGCGGCACCTGCCAGCAGGAGCCGTTGGTCTCCAGCGCCTGCCCGCCGAACTGCGCCGCGCCGTCCGGGCAGCCGCCCTCGGTGGTAAAGGCATAGCTTACACCCATCACAGCCGCCAGCAGCACCACCACACCCAGCGCCACACTGATGAGCCAAAGCAAAAAACGCTTCATGTTCCTTCTCCTTATGTACAAAAAGGGCGCACCGGGACAGTCCGTTCAGACAGACTGCTCCGTGCGCCCCGATGCGCTTATCTTCCCGGCAGTTTCCGGTATTTTAGGGGAATTATTCTGCCTCGGTCTCGTCCTCAGCAGCGGCTTCCTCCGGCTCTACGGTGGTTGCGTCATCCTCGCCGAACAGCAGGCGCTCGTATTCGTCCAGCTCCTTCTCGCGGCGGTTCAGGTAAAGTGCCACAGCAGCCAGCGCACCAGCCACAGCAGCCAGAACGGCGATCACAGCGACCAAGCAAGATTTTTTCATAGATTCAGTACACTCCTTTTTGCAGTTGAAACGTTGTTTCAGCTTGATTTTTCCAGCGGGCATCCCGCAAAAGGATCTTGATTCAAGCGGCGATCAGCGCCGCCTTGTAGCTTTTATTATACCCGTTCGCGTCCAAAATTACAACCGTTGCGCCCCAATTTTCACGCCCCGAAGGTGCTGCGGGACACACTTTGGGCAGTGTGCCGGTTTTGGCGCGGCGCATTACAGCAAATTGCCAAAATCACAGCAGCAGCGGCTTGTACGCCCGGAACGCACCGGGCAGGGCGTAGGTGGTGCGCAGAGCCTCCCGGCTTGCCCAGACATAGCCCGCCGGGGCACTCTGCGCCGGAACGCGCAGTTGCACGCCGGACATGAGCCACTCGATATGGGTAAAGATATGCTTTGCGGCGGGCAGGGCAGCGGGAGCTGCCGCGTCAGTGTTCAGCCCCAGTGCCGCAAGCCGCGCCAGCACCTCGGCCTGCAAAAGATGCTCGCCTTCCCACAATACCGGCTGCCACAGCCCGGCAAGCAGCCCTTTTTCCGGCCGCTGCTGCACCAGAAAGCCCGCCGGGCTTTCCACCAGCGCCAGCGTTACCGGCACAAGCTTGCGGGGCTTGGGCTTTGCCTTCTGGGGCAGCTGGGCGGTGGTGCCCGCCGCCCGGGCAAGGCAGACTTCTGCCAGCGGGCACTGTCCGCACAGGGGCGCGCCGTTGGGCACGCAGACCAGCGCACCCAGTTCCATCAGCGCCTGATTGTAATCCCCCGCCTTTTCCGGCGGCTGATGCTCCATGACCCGGGCGGTAAAGGCCTTTTTTACCGCCGGTTCTGTAATCACGCCCGGGTCATTATACAGGCGGGAAAACACCCGCAGCACATTGCCGTCCACGGCGGGCACGGGCAAGCCGAAGCTGATGGACGCAATGGCACCGGCGGTGTACTCCCCGATGCCGGGCAGCGCACGCAGGGCGGCGTAGTCGGCAGGCAGCTGCCCGCCGTACTGTGCACAGACGAGCTTTGCGGCCTTTTGCAGGTTGCGCACCCGGCTGTAATAGCCCAGCCCCTCCCACAGCTTATGCAGCTTTTCCTCCTCACAGGCGGCAAGCGCGGGGATATCCGGCAGCTCTTCCAGAAAGCGGTAGTAATACGGCAGCACCGCCGACACCCGGGTCTGCTGCAGCATCACCTCGCTGAGCCACACATGGTAGGAGGTGGGGTCCTCCCGAAAAGGCAGGCTGCGGCGGTTCTTGTAAAACCACTCCAAGAGGGCAGGCGAAATGTTTTCCACTTGTTTTGTGCTCCTTGTTGAAAAGTCAGGTAGAACGCCCTCTCAGGCGCTCCCGCGCCAGCTCTCCCAAAGGGAGAGCCAAGCCATTACGTTCGTTGCTAAAGTATTAGGCGCAAAGAGAAAGTTTCCGGCAGTGCTCTTGGCTCTCTCTTTGAGGAAAGACTTCCCCCGCTCCGGGGGAAGATGTCGCGCAGCGACAAAAGGGGGAATCTGGCAAAGCCGTCAGGCTTTGACTGAGAGGGCGCTTTCCGTTCAACCAAAAACGGGCCGCTGCGGAATGCAGCAGCCCGGTAAAAGTATGCGCGCTTCTCAGAAGCCGTATGCGGTGCGGGGGAAGGGCAGCACGTCACGGATGTTCTGGATGCCGGTGAGGTACATGATCATACGCTCAAAGCCCAAGCCGTAGCCTGCGTGCTCCACGCCGCCGAACTTGCGCAGGTTCAGGTACCACTCGTAGTTGGTCTTATCCATGCCCAGCTCGTCCATGCGGGCTACCAGCTTGCCGTAGTCCTCTTCACGCTGGCTGCCGCCGATCAGCTCGCCGATGCCGGGCACCAGCATATCTGCTGCCGCCACGGTCTTGCCGTCGGCGTTCTGCTTCATGTAGAAGCTCTTGATCTCCTTGGGGTAGTCGGTGACAAAGACCGGCTTCTTGAACACCACCTCGGTCAGGTAGCGCTCGTGCTCGGTCTGGATATCCACGCCCCACTCCACGGGGTACTGGAACTTCTTGTTGTTCTTTTCCAGGATCTCAATGGCTTCGGTGTAGCTGATGCGGGCGAAATCGCTGTTTGCCACCAGCTCCAGACGCTCGACAAGACCCTTATCAATGAACTGGTTGAAGAAGGCCATCTCGTCCGGGCAGTTGTCCAGCACATAGCGGATGACGTACTTGATCATAGCCTCGGCGTTGTCCATGTAGCCGTTCAGGTCGCAGAAAGCCATCTCCGGCTCGATCATCCAGAATTCGGCGGCGTGACGGGTGGTAAAGCTCTTCTCGGCGCGGAAGGTGGGGCCAAAGGTGTACACCTTGCCGAATGCCATCGCCATAGCCTCGGCTTCCAGCTGGCCGGAAACGGTCAGGTTGACCGGCTTTTCAAAGAAGTCCTGGCTGTAATCCACAGCGCCGTCCTCGGTCTTGGGCACATTGTCCAGATCCAGCGTGGTCACACGGAACATCTCGCCGGCACCCTCACAGTCGGAGGCGGTGATCAGCGGAGAGTGGGCGTAGACAAAGCCGTTCTCCTGGAAGAACTTGTGGATGGCGTAGGCTGCCACGCTGCGCACGCGGAAAGCGGCGTTGAAGGTGTTGGTGCGGGGACGCAGGGTGGGCATGGTGCGCAGATACTCCATGCTCATCTTCTTTTTCTGCAGGGGATACTCGTCGGCGGGGCAGTCGCCCAGGATCTCCACGCTCTCGGCGTTCAGCTCAAAGGGCTGCTTTGCCTGCGGGGTGAGCACCAGCTTGCCCTTGATGCGCAGGCTGCTGTACAGGCCGGTGTGGATGACCTCTTCGTAGTTTTCCAGCTTGCCGGCCTCCAACACGACCTGCAGGGTCTTGAAGCAGCCGCCGTCCGACAGGGCGATGAAGCCGATGTTCTTGGAGTCGCGGATGTTCTTTGCCCAGCCGCAGACGGTGATCTCGGTGCCGTCCGCCGGGGTGTTCTTGAACAGCGAAAGGATCTCGGTACGTTCCATAATAGTTCTCCTTTTCGTCCTCTGTATAAAGAGGCTCGATCCTCTGTTTTGTCTGCGGGCACCGGGGTGCCCGCAGACAAAGCCAAAAATAAAAAATAAAAGACAGCTTTTGCCCTGAAAGTTCAGGGCGAACAAGCTGTCTTGTAATGTCCGCGGTGCCACCTGAATTACCGGAAGTGTCCGGTCGCTCACGCGCTCTTTGTTTAAGCGCTGTCCCTGTAACGCTGGACCTGCGGCGCACCTACTTTGCGGCAGACACGCTGCCGTGTTCAGTTTGCTGCTCCCGGGTGTTCGTTCACGCGGCGCACGGGCGCGGCTCTCAGCTGTGCCGCACTCTCTGGGCCGGACGGCCCGCGCTACTTTTCCCGTTCCTTGCATTTGTTGTTTTAAAATAGCACGTTGGCGGCATTTTGTCAACCTTGCTGTGCAGCATCGGACAAATTTTTGCTTTCTTCTTGTCAGAACGCCTTTTCTCTGATAAAATGGAAAAAAGCGGTATTCCGCAAAAACAGATTCTGGAGGAAATCATGACACACACACACCGCATCATTCGTCTGCTGACCCTCGCCGTGGTCAGCTGCGCACTGGCTGCTCTGCTGAGCGGCTGCACCAAGGAGGAATTCATTGCCGGGTACAACGAGTTTATGTTCGGCGACTGGTTCCCCACCTACGGAAACACTTCCCAGTCCGGCACATCGGGCGGCAATGCCAATGATCCCGACCATGTCTACGACCCGCCAAACCCGGAGTGCGACGCCAAGATCTCCTCGCTGATGAGCGAGCTGTATTCGCTGGAGTCTGCGGCACGGTCGGATGTCAGCAGTGCCATCCAGAGCGCAAAGGACGAATACCACGCTCTGCCCGCCAGCGAGCAGACCTTTGCCAATAAGGTCAGTATCGCCTACAAGCATCTTTCCTCTGTGGAGGGCACCTACGACAGTGCCGTCTCCTCGGTGGTCAGCGAGATGCGCAGCATCCTGCGGGAGTATAACCAGCCCGAGACCGTGGCCGATCAGGCATGGAGCTACTATCAGTCTGCCAAGAGCGACATGATCTCCAGCCTTGGCGGCTGACCCTCAACTTAATAGTGCATCCGCGAGGCCCTGTGCTGCCAGATATCCGGCGTACAGGGCCTCATTTAGGTTGTTGCCGTGCCCGCCGATCTCGATCAGCAGGCTGCCGGTGGTCAGGTCCTGATTATAGAACCGGTAGCTGAACAGCACCGGGCGGGTAAAGCCGGGGTATTTTGCTTCCATGCTGCGCTCCCACGCAGCAGCAAAGCGCAGATTCTGCCGCCATGCGGGCAGCTGCACGCTGGTGCCGTTGTCGCACCCGCAGATGATCATCACCTGCGCCGCCTGCCGCCCGTCTATGGTGCACACCGGTGCGCAGCGGGTGCCGTTTTCCCGCTCGATGGCATCGCGGTGGACGTCCAGCACCACCTTGATGCTGGGGTACTGCGCCAGATACTGCTGCACCACCGTCCGGCTGTTGGCGTAGCTGCCGGTGTAGCTGGGGTAGTCATTCAGGGTCTCGTCGTGCAGGGTGCAGATGCCCGCCGCATTGAGGGTATCGGCCATCACCCGCCCCACCGCGCACATATTGATGCTGCGGTCGGTGCTGCGCGCCCCGTCCCCGGGGGTGAACCACAGTCCGGCAGAAAGGCGGTAGTCCTCGGTGGCGTGGGTGTGCATGATGAGCACCTGCGGCGCGGCGCTGTCTTTTTCGATAGCAAAGGGCAGGGGCTGCGCTGCCTCGGCGGCGATATCCGCCGCCGTCTGCCGGGTGTTGTTCTTGATGCTGCCCGCACCGCAGGGAATGTACTTTTCGCCGCTGCCCTGCCCGAACTGCTGCTCTGTCACCGTACCCGCATCGGCGGGACGGGCTTCGTCCGGCTGCAAGGCCACAAAATACTGCTCCACCCCGGTCTGCACCGGGGCGGCAGCCTCCTGCGCCGGAGAGGGCGCGGACACGGCTTCCGGCACGCTTTCCGCAGGCGCTGCCGCTGCCCGGCTCTCCACGGCCTGCTGCCCCAGATGCAGCAAGGTCTGCGCGGCAGGCACCGGCGCTGCCAGAAAGGCCGCCAGCACCAGCGCGGCGCTGCGGGCAAAGATGCACAGGGCCGCAAACAGCACCGCAGCCTGCAAAAAGGGCACTGCCCTGCTCTGCCCCGCAGGCAGACGCCAAGGCTCTCTGCTGCGCATGGCAAGACCTCCTTTCCGGCCAGTGGGACGATTGGGAATGGCTTCCGCTGCGCTCTAGCCATCCTCAGCGGAAAAATTATTTATAATTTCGCGTTTGTCGCGCTCTGCGGAGCGCTCCAAACGCTATTTTCACGGGAGGGGTCGTAGAGGGAAACGGCATTTGCAGCGCCGCTTTCTGCGAAAGCGCGGCGCTGCGGGTGTGCCCGCTCCCCCGGGGGAGCTGTCGCGTAGCGACTGAGGGGCTATGGATGGAGAAGCGAAAAAAGCGTTAAAGCGATAGCGCCGACTGGCGCAGCGCTAGCTTTTTTGTGCTTCGACTTCTTCTTTAGGATTGTCAAGGGCGTGCAGCCCTTGGCCCGTTGCGGGGTGGGTGGAGTCCAGAGGTAGGGAGGGGGGAGTCGGAACACCCCTCCCTGCCTCTGGCCCAGCGGAGCGTCCCTGCACGCTTGCGGCAAATAAAAGCTTTCCCCGCGCAGCGGAGCGCATTTAAAATCGTTCACCCTGTCAGCCAGCAGAGCTGCTGCACGGTAAGGCGGGGCTGCAAGGCGCGGTTGACGCTGCCCGCCAGCAGCGCCGCGCCGTGGGCGATGACACTGTCCAGCGCCCGGGGCGTGACCACAAGGTCTGCCCCCTCCTGCGCCTGCATCAGGGTGGGGATGCCCGCCGCCACCACCGGCACGCCTAGGGTGTCCCGGGTCAGGTGGCGGGTGTGGTCGGCCTGCGCCGGGTAAAGCCCCGTGTCCGAAAACTGCACCGTGCGTCCCAGCCGCTGCCCCTCGGCGGAGCAGAGACTGTCCACACAGACCACCGCCGCCGGGCGCAGCTGCCCCACCAGCGCCGCCGCCAGCTGCTGAAGCGAAAGCCCGGTGGCTGCCGCCACCCCGGGCGCAACGGCTGCTACCGGGCGCAAGCCCCGCACCGGCGGGGCAGCGCCCGCGCCCATGGTGACAAGGATTCTCTGCACCGTGCGCGGGCCAAGGGCATCGGCGGTAACGCGGCGGTTGCCCACCCCCAGCACCAGCACCGGGCCTTCCGGCGGCAAAAGGGCGCGCAGCTCCCGGGCGCATACTTCGATAACGGCGGCGTCCCGCTCGTCCAACACACTGACGCTGGGCATTTCCAGCGTGACGTACCTGCCCCGGGGGCGGCTGAGCCCCTCGCGGGCAATTTCCACCCGCGTCACCGTCACCCCGCCGTGGCGGGCGGTGGCCAGCCGCACCCCTGCGGGCAGGGGCTGCGCCGCGCCCGAAAACAGCTCGTCGGCCATATCCGTAGTACGCATTTTCCACACTCTCCGTTCCTTTTTGGGGCAAAAGCCCGCTTTCTTGCCGGAAAGTATGGGAAAAATCAAACTTTTCCAAACAAAAATCAAAAAAACGCTTGCGCTGGTACGCGAAATATGGTATCATAGGGTGCGCTGTTATAGGTAGCCAAGGAGGTGGAACGAATGCCTAACATCAAATCTCAGAAGGACCGCGTCGTGCAGGCTGCTGCAGAGCAGGCTCACAACAAGGCCATTAAGACCAACCTGAAAACAGTCGTCAAGAAGGCAGACGCTGCCATCGATGCGAATGCCGCTGACAAGGACGCAACCGTCCTGGCTGCTGTTTCCGCGATCGACAAGGCTCGCGCTAAGGGTGTCATCAAGAAGAACACCGCCAGCCGCAAGATCAGCCGTATGGCAAAGCGTGCTAACAAGAACGCTTGATCGCGCAGTTTGATTGACGAACAAAACCTCTGTACCGGGTATCCGGCACAGGGGTTTTTGTTTTTTCAGGGTCATGCCCCACACAGTGCGGCAAGGCTCTGCCGCTGCACCGGCTCCAGCAGCTGCTCCGGCGGCAGGGGCTGCGGCGGCACCGCCATCCACCACGCCGCCCACGCGGCGGGCACAACCACCGCCAGCGAAAGCCCCGGGTACAAAAGTGTCGGCTCGTGCAGCCACGGGCTGCCGGGCGGCAGCACCAGCGCCGTGCACAGGCACAGCGCCGCCCACAGCTCCCACAATACGGTCTGACCGCTGTGTTTCATCCGCCTCACCTCCGTTTTGCCCCCAGTTTACCAGCCGCCGGGCGCAAAATATAGCGAAGCAGCGCGGACAAAACAGCTTAGTTCTGGTCGTGGCTTTTGCCCGCAAGGCTGCACACCACGCCGCAGACAAGACTTGCGGTGATGCCCGCAGAGGCAGCGGTCAGCCCGCCGGTCAGGATGCCGATGGCGCCCTTTTCCGCCACGGCGGTGCGCACCCCCTTTGCCAGCAGATGCCCGAAGCCCAGCAGGGGCACGCTCGCCCCCGCACCGGCAAACTCTGCCAGCGGCGCATACAGCCCCACCGCCGAGAGCACCACCCCCGCCACCACATAGCCGGTCAGGATGCGTGCCGGGGTCAGCTTTGTCAGGTCGATGAACAGCTGCCCCACCGCGCAGATGGCGCCGCCTATTAAAAATGCCCACAGATAGTTCATTTCAGCCCTCCTTTTCCGGCGCGGTCAGCTCTACCAAGTGCGCCACCGCCGGGATGCTCTCCTTCTGCAAAAAGGTGGTCTGGCTCATCAGCGCCCCGGTGGCAATGAACAGCACCCGGCGGCTGCCGCGGCGCAGCAGCTTTGGCAGGATATGCCCACAGAGCACGGCGGCGCAGCAGCCCGCGCCCGAGCCGCCGCTTTTCACCCGCTGCTCCTCGGCATCGTAGAGCAGGCAGCCGCAGTCCGCGTGGTTTTTCAGCAGCAGACCTTCTGCTGCCAGCAGCTCCCGCAGCATCTGACTGCCCACCAGCCCGAGGTCGCCGGTATAGATGCAGTCGAAATCCCGCAGCTCGGCATGGGTATCGGCAAGATACTGCAACAGCGTGGCGGCGGCTGCCGGTGCCATGGCTGCGCCCATGTTGTTGATATCTTTAATATTATAATCCTGCACCCGCCCAAAGGTGGCGGCGGCAATGCCCACCCCCTGCCCTGCCGGGCGCAGCAGGCAGCACCCGGCGGCAGTAGCCGTCCACTGAGCAGTAGGGGTGCGCACCGCACCGTAGCTCAGCGGGGTGCGGAACTGACGCTCTGCCGCGCAGAAATGGCTGGAGGTCATCGCCAGCAGGTTTTGCGCCGCCCCGCTGCCGCACAGCGCTGCGCCCAGCGCCAGTGCCTCTGCCATGGTGCTGCACGCCCCGAACAGCCCCGCAAAGGGCACGCCCAGCTCCCGCAGCGCGTAGCCGGAGGCGGTGCACTGCGCCTGCAAGTCCCCTGCCAGCGCAAGGTCTACCTGCTCTGCAGGCAGAGACGCTTTTTGCAGGCAGAGCCGCGCCGCCCGCAGCTGCAATTGCTTTTCGGCGGCTTCCCAGCAGTGCTGTCCCAGCCGGTTGTCGGTGGTCAGTTCGTCAAAGCCCGCCGCCAGCGGGCCCTCGCTCTCTTTTTTGCCGCCCACCGCCGCCTGTGCGGCGATGACCGGCGGAGTATGGAACAACAGGGTATCGCCCCGGCGCTCTGTCATAAAAACTTTCTCCTTTTCTGCAAAAAATGCCCCGGAACGTGCTATACTGGTGCTGTGACGCTGCAATATCCGGCGGGGCTGTTCCGTATTATAAGGCAGAAGCCCCCAGCAGCCAGAGCACCACACCGTACACCACCGCCGCCAGCGTGCCGTACACGATGACCGGCCCGGCGATGAGGAACATCTTTGCTCCCGTGCCCGGCACCCGCCCCTCGGCCTTGAACTCGATGGCCGCGCTGACCACCGCGTTGGCAAAGCCGGTGATGGGCACCAGCGACCCCGCCCCGGCCTTTGCTGCCAGCTTCTGGTACCAGCCCAGCGTGGTCAGCACCGCCGAGAGCAAAATCAGGGTGCAGCTGGTCAGGGTGCCCGCCGTTTCGGCGTCCGCGCCCTGCCGCAAAAACAGCTGCCGCAGCCCTTCGCCCAGCAGGCAGATACCGCCGCCCACGCAAAACGCCCAAAGGCAGTCTGCTAAAAGCGGCGAGTGCGGCCCCGCCTTTTGCACCCGGCGTGCGTATTCCTGCGCTGTCATCTTCATTTTCCCGCGCCCCCTTTTGCGGATAGTCTGCCCGGGGCGGCGGGTGCTTATCCTTTTTTCGTGAAAGAAGGTAGGTTCTATGCGTTCTTCCCGTCATCATAAACGTCACGTCTGGCGTCTGCTCTGCCTGACGGCGCTGGCCTGCTTTGTGGCGGGCTGCACCGCCTACATCTGCACCAGCAAAGCCGCCGTGCCGCAGCTGCCGGAGCTGCCCGCCGAGAACGGCACACAGCAGAGCACCCTTACCGCCGCACAGGCGCAGGCGCTGCTGGAGGACCCCCGCATGATTCTTGTCAACCGCACCCACAAGATGCCGGAGAACTACCCCATCGAGACCAAGGAATGCGGCTCGGCCACCGCCATCAACAAGACTTTGCAGACTGAAGCCGCCGAGGCCTTTCTTGCCATGCAGGCCGCTGCTGCCAAGGACGGGGTGGATGTGCGGATGCAGAGCGGCTACCGCAGCGTCAGCTACCAGAAAAAGCTGTACGACAACAAGACCCAGTACTACCGTGATAAGGGGCTGAGCGAAGCCGCCGCCCGGGAAAAGGCCGCTGCCACCGTGAACCCGCCGGGCTGCTCGGAGCACAATTGCGGCCTTGCCGCCGACCTGAACAGCCCGGAGCACGCCACCCTTGACACCGGCTTTGCCGACACCGCCGCCTTCCGCTGGCTGTGCGAAAACGCGGAGCAGTACGGCTTTATCCTGCGCTACCCCAAGGAAGCCGAAAGCGTGACCGGCATCACCTACGAGCCGTGGCACTGGCGCTATGTAGGCCCGGAAAACGCCGCCCTGCTCAACCGGAGCGGCCTGTGTCTGGAGGACGCAGTCGCAGTTTTGCAGCGCATTGCCGCCGAGGAGACCGTGACTGGTTAAAATCCAATGAAAACTGCCGGAAAACCCTGCGGGGTGCGTTGCAATTTGCCTGCCGTTATGGTAAGATAAATACAGTCTGCCCGTGTGCGCGACGCAGCCCCGCACCCCGACAAATGAATTCAACAAAAGAAGGAATATTTTATGATAAACCGCACAAAACTCTCTGTGATCGCCGTCAGTGCCGTGCTGGCCGCTGCCCTGACCGGCTGCGGCGGCAGCGCTTCTTCTGCGGCATCTTCTGTATCCAGCGCCGCTGCCTCTGCACCGGCTTCCAGCACTGCCTCTTCGGTGGCAGATACCACTGAAAACGGCACCGCCGAGCTGGACAGCGCTGTGGAGACCCTGCTGGCTGCTGACCCCATCTCTAACCAGTTCGAGATCACTGCCATGAACATCGAGTACGACTTCGGCCTGAAGGCTGAGGACGTAGCCGGCTACAAGGGCGTGAAGAGCAACGACAACGGCGACGCCGGCCTTGTGCTGGTGGTGGAAGCCGCTTCCGGCAAGGCACAGGATATTGTGACCGCGCTGGAGAGCTACAAGCAGGATCAGGTGGCTTTCTACGGCAACTACGCCGAGTTTGCACAGGCACAGAGCAACGTGGAAAACGCCATCATCTCCTCCAAGGGCGACCGTGTGGTCATGGTGATCGCCTCCAACGAGTGCACCGCAGATCTAAACAGTGCCGTGGACAGCGCCCTGAACAGCTGAATCTGATCTTCTGAGCCGGTGCCATCTGCGGCATCGGCTTTTTTCAGTAGAACAACCCTCTCAGTCAACGCCTGCCGGCGTTGACAGCTCCCCCGAAGGGGGAGCTTTGACATCACAACACAAAGGAGGCTGACCCCTTGGTTTTCAGCACCATCATCTTCCTGTTCCGTTTTCTGCCCATCACGCTGGCGCTGTACTATCTTGCCCCCGCAAAACTCAAGAACACCGTGCTGTTTTTGTGCAGTCTGGTGTTCTACTGCTGGGGCGAGGTGCGCTTTTTCCCGGTCATGGTGGCACTTATCCTCATCAACTACCTCAGCGGCCTTGCCATCGAGCATTTTGATGCAAAGCCCGCGCTGCGCCGTTTCTTTCTGCTGGTGGCGCTCGTTGGCAGCTTGGGGATGCTGTTCTACTTCAAGTACGCAAACTTTGTGCTGCGCAGCGCAAACGCCCTGCTGGGCACCGCCTTTGCCGAGATCCAAGGCATCGGCACTTTGCCGCTGGGCATCAGCTTCTACACCTTCCAGACCCTTTCCTACTCCATCGACGTCTACCGCCGGGATGTAAAGGCCGAGCGCAACATCATCGACTTCGGCGCTTATGTGGTCATGTTCCCGCAGCTCATCGCGGGGCCCATCGTCAAGTACCGGGACGTCTCCGACCAGCTGCACGTCTACAAGCACCGCTATAACTTAAAGCAGATCGAAGAGGGCATGACCCTGTTCACCTTTGGTCTTGCCAAAAAGGTGCTGCTGGCAGACGCCGTAGGTGCACTGTGGACGGACATCATCGGGGCAGCCGACAGCCCCTCCACCACCTTTGTGGGTCTGGCGAACGCTTCCACCCCGCTGGTGTGGCTGGGCATCATCGCATACAGTTTACAGCTGTACTTCGATTTCTCCGGCTACTCCCTCATGGGCATCGGCATGGGCAAAATGCTGGGCTTCGACTTCCCTGCAAACTTCAACTACCCCTATATCTCCGCTTCCATCACCGAGTTCTGGCGGCGCTGGCACATGACCCTGTCCGGCTGGTTCCGCGAGTATGTGTATATCCCGCTGGGCGGCAACCGCAAGGGGCTCAAGCGGCAGATTTTGAACCTGTTCATCGTGGAGCTGCTCACCGGCATCTGGCACGGCGCAAACTGGAACTTTATCTGCTGGGGTCTTTACTACTTTGTGCTGCTGGCGGCCGAAAAGCTGTTCCTGCTGCCCTACCTGAAAAAAGGCAGAGTGTGGCCGCACCTGTACACCCTGTTCCTCGTGGTGGTAGGCTGGGCGATGTTCGTGGGCAACGACACCGGCGTGTCCTTCGGGCTGCTGTTCCAAAAGCTCTTTATCCCCTCCGGCGGGGTGTCGCCGCTGTATTTCCTGCGGAATTACGGCGTGCTGCTGGCGGTAAGCGTGGTGTGCTGCACCCCGCTGATCGAAAAGCTGTGGGATGTGCTGCGCAAGAACGTGGTCACCCGCTGCGCCGCCATCCTGACGCTGCTGGTGGTCTCCACCGCCTATGTGGTGGGCAGCACCAACAGCCCGTTCCTGTACTTTAACTTTTAAGGAGGCGGGAAGATGTCCAAACACGAAAAAAAGACCTTCTCCCTTTTGCACTACCCGGTGCTGGTGGTGTTCAGCCTGTTCTTTATCGGGCTGTTCGCGCTGGATCTGGTCACCCCGGACCGCAGTTACAGCGAGCTGGAAAATACCACCCTGAGCCAACGCCCGGCACTGACCCAGTTCACCGCCAAGGGGCTGAACAGCTACTTTACTGCCTACACCAAATACGTCAAGGATCAGGTAGCGGGGCGCGACCAGTGGATCAGCCTGCAGAGCGTGGTGGAGACCACCCTGCTGCAAAAGCAGCAGAACGGCGGTATCCTGCTGGGCAAAGAGCACATGATGTTCCCCCGCACCTACGGGCTGCTTTCCAGTGAGGAACGCACCCTGCCCAAGAACACGGCAGCGCTCACCAGCCTGTGCCAGCGCTACCCGGGCAAGGTGAATGTGCTGCTGGCCCCCGCCGCCAGCGATATCTACAAGGAGAACGTGCCCGCAAATGCCCCCCTGCTGGACGAGGACGGCTATCTTGACCAGCTTTCCGCTGCGGTGCAGGCGGCAGGCGGTCGCTTTGTGGACGTGCGCCAGACCCTTTCCGCCCACAAGAGCGAGTATATTTACTACCGCACCGACCACCACTGGACGAGCCTTGGCGCCTACTATGCTTACAGTCAGCTGTGCGATACCCTTGGCCTTACCCCCTTTGACACCGCCGCCCACACTGCTCTGACAGCCGACGGCTTTTACGGCACCCACTACGCCAAGGCACGCACATGGAACGCTGTGCCGGACGTGATCACCTACTACGACCTTGACAACACCCTGACGGTATGGAACGTGACGGCGGCAGGCCAGCCCACCGAGGGGCAGACCACCGGCCTGTACGATACGGAGAAGCTTTCCGTCTACGACAAGTACGCCATGTTCCTGCACGGCAACAACGGTTTGAGCCGGGTGCAGGGCAATGGCAGCGGGCGCATCCTTGTCATCAAGGACAGCTACGCCAACTGTTTTGTGCCCTACCTGACCGCCAACTACGCCGACATTGACGTGGTGGACTTCCGCAACTACAACTATGGCTTGGACAAACTGATCGCCGATAACGGCTACGACCAGATCCTTGTGCTGTACAATTTTGACAGCTTCAAGAGCGACCCTTACCTCTACCGCGCCGGGGTACAGGGCTAAACAGCCAAAAGCCCAGATTATTGCAGTCTATTTTCACAAATTTATAGTTGTAATTTCATGCGTCTCGCCAGTTTTTGCACAGATGTGCCAAAACCCCTTGATAAAATCCCACTCCTGTTGTAGAATGACTATATAGAGGACAATGCTCTATCGGCAATTGGGTATAGACGCCGGGGATCGGGATGCAATGCGGCATTTCCCTTTGACAAAGGAGTATTGATGATGAACAAGATGAATTATCCCGCAGATTATGCGGTTCTTTCTAACGAAGAAATGACCTATACCACCGGCGGCGGTATGATCGATGATGCTGCCGGGATCGCCACTACTACCGCAACTGTCGTAGGTGCTGTGGTGCTGGCTTCCAGCTATATCTGGGGCATCAAGCAGGCACGCACCTGGCTGCAGCAGGACGGCAACAAGGACGGCAATTTCTTTACCGTGATGGGCCGTGCCACCGATGCCCTTGCCGCCGACATGGGCAAATCTGCCGGAAACTTTGTGCGGGACGCCGTTTCCACCACCATGGTGGTAGCACTGGCTCCCCTGAGCGCCGTTCTGCTGATCGTGCGCTGAACCTTTTAATCAGATAAAACGGTGCGTTTTTTGGGTGCACCGTTTTGGATAGCTTTGTTTCAAAAGGAGTGTTATTATGGAAAAAATGATGATGCCCGCGTACTACAATGTACTGTCCACTGAGGAAATGACCTACACCGAGGGCGGCGCTACTGCTACTCAGGCTCTTTGTGCATGGTTCCTGCCCTTCTATGGCTGGTTCAAGGGTTCTATTGCGATCCGTGATTATCGCAGAAAGAATCCCGACACCTGGATGGAGACCGGTATGGATGCCCTGAGCAAGGACATGGAGAAGAGCACTACCAATCTGCTGTATGATATTGCCTGCACGATCAGTGTGCTGGGCGTTTGCAGCAGCGGTATCGGCATTATCCCCACCGCACTCATTGCACTTTCCTGATCGAACCTAAATTTGGAGTAAACCAAAGAACAAAGCAGGCGAAGGCGCTGCCCGAAAGGGCAGCGCCTTCGCTGTTTTATGGGGTTTACACGCAAAAAACGGCGGCACGCTCCGATGGAACGCGCCGCCGTTTGGTTTTTATGCGTTGAACATATCCTTCAGCTTTTTGAAGAAGCCCTTACGCTTTTCGTAGTTTTCTTCTTTCAGCGTGCCCTCAAATTTCTTCAGGGCATCGCGCTGCGCCTTGTTCAGCTTTTTGGGGATCTCCACCTCGCACTTGACGTACATATCGCCGCGGCCGCGGCCATTCAGGTACTGGATGCCCTTGCCGCGCAGGCGGAAGGTGGTGCCGCTCTGGGTTCCCTCGGGCACGGTGTACTCCACCTTGCCGTCAATGGAGGGCACGGTGACGCTGTCGCCCAGCACGGCCTGACTGTAAGTGATGGGCACAGTGACCCACACATCGTAGCCGTCGCGCTGGAACACCTCGCTGGGGCGCACAGTGACCATGACGATGACATCACCGGCGGGGCCGCCGTTGGTACCGGCATCGCCCATGCCGCGCAGTGCAAAGCTCTGGTCGTCGTCGATGCCCATGGGGATGGACACCTCCAGCGTCTTTTTGGAAGCCACCTTGCCCGCGCCGTGGCAGACCTTGCAGGGGTTCTTGACCAGCTTGCCCTTGCCGCCGCAGCGGGAGCAGGGCTGCTGGGTCTGCATCACGCCAAAGGGGGTGCGCTGCTGGCGGATGACAAAGCCGCGTCCGCCGCAGTCCGGGCAGGTCTCGGGGCTGCTGCCGGCGGCACAGCCGCTGCCGTGGCACTCGGTGCACTCCTGCTGACGGGTGATGGTAATGTTCTTCTTGCAGCCGTGCACGGCCTCGTCAAAGCTCAGGGTGATGCGCACCCGGATGTCCTGACCCTTGCGGGGGGCGTTGGGGTTGTTTGCCTGACGGGACGAGCCGCCGAAGCCGCCAAAGCCGCCGCCGAAGATATCGCCAAAGATGTCGCCCAGATCTACACCGTCGCCGCCAAAACCGCCAAAGCCGCCGGGGCCGCCGCCGTTCTGTGCTGCGTAGGTGGGATCAACACCGGCAAAGCCGTACTGGTCGTACAGCTGGCGCTTTTTCGGGTCCGAAAGCACCTCGTTTGCCTCGTTGATCTCCTTGAACTTTGCCTCGGCGTCCTTATCGCCGGGGTTATAGTCCGGGTGGTATTTCATGGCAAGCTTGCGGTATGCCTTTTTGATCTCGGCATCGCTTGCGCCCTTGGATACCCCCAGCACTTCGTAATAATCACGCTTTTCCTGTGCCATATCCACTCACCTCTCCAACCTCTCCCGTCACGGTCTTTCTCCGCACAAACCCTCTCAGGCGCTGACGCGCCAGCTCCCCCGAGGGGGGAGCTTAGACCGAGAAGGGAAACTTGTCCTCACTGCCAAAAGCTCGCCCATCGGGAGAGCTGGCATTGCGAAGCAATGACTGAGAGGGTTTACATTCTATAAACCAGCAAGAGCCGCTCCGGCCTAAACCGGAGCGGCTTTTGCTCTATTGCGCGTATGCCCGCCGGTTTGGCCGGACACAGCGCTTTGTGTCAGACTTAGACTTCCTTGAAGTCGGCATCCACAACGCCGTCATCGTTGGGCTTGGTATCGGCTGCGCCTGCGTCAGCACCGGGCTGTGCACCGGCGGCCTGCTGTGCGGCAGCGGCTGCCTGATACATCTTCTCGAACACCTGGCTCAGGGCTTCCTGCTTTGCCTTGATGTCGTCCACGTTGCCGGACTGGACAGCAGTCCGCAGGTCGGCCAGCTTTGCCTCGGCATCGCTCTTCACGTCTGCGGGCAGCTTGTCGCCGTTCTCCTTCAGCATCTTCTCGGTCTGGAACACCATCTGGTCGGCACCGTTGCGGATATCGACCTCTTCACGCTTCTTCTTATCGTCGGCAGCAAACTGCTCAGCTTCCTTCACAGCCTTGTCGATGTCCTCCTTGGACATATTGGTGGAAGCGGTGATGGTGATGTTCTGCTCCTTGCCGGTGCCCAGATCCTTAGCGCTGACCTTCACGATGCCGTTGGCATCGATATCGAAGGTAACTTCGATCTGAGGCACGCCACGGGGAGCCGGAGCAATGCCATCCAGATGGAACACACCCAGACTCTTGTTGTCGCGGGCAAACTCACGCTCGCCCTGCAGCACGTTGACCTCAACAGAGGGCTGGTTGTCGGCTGCGGTGGAGAACACCTGGCTCTTGTGGGTGGGGATGGTGGTGTTGCGGTCGATGATCTTGGTGCACACGCCGCCCAGAGTCTCAATGCCAAGGCTCAGCGGGGTGACATCCAGCAGCAGCAGACCCTTCTTCTCGCCGTTCAGGACGCCGCCCTGAATAGCAGCACCGACAGCCACGCACTCATCGGGGTTGATGCCCTTGAAGGGCTCGCAGTTCAGTTCCTTCTTCACTGCATCGTAGACAGCGGGGATACGGGTGGAACCACCGACCATCAGCACCTTCTTCAGGTCGGAAGCGCGCAGACCTGCATCCTGCAGAGCCTTGCGCACGGGGGTCATAGTACGATCGACCAGATCAGCGGTCAGCTCGTTGAACTTTGCGCGGGTCAGGGTCATATCCAAGTGCTTGGGGCCGGTAGCATCGGCGGTGATGAAGGGCAGGTTGATCTGGCTGCTCATTGCGCTGGACAGCTCGATCTTAGCCTTCTCGGCAGCTTCCTTCAAACGCTGTGCAGCCATCTTGTCCTTGCGCAGGTCGATGCCGTTCTCGGTCTGGAAGGCGTCTGCCATCCAGTCGATGATGCGCTGGTCGAAGTCATCGCCGCCCAGATGGGTATCGCCGTTGGTGGCCAGAACCTCGGTAACGCCGTCGCCCATCTCGATGATGGACACATCGAAGGTGCCGCCGCCCAGATCGTAGACCATGATCTTCTGGTCGTCCTCTTTATCCACACCGTAAGCCAGAGCCGCTGCGGTGGGCTCGTTGATGATACGGCGGACGTTCAGGCCGGCAATGGTGCCTGCGTCCTTGGTTGCCTGACGCTGGCTGTCGTTGAAGTAGGCAGGCACAGTGATGACAGCCTCGGTGACGGTCTCGCCCAGATAAGCCTCGGCGTCAGCCTTCAGCTTCTGCAGGATCATAGCGCTGACCTGCTGGGGAGTGTACTCCTTGCCGTTCAGGGTCACCTTGTGGTCGGTGCCCATCTGACGCTTGATGGAAGAAACGGTGTTGTCGGGGTTGGTGATCGCCTGACGCTTTGCAACCTGACCTACCAGACGGTCGCCGGTCTTGGTGAAGCCGACAACGGACGGGGTGGTGCGGGCGCCCTCAGAATTGGCGATAACAACAGGCTCGCCGCCCTCCATAACAGCCACGCAGCTGTTGGTAGTACCAAGGTCGATACCAATAATCTTACTCATAATGAAGTCTCCTCTCGAAAGAACAAATCTTGTTTATATGATGCTTATGATGATGTCAAGCGGATGTTATTGCAAACTCCCTTGCGGGAGGTTCGGCTTATTTATTCGGCCACCACAACGGTTGCATGGCGGATGATCTTGTCACCCAGCTTGTAACCCTTCTGGAAAACGGTGACCACTGTGCCGCTCTCCTGCCCGTCCGGGGCGGGGATCTGCTGCACAGCATTCATAAAGTTGGGGTCAAAGGGCTTGCCCAGCACTTCGATCTCCTCCACATGGAGGGCTTCCAGTGCCTTTGCGGCCTTATCCAGCGTCATGACCACGCCCTTTTTGTAGTTCTCGTCGGTGGTGGGGGCGTTGGCTGCCATATCCAGCGTATCCAGAATGGGGATGATCTTTTCCACTGCGTGGGAAACACCGTCGCTGAACTTCTGGTCGGCCTCGCGGGTGGAGCGCTTGCGGTAGTTGTCGTACTCGGCAGCCATGCGCAGCAGCTGATCCTTGGCCTGTGCGGCGTTCTTTTCCGCTGCATCCAGCTTAGCCTTAACGGCTTCCATCTCCCGGGCCTTCTTGTTGAACCAGCCGCCGTCCTTCTTCTTGTCCTCTTCGGCGGCAGACTCGGCAGCAGCCTGCTCGGGCGCTGCGGCAGCGGTCTTTTCCTCGGGGGCAGTTTCCGGCTGCTCGGTCTCGGGCACCGTGTTCTTTGCTTCTTCGCTCATTCCAGATCCTCCTTATAGATCACAGTCCGCCGCGGTACGGCAGCCTGCGGGGTGTCTTTTCGTTTACCGCTCATGCCCTCGCCCAGCTGGTCTGCAAACTCATGCAGCAGGGGCATCAGCTTCTGGAAGGGCATCCGGGTGGGGCCGATCAGGGCAATGGAGCCCCACAGCCCGCCGCCTACCAGATACCGGTCGCTCACGATGCACAGCCCGGGGATCTGCGGTTCCAGATCCTCGCCCAGCAGCACGCTTTCGCTGCGGTTTTCCGGGGGTGCGATCAGGCTTGCGGCCTGTTCCTCGTCGTTCAGCAGGGTAAGGATATCACCCACCCGGCCGTCCAGCTGCGGCCAGTCCAGCAGGTACTGCTCGCCGCCCAGAAATACATGGGGCTTTACGCTGTCCTGCAAAATTGCGGCTGCGGCGCTGACCACCGGCACAAGCTCCGGTGCGATCTGGCTGCACAGCTCGCTGAGCATCCGGGTGGAAAGATCCACCGGTGCCACAAAGGTAAGGTTGCGGTTGAGCAGCGCCGCAAGGGCGGCTGCATTTTCCCGGGAAAGCCCGGTGCGTACCCGCGCCACCCGGGTGCGGACGTAACCGGCAGTGGTCACAGCCAGCACAGCAGCTGCGCTGCGGCCCACCTGCACCACCTCGTAATGGGCGATGCACAGATCCTCGGCGCAGGGGGTGCTGACGGCGGCGGTGCAGCCGCTGATGGCGGCCAGCGCCTTGGCAGCGCCCTGTGCCAGCTTTTCCGGCTCGTGGTCAAGGCTGGCGAACACCGCATCCACCCGGGCGCGGGTAACGCGGTCCAGCGGCTGATCGTCGGTAAGCAGATTGTCCAGATAATACCGGTAGCCCTTGGCGCTGGGCACGCGCCCCGCGCTGGTGTGGGGCTGCTCCAGCAAGCCCAGCTTTGTCAGCGCCGCCATCTCGTTGCGCAGCGTTGCGCTGGACACTGCCATGTCAAAGTAGTTTGCCAGCACGCTGCTGCCCACCGGCTCGCCCTCAAGGCCATACAGCGCCACGATCGCCTGCAAGACCCGTTGCTTGCGTGCATCCATCGTCATAGCGCCTGCCTCCTTTTTGTATCGCTTTTGTTTGTTTAGCACTCCTTGTTCCTGAGTGCTAAGACCATTATAATCGTTTTTGCCCTGCTGTCAAGCCCTTTGCAAAAATGTTTATAAAGATTCATAATTCTGTCATAAAGGGGGTTCCCCCTCAGGTAAGCGGGCTCGCCCTCTCAGGCGCTCCCGCGCCAGCTCTCCCAAAGGGAGAGCCAAGCCGTAAGGTTCGACACTAAAGTATTAGGCATAATGGGGAAAGTTTTCGGCAGTGCTCTTGCCTCTCCCTTTGGGAGAGGTGGATGCGACCAGCGGGAGCAGACGGAGAGGGCGAGTCCCCTTCCGTGAAAAAGTAGTTCCGAAACGCCCGCAGGCGTTTCGGAACTACCAATCAAACTATTCTTTCCGCTATTTATGCGCAAAGCAGCGCGGCGCGCATTCCAGATCGTCCCACCTTACTCCTCCATCTGCTTTGCCAGAAAGGCTGCTGCCACTGCCACCGCCTTGCACTGGGCGTCCTCCGGGCAGGCGGCGCGGTCCTCGGTCAGTAAGCCCACCGCGCCGGTCACATCTCCGCCCGCCAGCACCGGCGCGGCGCACAGCAGCACCCGGGGTGCGCCCTCGCAGGGCAGCAGGGTCTTTTCCGGGTTGCCGGGGCTCTGGTAGGGCTTGCGGGCTTCCATCAGCTTTTCCAGCGGCTGGCTGATGCTGCGGTCGGCCAGCTCCCGCCGCCCGCTGCCGCTGACCGCCAGAATGCGGTCCCTGTCGCACACAAAGGCGGTCAGTGCAAACTGTCGGCTGAGCACCTCTGCCAGCTGGGCGGCAAGGGTGTTCACCTCGCCCATGGGCGAGTACTTTTTAAAGATCACTTCCCCATCGCCGGTGGTAAAGATCTCCAGCGGGTCGCCCCGCCGGATGCGCTGGGTGCGGCGGATCTCCTTGGGGATCACCACCCTGCCAAGCTCGTCGATGCGGCGTACGATACCGGTTGCTTTCATAATTTTGCCCTCCTTGCGGTTTCCTTTGTATGTAGTATCTGTCAGCGGCGGCAAATTATACCGGCAGCTGATTTTTTGCTTTGCCCGCCGCATTGCGTTCCGGGCGGGGTTCTGCTACAATAAATAGGAATAAACCCAAAGAAAGCAGGTGTCCGCATGGCACACATCCTTATTCTGGGCGGCGGTGCCGCCGGACTGGCCGCTGCGCTGGCGGCTGCACAGGCTGCGCCCGCTGCCCGCGTCACTGTGCTGGAGCGCAACCCCAAGGTGGGCAAAAAGCTGCTGGCTACCGGCAACGGCCGCTGCAATCTGGACAACACCGCCATTGCGCCGGAAAAATACTTCACTGCCGACCCCGCCGCGCTGCGGCCTTTGCTGGCGGCGGTGGATGCCGCCGCGCCGCTGGCGTGGTTTGAGCAGCTGGGGCTGTATACCCGCACCGATGAAGCCGGGCGGGTGTACCCCTATTCCAATCAGGCGGCCGACGTGCTGGCGCTGCTGGAGCTGCATTTGCAGCGGCACACCGTGCAACTGCGCACCGGTTGCACGGTAAGCACCCTGCGCCAGAGCAAGGGCGGCTACGCCGTGCAGTTTACGAACCCCGAGGGCGGCACCGAAAACCTGCGGGCAGATGCCGTCATCTGCGCCATGGGCGGCGCTGCCGGACCGCAGTTCGGCACAGACGGCTTCGGCACCCGCTTTGCCGCCGACTGCGGCGGACAGTTGCGCCCGCTTTACCCCTGCCTGACCGCCCTGCAATGTGCAAGACCGAACAAGAGCCTTGCGGGCATCCGCGCCAAGGCCGCTGCCCGCCTGCTGGACGGCGACCGGGTGCTGGCTGAAGAGCTGGGCGAGGTGCAGTTCACCGACTACGGGCTTTCCGGTATCTGCATCATGCAGCTGTCCGGCTTGCTCGCCCCCGGGCGCAGCCCGAAGCACCCGGCGGTGGAGCTGGATTTGTTCCCCGCCCTGCCGGAGGCAGAGCTTGCCGCCCTGTTTGCAACGCGTGCGCCGCTGCTTGCCGAGGACACGGCGGCGGCGTTCTGGCTGGGGCTTTTGCACGGCAAGCTGGGCCGCGCCCTCTGGGCTGCCGCCGCCCTGCCGGACACCGCACCCCGCACCCTGCCCGCAGGCAGCTGGCAGAAGCTTGCCCACACCGCCAAGCACTGGCGGTTCGAGGGGCTTACCCCCTGCGGCTGGCGGCAGGCGCAGACCACCGGCGGCGGGCTCGCCCTGACCGAGGTAGAGCCGACCTTCCAGTTCAAGGGCTGTCCGGGACTGTATTTTGTGGGCGAAACGCTGGACTGCGCCGGCAGCTGCGGCGGCTTCAACCTGCACTGGGCGTTCGGCAGCGGTCTTGCCGCCGGGCGGGACGCCGCAAAGCACCTCCGCAGCAGCAAACGGTAATAAAAAAGGGATCCTGAAGCGCCGGCCGGCGCTTCAGGATCCCTTTTTATTTACTCGCCCTTGGAGAGCAGCTTTGCACGCTCCAGCGCGGGGCGCAGTGCCAGATACAGCACCACGGCGCAGGCGGTGGAAGCCACACTGTTCACAAAGGTGACGCCGCCGGCGATCTTGGTCAGCGCCTGTGCCACGGTGTAGTCCTGACCAAAGATGTACACGTTGCGGAAGTAGCCAAGGAAGGGGTCGGTGAACACGTTCAGCAGCAGACCGGAACCCGCAGAGACGATCACCTTGACCAGATACCCGGCGCTGTGACGGTCCTGATCCCGCAGCTTGAATACCTTATGTGCCACGGCACCGCAGGTGATGCCGATGATGAACTTGAGCACGAAGGTGGTAATGGCGTAGCCCGGGTCACCGGCAAGGATATCTGCCAGCGCCAGACCGATGGCACCCGCCAGACCGCCGGACACGCCGTCCAGCAGCAGCGCCGTCAGGGCGGTAAAGGTGTTGCCCAGATGGAACGAGGAGCCGCCGTAGAACGGGATGCGGAAGAACAGGTAAGCCACCAGGCTCAGCGCAGCCATCACGCCGGTAAGCGCCAGCTCGTGCACCGTAAAGCGGCGCTTGTACAGCACACTGAAAAACAGGATCAGGATAACGACGACTGCCAGCAGCAGCCACATTGCAGTAGTAGACATGATACTTTCCCTCCAATCACGCCGATAACCCCACAAAACTACTTGACATTTGGGTGTTCGGCGGGTATGCTCCTATTATACGCAGAACTGACCCTATGAAAATACCCAGAATAAAGTTTTTTTATGGGGTCAGTTTGACAAAATGCCTACACGGGAGGGACATTCTATGGTACATCTGACCACGGCGCTGGACCCAGCCTCGGCAGTGCCGCTGTACGAGCAGCTTTACCGCAGCCTTGCCGCCGAGATGCGGGCGGGCACCCTGACGGCGGGCACCCGGATGCCCGGCAAGCGGCGGCTTGCAGCGGAGCTGTCGGTGTCGGTGAACACGGTGGACACCGCCTACCAGATGCTGGCGGCAGAGGGCTACCTGACCGCCCGGGAGCGCAGCGGTTTTACGGTGCAGGAGTATCTTGCCCTGCCGCAGGGGACGCAGCCGCCCGCCGCGCCCTCTGCGCCGGTGGCAGCGCCCTCCGCTGACACTGCCCCGCCGGTGCAGTTCGACCTGTCCACCCGGGGCGTGGACCCGGGGCTGTTCCCCTTCCGCACATGGGCGCGGCTGCAAAAGGAACTGCTTTACTCCGCGCCGGAACTGCTCACCCCCGGGGATGCCCGGGGCGATGCCGCCCTGCGGCAGGCGCTGGCAGGGTATCTGGCCGAGTACCGGGGCGTGCAGTGCGACCCGGAACAGCTGGTGGTGGGTGCAGGGCTGGAATATCTGCTGGGGCTGCTGGCACCGCTTCTGCCCGGCCCTGCCGCTGTGGAGACCCCCGGCTACCCCCGCGCCCGACAGGTGCTGGAAAACAACGGCGTGCCCTGCCGCTGTCTGCCGGTGGATGCGGACGGGCTGTCGCTGACGGCTCTTTCCGCCAGCGATGCAGCGGTGTGCTACGTTACCCCCAGCCACCAGTTCCCCACCGGGGTCACCATGCCCGCCGGACGCCGGGCAGAGCTGCTACACTGGGCGGCCCGCGCCCCGGGGCGGCGGTACATCATAGAGGACGACTACGACTCGGAGTTCCGTTTCGACACCCGCCCGCTGCCCAGTTTGCAGGGCATGGCGGGCGCAGACGGCCCGGTGGTGTACCTGTCCACCTGCTCCCGCAGCCTTGCCCCGGGCATCCGCATCGCCTATATGGTGCTACCCCGGCAGCTGCTGGGTGCGTGGCAGGAAAAATACCGGCTCTACTCCGGCACGGTGGGACGGTTTGAGCAGCAGACGCTGGCGCGCTTTATCACCGAGGGTTATTTTACCCGGCATCTGGCGCGGGAGCGCACCGCCTACAAAGCCCGGCGGGATGCGCTGGCGGCGGCGCTGCGCACCTCCTTTGCACCGGAGGAGCTGACCCTTGCGGGGCTGCATACCGGCCTGCACCTGCTGGCGCAGCTGAAAGACCCGCCGCCGGATGCCGCCCTGCGGGCGGCTGCCCGGCAGTACGGGGTGCGCTGTTCCCTGCTGAGTGACTACGACCTGACAGGCACGGCGCACTCTGCCGCCGGGACACTGGTGCTGGGTTACGGCTCGCTGCCGGACGCGGACTGTGCCGCCGCCGGGGAGAGGTTGAAAAAGCTCTGCACCGCTGCCCGGGAGGCCTCGGACACCGTATAGTGCCCGCCTGACCAGTCCCCGGGCAGGGCATCGGCGGTGATGTCCACCGGCTCGGCGCTGGTGGCTAAAAATTCCAGCGTGCGCTCCAACGTTGCAAGGTCTACGGCGGTCAGGCTGGTCAGCAGACTGCTGCTCACCTCCCGCAGACCCTGCGGCAGGGTGGTGGGCAGCAACTCCAGCGCCTGCCGGAAAAACGCATCCCACACCGCCGCCCGGGCGGCGGCGCTGCGCCGGGGCGAAAGAGAAGTGTCGGCATCCAGCGCCGCCAAAAAGCTGTGGGCGTCGGCAGCGGAGATGCCCTGCACCCCGGTGCCCTTGCCGTACCGCGCCAGCTGCTCCGGGGTGAGCGCCCCGGTAAAGCCCACCCGCACTGCGCCGTACCGCGCTGCCAGCTTTGTCAGCACCGCCGGGGCGATGGCAAGATAGTCAGTGTCCTCCGGCAGGGCGAATACCTCGCCCAGCGCTTCCCGGCAGCGGGCGGGGCCTGCGGCGGCGTAACAGTCCGCAAGAGGAACGTTTTTGCCCCCGAAGGGCACTTCCAGCGCGGCCGGCACCGCCAGCAGATGGATGCAGTTCTGCCCGGCATTCAGGTAGGCCAGCACAAAGCCCGGAGTCTCGTCTGCCACGCACAGCAGCATGGTGCACTGGTCTGTGGCCTTGGGCAGACGGATGGGCACCCCGCTCTGGCTTTTTGCGGCCTGCCGCAGACTGCTGCGCAGCTGGGCGCGGCTGAGCAGCACCGTGCCGCCCACCAGCGGCAGCAGCACCAGCAGGGCGGCGCACAGCGCCGCCCAGAAGGGACGCCAGCCGCTGCGTTTTGCGTGTTTCATGGCTCTGCCTCCTTTTTGTGCATAAAGCATAGCCCACCGGGCGACCCTTTATGCAGAAAGGCAGGGATCCAGTATGGATAAAAAGGATAACCCCAACAAAAAAGACCGCGAGGAGCAGGAGGACTTCTGGCTGACGCTGGACCCCCTTCCCGCACCCGACCCCGAAAAGCCCTCCGCACCGCATGAGGACTAAGGCTGATGCATAGGATACGGTAAAAGGGGGGATGGGATGCCAGAGCAGTTCATGCGGGGAATCGAGGCCGTGAACGGCATCGTGTGGGGGCCGCTAGGGCTGGGGCTGCTCTTCGGCACCGGGCTGCTTCTGACGGTGCGCACCGGGGGCTTTCAGCTGCGGCGGTGGGGCTACTGGATACGGCACACCCTCGGCGCCATCCTGACTGACCGGAACGTCACCGCCCATACCGCCCGCGAGGAACAGGCCATCAGCCAGTTCCAGAGCCTGTGCACCGCACTGGCGTCCACCATCGGCACCGGCAACCTTGTGGGGGTGGCTACCGCCATCCTTTCCGGCGGGGCGGGGGCGGTGTTCTGGATGTGGGTCATGGCGCTGCTGGGCATGATGACCAGCTACGCCGAGAACGTGCTGGGCATCTACTACCGCCGCAAAGACCCGGCGGGCGGCTGGCGCGGCGGGCCGATGTACTACCTGCGGGACGGCCTTGGCGGCAAGCCTGGGCGGGTGCTGGCGGTGCTGTTTGCTGCGTTCTGCGCGCTGGCAAGCTTCGGCATCGGCAACCTGAGCCAGCTCAATTCCATCGCGGGCAACCTGAAAGCAGCTTTCGGCGTGCCGGAAGCCGTCACCGGCGCAGTGCTGGCGGCAGTATCGGCAGTCATCCTGCTGGGCGGGCTGAAGCGAGTAGCCGCTGTGGCGGAAAGGCTTGTCCCCGCCATGGCGCTGCTGTACATCGTGGGTGCGCTCACCGTGGTGGGGGTACACATCACCGCCGTCCCGGCGGCGCTTGCCGCTATCGTAAAGGGCGCATTCGGGCTGCGCGCCGCCGGCGGGGGCATGGTGGGTTATGGGCTGTCCCGGGCAATCACATGGGGCTTCAAGCGGGGTGCTTTTTCCAACGAAGCCGGGCTTGGCTCCTCGGTGATGGTACACGCGGCTTCCAACGTAAAGGAGCCGGTGCAGCAAGGGATGTGGGGCATTTTTGAGGTGTTTGCGGACACCATGGTGGTGTGTACCCTGACGGCGCTGGTGGTGCTGACCTCCGGCTTTGTGGATTTTGACACCGGCCGCATCGCCGCCGGGGCAGCGGGCAGTGCGCTGGTGGGGCAGGCGTTTGACGCTGTATTCGGCACGCTGGGGTCAAAGCTCATCGCGGTGTGCATCCTGCTGTTCGCCTATTCCACCACGCTGGGCTGGAGCTGCTACGGCTGCAAGGCTGTGGAGTATCTCTTCGGCGCGGGGGCAGGGGCAGGCTACCGGGTGCTGTTCGTGGCGCTGATGCCGCTGGGCGCAGTGATGCGGCTGGACCTTGCATGGACGCTTTCCGACACCTTCAACGGCCTGATGATGCTGCCGAACCTCATCGGCGTAATTGCGCTGTCCGGCACGGTGGTACGCATCACCCAAAACTACCTTGCCCGTAAGCTGCACGGCAGCCCCGCGCCGCCGCTGTGGTCGGCGGGTGAGACGATTTAAAATCGTCAGCCGCCCCCTTGTCCCAAGGCGGGGTTTGTGCTATGCTAGGGGGTACAAGCGATTTTTTTCGCTGAGAGGAGGAACCCCATGGCCGCCGTAAAAACACGGAATACCGCTACCCTTATGACCGAGGGCAGCATTGTAAAAAGTCTGCTGCTGTTTGCCCTGCCGCTGATCTTCGGCAACCTGCTTCAACAAATGTACAACACCGCCGACAGTATCATCGTGGGCAATTTTGTGGGCAGCAATGCCCTTGCCGCCGTGGGATCCAGTGGGTCGCCCATCTACCTGCTCATCGGCTTCAGTCAGGGGCTGGCCGTGGGTGCGGGGGTGGTGGTGTCGCAGTATCTGGGCGCGGGCGACCACAAGGAGACCCGCGAGGCGGTGCACACCGCCCTTGCCATTGCGGTGGTCATGGGGCTTTTGCTGACCGTGGGCGGCGTTGCCTGCGGGCGCGCTTTGCTGGTAGCCATGAACACCCCCGCCGAGGTGCTGGCCGACGCCGTGACCTATATCCGCATCTACTTTGGCGGAGTGCTGTTCAGCGTGGTATATAACATGACCGCCGGCATCCTGAACGCCGCCGGCAACTCCCGGCGCTCGCTGGTGTATCTGGCATGGGCGTCGGTGACCAACATCGTGCTGGACCTTGTGTTCATCGTAGGGCTGCGGATGGGGGTGGCAGGTGCCGCTATCGCCACCGACCTGAGCCAGCTGGTGTCCTGCGTGCTGAGCCTGCGCTTTTTGATGAAAAGCGAGGACGCCTGCCGGGTGGAGCTTTCCGCCATCCGTCTGCACCGCAAAATGGCCAGCCGCATCATCCGGGTGGGTCTGCCCACCGGCATCCAGAACATGGTCATCTCCTTTTCCAACGTGCTGGTGCAGGCCAGCGTGAACAGCTACGGTGCCGCCGCCATGGCGGGCTTTGCCGCCTACATGAAGATCGACGGCTTCAACATTCTGCCGGTGAGCAGCATCAGCATGGCCGCCACCACCTTTGTGGGGCAGAACTACGGCGCGGGGCGTCTGGACCGGGTAAAGCGCTCGGTGTGGGTCACCCTTGCCATCGGGGTCATCTACACCCTTTGCACCGGCGCGGCGCTGCTGACCGGACAGGATGCCATTCTGCACCTGTTCACCGCCGACGAGGCCGTGGTCACCTACGGCAAGCTTGCCATGCGGTGGTTCTGCCCGTTCTACTTCCTGCTCAGCATCCTGCACGGCCTTGCCGGTGCCGTGCGCGGCACGGGTGCCAGCGTCCCGCCCATGGTGGTGCTGCTGGTCTCGCTGTGCCTATTCCGGGTAGTGTGGATCCAATTTCTGCTGCCCTTCTTCCCCGGCATCGAGGGCGTGTTCATCCTCTACCCCGTCAGCTGGGGTCTGGGCGCAGTGCTCATGATCCTGTATGCGTGGAAGGGCAAATGGATGGAGTATCATACATAACGATTCAGAATGCACCGCAAATGCCGTTTTCCTCTACGACCCCTTTCGTGAAACTGCGTTTGGAGCGCTCCGCAGAGCGCGACAAACGCGAAATTAAAAATAATTTTTCCGCTGAATATGCCCAGAGTGCAACGGAGGGCATTCCAAATCGTCCCAGTATACAAAAAGGACTGCCGTGCAGCGCACGGCAGTCCTTTTCTCATTATTACAGCTTTTCAAACACCAGAAAGCGGAAGGCGATGGTGGTGGTGAGCTGCGGCAGAGCCGCAAGGCGGGCAGCACCGTCGCGGGGCGTTTTCCAGTAGTAGGGGGTCATGGCGAACAGGGCTTCCAGCTGGGCGGCGGGCACGGTGATGGTGCCCTGCACCTCCCGCTCGTCGATGGCGCGAAAGCCCGGGTACTCCACCTGCTGCACCGGGTTTTTGTAGGGCTTTTCGTAGAGCACGGCCTTCATCTGGTACAGATGCTCTGCCCCCGGCACAACGTAGATCATACGCCCGCCCGGGCGCAGCACCCGGCTGAACTCCTCCTGCGCAAAGGGCGAAAAGCAGTTCAGCAGTACATCTGCCCAGCCGGTGCGCACCGGCTGGCTGAAGCTGGACGCCACCGCATACTGCGCAGTGGGCAGCGCCTTTGCGGCCAAGCGCACGGCGGGCTTTGCGATATCGAACCCGGCTAGGCACAGCGGCTTTTCTGCCGCTGCGAACTGCTGCGCGATGCAGCGGTCGTACCAGCCCTCGCCGCAGCCTGCGTCCAGCAGATGCAGCGGGGCGTCCTTGGCGGCGGGCACGCCGTGGACAAGACACAGTTCTCCCAGCGCCTGCCCGAAGATGCCGTAATATCCGGCGTTCAGAAAGGCGCGGCGGGCGGCTACCATCTCCTTGCTGTCCCCGGGGGCTTTGGTGCGCATGCTCTGCACCGGCAAAAGGTGCCAGTAGCCCTCCCGGGCGCGGTCAAAGCAGTGGCCTTTTTCACATTTCAGGTCAGTTTCCCCTTGCAGCGCGCCGCCGCACAGGGGGCACTGCCACGGGGCAAAGGCTTCGTTCCGGCTCATACTTCTTCGCTGTGATCCTCAATGGGTGCGGTGGCACCGCCGTGAGCGTCCATATACTCCTCAAAGCTGGTGTACTTCTGCTGGGGCGGGCGGCGGCTGATGAGCATCAGCCCCGGGTCCTCGTCCCGGGCGGCGGCATTGCGGCCGCGGCGGGCAGGCTCGGCCTTGGGGGCACGAGGTGCGCTGCCGGGGCGGCTCTGGTTCCCGGCATTGCCGCGCTCGTTGCGGGCAGGGCGGGCATTATTGTTCTGGGCTGCGGGGCGGGCATTGCGCTGCTCACCCCGGTCGTTGCGGTCATTGCGGCGGCTGCCGCTGCGGTTCGCGTTCTGGTTATTCTGGGGTTCCTGTGCGCTGCGAATGGCAGGTGCTGCCGGGGCGGCAGGGGTCTTGCGTGCCGGGCGCAGCGGGGTGGCCTCCGGGGCGCTGACAAAATGGGGGTCAAACTTGGGCTGGGCGTTGCTGCCCCGGGCGGGGGCGGCATTTTCGCGGCGGGCGCGGGGCGCTGCCGCCTCCTTGGGGGCGTTTGCGCCCCGGTTGTTGGCGCGGCGGTCGTTGCGGGGGCCGCGCTTTGCGTTGCTGTCTTGCATCAGTGTTTCCTCTTTTTTCGGTTTTGCAGGCACCGCGTTCTTTGCGGCCTTCGGCTCCTGCTTCGGCGCGGGCGCAGCTGCCTTTGCGGCTTTTGCGGGCGCAGTTTCGGCCTGTTTTTTCGGCGCTTCGGCCGGTTTTTCTGCTTCGGGGCGGGGCTTTTTGCCGCGCACGGGCAGCACCGGGCGCACCGGGGCGGGCACACCGTCCCACGGATGGCCGGACACCACCGGGATCTTGCGGCGGTTCAGCTTTTCGATGCCTGCCAGATACTCCTGCTCCTCCGGGGCGCAGAAGCTGACGGCGGTGCCGTCCGCACCGGCGCGGGCAGTACGCCCGATGCGGTGCACATAGGTCTCCGGTACCTCGGGCAGGTCGTAGTTGAACACATGGGAAAGCTCGCTGATATCAATGCCGCGTGCGGCGATATCGGTGGCCACCAGCACCCGGGTCTTGCCGGACTTGAAATCCTCCAGCGCGGTCACGCGGGCAGTCTGGCTCTTGTTGCCGTGGATGGCGGCGGCGGGGATGCCCTGCTTTGTCAGGTCCTTTGCGATCTTATCCGCGCCGTGCTTGGTGCGGCTGAACACCAGTGCGTTGACCACCGGCGGCTGCAAATTTTTGATGAGCCACGGCAGCAGCAGCTTTTTGTTGCCCTTTTCCACATAGTAAAGGCTCTGCTGGATGCGGTCCACGGTGCTGGACACCGGGTCCACCTTGACAAAGGCAGGCTCGTGCAGGATACCGGCAGCCAGCTGCTCGATCTCGGCGGGCATGGTGGCGCTGAACATCAGGTTCTGGCGCTGGGCGGGCAGCTTTGCAATGACCTTTTTCACGTCATGGACAAAGCCCATGTCCAGCATCCGGTCGGCCTCGTCCAGCACAAAGATCTCCAAAGCGGACAGGTCGATAAAGCCCTGCCCGATCAAATCATTCAGCCGTCCCGGGCAGGCGATGAGGATGTCCACGCCCTTTTTCAGCGCTTCCACCTGCGGTGCCTGTCCCACGCCGCCAAAGATGACGGTGCTGCGCAGCTTCAGATACTTTCCGTAGGCCTCAAAGCTTTCGCCGATCTGCAAGGCCAGCTCCCGGGTGGGGGTCAAAATCAGCGCGCGGACGGCACCCTTGCGGCGGGGTGCGTTGGCGGTGAGCCGGTCCAGCATGGGCAGCGCAAAAGCCGCCGTCTTGCCGGTGCCGGTCTGGGCGCAGCCCATCAGATCCCGGCCAGCCAGCACCGGCGGGATGGCCGCCGCCTGAATGGGCGAGGGGGTCTCGTAGCCCGCTTCCTGCACAGCGCGCAGCAGCGGGGCGGACAGATTCAGTTCTTTAAATGTCATGGTTCTCCTATTATTCTGTGATCTTCCGGCACTCGATGTAGTAGCGCTTTTCCTCCGCGTGTCCCATGCTGAAGGTCTTGCGGGGCAGCACGCCGCCCATCACAACGCCGCGGAACAGATCGCTCTTGGCGAAGGGCGGCATTAAAAACGCCACTGCGCCCTGCTTGCACAAAGCGCGCACAGCCGGTTCGTCATGCACATAGTCCACCTTTGCCTCCGGGTGGCGTGCCATATAATCCGAAATAAAATCGTCGATGGTGCCCACGGTCAGCGGCTCGGTGGGGTCCTCAAAGCTGAGCACATTGGCCATGTGGGGGCCCGCCAGCGTAAAGGGCTGCTTTTTGCTGCCGCCAAAGCAGCAGCCTGCCATGTTGGCATCGCTCCATGTGATGAGGCTCAGCAGTACGGTGGCGCAGTCCACGTTGAACAGCACCCGGTGGATGGGCTCGATCTCAATAGCCGGGGAGTGCACGTTGCACACCTCTGCCAGACACCAGCGGGCGGGGTGGTTCTCTGCCTGCTCCGGGGTCAGGGTCTTTTTCAGCTCCTCCCAGCAGGCCTTTGCGGTAGCCAGCGAGTGGTTGCCGTCGCCCACCGCCAGCGTCAGCGGGTCGCGGCGGGTGGCATCGGGGTATTTCTTGTCAAATTCTTCCTGACTGCCCAGCACGGTCAGTGCGTTTTCGATCTGCGCGATGAGAGCGGGGTCCTCCACCGCCCAGCCTGCCACATGACCGCCGCCCAGCATCAGCTCTCCCTCGTATACCTTGGGCAGGCTGTCCTTGTGGGCGGCAATGGGCTCGATGAGGGTGCAGTCCGGGTCGTCCGCCAGCATCATGATGTGGGGCGTTTCCAGCGCAGCGCCGGTGCGCACCTTCATGCGGGGCGGGATGCGGCTTTCCACGGTGCACTCGCTGGGGCGCACCGCGCATTTTTCGCCCCGGCGGTAGCTGTAAGCTTCCAGATCCACACGCCCCACAAGGCCCTGCCGCACCCGGCCGCTCTGCTCGGTGCGCTCTACATAGATAAAGCCGTCCACCGCCCGGGTGAGCACGTTTTTGGCATAATCCTGCATGGTGGCGTGGATCTTTTCCACCCGCGCATCGGCGTCTCCGTCCTCCAGATACACCTCCGGCAGGATCAGGTTCAGGGTACTGGGCGCACCCGCAGCGGTCTCTTCTGCCCGCTGCCAGTAGCTGCGGTCGCTGGTGAACTGGTCACAGGCGATGCAGCCCCACTGTTCCAGCGGCACCTGCTCCGAAGGCAGCAGGATGTGTGCAGGTGCAAAACAGGTAGTCAGTTTCATAGTGGTTTCCTCCCCTCTCTAAAAACCGCTTTTCAGCGGAATGTTGCGGTGTCGTGCACCACAACGTGCTGCACACCGGCGTCGGCAGCGGCCTGCTCCAGTGCAGCGCGGCTGTCCGCATCCAGTGCGGTGCTGCTGGTGACCAGCAGATTTTCCATACCAAGGGACACGCCGGTGGTGCCAAGGGCATCGGTGGCGGCGGTGCAAAGTGCGTCCGGGTAGCTGACCCACAGGGTCACGCTGCCCGCAAAGCGGGTCTGCCATGCGGCGATATCTGCCGTCAGCTGGGCGGCACGTCCCTCCCGGCTCTTGCCGCCGGAAGCGCCGAAGTCCTGCTTGCGGGTGATGATGTTGGGGAACTGCACCCCGGTAAGCACCACCTGTTCGTAGCCCATGCCCTGCACCTCTTCAATGAGGTCGCCGATATACTGCACTGCATTTGCGGCAAAGGGGTTCATCCACGCCTTGCCGCCTGCAGCTGCGTTGACGTTATCCAGCCAGAGACTGTTGCCATCGTAGTGCACGCCCATGCTGCGGTCGGTGTACACCGACACCGGGTCGGTAAAGGCGGCAAGCTGTGCCGCCGGGATGATGCCCTCTTCCCGCAGGATGGCGGCAATGCTTGCCGCATCCACCGGGTTCTCGGTAATGCTTTGGGCGGCAGCTGTCACCCCGGAAGCGTAGTACACCGTGCCAGCGGCGTCCTTCAGGGTGACAAGGGCGTAGTCTGCGCCCTGCTGCTTCAGCTGCCGGGCGGCGGCGCGGATGGCGGCTTCATCGGTCAGGGTAGTTACATCCAGCTCTGCCCAGCTGCCGCCGGTAATGGCCTTGCCGTCCAGCGGTTTTTCCTCTTCCGGCTCCGGCTCAGACGCTGCCTGCGAAGCGGCGGCGCTGCTTGCTGCCGCAGAGGAGGCTGCTGCCTCGGCGCGGGAAGCGCTTTCGGCGTCCAAGTCCCGGTCCTTGACCACGGTATACCATGTGTGGGTAGCCCAATCCAGCACATGGGGTGCGGCAAACCATGCGGCTGCCAGCACTGCCACTACCAGCACCGCAATGCCGATGCCGTGCTTGACGCGCGTTTCCCTGCTGTAAAAGCTGCGGTGATAATGCTTGACCTTCTGACGTTTATACTTAGCCATGGTATCCTTTCCTCCCTGTCTGCATCACAGGATGACGGAATGTCCGGTAAAGCCATAGATTGCCAGCGCCAGCACGCCGATATACACCAGCGTGATGGGCAGGCCGCGGAATGCTTTGGGGATGGCTTTGCTGCGCAGGCGGTGGCGCGCCTCGGTGACCAGCAGCACCGCCAGCACATAGCCGATGCCGCTGCCAATGCCAAAACCAAGGCTTTCGCCAAGGGTAAAGGTCTGGGTGCGCTCCACCAGCACTGTGCCCAGCACGCCGCTGTTCAGCGCGGCCAGCGGCACGATGCGCAGCAGCTGGGCGCGGCGGGGCAGGCTGCGCAGCAGCCACAGCACCAAGTGCTCTGCCAGACACACCACGGCAATGCTGGCGATATACACCAGCGGGCGCAGCTGGGCGCGGTTATCCAGCGGGGCGATGAACCGCCCGGCAGCAAACGCCACGGGTGCTACCAGAATCTGCGTGATGCACAGCATCATGCCGAACAACGCGCTGCTGGTGCGGTCGTCCCCCACCAGCTGCACCATGCGGGACACGCCCAGTGCACGGGTAAAGACAGCGTTCTGTGCAAAAATAGCCAGCAGTGCATAGCTGAAAAACACTGCTGAGGTGCTTACAACTTCCTTCACGGTTCGCGGTCCACCTCCTTTTGATGGTGCACGGTCAGGGTATCCCGCGCTTCTTTTTGCAGATATTCCCTGCGCTTTGCAGCCGCAGCGCGCCAGATGGCGCACAGGATGCCCAGCACGATAAAGCCGCCCGCCGGCATCTTAGCCAGCGGCAGCAGCGCCCAGCGCCCCACCGGAGCACCGAACACGGTGCCAAGGCTGAGCCACTCGCGCACCATGCCAATTACGAGCAGCAGCAGCGCGTAGCCCACGGTGATACGCACGCCCTTGGAAACCGCCTTATGCACCGTCTCCTGCACGCGGCCGAAGCGGTAGGTCAGAAGCGGCTCCACCACCAGCATGGGCAGGTAGATGCCAAGGTTCAAAAGACCCGTGCCGAACACGAAGTTCAAAATGGGATACGCTGCCAAGTACACCGCAGAGGCGCTGGCTGCGTACAGAATCGCACGGGGCAGCAGCTTTTTTTGCAGCTGCTCCGGCGAAGGCTCCTCGTCCCGCAGGGGCACAAGGCGGCTGAGCAGACAGGCCAGCACGCGGGAGGGCACCAGCAGCAGCGCCACCGCCGCCGCCAGCATCAGGCTGTTCTGACCGGTGGTGGCCACGACCACCAGCGGTGCCAGACCCATGCCCTGCATGACCACCGGGTTATTCAGGAACACACGGTCATGATGGGCAAATTTTTCGGGGTCTTGCAAAATCAGTTCCGCAGTACGCTTTTTCATTCCGCAGCCTCCTTTCGTTCGGACGGCAGACGGTGCAGCAGACGGTACAGCCGCTCCTCGGTGCGGTCAATGAGCGCAGAAACGCTGTTGACAGCCAGCAGCGCAAAGCAGACGCCGGTCTCGTACACGCCGAAATAGCGGAAGCCCATAGTGGCAGCACCCACCAGTGCGCCGTACAGGATGCGCCCGAGCCGGTGGTGGGCACAGGTGTAGGGCTCGTTGAGCAGGAACACTGCACAGAACAGCACCGCACCGGTTTGCAGCTCGTCCCAGATGCCCTGCAAACGGGGCAGCAGGCTGCTGAAGAAGGCGCTGTCTGCCAGACCCACCTGACGCGGGAAGAAGAAGGCGATGAGCCCGCAGGTGATGAGAAAACTTGCCGATGCACCGATGTGCACGTCCTTCTGGGCCCACAGCACAAGACCGCAGGCCAGAATGACCAGCGCAGCGCCGGTGCCCATGGGGGCGGCAAACTCGCCCAGCACGACGGCGAGGGCATTCAGGTTCAGGATACCGCCGCTGCGCAGGGTATCCTCGATGGTGCTGCTCACCGGCACGGCGGAGGCGTTCCACAGCGGCAGCGGCGTATAGGGCTGCGGGTAGCGCACCACCTGCTCCGGCCACGATACCGCCGCCACGGCGTAGCCCACGGCAGCGGGGTTGAAGGGGTAGCTGCCGTAGCCGCCAAAGACCTCCTTGCCGATGAGCACGCCCGCCAGCACCGCCACCACCAGCACATAGATGTCCACGGTGGCAGGCATGAGCAGGGCGATGATCAGGCTGAAACTCTCGTTGGAGAGATCTTTATTGGTGTACACCCGATGGCGCAGCAGCGCCACCAGACGGTCGCACAGGTTGCCGGTGAGCAGAGCGATGCCGCACAGCAGCAGCGGACGTGCGCCGTAGAAATAGCAGGCCATGCACAGCAGCGGCACACACAGCCAGAAAACGTGCTTATAGTATCGGCCGGTCTTTTGCAGCTGTCGCTCCTGCTCTTGGATCAAAGCTTCATCCATATACGAGCCTCCTTACAGGCTGGCCAGCGCGCCCACAGCCGCAGCGGGGTCGGCAGCGCCGAACACGGCACTGCCCGCCACCAGCACATCGGCACCGGCTTCCACGCACAGGGGTGCGGTGGCGGCATCCACGCCGCCGTCCACCTCCAGCAGGTAGGAAAGGCCGCGTGCTTCCCGCTCCGCCTTGAGCCAGCGCAGCTTATCCAGCGCCGAGGGCATGAACTTCTGCCCGCCGAAGCCGGGCTCCACGCTCATCACCAGCACCAGATCCAGCTGCTCCAGCCACGGCGCCAGTGCCTCGGCCGGGGTGCCGGGCTTGATGGTCAGACCCACCTTGCAGCCCAGCGCACGCACGGCATCAATGGTGGCTTGAATATCATCTTCGCACTCCAGATGGAAATTATACAGGGTCGCACCGGCCTTGATGAAAGGCTCGGCGTATTGCAGCGGATGGCTGATCATCAGATGCACGTCGTAAAAGGCATCCGGCAGCGCCTTGTGCAGGCTTTTGAGCACCGGCACGCCAAAGCTGATGTTGGGCACAAAATGCCCGTCCATCACATCATAGTGCAGCATCTGCGCACCGGCGTCCAGCACCATGCGGCAGTCTGCACCCAGCTTGCCAAAATCAGCAGAAAGAATCGAAGGACTTACGATGGCCATAATATTTCATTACGCTCCGTTATTTTTAGCAAATTTTATCCCATGCGTTGCGTGTTTTGCGGGCTTTTCCCACCCGAAGAACACGCGGGCATGGTTATTCTTTAGTTTACATGAAAACGGCCAAAAAATCAAACCCGCAGCTGTTTTTTTCACCGAAAAGTCGTAAATAGCGCAAAAAGTCCATAAGGCGGGCTGCGGCGTTATCTTGAGCGGGGGAACGAACCCTCTCCGTCATCGCTGCGCGATGCCAGCTCCCCCGAGGGGGGAGCCTCTGGCGCACCCGGAAAGTTTCTCATTGCGCCTGATACTTTAGCAACAGGGCTGACAGCGTGCGCCCTCTCAGTCACCTTCGGTGACAGCTCTCCCAACGGGAGAGCCAAGAGCACTGCCGGAAGCTTTCTCGTTATACCTAGTGCTTTAGCATCGAGGCTAACGGCTTGGCTCCCCCTTTGAGGAAAGACTTCCCCCGCTCCGGGGGAAGATGTCGCGCAGCGACAAAAGGGGGAATCTGGCGCGGGAGCGCCTGAGAGGGCAAAAACGCCAAAGCAGCCAGACCGCCCGGGCGGGGCAGTCTGGCTGCGGGGTCTTATTCTACCGGCTTCATGCTGGCGGGGTCCTCCACCGCGCCGGGCTGACCGGCGGCGTCCGGCAGGCGCTTCATGCCGCCGGGGTTGGGGGAACAGGTGGGCAGGGTGAACACAAAGCGGCACCACTCGCCCTGCTGGCTCTCCACGCGGATCTGCCCGCCGGCTAGATTGACCAGCACCTTGCAGATGTTCAGCCCAAGGCCGGAGCCGCGGGCGTGCAGGCCGCGGGAGCGGTCCTCCTTGTAGAACCGCTCGAACACATAGGGCAGCGCCTCCGGGCTGATGCCCTGCCCGGAGTTCCAGATGGAGATCTCGGCCTCGGGGCCAAGCTTTTCCACGCTGAAGCGGATGGTGCCGCCCGCCGGGGTGAACTTGATGGCGTTGTCCAGCAGATTATATGCCACCTGATGGATCAGGTCGGGGTCGGCGTAGACCAGCACCTTTTCGTCCATGGTCAGGCCTTCCAGCTCGATCATGCCGTCGTTGATGCGCTGCTCTGCCGCCAGCGCCACGCCGGTCAGAGTCTCCCAGATATTGAACATCCGGGCGTTCACCTGATACTCCCCGCTTTCCAGCTTGGAAAGATCCAGCATATTCTGGATGAGCCGCGCCAGACGCCCGGTCTCCTCGCTGACCAGCTGCAGATAGTGGTTCTGCATCTCGGGCGGGATGGTGCCGTCCAGAATGCCGTCCACAAAGCCCTTGATGGTGGTCATGGGGGTGCGCAGCTCGTGGGCGATGTTGCCCATGAACTGTCCCCGGGAGTTGTCGTTGGACTGGATGTTCTCTGCCATCTGGTTAAAGGTGCGGGCAAGGTCTGCCACCTCACCATCGCCCTCCACGCCCTCCACGCGGACGGAGAGGTCGCCGCCGCCAAAGCGCTGGGCTGCATCGGTGACTTTTTGCAGCGGGTCGGTGAGCTGACGCATCAACAGGCGGGTCAGCACGCTGGCGCACAGCAGCATCACGCAGGCGGACATGAGGAAGTTCGACCAGAACTGCTGCTTGAAGTCGGTAAGCTGTGCGCCGGAGGAGCACAAAAACAGCCAGCCGCAGACCGGACTCTGCGCATCCGTGGTCTGCACCACCGAGATATAGCTTTTTTCGGTCAGTGCGCCGCCCAAGTCGCTGAAAGCGTGGTAGTGCCGGGCGTCCGGGTCTGCCACTGCGTTGGCGCGCTGGCAGATATCCAGCGGCACGGTGCCGGTGGTAAGCTTTGCCGGGTCGGAAGCGATGAGCACATTACCCTGTCCGTCCGTGAAGAACAGATACGCCTCGGCGCTCTCGCCGATGATCTCCAACTTGGTGTTCAATGCATCCAGCTCTGCGCCCTGCGGCATAGTCCCGCTGTTTACCAGATACTCCGCAGTGCGCTTGGCAACGTTCACTACCTGATCCAGCGTTTCATAGCGATCCTTCGCAAAATAGCTCTTGAACAGCACCCACTCCGAGCAGCCCATCAGCACGATGCCCAGCACCATCAGGGTGGACACCATGGAGAAAAAGGCTGTGGAGATACTTTTACGCATTACTGACGCACCTCGAACTTATAGCCCACGCCCCAGACGGTTTTCAGCTCCCACTTATCGGAAGCACCGGCCAGCTTTTCGCGCAGGCGCTTGACGTGGACATCAATGGTGCGGCTGTCGCCGTAGTATTCAAAACCCCATACCTCGTCCAGCAGCTGGTCGCGGGTGTACACGCGGTTGGGGTGGGAGGCCAGACAGTTCAGCAGTTCCAGCTCCTTGGGGGGAGCTTCCACCACCTTGCCCTTGACCCGCAGCTCGTAGCTGTTCATATCCAGCCGCAGGTTATCAAACTCAATGACGCCCTCGGTGCTCTCGGCGGCAGCGGAGGTCGTCTGGCAGCGGCGCAGCACCGCCTTGATGCGCGCCACCACCTCTTTTGCGTCAAAGGGCTTTACCATGTAATCGTCCGCGCCCAGTTCCAGACCCAGCACCTTGTCGAAGGTCTCGCCCTTGGCGGTAAGCATCATCACGGGGGTGTTGCCCGCCTTGCGGATGCGGCGGCAGACCTCAAGACCGTCCATGCGGGGCATCATCACGTCCAGCAGCACCATGTCCGGCTTGACGGCGTTGAACTTTTCCAGTCCCTCTTCGCCATCGTTTGCCACCGTGACCTGATAGCCCTCCTTGGTCAGGTAAAGCCGCAGCAGCTCGCAGATGTTGGCGTCGTCGTCCACCACAAGGATCTTTTCGTTTGCCATAAGTGTTTTCCTCCCCTTTTATGCAGGTTTTTGTTGTATTTGCAGCCCTTCCGGGCATTTTGGCAGTCTCTTTCCTTTCTATTATACGGGACAGTTATGACAAAATAAAGAAGGAAGTGTAGTTTTTTTCACATTTCTGTCCGCGCAGCAGCCGTGCAGCAACACTATCGGCAAGAAATGTTCGCGCCGCCGCCCTCGAAATTTGATTTCTTGCCGATAAAATGGTATAATCACTTTACTGGGAGGTGTTTTCATGAAGTACCATTCTGTCGCTGATACGGCAAAATTATGGAATATTTCAGAACGGACTGTCCGCAACTACTGTGCTGCCGGCAAGATCCCGGGCGCAGTGCTTACCGGCAAGACGTGGAATATTCCGCAGGATGCCAAGCGCCCGGCGCGCACCAATAAAAAGCCGGAAGCGCCCCGCACCCTGCTGGATGTTTTGCAGGACGAGATGAACGGGCAAGTCAAGGGTGGCATCTACCACAAAATCCAGATCGACCTCACCTATAACTCCAACCACATCGAGGGCAGCCGCCTGACCCATGACCAGACACGATATATCTATGAAACCAATACCATCGGCATGGAAAACGGTGTTGTCAATGTGGATGATGTGGTCGAAACAGCCAATCACTTCAAGTGCATTGACCTTGTCATCCGGGAGGCAAAGAAACCTATCAGCGAAGCGTTTATCAAAAAGCTGCACCTTACCCTGAAAAGCGGCACCAGCGATTCCCGCAAAGACTGGTTCGCTGTCGGTGAATATAAAAAGCTCCCGAACGAGGTCGGCGGCAGAAGTACCACCGCACCGGAACTGGTTGCCCCGCAAATGAAAGAGCTTTTATCTGCGTACAATCAAATTTCTGCCAAGTCGCTGGAAGACCTGCTGGAATTTCACTACGCCTTTGAATCCATCCATCCGTTTCAGGATGGAAATGGGCGTGTCGGACGGCTTCTGCTCTTCAAGGAGTGTCTGCGGAACAACATCGTGCCGTTTATTATTACGGATGACCTCAAAATGTTCTACTATCGAGGTCTGCACGAGTGGAAAACCGAACGCGGGTATTTGCTGGATACCTGCCTGACCGCGCAGGATCAATTCAAAGCAGTCATGGATTATTTCAGGATTCCTTATTCAAGATAGCCCCGGAAATCCATTTTTGCAGCTTGACTCGGAGTCAAAGCCTTCACCCCTTGGGGGGAAGGTGGCTGCGAACACGGTGAGCAGACGGATGAGGGGTGATTTCCCACAAGCTGCCGCTTGCCTGCGCCCTCATCAGTCACCTGCGGTGACAGCTTCCCCCGACCGGGGGAAGCCTTTAGAGGAAAATTGATTTCTATGCAAGATAGCCCCTCCCCCTTGCGCTGGCGGGGTTCATCGCGTATAATGGTAGATGTATCGTTATGCCAAAAAACGTGTAAGGAGCGTATTTTATATGAAGTTAGGTATCGTCGGCCTGCCCAACGTGGGCAAGTCCACTCTGTTCAACGCCATCACCTCCACCAAGAACGCGGAGGCTGCAAACTATCCCTTCTGCACCATCGAGCCGAACTCCGGCATCGTGGCGGTGCCGGACAAGCGGCTGGACAAGCTGGCCGAGATCTGGCAGACCAACAAAAAGACCCCCGCCATCGTGGAGTTCGTGGACATTGCAGGTCTGGTGAAGGGCGCAAGTCAGGGCGCCGGCCTTGGCAACAAGTTCCTTGGCCATATCCGCGAGTGCGACGCCATCGTGCACGTTGTGCGCTGCTTTGACGATGACAACATCATCCATGTGGTGGAGGACGTGACCAAGGCCGAGGCCGTGGACCCCATTGCCGATATTGAAGCCATCGACTACGAGCTGATCCTCTCCGACCTTGAGGTGGTGCAGAACCGCGCAGGCCGCATGGCAAAGGCTGCCAAGAGCGGCAACAACAAGGGCGCAGCCGCCGAGGCCGCTTGGCTGCAGCAGCTGGCCGACCATCTGAGCACCGGCAAGCCCGCCCGCAGCTTCGATTTTGACCCCGCCGACACCGAGCAGCAGACCGTGCTGCACGAGATGGGTCTGCTGAGCGCAAAGCCGGTGCTGTACGCCTGCAACGTGGGCGAGGATGACCTGATGGAGGGCATCGAGAACAACAAGTACGTCCCGCTGGTGGCTACCCGCGCCAAGGAGGAGGACGCCCGTTACATTCCCATCTGCGCCAAGACCGAGGAGGATATCGCGGATTACAGCCCCGAGGAAAAGAAGGCGTTTCTGGCCGAGATGGGCATCGAAGCCAGCGGTCTGGACAACCTCATCACCGCCAGCTACGACCTGCTGGGTCTGATCTCCTTCCTGACCGACGGTAAGAAGGAGTGCCGCGCATGGACCATCCGCAAGGGCACCAAGGCTCCGCAGGCTGCCGGTAAGATCCACAGCGACTTCGAGCGCGGCTTCATCCGCGCCAGCGTCATCGGCTACAACGATTTGGAAGCCAACAACTTCGACTACGCCGCCGTCAAGGCCAAGGGCCTGCAGCGCACCGAGGGCAAGGAGTACGTTGTGCACGATGGCGATGTCATCGAGTTCCTGTTTAATGTTTAAAGAAATTCGCCCTCTCAGGCGCTCCCGCGCCAGCTCTCCCGAAGGGAGAGCCAAGCCGTAAAGTTCATCACTAAAGTGTCAGGAGAAACAAGAAAGCTCTTGGCAGTGCTCTTGCCTCTCCCTTTGAGGAAAGACTTCCCCCGCTCCGGGGGAAGATGTCGCGCAGCGACAAAAGGGGGAGTGTGGCATCGCGCAGCGATGACGGAGAGGGCGAGGCCGCTGAAAAAAGCATACTCACTATAAAAGGAGTCCACCATGATCTTTGGTATTATGGGCGCTATGCCCGATGAAGTAGACCAGCTGTGTGCAAAGCTGGAAAATGTCACCGTTGAGCCCTACGGCGGCGTGGAGTACCACAAGGGTACGCTGGCCGGCAAGCAGGTGGTGGTGTGCTGCGCCGGTATGGGCAAGGCCAACGCCGCCGCCACCACGCAGGTGCTCATCACCAAGTTTGGCGCGGAGAAGATCATCTTCTCCGGTATTGCGGGCAACATGACCAGCAAGATCGGCATCGGCGATGTGGTCATCGGCAAAACGGTGCTGTACCACGACGCCCAGCTGGATATGATCTGCCAGAACCCGCCGTTCCTGAAGGAATACACCGGCGACCCGGAACTGATCGCCGCCGCCGAGGCCGCCTGCGCCGAAGCCGGGGTCAAGGCGCTTGTGGGCAAGATCGCCACCGGTGATCTGTTCGTGGGCGACAGCGAGACGAAAGCCGCCATTGAGGCCAAGTGCGCCCCGGACTGCGTAGAGATGGAGGGTGCTGCGGTAAGTCAGATCGCCGCCAAGAACGGCGTGCCCTGCGTCATCCTGCGCGCCATGAGCGACAACGCCGACGAGGATGGTCACGAAGTTCTGGTAGTGAAAAAGTTCTCCATCGGGGAGTATGTCGCCACCGCCACCAAGATCGTGGCAGCAATGGTGGAAAAGCTGTAAGCTTCCTGAAACAACAACAGCCAGACCGGCACTGCCGGTCTGGCTGTTTTGCATTTATGTCAGTTTTTGGTCAGGTCCTTGGTATACAGGGCGCGGGTGGCGTTGAGCACCGCAATGACCATCACGCCCACGTCTGCAAAGATGGCTGCCCACATTCCGGCAATGCCCAGTGCACCCAGCAGCAGGCACAGCGCCTTGATGCCCAGCGCGAACACGATGTTCTGGTGCACGATGCGCAGGGTGCGGCGGGCGATGCGCATGGCCAGCGCGATTTTGGCGGGGTCGTCGTCCATCAGCACCACGTCTGCGGCCTCGATGGCGGCGTCCGAGCCCAGTGCACCCATGGCGATGCCCACGTCTGCGCGGGAAAGCACCGGTGCATCGTTGATGCCGTCACCCACAAAGGCAAGGTTTTCCTTGGGCTGCTTTGCGGCAAGCAGCTTTTCAATCTGGTCCACCTTGTCGCCGGGCAAAAGACCGGCGTGGTATTCGTCCAGATCCAGCTGCTGCGCTACCGCCTGTGCCACCGGCTGTGCATCGCCGGTCAGCATGACCGTCTTGCGCACGCCGGAAGCTTTCAAAGCGCGGATGGCATCGGCGCTGTGGGGCTTTACCACGTCCGAAATCAGCAGATAACCTGCATAGCTGCCCTCCACCGCCACATGGACGATGGTACCCACGCCCTCCACGGCGGGCACGGTGATGCCCAGCTTTTCCATCAGGCGGGCGTTACCGGCGGCAACGGTCTTGCCGTCCACCTTTGCGGTCACGCCATGACCGCCCAGCTCCTGCACGTCCGTGACCCGGGCGGCGTCGATGGGCTTGCCGTAGGCGGCCTTGATGCTCAGGGAGATGGGGTGCTTCGACCAGCTTTCCGCCAGCGCAGCGGCTTCCACCAGTGCGGCGTCGGTCACGCCCTCGGCGGGGTGGATGCCGGTGACTTTAAAGGTGCCCTGCGTCAGGGTGCCGGTCTTATCGAACACCACAACGCCGGTGTTGGCAAGCTCTTCCAGATAGGTAGAGCCTTTGATGAGGATACCGCAGGAAGAAGCACCGCCGATGCCGCCGAAGAAGCTCAGCGGAATGGAGATGACCAGCGCGCACGGGCAGCTGATGACAAGGAAGGTCAAAGCGCGGTAGACCCAATCGCCAAAGCGGGCAGGCTGTCCCATAAGCAGCAGCACCACCGGCGGCAGAAGGGCCAGCGCCAGTGCGCCGTAGCAGACAGCCGGGGTGTACACCCGGGCAAAGCGGGTGATAAAGTTTTCTGCCCGGGCCTTTTTCATGCTGGAATTTTCCACCAGATCGAGAATTTTGGAAACGGTGGATTCGCCGAATTCCTTGGTGGTGCGCACTTTCAGCAGGCCGGTCATGTTCACGCAGCCGCTGATGACCTCATCCCCGGCGTTCACGTCCCGGGGCAGGCTCTCGCCGGTCAGGGCGGCGGTGTTCAGGGCAGATGCGCCCTCCACGATGACGCCGTCAATGGGCACCCGCTCGCCGGGCTGCACCACGATGACGGTGCCCACCTCGACATCATCCGGGTCTACCTGCTCCAGCTTGCCGTCCTCGCCCTCGATGTTGGCGTAGTCCGGGCGGATATCCATCAGGCTGGCAATGCTCTGGCGGCTCTTGCCCACAGCGACGCTCTGGAACAGTTCACCGATCTGGTAGAAAATGATAACGGCGCAGCCCTCCACATAATCGCCCAGCGCAAACGCGCCTACGGTGGCCACTGCCATCAGGAAGCACTCGTCAAAGGGCTGGCGGTTCTTGATGCCCTTCAGCGCCTTGCGCAGCACGTCCCAGCCCACCACAAGGTAGGGGATGCAGTAGAGCGCCAGCTCTACCGGCATGGGCAAGGCGGGCAAAAGCTTGAGCACGATCACCAGCGCCACGGCGATCAGGATGCGCTCAAGGGTCTTTTTTTGTTTCTTGTTCATAAGCAACGCTCCTTGTTTTGCGGTGCAGCGGGTGAAAAACGGGTGGTTTTCCACAAGTTTTTCGGCAAAAAATGGTTATTCCACAGTTTTACCCGGGTTTTCCACACAGTTTTCCAGCAGAAAAGCACTTTTCCACGCTTCTTTTTCGTTTTCCTCACGAAGCCTGTTGAAAACCCGGTGGAAATTGTTGAAAAGTGGCGGATTTTTCCACAGAAAAACTCTCCCGGTCAGCACCGACCGAGAGAGCTTTGCCGTACATCAGATATCAAAGATCTCGCAGTCGTCCTCTACCTTCTTGCAGGCAGACAGCACGTTCTCCATGGTGGCGTGGGGGTCGGCACCCTCGGCGAACTCCACCTTCATCTTCTGGGTCATAAAGCTGACGGTCGCCTTTTCCACACCGGCTACGGTGTTGGCGGCATCCTCCATCTTCTGGGCGCAGTTGGCGCAGTCCACTTCGATCTTGTAGGTCTTTTTCATAATAAGTACCAGCCTTTCTTTTTGTGCGGGCGTGTGCCCGGTCATTCTTCGATATGGTCCATCCCCATGGAAAGGATGCTGCGCACATGGTCGTCGTCCAGTGCGTAGAAAACAGTTTTGCCCTCCCGCCGGAAGCGCACAAGCTTGGAATCCTTGAGCACCCGCAGCTGGTGGCTGACGGCAGACTGGCTCAGCTGCACGGCGTCCGCGATATCCTGCACGCAAAGTTCGCTGTCGTGCAGCGCGTACAAGATTTTGATACGGGTGGAATCGCCGAACACACGGAACAGGTCTGCAAGTTCGTACAACACCTCGTCATCCGGCATCTCCACCGGCTGCTTTTCCGGTGCGGTTTGTTCTAGCCCGGTCATGCTGTCCTCCCCTTTCGTTTCGATATATGAGCATCTGTTCATGTGTTCATGATAACACGCAGACAGCCCCCTGTCAAGCAAAATCCGCAAAGTTTTTTACATTGCCGTAAAATTGCTGAAAATCGCCTTAAAACGCAAAAAAGGTGCAATTTTAATTTGCAAACAGGGTGCGGGTTGGGCAGGCAAAACGATTTGGAATGGCTTCCGCTTCGCTCTAGCCATCTTCAGCGGAAAAAATATTTTTAATTTCGCGTTTGTCGCGCTCTGCGGAGCGCTCCAAACGCTATTTTCACGGGAGGGGTCGTAGAGGGAAACGGCATTTGCAGCGCCGCTTTCTGCGAAAGCGCAGCGCTGCGGGCGGGCGCTCGCTCCCCCTTGGGGGAGCTGTCGCGCAGCGACTGAGGGGCTATAAATGGAGAAGCGAAAAAAGCGTTAAAGCGATAGCGCCGACTGGCGCAGCGCTAGCTTTTTTGTGCTTCGACTTCTTCTTTAGGTTTGTCAAGGGCGTGCAGCCCTTGACCCGTTGCGGGGTGGGTGGAGTCCAGAGGTAGGGAGGGGGGAATCGGAACACCCCTCCCTGCCTCTGGCCCAGCGGAGCGTCCCTGCACGCTTGCGGCAAGCAGTAACTTTCCTCGCGGAGCGCGGTGCATTCCAAATCTTCCGCCCTCTGTAAGAGCCCCTGAAAAAATATGCAAAAAATAGTGCATTCCGGTGCGTTTTGTGATATCTTATAAAGGTGTGTAACCACAAATAACACAACTGCGTCCAAAGGACGCATAAGGAGGAACTGTATATGAAACTGGAAGCCGGGATCTGCGGCGAGCAGAGCGTGCGCGTGAGCGCAGAGAACACTGCAAAGACCATGGGCAGCGGCACGCTGGACGTGTTTGCCACCCCCGCACTGGTGGCACTGGCCGAAAAGACCTGCTGGCAGAGCGTTGCCCCTGCACTGGAAGCGGGCAGCGGCACGGTGGGCACCAAGCTGGAACTGGAGCACACCGCACCCACCCCGGTGGGCATGACCGTGACCTGCCACAGCGAACTGGTGGCCGTAGAGGGCCGCAAGCTGACCTTTAAGGTGACGCTTGCAGACGAGAAGGGCCCTGTGGGCGGCGGCACCCACGAGCGCTTTGTCATCTTTGAGGAAAAGTTTGCCGCTAAGGCAGAGGCCAAAAAGGGCTAAGGATCGTCCGGTTCTGTTTCGTCCAGCCGCAGCGGCGGCGGGTCTGCGGCCAACAGCTGCTGCTCGGCACGGGTCTGCGCGTCCTGCAAAAGCTGCACAGCCTGCACGCTGGCGCGGAACAGTTCAAAGTACATGGCCTTGTAATCCGGCACGGTGCACACCCCCTTTGCGTTACTGTGGGTAGTCTGCCCCGCAGTCTGCGCCCCGATACGCCGGACGAACCCCGCAGACAATAACTGATACTTGATATGAGGAGCTTATGAAAAACAAAAACTTATCCTGGGCGGGGGCGCTGTTCGTCTTTGCCCTGCTGCTGTGGTGCACGGCGGTAACCCCCGGCAAGGTGGCCGACCCCGCCACCTACACCTGTGCGGTGTACAGCACCTTCTTTTCCCTGCTGCCGCCGGTCATTGCCATCGTGCTGGCACTGAACACTAAAGAGGTGTACACCTCGCTGTTGGTGGGCATTGCCTCCGGTGCACTGCTGTATGCCAACGGCAACCTTGAGCTTGCGCTGAACACCCTGTTCTTCAACGAGGACGGCGGCATGATCACCAAGCTGTCGGACTCCGGCAACGTGGGCATTCTGGCCTTTCTGGTAATGCTGGGCATTCTGGTGGCGCTGATGAACAAGGCGGGCGGCTCGGCAGCCTTTGGCCGCTGGGCGTCCACCCACATCCACAGCCGGGCGGGCGCACAGTTCGCCACCCTGCTGCTGGGCGTGATGATCTTTGTGGACGACTATTTCAACTGCCTGACCGTGGGCTCGGTGATGCGCCCAGTGACCGACCGGCAGAAGGTGTCCCGCGCAAAACTGGCCTACCTGATCGATTCCACCGCCGCGCCCATCTGCATTATTGCGCCGGTGTCCAGCTGGGCGGCTGCCGTTACTTCCAGCGTCCCGGCGGGCTCCGGCATCAACGGCTTTACCATGTTCCTGCGCACCATCCCTTATAACTATTACGCCATGCTGACCGTGGTGATGAGCCTGTTCCTCATCTTTACCGGGGCAGAGTTCGGCCCCATGAAGCTGAACGAGGACAATGCTAAAAATGGCGACCTGTTCACCACCGCCGACCGTCCCTACGGCGACGATGTGGACGACGGCTCGGACACCAACGGCCATGTCATCGACCTGATCGCGCCGGTGCTGGTGCTGATCGCGGCGTGCATCTTCGGCATGGTGTACACCGGCGGCTTCTTTGAGGGCGTGGACTTCATCACCGCCTTTGCGGACTGCGACGCTTCGGCAGGTCTGGTGCTGGGCAGCAGCATCGCCCTGCTGTTCACCTTTGTATTTTACCGGGTGCGCAGCGTGATGACCTTTCAGGATTTTGCCGCCTGCATCCCCGAGGGCTTCAAGGCCATGGTCAGCCCCATGCTGATCTTGTCCCTTGCATGGACGCTGTCCGGTATGACCGGCCTGCTGGGCGCAAAGTATTATGTGGCAAACCTGCTGGGCAATTCCGCTTCTGCCTTGCAGTATCTGCTGCCGTTCATCATCTTCCTTGTGGCGGTGTTCCTTGCCTTTGCCACCGGCACTTCCTGGGGCACCTTCTCCATCCTGATCCCCATCGTCTGTCAGGCCTTCCCGGACGGTGAGATGCTGGTGGTGTCCATTGCCGCCTGCCTGTCCGGCGCGGTGTGCGGCGACCACTGCTCTCCCATCTCGGATACCACCATCATGGCTTCGGCGGGCGCACATTGCAGCCATGTGAACCACGTTTCCACCCAGCTGCCCTACGCCATTACGGCGGCAGCCTGCTCGGCGGTGTGCTACGTCATCACCGGCCTTGCACAGGCGGTGCTGGGCAGCCGCGCAAGCCTGCTGACCTCGCTGGTGCTGCTGGTGGTGGCCATCGTGCTGGAACTGGTAGTGCTCAGCGTCATCCGCGCCCGCACCCGGGCGAAAACTTCCGGGGATGCTGCGTAATATGGAAATCAGGCGTTCCCCCCGGCCGGGGGGAACGCCCTTGCTCCGGGTCAAGCCGCAAGAATTTATTTCTGCGGCTGTGTAAATATTCCGCTATGCAGCGGGGCATTTTCGTGGTATACTGAACGTATAGTAAAAAAGTTGAACCATTGGAGGCGCATGACCCATGCTGGAAAAAGCTTTTCAGGACGTCTACACCAAATTCAAGCTGCATTTTTATCAGAACGTGTTCCAGCGTTTTGCCACCCGTGAGGCTACCCTGACCACGGTGGAGTCCTTCTGCATGGAGGGCATCATGGCCATGGGCGAGCCCACCATCGCGGAGTTTTCCCGCATGATGCAGATCTCCACCCCCAATGCGGCATACAAGATCGGCAGTCTGGTGAAAAAGGGCTATGTGGAAAAGATCCAGTCCACCACCGACCGGCGGGAGTACCACCTGCGCCCCACCCAGAAGTATATCGACTACTACAACATCAGCTACTCTTACCTGCACACCGTAGTGGAGCGTGCCCGCCAGCGCTTTACCCCCGAGGAATGCGCTAAGCTGGAACAGATGCTTACCATCGTGAGCACCGAGCTGATGCCGGAACTGGATATGCTGAAAAAAGGCGAGGAATAAGAACGAACCCTCTCAGTCATCGCTGCGCGATGCCAGCTCCCCCGAAAGGGGGAGCTTTTTTTCGTGCTGACTGGAAGGTGCAAAAGCTCCACCGGGAAGATAACGATTTAGAATAGCTTTCGCAGAAAGCGGTGCTGCAAATGCAGTTCATGGCTACGACCCCACCTGTGAAAATGGGGTACAGAAACGCCCGCAGGCGTTTCTGTACCCCGAAATTTAAAATAATTTTTCCGCTGAAAATGGCTAGAGCGCAGCGGAAGCCATTCTAAATCGTTACAGCACCATAAACAGCGTGCCGGCGGTGATGAGGGCACAGCCAATGAGGCTTTTGGCGGTAAAGGGCTCGTGCAGCACTACAAAAGCCAGCGCAAGAGTAATGACCACGCTCAGCTTATCAATGGGCACTACCTTGGACGCTGCACCCACCTGCAAGGCGTGGTAGTAGCACAGCCAGCTTGCACCGGTGGCAAGGCCGGACAGCACCAAAAACAGCCAGCTGCGGCGGGAGATGTCCGCAATGCCGGTCTGGGTGCCGGTGAGGAACACCATGCCCCAGCTCATCAGTAGCACCACCGCTGTGCGGATGGCAGTGGCAAGGGTGGAGTTGACCCCCTCAATGCCGATTTTTGCCAGAATCGAGGTAAGGGCGGCAAACACCGCAGACCCCAGCGCGTAAACGAACCACATGGCAAACGCCTCCTTTTTGCCCCAGTATACGCCTTTGCGCGGTGGAATACAAGGCAGCCGGGAGGAGGACGATTGGGAATGCGCTCCGCGTTGCTCTGCGCATCATCAGCGGAAAAATTATTTTTAATTCGCAATTCTGGAAAATCTGCGGATTTTCCAGAATTGCCTTTTCACGGGAGGGGTCGTAACGGCAAGCGGAAGCTGGTGTCCTCGCCCTCTCCGTCTTTGCTTCGCAAATCCACCTCTCCCAAAGGGAGAGGCAAGAGCACCACCGGAAGCTTTCTCATTACACCTAATACTTTAGCAACAAGCCTTACGGCTTGGCTCTCCCTGAGAGGAAAGACTTCCCCCGCTCCGGGGGAAGATGTCACCGCAGGTGACAAAAGGGGGAATCTGGCGCGGGAGCGCCTGAGAGGGCGCTCTTTCCTCTCTGTTTTTTCCTTCCATCACCTGTGCGTATGTTGGGGTGAAAAATTTTCGCCTTTCTGTACAAACGCACTGAAAAATTGTAGGATAAGAATGGAAAAGACGTCACTTTCACGCTTTACAACTTTACCCAGATAAAGTAAAATAAGGACAGAAGCCTTTCATTTTATGGCGCGGAGGATGCCGCGCCGGATGTTTTTGTGTATAGAGACGCCGGAATTGTGCCGGTGCAGGGAAAGAAAACAAGGAAAAAGAACCACGGGAAAGGAAACGAGGGAGCGAAATGGAGTTCAGTCTGGAGCATTTGCAGCCAAAGGAGCGCGCCTCCTTTGCGCTGCGCAGCCTGTACGAGACGGCAGGCTGCCGCAAGTACCACATGGGACGGTTCGAGGAGTACAGCCTGTATCAGGAGAACCGCAGCTTTCTGTCGTCGGAGCAGGTCATCACCTTTACCGACCTGGATGGCCGTCTGCTGGCGCTCAAGCCGGACGTGACCCTGTCCATCGCCAAGACGGCACAGCCCGCCCCGGGCGAGACGCTACGGTACTACTACCACGAAAACGTCTACCGTCCTTCTGCCGAGAGCCACACCTTTAAAGAGATCTCCCAGATGGGTCTGGAACTGCTGGGCGCTGTGGGCGAGGCCGAGGTGCAGCAGGCGGTGTGTCTGGCGGCGCAGTCGCTGGCGGCGCTGGGCGCTGAGTGGGTGCTGGAAGTCAGCCACATGGGCTACCTGTTCGGCCTGTTCGATGCACTGGGCGTGCCGGAAGCCGCCCGGGCGCAGCTGCTGGAAAAGCTGCGGCAGAAAAATGCCCATGAACTGCGTGCCGCTGCGCTTTCTGCGGGGCTTTCCGAAACAGCAGCGGACGCCTTGTGCGGGGTGCTGGAGCTTTCCGGCAGCTACGCCGCTACCCTTTCCAAGGCGGCGGCGCTCTGCCGCAACCCCGCCATGACTGCCGCCGTGGCAGAGCTGACCGCCCTAGCGCCCACGCTGGGACAGGCAGGCGGCAGCATCCGGCTGGACCTGACCTTAGCCGGTGAGATGGAATACTACAACGGCCTTGTGTTTCAGGGCTATCTCAAGGCTTTGCCCCGCCCGCTGCTGAAGGGCGGACGGTACGATCTGCTGCTGCAAAAGTTCACCCCCGGGGCGGGTGCCATCGGCTTTGCGGTGTATCTGGACGAGCTGGACCGGCTGAACGCAATGCCGCCGGTGCAGCATCAGGACACCGGCAAGGTGATGCTGAACGTGGCGCTGCCCAAGGGGCGGCTGGGCGACAAGGTATACAACTTACTGGCGGGCATCGGCTACGGCTGCCCGGAGGACTACAACGCCACCCGCAAGCTGGTGGTGGAGAACCCGGCGGCGGGCATCCGGTATTTTCTGGTCAAGCCCAGCGACGTGGCCATCTATGTGGAGCACGGCGCTGCCGATGTGGGCATCGTGGGCAAGGACATCCTGACCGAAGCCGCCGCAGACGTGTACGAACTGCTGGACACCGGCCTTGGCCGCTGCCGGATGTGCGTAGCCGCCCCGGCGGGCTACCGGGACGACCCCAGCCGCCCGGTGCGGGTGGCTACCAAGTTCGTCAACATTGCAAAACGCTACTACGCCTCCATGGGGCGGGATATCGATATCATCAAGCTGAACGGCTCCATTGAGCTGGCGCCCATCCTTGGGCTTTCGGACGTCATTGTGGACATCGTGGAGACCGGCACCACCCTGCGGGAGAACGGCTTACAGGTGGTCACCGAGTTCATGCCCATCTCGGCGCGGTTCATTGCCAACAAGGCCAGCTACCAGTTCAAGCACCGGCAGATGGACACCATGCTGGAAAAGCTGCGCGACACCTTGCACAAGCAGGAGGAAGAAAAATGATAAAGCTGTATAATTTTGACGAGCTGAAACCGGAAGAGATTTTGAACCGGGATATCCGCGCCGAAAAGAACGTGGAAGACGTGGTGGACGCCATCATTGCGGACGTGCGTGCCCGGGGCGATGACGCCCTGAAGGACTACGCCCTGAAGTTTGACGGTGCAACAATCGAAAATTTACAGGTGACGCAGGCCGAGATCGACGAAGCCTTTGCGGGCATGGACCCGTATTTCCTCGAGACCCTGCGGCAGGCAGCGGAGAACATCGAGCAGTTCCACCGCCAGCAGGTGCACAAGAATTTTGTGATGAACGACCGCCCCGGCATTGTACTGGGGCAGAAATACACCCCCATTGAAAAGGCCGGTGTGTATGTGCCCGGCGGCACGGCGGCGTACCCTTCCACCGTGCTCATGGACGTCATCCCCGCCAAGGTGGCGGGGGTGTCCGAGATTGTGATGACCACCCCCGCCGGGAAGGACGGCAAGGTGAACCCGGTCATTCTGGCCGCTGCCGCCACCGCCGGGGTGACCAAGATTTTCAAGACCGGCGGCGCACAGGCTGTGGCGGCGCTGGCCTACGGTACCCAGAGCATCCCGGCGGTGGATAAGATCGTAGGCCCCGGCAACATCTACGTTGCCACCGCCAAGCGCAAGGTGTTCGGCAAGGTGGGCATTGATATGATCGCAGGCCCCAGCGAAATTCTGGTGCTGGCAGACGGCAGCTGTGACCCCGCATGGGTGGCGGCAGACCTGTTGAGTCAGGCCGAGCACGACAAGCTGGCAAGCCCGGTGCTGGTCACCGACAGCGAAGCCCTTGCCAAGGCGGTACAGGCAGAACTGGAAGTGCAGATCCCGCAGCTGCCCCGCGCCGCCATTGCCCGCGCCAGCGTGGACGACAACGGCAAGATCATCCTCTGCACCGACCTGCACAAGGCTATTGAAGCCTGCAACATCATCGCGCCGGAGCACTTGGAAGTATGCGTGGAGGACCCCTTCGGTGTGCTGAACGAGATCCGCAACGCGGGCAGCATCTTCCTTGGCCGCAATGTGCCGGAGGCGCTGGGCGATTACTTTGCCGGCCCCAACCACACCCTGCCCACCAGCGGCACCGCACGCTTTTCCAGCCCGCTGGGCGTGGACGACTTTGTCAAGAAGTCCAGCTTCATCTACTACACCCGGGACGCGCTGGAAGCCGTTGCGCCCCGCATTGCAGACTTTGCCGAGCGCGAGGGTCTGCACGCCCACGCCCGCAGCGTGACCATCCGGTATGAGAAATAAATAAGGAAGCACCCTCATCCGTCTGCTCACTGCGTTCGCATCCACCTTCCCCCGTCTGGGGGAAGGCTTTCCGAAACCGGCAGCGTCCTGAAGGCTTCCCCCGGTCGGGGGAAGCTGTCACCGAAGGTGACTGATGAGGGCGCACGGTATGCAGAACCTAAAGAGGAAACCATTATGAGCCGTTTTCTTTCCCCTGCCCTGTCCACTGTCACCCCCTACACACCGGGAGAGCAGCCGCAGGATCAGCAGTATATCAAACTGAACACCAACGAAAGTCCCTATCTGCCATCCCCCCGGGTGGTGGCAGCCGTGAGCGAAGCCGAGGTGGAAAAGCTGCGCCTTTACTCCGACCCCGCCTGTGCCCAGCTGCTGCGCACGGCGGCGGCGCATTTCGGCCTGCAGCCTTCCCAGGTCATGCCCGGCAACGGCAGCGACGAGAACCTGTTCTTTGCGCTGCGGGCTTTCTGTGACGAGAGCCACCCGCTGGCTTTTGCGGATATCACCTACGGCTGCTACGGCGTGTGGTGCGGCCTGCTGCACATCCCCACCCATATCATCCCGTTAAAAGAGGACTTCACCCTTGACCCCGCCGATTACCACGGCCTGCACGAGACCATCGTCATCGCAAACCCCAACGCCCCCACCGGGCTGTGCCTGCCCCGGGAGGCCATCGAGGGCATTTTGCAATCGAACCCGGACAGCGTGGTCATTGTAGACGAAGCCTATGTGGACTTTGGCGGCGAGAGCTGCGTGCCCCTCATTGACCAATATGACAACCTGCTGGTGGTGCAGACCTTCTCCAAATCCCGGCAGCTGGCGGGTGCGCGGCTGGGGCTTGCCATGGGCAACGCGGCATTGATTGCCGACCTGAACCGGGTCAAGTTCAGCCTGAACCCCTACAACATCAACCGCCTGACCCTGAAAGCCGGGCAGGCTGCGCTGGAAGATACCGCCTACTTTGAAAAGACCCGCACCGCCATTATGGACACCCGCGCATGGACGATGCAGCAACTGACCGACCGGGGCTTTACCGTGCTGGACAGCCGCGCAAACTTTGTATTTGCCAGCACAGAGCGGAGAAACGGCGGTGTGCTATACAAAAAGTTAAAGGAAAACGGCATTCTGGTGCGGCATTTCGATGCGCCGCGCATTGATAACTGGCTGCGCATCACCATCGGCACGCCGGAGCAGATGCAGGCACTGATGGACGCCGTGGACAAAATACTGGAGGTGTGACAATGGCAGAGCGCATGGTAACGCTGGAACGCAGCACCAACGAGACTCAGATCGAGCTGACCCTTGATCTGGACGGCACCGGCCGCTACGAGATCGACACCGGGTGCGGCTTTCTGAACCACATGCTGGAACTGTTTGCCCGGCACGGACGGTTTGATCTGGTGCTCACCTGCCACGGCGACGTGCAGGTGGACTACCACCACACCACCGAGGACGTGGGCATTGCGCTGGGACAGGCCTTTGCCCGGGCACTGGGCGAAATGCGCGGCATCTGCCGCTACGGCAGCTTCTACCTGCCCATGGACGAAGCGCTGGTGCTGTGCGCGGTGGATCTTTCCGGCCGGTGCACCCTGAACTGGGACATCCGCTGCCAGACCGAAAAGGTGGGCGATTTTGACGTGGAGTGCGCCAAAGAGTTCTGGTACGGCTTTGCCCGCAGCGTGCCCGCCACCGTCCACTTTGTGCAGTTTGCAGGCGAAAACACCCACCACATTCTGGAAGCCTGCTTCAAGGGCGCAGGCCACGCGCTGGCCGAAGCCGTGCGCATCGACGCGGCGCACCGGGACGAGATCCCCTCCACGAAAGGACTGCTGGTATGATCGCCATTATTGATTACGGCGTGGGCAACCTGTTCAGCCTGCGCTCCAGCTTGCAGCAGCTGGGGCTGCAGGCAGTGGTCACCGCCGATGCCGATGCCATCCGCGCCGCCGACCGGCTTATTCTGCCGGGGGTAGGCGCATTCGGGGATGCCATGGCAAAGCTTACCGCCACCGGCCTTGTGCCGGTGCTGAAAGAGCAGGCGGAAGAGAAGCCCCTGCTGGGCATCTGCCTTGGGATGCAGCTGCTGTTTGAAAAAAGCTATGAGTACGGCGAGCACGCCGGGCTGGGCTTTATCAAAGGCGAGGTCTGCCCGCTGGGCCCCGACCTTACGGACAAAGAGCTGAAGGTGCCGCAGATGGGCTGGAACGCTTTGCACATCGTAAAGGATGATCCCCTGTTCCGCTACATCCGCGAAGGCGAGTATATGTACTACGTCCACAGCTACTACGGCAAAAACTGCGCCGAAAGCACCCTTGCCGTCAGCGATTATTCCATCCCGGTCACCGGCGCGGTGCGGGCGGGGCGGGTGTACGGCACCCAGTTCCACCCGGAAAAGAGCGGCGATACCGGTCTGCGGATCCTCAAGGCGTTCAGCGAATTGTAACCCTCTCAGTCAACGCCTGCGGCGTTGCCAGCTCCCCCGAGGGAGGAGCTTTTGCAGAGCAAAACAATTTTAAATGCCCTCCGCTTGCGCTCTGGGCATATTCAGCGGAAAAATTATTTTTAATTTCGCGTTTGTCGCGGCCTGCGGGCCGCTCCAAACGCATTTTCACGAGAGGGGTCATAATGTATGCAGCTATTTCCAGCCATTGACCTGCGCGGCGGGCAGGTGGTGCGCCTGACACAGGGCGACTACGACCGCATGACCGTTTACGGGCAGGACCCCTGCGCACAGGCACGCAGCTTTGTGGCCGCCGGGGCAAAAAATCTTCATGTGGTGGACTTGGACGGCGCCAAGGACGGCACCCTTTCCAACTACGACACCATTGCCGCACTGGCAAAGCAGGGCGGTTTGTACATCGAGGTAGGCGGCGGCATCCGCACCGAGGAGCGCATTGAAAAATATCTCTCCCTCGGGGTGGGGCGCTGCATTCTGGGCAGCGTGGCGGTAACGGATTTTGCCTTTACCGCCCGGATGCTGCAAAAATACGGCGACAAAATTGCCGTAGGCGTGGACGCCAAGGACGGCTATGTGGCCATCCACGGCTGGAAGGAGGTCAGCGCCGAGCCGGGTGTGGCCTTCTGCAAGCGGCTGGCAGAAGCCGGCTGTACCGCCATCATCTACACCGACATTGCCTGTGACGGCGCGATGCAGGGCACAAACCTTGCCCTGTACCGCCAGCTGGCGGCCGAGGTGCCCGGGGTGGCTTTTACCGCCAGCGGCGGCATCTCCTCCGAGGCGGAGCTGCTGGAATTGCAGCAGATGGGCACGGCAGCGGCCATTCTGGGCAAAAGCCTGTACACCGGCGCGCTGGACCTTGCCCGCTGCGTGCAGCTGGTGCAGGACTGAGAAAGAGGGGTCTTTATGATAACCAAACGCATTATCCCCTGTCTGGACGTGCGCGACGGCCGGGTGGTCAAGGGCACGAACTTTGAGGGTATCAAGGACGTAGCCGACCCGGTGGAGATGGCACGGCTATACAACGCCGCCGGGGCGGACGAGCTGGTGTTCTACGATATCACCGCCAGCTTTGAGGGACGCGCCCTCTTTACCGATATCCTGACCCGGGTGGCGGGAGAGATTTTTATCCCCCTGACCGTGGGCGGCGGCATCAACACCCTAGAGGATTTTGACCGGGTGCTGAAATGCGGCGCGGATAAGGTGAGCGTCAACTCCGGCGCGCTGAAGGACCCCGGGCTCATCCCCGCCGCCGCGCAGCGCTACGGCGACCAGTGCGTGGTACTTTCCGCAGACGTGAAGCGGGTGAACGGCCGGTTCCGGGTGTTCGCCAAGGGCGGGCGCGAGGATACCGGCCGGGATGCGCTGGACTGGATCAGCTGGTGCGCCGCCCACGGCGCGGGCGAAGTGTGCCTGAACAGCATCGACACCGACGGCGTGCGCAACGGCTTCGACCTTGAAATGCTGGACGCAGTGGCCGCCCGGGTGAACATCCCCATCATTGCCAGCGGCGGCGCGGGCAAAAAAGAGGATTTTCTGGAGCTGTTCCACCACAAGGGCATCGACGCCGGGCTGGCGGCGGGCATCTTCCACCAGAAGCTGCTGGGCATCCGGGAGCTGAAGGAGTACCTGAACGCAAACGGCGTGGAAATGCGGCTGTAAAAAGCGCATAAAACTCTTGCTTTTTTGTCTTGAATACGATAAAATACACAGTATCCCCATCCGGGGAGGGAGAACCGTCATGGAACTGAAATTTGATGAAAAAGGCCTGATCCCTGCTATCGTGCAGGATCACTACACAAAGCAGGTGCTCACCCTTGCCTACATGAACGCCGAGACGCTGGCGCTGACCATTGCCGAGGGGCGCACCGTGTTCTGGAGCCGCAGCCGTCAGGAGATCTGGCGCAAGGGCGAGACCAGCGGCAATGTGCAGCGGGTGGTGTCCATTACCGCCGACTGCGACGCTGACGCACTGGTGGTAGAGGTGGTAAAGGATGGCCCTGCCTGCCACACCGGAGCAGAAAGCTGCTTTTTCAATGAAGTATATGTTTCCCCGGAGCTGAAACAGTTCAGCTGGCAGGGGCTGTATAATCTCATCAAGGGCCGCAAGGATACCCCCACGGAGGGCAGCTACACCACCTACCTGTTTGAAAAGGGCAAGGAGAAGATCCTGAAAAAGGTGGGCGAGGAGTGCACCGAGGTCATCATTGCGGGCGAAAAAGAGGACAAGGCCGAGACGATTTATGAAATCAGCGACCTTGCCTATCATGTGCTGGTGCTGATGGTCAGCGCGGGCATCACCGTTGAGGATGTGACCCGGGAGCTGGAAAAGCGCCACGTCATCGACCACAAGGTCAAGCAGGAAAGGATGCAGTGAGAAGCCTATGGCAGATTACAGAAAGTCCAGCGTACATTGCCACTCCACCCTGTGTGACGGCAAAAACACCCTGCAGGAGATGGCGGGTGCTGCCTGTGCGCAGGGGCTGACCACCCTTGGTTTCAGCGGCCACAGCTACACAAAGCCCGACCGCGAATACTGCATGACCCCCGGGCGCACCGCGCAGTACCGCGCCACCATTGCCAAGCTGAAAAACGAGTACCGGGGCAAGGTGGACATCCTGTGCGGCATCGAGTGGGACCTGCTGAGCGAGGGCACGCCCAAGGGCTTTGATTACTGGATCGGCAGCGCACACCACCTGTACGGCAAAAACACCGGCAAATACTACGAGATCGATTTCCGCCCCGAGGATCTGCGGGACTGCATCGACAACGATTTTGACGGCGACCCGCTGGCAGCGGTGGAGGCCTATTTTGCCGAGGTGGAGACGATCGCCGCCAAAAAGCCGGACATTCTGGGGCATATCGACCTTATCAAAAAGCTGAACGCCGACGGCAGCTTCTTTGACGAGGAGTCTCCCCGCTACAAGGCAGCGGCTTTAAAGGCGCTGCACACTGCCCGGGAGAACAACTGCATTCTGGAAGTGAACACCGGCGGCGTGTACCGGGGCTACCGCAAGGACTTCTACCCCGGCGCATGGCTGCTGGGCGAGTGGAACAAACTGGGCGGCAGGGTGCTCATCACCGCCGACGCCCACGACACCGCTGCGCTGACCTTCGGCTTTGACGAAGCCGCCGACGCCATCAAGGCTGCAGGCTTTACCGCCGTGACTGTGCTGACTGTCAACGGGTTTGAAGAACAGGAGTTATAAAAAACCCTCTCAGGCGCTCCCGCGCCAGATTCCCCCTTTTGTCACCTACGGTGACATCTTCCCCCGCTCCGGGGGAAGTCTTTCCTCAAAGGGAGAGCCAAGGTCTAAGGCTCGTTGCTAAAGCATCAGGTGTAATGAGAAAGTTTCCGGCAGTGCTCTTGCCTCTCCATTTGGGAGAGGTGGATGCGAACGCAGTGAGCAGACGGAGAGGGCGCAGACCGGCAGATGTTTTCTCCGCCACGACCCTTTTCGTGAATAAAAAAGTCGTTTCGCAACTACAAATAAAAATTTTTTAAATCGTTTAACCGCAAAAGAGGCCACTGCACAGTTTTTGTGTAACGGCCTCCTTTTTGCGCGAAGAAAGGAACCCTATGACCCAGACGCGACCCCTGAAAACAAACCTCTTTAACCGGAATGCAGACCTGCTGCACGGGCCTATTTTCAAAAACCTTCTGCTGTTCATGCTGCCCATTCTGGTGTCCAATCTGTTCCAGCAGCTGTATAATACCGTAGATACCATGATCGTGGGCAACGTGCTGGGCGATACCGCACTGGCCGCCATCGGCTCCTGCGGGTCCATCTACGAGCTGCTGGTGGGCTTTGGCATCGGCATCGGCAACGGGCTTTCCATCGTGGCTGCGCGCTCCTACGGGGCGCAGGACGAGGACCTGCTCAAAAGGACGGTGGCCGGGTCGCTGGTCATCGGGCTTTGCGCAAGCTTTGTCATTACCACGGCGGGCTTTTTCGGCCTGCGGCCGCTTTTGCAGCTGCTGGATACCCCCGCAGAGATTTTAGAGGACGCCTACCGGTACATCATCGTCATCGACTTGGGCGTGCTGGTGATGTTCCTTTATAACCTGTGCGCCGGGCTGCTGCGTGCCATCGGCAACAGCGTGATGCCGCTGGTGTTCCTGCTCATCAGCTCCGGGCTGAATGTGGCGCTGGATCTGTGGTTCATTGCCGGGCTGGGCATGGGCGTGCAGGGCGCGGCGGTGGCTACCGTCATTGCGCAGGGCATCTCGGTGGTGCTGTGCATTCTGTATGTGATGCGCCGCGTGCCGCTGCTGCTGCCCGCCCGCAAGCACTGGGCGGTGGGACAGCATTTGTACTGGGAGCTGTTCAGCCAGAGCATCTCCATGGGGCTGATGAGCAGCATCGTGTCGGCGGGTTCGGTGGTGCTGCAATACGGCATCAACGGGCTGGGCACGCTGACCATTGCGGGGCACACCGCCGCGCGCAAGCTGTTCTCCTTTACCAGTATGCCGCTGATTTCCATGGCAAACGCCGGTTCTACCTTTGTCTCCCAGAACCGGGGTGCAAGCCAGCCGGAGCGGGTGCGCAAGGGAATGCGCACCATGTACCTGTGCTCGGTGGTCATTATGGTGGCAGACATCGTGCTGATGCAGCTTTTTGCCCGGCAGCTGGTGCAGCTGATCTCCGGTTCCACCGCGCCGCTCGTGCTGGAAAACGGTGCACGGTATCTGATGTGGAACGCACCGTTCTACGCGGTGCTGGGGGTGCTGCTGTGCACCCGGTACGCTTTGCAGAGCCTTGGGCAGAAGGTGCTGCCGCTGTTTTCCAGCGTCATCGAGCTGGTGGGCAAGGTGATCTTTGTGCTGGTGTTCATCCCGCGCTACGCCTACAACGCCGTCATCCTGTGCGAGCCCATCATCTGGTGCTTCATGGCGGCGTATCTCGTGGCGGTGTACCGCCGCGATGCCTTTGTGTATCCGAGGAAGAAAACCATCTGAATGCGCGCCGCGTCTTCCGGGTTGCGCATCACCTGTGGAGAACTGCGCACAAGGAATACGGGCGGCACCTTCTGCCGAAAAATTAGCGCTCATAAACATTCCTGTTTTTTCTTGACAACATTCTGTATGCGTGTTATTTTAAATTTCGTCAATTAGCTTATCCTAACCATCTGAGGGGCTTTGCCCCGCAGGTTTTTCTTTGCGCGCAATGTTAGGAGCAGCTAACTATATGGCAGCACTTTTCTGCCATTGCGATGAAAGGAGCATTTTCCATGAGAACAAAGAAATTTCTTTCCCTGCTGCTGTCGGCGGCTATGGCGTTCAGCCTGCTGACCGCTACCGCCTTTGCAGCAGCTCCCGCCGAGGAGGAAAACGGCTTTTTCGATTTTCTGCTGGGCAAAAAGTACACCTATCTCTACGCTGCCCTGACTTGGGACGAGTACTGGGCAAACGAGAAGGTCTATGCTGCCGGCAGCACTGCCGCCTCTGCGCAGCTGGACAGCCACGAGGAGCAGGACCTTGGCGCATTTGATGCAGTTTCCCGCGCCACCGCCAACCATGGTCTGCACCGCGGCAGCTTCCAGAGTACTGCTGTCATCTACGCCAAGGACGGCAGCACCTACACCGTTTCCCACTGGTCGGACGATGGCAAGACCATCTATCTGGCCGATGGCACCACCGTGGGCTGGAACCGCGGCACCATCACTAAGGCCGACGGCTCTACCGTGCAGATGGACCACTACGAGGTGCTGGGCACCAAGTATGTGCCGGTGCGCGTAGCTACCAGCGATCTTGCCGATTTCTGCTCCAAGTACACCGTGGTGGAAAACGGCGGTCAGCTGGTGGGCGGCTACTCTGAAAAGAACCTGACCGC